>CAZXYZ010000010.1:0-139155 GCA_964645045.1 uncultured Pirellulaceae bacterium | reverse complement strand
CCTTTTCCGAAGCAAAACACTTAGGCGGACTCCGGACCGTGGGAATCCAGGCTAGGTGCCGATTTTTGCCTTCCCGCGCGCATTTTGAACAGGAGGGAACAGAGACAACGGAGAAAGGGCTTTTCTCCGTTCCCTCCTGTTCAGGTTTTTGAATTCATTTGGTTGCGGCTGAAGGCCGCGTTGGCTTACGGCCGGATTAGCGACACGACTTCCGTGGCGACTTCTTCGACGCTCATGTACGAGACGTCGATCCGCCGCCAGCCGTAACGGGCCATCAGGCGGTCGATCTGACGCACCTCGGCTTCGATGTCCGCCAGGCTGCCATACCGGTCGAACGAACCGTCACCCAGCGTCTTGATCCGGGTCTGGCGGAGACTCTGCAGGCGGTTGGCGTTCATCGTCAAACCGATGACTTTGTTTCGGTCGACGGCCAACAGTTCGGGCGGCGGCTCGAGTTCGGGAATCAGAGGCACGTTGGCCGCACAGATGCCTTCGTACGCCAGATAGAAACACGTCACACTCTTGGAAACGCGCGACGCGCCGACCAAGACGACGTCGGCTCGGGCCAAGTCGGCCAAACCGCAGCCGTCGTCATGGGCCAGCGTATAGTCGACGGCTTCGATGCGCTTCCATCGCTCCCGCTGCATCTGAAACGCCAAGCCGGGCAAGCCACGCGGCGTCTGGCCGAAGTAGTCTTGCAGCAACGTGATCAGCGGCCCCAGGACGTCGACGGTGGGCACCCGCAGCCGGGTTGTCTCGCGGACCAGCGTTTCGCGGAGTTGCGGCACGACCAGGCTGTGACAGATAACGGCGCCGGCGTCGGCAGCCGCGCGGACCTCGCGCACGACGTCGGCTTCGCTATGCAGCTTCGTCCGCCGGACGACGCGCACCGACGGTTCGTCGAATTGCGCCAGGGCAGCCCTCAGCACCTCGTCGCATGTCCGGCCGGTGGCGCCGGTCAGAATGTAGACGGTCAGAGATTTGGTTGAGGAGGTGACAGTCATAAGGTTGCTATTCCACCGCAGGCTCGAACAACCACCGCTGGCCGGGCTGGGTGTCCAGTTGGATGACGCCCGACGCGTTGGGCTGCAGGACGCGCGTTTGGGTACCGTCGGCCGAACGAACCCGGACGGCACCGAAGGGGCTCACCAAACGCAGTCTCCCACCAACGGTGGAATGAATCTCCAAGGCCGCCAGGCGACCGCCGGCCTGACGAGCAGAGACCAGGAATCCGCCCTGGGTGCGCAGGTTTTCAAACCGGGCGTCCTGGTCGGCGGGCCAGGCGGGAAAGACCCGGATCGCATCGTGTACGCTCTGGATCAGCAATTCCGACACGGCGAGCGACGCCCCGAACTGTTCGGTGTAATGCCCGAACTGGTTGAACTGCGCACCCAACCGGTTCAAGGTCAGCGTACCGTTGGGCCGCAATCGCGTCTGCAGTTCTTCGCGCATCCAGTCCACCGTGCCGGGCAAGCTGAGCCTCGCCCGAGCCACGGCCAGCATGATCGCCGAGTTATTGCCGTTCCACTGAAGTTGGTCGATCGTTCGGGCAAACAGGTTCTGCTCGGCTTCGGGCGACCACCAGCCGACCACGTCGCCGGGAAAGACGGGCACGGCCGGCACGGCGATGTTGTAATTGATGGGCGGAGCATCCCGGACGTCGACCACGATCGGCGTCTCGCCCGGCGTCGTGGGATAGGCCGGCAGACGCCGCAGGGCTTGCGTCCAGCGTTCGACCAAGGGAGCGTCGCAGCCGAGCGTCGTGGCTCCTTCGATGGCCGCTTCGAGCACATAGCGGACCAGCGCGATGTCGAAGGTACAATCGCGGTTCCGCAGGAAATTTTCGCTCCAGCCCCAGTGTTCCGGCGAGACGCTGGGCGCCAGTACCACGTGCGAGTCACCCTCGCACTGCTCGACGAACGCCGCGTAAAACTGGGCCACGTCGCGGACCACGGGATAGGCGGTCTGCTCCAGGAACTCGCGGCTGGGCGCGTACTTGTAGTGCCACCACACCGGCTGGACGGAAAAGCCGGCCACCCCCAGCGTAAAGCCCCACACGTGGTGAATGTACTGCCGTCCGCCGGGCGATTTGCACTGCGCGGGGTTGGGCGGTTCGTAGGCGAACAGCACGTGCGGATAGTAAGCGCCGTCCATGTCGAAGACCTTCCGTGCCAGCCACCGCGCGCGGGGCAAGTACTCGCGAATCAGCCGGTCATAGGGCTCGGCCAGATCGGCATGGTTGGTAACCAGCGCCGGCCAAAACGTCTGCTGGATGTTGTAGTTGGTGTGATAGTCGCCGTGCCAGGCGGGCGTGTCGTCGATCAGGCTGGCGAACAGTCCCGGCGCGATGGCGCCCGGTTTGCTCACGCAGCGCAGAAAGTAAAGGTTTCGATACCAGGCATCGCGCAGAATCGTGTCCGGCATGTCGATCCCGCTGGCCGACCAGAACTCGGTCCATTGCCGATCGTGACTGGCCATCAAGGGGCTTTCGTCCTCGGCCAGCGTCGAACGGGCCAACTGAACGGCGGCCGCGCGCGGGTCTGCGGCCTCGCGGCTGGTGACGATGGCGACGACAATCCGATTGCCCTGGTGCATCAAGGCCACCGCATAGCTCATGCCCGGCCAATCCAGGTCGCCTGGGATCTCCTGCATCAGACACACGGCTCCGTCGCTCTCGGCCGGTTGAGCGGTGACCACGTCCGCCGAGGTGATCGGGACAAGACTGGCTGCGGCGGCCGACTTGATCAGGAATACGTTCCGATCGGCCAGGGCGCGGATTTCCGCCTTGGGAACCACCCCGGGCTCGCCGGCCACCGAGGCGACGGCGCGGCGGATGTCGAGCCGGCCCGGGCAGGTCGGCGTGGCGACGTGTTCCAGAGGGATGGCCAGCTGTCCCGACGAGCCGTCCAGCACCAGGCTCTCAAACCGGTTTTCTGCCGGCTTGCCGTCCACGGTCCACGTGTACAGAATCACCTGCTCGATCCCGCTGCCGGGCCGCAGGGCGAACGTTCGCTCCTCGATCTCGATCGGCGAATCGGTCCAGCCGCTGGACAGGACCGGTCGCCGCTCGGGGCCGATCACGTCGATGAAGAAACGGGCGTTGGGGCTGCCGGCGACCTTCAGCCGCAGCCGGTCATACTGATTACTGGTGACGTTCAGCGGTCCGAAGGCATACCCGTTGGACGACCCGGCCGGCCCTTCGAGGCCCATCACGGCGGCCGTCCCGCGGGTTTCCCAACTGGACCGGGAACCCAGGGCGCGGATGTTCTTCCAGCACGGCTGCTCCGGCCGCTCGCTGAGGACCAGCCGTGCGCAGGGCCGCGGGCAAGGGTACGGATGCGCATGGTAGCTGTCCGGGCCCTGCCACGTGCTGCCCTTGTCCAAGATCACCGACGAGGTTCCATACTTGGTGGGCGAAACCGGTCCGAGTTTCTTGATCAGGGCCAAGGTCGGCAGGGGTGGGTCGAGCTTGCTGTCCAGCCGGGCGTCCCAGACGTCGTTCTTGGTGAGCATCAGCTTCAGTTGCCCGCCATCGGAATAGACCAGCGCGTTGATGTCGCCGTTGCCGACCAGCAGCGCATGCTCCAGGATGCTGTCCAGCCGATCCACGGAAACGGCCGCCGCGTCCAGAGCCTCCGGATACGGGATCCGCGGCTCGGAGGCCGGCACGCGGACGGTCCCGGTCATCGCGAGCCCTGCGAAAACGAGCGCCCAGAGGTCGGAAATCACGGTCCTGTTCATGGGGGAACCCCCTTTCCCTCGTTCCCAGGCTCTAGCTGGGAACGTCCGCGCAGAATTAACCTGTGCAATTTCCAGATGTAGGACGGATTGCCAATCCGTCCTACGGGCGGCCCGGCTACGCGGCCGGCTTTTCGTAGTGCCGGTCGGCGGGAACGGCTTCCATCAGCATTTCGATCATGCGTTCGCTGCCCACGTTGTTGGCTTGCGCCGCATAGTTGCCGGCGATGCGGTGGCGGAGGGCCGGCTTAGCCAGCTTTTGGATGTCTTCGATCGTGGCGTGGTAGCGGCCATGCAGGATCGCCCGGGCCTTGGCGCACATGACCAGCGTCAACACGCCGCGCGGGCCGGCGCCCCAGTTGACCCACTTGTTGACGAACTCCGGAGCCTCTTTCATGCCGGGACGGGAAGCGCGGACCAAGGCCCAGGCGTAGCCCAGCACCTGGTCGCTGACGGGCACGCGCGTGACCAGCTTCTGCAATTCGATGATTTCCTCGCCCGTCATGCAAGCCTCGATCTTGCCCAGCGACGCGGACGTGACGCGGCGGGCGATGTCCCACTCCTCGATGCCGCTGGGATAATTGACCTTGATGTACAGCAGGAAGCGGTCCAGTTGGGCTTCGGGCAACGGATAGGTGCCTTCCTGTTCCAAGGGGTTTTGCGTGGCCAGCACGAAGAACGGCGCGGGCAGATGGTGCGTCTTGCCGCCGGCGCTGACGTGCCGTTCCTGCATGGCTTCCAGCATGGCCGCCTGCGTCTTGGGCGGCGTGCGGTTGATTTCGTCCGCCAGAATCAGATTGGCGAAAATGGGGCCGGGCAAGAAGCGGTGCTCGCGCTGGCGGGTCTCCGAGACCTCCTGGATGACCTCCGCACCCGTGATGTCGCTGGGCATCAAGTCCGGGGTGAACTGGATCCGCTTGAAGGTCAGGTGCAGGGACTCGGCGATCGAGCTGATCATCAACGTTTTGGCCAAGCCCGGCACGCCTTCCAGCAGCGCGTGGCCCCGCGAGAACATGGTAATCAGCACCTGCTCGATCACCTCGTCCTGCCCGACGATCACTTTGGACAGCTCTTTGCGGATGCGCTCGTACCCGTCCTGGCAGCGTTTCACGGCGGCAATGTCGTCTTGGGTCAAGGTGGTTTCAGTCATCAGTGGTCGTCTCCAAGGAAGGATGGTAAAGGTGCGCGGGGCACACGGGGTTGTGTCATGGGCCAATCTAATCCAAACTCTCGAAATATCTGCGCAGACGTTCTTCGTAGCCGCGCGGGGCGGGGCGGCGAGCGCGGGCCTGGATGGCTTTGCGCAGGTCCGGTGGAAGCTTGGCGAACCAAGCCTCTTTTTCGACCTTGCGCATGCGCGCGTCCGCATCCTCCTGGCTGTCCGCTGCGCGGCTGTCGCCTTTGGCCTCGGTCTGCAGCGTCAAAGCCGAAGGCGGTACTTTCTGGTTTTCCGTCGTTTCGCCGGTGGTCGCGACGCCGCCGGCGTTGGGCATGGGATTGGTCTGACCGGGCATCGGCTGGTCCGCCTGCCCCGGCATCTGACCTTGCTCCTGGCCCTGGCTTTCGGCTTGGCCCCGGGCCGTCTCCGGCTGGCCTTCGCCGGGCATCGGGCTGGAGGGCGGGCTTTGAGCCTGGGCGAGCGTCTCGGCCGCTTGTTCCATCGCTGCCGGGCCGGCAATCTGGGCGGCCGTGATGTCGGGCGAGTTCGGCACAAAGCCCGTGCCCAGGTCCGTGGGTTCCGGCATGCCATTGCCTTCGGGCGGCGCGGCCGCCATTTCGCCCTGACCGCTGGTGGGTGGTGGCGGTTGGCCGCCAGCGGGCTGGGTGGCGGCGGCCGGTTGTCCTTGTCCGGACGGCTGGCCCGCATCGCTCGCCGGCTCCTGACCGGCGGGCGTTGTTTCGCCAGCCGGCTGACCTGCCTGCGGCGGCTCGCCAGCGGGTTGCGCGGCGTCGGCCATCGGTTCGGGCTGGTCGCCGCCGGCCGGAAGTTCGGCTGCAGCCATCTCCGGTTCTGGTTCGGGCGGCAGGCCGAGCTGCAATTCGGACGCGGCTTCCAAACCTTCGCGGAGCGGCTGATTCGCGACTTCTTCCTGACCGGAGATCTCGACAGCGCCTTGCCCGGTGGCCCGCTGGGATTGGGCAAAACGCTCGGCGGCTTCCGCCAAGGCTTGGGCTGCAGAGACAGCCTCCGCCGACGGCGGGGCGTTCTGGCCTTCCATCGGCGCCTCTTGTCCTTCCTCGCCTTCGGCCGGTTCGGGCTGGCCCTCGCCGCCGTCGGCCGGTTCGGCTTGAGCCAATTGTTCGAGCGTCTCGGCCGCTTGTTCGATTTGATCGCGGGCAGCCTGCTGCTCCTTGGCCAGTTTCGCCATCGCGGCGGCGATGTCGCGGTCGCGCTGGATCTGTTGTTCGCGCGCAGCCAGACTGGCTGCGGCCCGCTCCATCGAGCGTTCGACCTTGTCCTGGGCCGCAGCGGCTTGGGCGGGTTCTTCGGCGGCCGCTTCGGCGCCTTCCTGCGCCGCTTGCTCGGCGGTCTGCAGCGCGGCAGACGCATCGGGGCTGACCTGAGCCGCCTGCTTTGCCAAATCACCCGCCTGCTGAGCCTCCTGGGCCAATTGGCCGGCCTGTTGCTTGCCCAGCGCTTCCAGCGCCTGTTCCAGCTGTTGTTCCGCTTGAGCCAGGGCTTCGCCGGTCGCCTTCTGGGCTTGGGCAGTGGTTTCCGCGTTGCCGGCTTCCATAGCCTGTTCAGCAGCCTCGGACTGTTGACCGGCTTGCTCCAGCGCCTGAGCGGCCGGCGGGGCAGCCTCGGCAGCCATCTGCTGAGCTTCCGCGGCCATCTCGCCGACCTTGGCTTGAGCCTCGGCATTGGGCTGGCCCGCCGGCGCTTTGGCGGCTTCCGCAGCCGCTTGTTCGGCGGCTTGCTGGGCGCGGTTCAGCGCCTCGTTGGCTGCCTGGCGCGCCTCTTGGGCCGTCTTGGGGTTGCCGCCCAGCATTTCCTTTGCGGCCTCGGCGGCGGCTTCGGCGGCTTGTTGCAGAGCCTCGGCGGTTGGGCCGCTGGCTTCTTTGGCCAACTCGCCAGCTTGCTCGGCGACCTCCTGCTGTTGGGCGGCGGCCGCCAGCGGCGAACTGGTCCGGCCGCGGCTCAGCGCTTCGGCGGCCGCGTTGGCTTCGGCCTGCTCAGTCAGCGCCTCGCCCACGTCGTGCGCGAGTTCGGCGGCTGCGGCGGCCTGCTCGTGGCCCGCGGCCCGCTGCTGTTCGACTTGGGCCTCCTGCACTTTGTCCATCGCCTGCTGCAGCTGTTCCAACGCCTGGCCGGCGTCCGGCGGTGTGGCGGCAATGGCTTGTTCCACAGGTGCCTGGACCTGAGCGACTTCGCCCAGTTGTTTGTCCGCCAGCGCGGTCAGATTCTCCGCGGTCTTCCCAACCTCGCTCCGCAGATCCTTGGCGGCTTGTTCCAGCATTCCTGCGGCCTGATCGGCGGCTTGCGCGACCTGCGTCGCGGTTTGTTTCGCCGGCTCGCCGGTCTGTTGTTTCGCCGCTTCGATGCCTTGGGCTGCTTGCTGGATGGGCGCAGCCGCCTGCTGTAGCTGTTGGGCGACCCGGGGCTCGACCGCCTGCATGCCTTCGGCGATCTTGGCGGCGGTCTGCTTGACGTCGGCCTGTTCGGCGGCGAACTCGGCGGTTTGCTCCTGAGATAAACCTTGCTCTTGAGCCGCCTCGGTGGCCGCCGCCGCGATCTCGCGTTCGCTGGCCGCGGCGCGTTCCAAGGCTTCAGCCGCGCGAGCCAGTTCGCCGATTTCGACGGCCATCTGGCGGCGCTGGGTGTCGGCCAACTGAGCCTTCGTTTCGGCCAACGCCTGTTGAATCGCCTGTTCGGCACTGGCAGCGGCTTCCTGCCGGGCCTCCTGAGCCGCCGGGGACGCGTCGGCCAGGGCCTGCATCGCTTCACCAACTTCCTCTTGGGCGTCGGCCAAACGGGATTCGACGACACCCGGCAAGTCCTGGTTGTTTTCCGTGGCGGCCTTGGTCGCCTCGGTCAACGCGGTGGCGACATTCTGTTCCTCCTGCCGAGCCTGGGGAGCGTTTTCGGCCGCCTTCTCGACCACCTTCTCCTGCTGCGCGGCGATCTTCTCCAGCTTTTGAGCCAGCTGTTCCAGCCGTTGCGTCTCTTGGGCCAGTTGTTCCGCGCTCTTGTCGCCCTGTTCGAGGTCGATGGCGTGTTTGAGCTGTTCTTCGATCTCCGCCAAGCTGCCGATGACCTTCGTCTGCTCGGCCAACGTCTCCGGCTTATTCTCCTCGAACAGCTGCGCCGCCGCTTCGTATGCGGCCGCTTTGGCCTGTTCCAACAGCGGTTCCGTGGCGGGGAACTCGTTCAACGCTTCGCTCAGCTGGCCCGTCGCCTTGTGGATCTCGGTCTGTTTTTCGACCAACTTTTCGACAGCTTGTTCTTCGAACTTTTCCGTCTGACGGACTTCCTCGCGGAGCTTTTCCTGTTTCTCCAGCAGTTCGCGGACCATCTTCAGCGCCGCCTCGCGGTCGCTGCTGATCAGGCCCTGAGTCTCTTCGATCTTCTCCAGCAGTGCCCGCAGGCCCTTGATCACAGCCTTTTGGCTCTTCGCCGTGTCGTCGAACTTAGCCGTTGCCAGCGACGCCTCGGCGTTGTCCAGTTCCTGGCCGACTTGAGCCGCCTTCAGAATCCGCAGTCCGTCGGACGCGCCGGCGCCCGCTTGACCACCCCAGTTGCTGACGTCCACCAGCGTATCGAGCAGCACGAGGAACAGCGACTTCACGTCCAGCTGGTCCTGGATTGTCGTCTTGTGCGCGGGATCGCGGTCGTTTTCCGCCATCGTCGGCAAAGCCTGCGTCACATTCAGGGCCTTGGTCTCCATCAGGATCAGCTGGCGGACCTGCGCGGCGATGCGGGCGATCTGCAGGCGGCGGAGCAGTTTCTGCCGCTCGGCCATCAGCCGGACGACGACCTCGCGGATCTCGCCGCGCGCTTGCTGGATGATCGCCAGCTGCTCGTCCCTGCCGGCGTCCTGCGCCTTGACCAGCAACTGGACAATGCTCTGCATATCCTTCTCGACCAAACCGTCCAGGTTGCCCCGCATGTCGCGGACTTCCTTGAAGATCGGCAGGGTCGACAAGCCGTTTTCCTCGAATTGCCGGATCTGGATGTCGAGGATGCTGGAGACCAGTTCGCGGGCCAGGGCCCGGGCCTTTTCCTGTGCCTGCTGTTTGCGGCGGAGCGGATCGAGTTCCGCAGCGCGGCCATGCATTGGCAGACAAGAAAAGATCAGAGCAACCGCCAAGATGTGCTGAACCGTCCTGTTCATTTCGTTTCTCCAATCCCCAACTGCTGTTTGATAATGTCCGTCAGCCGCTGTTCCGATTTCTCGTCGGCCTCGGAGATGGCGGCGAGCACTCCGGCTTCGTCGGAAATCTCCAGGACCAGCGGATCGCTCTGATACGATTCACCCGGCAGGTCGCCGCGATAATCCACGGCCTCCAGCGTCAGCTTCAGCCGGTCGCCCTTGACCAGGTTGGCCGGCTGTGTCTGGCCGCCCCGCAGGACTTGCAGGGCTGCCAGATCGAACACGTAACGATCGTCGACCGGCAGGCGGCCGGCCAGGACGGGTTGTGCGTCCGCCAACAGCGACAGCGCTTGACGTTCCATGCTGGCCTCGTTGTCCGCTGTCTCGCTGCTGGACGGCCGTTCGCGTTCGACCGCCACGTGCAGGATGACCTTCGAGATTCCGTAGTCGTCGTTCACGCGATACTCGATTCTGGGCTTGGCCGTCGGCAGCACGACTTTGTGGACCACCGCCGCGGCACAGACCGGCGGACGGTCCAATTTGATCCGGACATAACCGCGAATCGGCGTCTCCAGGTGCAAACCGTCCTCGTCGGTCACTTGGATTTCAAACCGCAGAGGTTCCGTGACGCGGTTGAACGGCGAATGGGCGTCCGCGAGCGACCAGCGCAGACCCTCCTCGTCCTGGCTTGCCAAATCATAGCGCTGAGGCGACGCCTGGCCCAGGACGGTCAGCCACGCAGAACTCAGTTTTTTGCGGTTTGTACACTCGACCGCGACCTTGACTTCGGATCCCTCCAGCACGGAAATCTGGCGGGCCGTAGGTTCCGGCAGCTTTTCGCTGTTCACTTGGGCGTAACTGGGCGGCACGGGAACCAGCCGCGATTCGACCACGGGCAGCGGGATCATCGCGACACCAGCCGGATCCGTCCAGCCGTCGCCGACGTATACCTGGTACACCAGCGGCGAGACGAGCCGTGGCAGCTGTCCTGCGTAAACCGCCGATTTCTCCGCTGGGCCGGGCCACGACGCGAGCATCTCGTCCAATTGGCCGGCAGTCTGCGCGAGCTTGGCAGCATCCCCCGCGGCGGCTTCGATCGCATCGGCAGCTTCCGGGGCATCCACGCGGGCCAGAGTCGCCAGGTCCCGTGCCCAAACGCCGGCCAGGTCGATGTCCTTCGCAGCCAACCCCCCGCGCAGGCCCCGGGCCGCCTGCTGCAGTCGATCTTTGCGGGCGTCCAGCGTCATCCGCTGCAATTCGACGGGCCGTTTCCGGTCGCCCGCAGATTTCAGTTCGGCTTTGCCGCTGTCCGGCAAGACACCCGAGCAGCGCACCCAAAAGTCCAGCGGATACCCTTCGGCGAACTTGGCGTTGGCCGGCCCGGCGCCGTGCTGCCGGCGGTCGAGGACCGTACGGTGGTTGATCGCGATGTGTTCGATGACCGTGTCGGATGGATAATGCACGGAGGCCAGGCACAGCCGCTGGAGGAAGGACTTGGTGTAATCGGGAAAGGCGATGACAAGCCCCGCCACCACCGCCGTGGTGAGCAGGAGAACCGCCGTGCGACGGCGCGGTTTGGGCTGCCCCAGGCCCTCAAAGACGTCCAGTCGCCGCGACAAGTCGGAGACACTCTCGATCACCTTTTCTTCCAGTTGCCGCGAGCCCCAGGCGGCCGCCTGAGGTTGCTCGAATTGGATGGCCGCCACCAGATCGCTGCTGATCTGGTGTTTCTTCTCGACCAGCAGCGCCAGTTCGATTTCGTCTTCCCGCACGCCCAGTTCCGGCACGGCATAGCGGCGAAAACTCCACGCCAAACCAGCGGCGGCCAGCGCCATGACGAGCACGCGTTGAAAGACGTCCATTTGAAACGCCACGTCGACGGCGAAGACGGCCAGCAGCAGCCAGAGGGCAGCCGAAATGACGGCCGAATAGGCCGTCGCCCAGCGGCCCAAGACGCGTGTCCGCCGCAGCGAAGCGAGATGGCGATGGAGGGTATTGAGTTGGGTCATGTTGTTGTTCTCGGGATTGGGCTCCGACGTACAGAATTCAATTTTCGCGGCCAGTCGTTTTGCGGTGTGGAAAACATCATCCCCGCGAAAATTGAATTCTGTACGCCGGAGCCCTCTCTGTAGTGCGTCCCTCTGGTCCAACGTTTACTCAATGAACCGGCCGACAGGAACGCGGAAATCAGGTAATAGGTCCGGCAGCGTCAACTCGTCTGCCTCCGTCAACTCTTCGGCGGGCGCATCCGATCGATACACGAATACCTTGCTTTGGTTAGGAATAACGACGCACACGACGATCACTCCGGCTTCCAGGTACTCGCTCACTTTCCGCAGGATCTGCGCCCACTTGTCCGAGGGAGAAACGACCTCGATCACCAGTTCCGGCGAGACGCCAGGGTAGCCTTTGGGTCGCCGGCCTCGTGGCACACGCGCGTAACTGTAATAGGATATATCCGCCCCCCGGACCGTGTCCGGATCTCGTTCTGTGAGGATCCCCGAATCGTTGCCAACGACTCGGCCCAAACCACGCTCGGACACGAAGGCACGCAAGATCGAAGCGATCGTGACACAGATCTCGCCATGCTCGAATCCGGGCATGTTCATTTCGACAACCCTTCCTCGCACCAGTTCCTTGTGCCGGCCGTCATCCGGCAGCGTGAAGTACTCGCTTCCCGTGATGAGCTTGGCAACGCTTGCGGTCGACATCTCTTAAGCCTCCGTCTGCGATCATCCGAATGAGTCGTGTCATTATTCAAGAAAACTCCGCACCGGGATCTGCAGGCCGGGGAGAACCTTGGGCAGATCGAATACGTCATCTTCGTTCAATTCCACGGGGCCGTGATCTGAGACGTAGCGATAGATCTTCCGTTCGAGAGGGACGAGAACGCAGACGACAATTACACCGGCCTGAAGATATTCACCGATCTTCTCGTGGATCTCGGGCCAGCGATTGCTCGGCGACAACACCTCGAAAACTAATTCGGGAACCGCGTCCGGATAGCCCTCGGGTTCTGCTTTCTTGGGTACGCGCCGGTAGCTGTAAAACGCGATGTCGGCCCCGCGTACCGTGTCGGGATCCCGCTCGGTCACGACCCCGGCGTCATTCGAGATCAGATGCCCCAAATCGTGCTTGACCAGGAACTGGGACAACAAGTAAGCGATTCGCGCGCAACGTTTTCCGTGTTTGAAACCAGGAGGATTCATTTCCACCACTCGCCCTCGGACCAATTCCGTAACGCCACCACCCGCCGGGAGGCGAAAATACTGTTCTGCGGTCAAGACTTGCTCGGCGACGGCTACGGACATTTCTCATCCAACTCCTTACGCGGGCATGGGCTCAGACGTGCAGAATTCAATTTTCGCGGGCAGGAGGTACTTGTAATCGTTGCGGCAAGGACCGCGAAAATTGAATTCTGTACGTCGGAGCCCTCTTCTTACTGCAAATGAATCATCTTCCTGGAAAACCATTCTCCCAGCATCAGCCCCACCAAGGCAATAAACCACAGCGGGGTGCTCCACAGCGGGTGGTTCCGCGTATAGTGTTCGGTAATCGCCTGCAGCTGCAGGTCGTCGGCCAGGCGATCGACCGTGGTCAGGTCATACGTGCGGCCTTGCGTTTCGGCGGCCAGCTCCTCCTGCAAGCGGGCGTTGCGCACGCCGCTGCGGCGCTCGGCGGACAAACCGGTGACGTCGAACCGCACTTCGCTGAAGTTGTTCGTGACCGGGTCCTTGACGCGAATGCTGTACTCGCCGTCGCTGTAGACGGGAACCTGGGCCTCGAAGACACCCTGCCGCAGCAGCGGCACGGGCAACTCGCGCAACTGGTCGGCCGTGCCGCCGGTTCCCGGGATCGTCATTTCCGCCGACAAGGCCGACTGCGGCATGTCCTCGGCCGCCAGCGGCTCGAAATTCTCGTCGTAGGCTTCGACCGTCAACGTGACCTTCTCTTCCACCCGGTATTGCTGCCGGTCGGTCCGCACCACGAAGCGTTTCTCGCTGCCCAATGCGTGGCTCATGCCCAAACGGTAAATCAACTGCGACCAGAAACGCCGGTAGTACTGCTCGCCGTACAGCCGCCGCAGCCGCCACGTCTCGTTGAACCCCAGGTAAACGACCTCGCCGGCGCCGAACTGGCGGACGGCGATCAGCGGCTGGTGCGTCTTGCCGTCGCGGCAGGTGTCGGTGGGATGTTCGGCCAAAGCGTAGCTCTGGTCCTGCAACTGGGCGACGGGCTGGTACCAGGGCAACAGCCGCAGGTTGTTCCAGGCCTTGGTGTTTTCCACGTCGTTGTCGCCCAACTGCATGAACGGATAGCGGGCGGCATGCGAGGTCAGCTGCGGGCGGAACGGACGGGCGTCCCGCAGGCGCGCGTCGGGATCGAGGATCACCGGCAGCATGTCGGCCAGCGGCATGCCGGACAACTCGGCCGGTCCGAACCGCGGTCCCCCGATCACCACCAAACCGCCGCCGAACTGGCTGACGAACTCGCGGACCATTTCGCAGAACCGGTCGTTGATCCCCGTCCGCGGCATGTCGTCCAGAAAGATCACATCGTTGGCGAAGAAGTCGCTGCGTTTGGGCGTCAGGGTGGGCAGGAACAGGACGTTCGATTCGCGGACTTGCGGATCGGACGACGCCAGGTAGGTGCGAAAACCATCCATGCCGATCAGCTTGTCGCGGTGAAACACTTCCTTGACAAACCGCCATTCCCAGGACGGTTCGTAAGCGACGTACATCAGCCGCAGATAGTCGTCGATGATATTCACCTCGCGCATCGCCCGGTTGTTCTCGGCGACGATCTCGCCGTCCAGCGGCTCCGCCGCGGCGACGAATTCGAACCGCCCGGCGTCGTCGGGCGTGAAGGGAAACTCGACCGTTTCGAGGTTCGTCGTCAAGTTCACCGTCTTCTGGCCGATCAGGAGTTCGGCCGCTTCGGTGTCGCCGTAACCGCCGCTCAGCTTGCGGGCCGTCACCGTGACGGTCACCGAGCGGTCCTGAAGGCCGCTCTGCCGCAGTTTGACCAACACGTTGGTCCGCTCGGCGCGCTTCATTTTCGGATCGGTTTGGAGGTCGACGGCCAAGTCCATCGCCTCGGATGCGCCGAGGCCCACGGCATAGATCGGCACGCCCAGTTTGGCGGCCGGCGAATCGGCGGAACCGCCTTGGCCGCCAACGGGCGCGAGGCCGGAGTTCTGGGCGAAATCACTGAACACGACCACGGCACCCAAGTTGCCGGCGCCGAACTGCTGCGACATGTCTGTCAGGACCGCGCCCAAGGCCGTCACTTGGCCTTTGGTCGTCAACTGCCCCGCGACGTGTTTCGGATCCGGCATGTCGCCCCCGCCCCGCCGTGCTTCCAGTTTCCGCAGCTGGCTGGTGGTGTTCCCGTCGAACAGAAAACTCTCGACGCGATACTGCTTGTCGTCCGTCAGCCGCAACAGCAGGTTGTTCCGCTCTTTCGTCAGCAAGGCTTGCAGGTAGTCCACGCGCGACGGTTTCTTTTTCGTGGCCCCTTCCTTCGGTTGCCAACCTGTGGCCTTGCCCAACGCCGCTTGCTCGTCCTCCGGATATTCGTCCTCGATGGCCATGCTGTCGGTGCCGTCGAACACCAGGTACAACCGGGGCGGCTTGACGTCGGTCAGCGACACGCGCAGCACCGGGTCCGCCAGGGTCAGCAGCAGCAGGGCCAGCAGCAAACCGCGGCACAGGCCCAAGGCGAGCCGCGCGGCCCGCGAGCCGCGATGCTGGAATTTGACGTAGAACACCAGCGCCGCAACCAACAGCGCGGCAAGTGCAAAGAAGATCCAAAACGTCCCGCCCGCCACCCACGGCGCCGCCAGCGACGGGTCGATTTCATCAATCGACTTGACGTTCTTCAGACCGAGTAACCAACCCAAGGCTTCATTCATAGCAGCTACTTCGTCATTGGTCAGTTGTCATTGGTCAGTTGGAGCCCCCCCGGGGCGTCCCCGCGGCTTGCATCCTACGTCGTGGTCGCGGGGGCCGGCGAGGGGGTCGCCGTGCGGGCCACGCCAGCCGTCCACTTGGCCACCAGCAGCAATTCCACCAGCAGCAGCCCCAGCACCGCCAGGATCAGCCACCACCAGCTGTCCTGACCGCTGACCTGGGTGCCCGCCAGGCTGATTTCGTCTTCCGGGCCGACCCAGCGCACGGCGGCGCTGCCGACCCGGGCGTCGAACTGTTCGCGGCTCAGCGGCTGCAATTCCGATTCTTCCGCGTCGCCGTTCACGGCCACCGGCAGCTCCCACGCGGTTTCGCGCGCCGCAGCGCCCCCGTTGCCGTTGGCCCGCAACGCCGTCACCCGGTACAAGCCCCGTGCCAGCGGTTGTTCGATGCTGAATCCCAACTGCTCCTTGCCCACAAAGCCCGTGTCCAGCAGCTCCGCCTGCGCGCCGCCGTCCGGCCGCCGCAGCTGCAGCGTCAACTCCCGCTCGCCCGTCGGCAGCGGCAGTGCGATCCGCTCCGTCGGACCGAAGTTCCGCGGCGGCAATGTGGACTGGATCATGGCCCGCAACGTGCGGTCAAAGATCACTACCGCGTTGCTGGTGGGCAGCGTGTTCCAGTTGGACAATAATCCGCTGGTGGCCAGCAGCACATCGCCGCGTTGAATTTTCCGGGCCACGAGGTACGGCGTGCCGGCCGGATTGTCAAAACGGGCCAGGACGCGAGGCACGGTGCGTTCCGCCATTTCTTCCAGGCGGCTCTTCCGTTGGCTGGGATCGTCCGGTAACGGTTCTCCGTCGCCGGCCGCCATCTGGTGAGCCCACAGCAGCCAGCTGTGACGCAGCAGCCCCTCGCGCTGTTCGTCGCCGCGCAGCTGTTGCTTCCCCGTTTCGTCCAAAGCCGCTTCGCCGCCGGACTGGACCGCCTGCTTGCGCCGTGCCCGGGCTTCGGCAATGAATTGCTGTTCCTCTTCCAGCCGCTTGAGTTCCGCTTGCCGCAGCGCCTGCAACATCTCGTCGCTTACATCGGCGCGGACGGCCTTGAAGAAGAACGGCTCGGAGTACAGGTCCCGCAATTCCTCCTCCGACACGCCTGCCAGCTGGAAGTACTGATGGGCCACCAGACTGTCAAACGCCAGGAAAAACGGCTTCAAGTCACTAGCCGCTTCGTCCGGCAGCGCGCCCAGCGGTTCCGGCAGCAGCGGCGCCGGCAGGATCCCCAGGCCGTCCAGCCAAGCGGATTCCGTCCAGCGGGCCGGATCGAACCCGGAGTTCCGCGCCGGATCGTAGGCCCCGCCGGCCGCGATGAACAGCTGTCCGCCTTGCTCGACATAGTCCCGCAACAAGGCCGTTTTGTCGGCCGGATCGGCGATGCCTGCGATCACGACCAGCCGCGCGTCCTCCAACAGTTCCTGCGTCACCTGGTCCAGCTTGACGTGCCGCACGCGGACCAACTGGCGGGAACTCTCGGCGCGGCTGGCGACCGGCGCCAACAGCTTGCGGAGCAGCCGCGTTTCGCCCAGCCGATTCTTGACGGGGTCTTCGTCGTCCGCTCCGTACTGGTCGACGAACACGACCGGCAACGCGGCCACCACGGGCACGGCCAGACACCGCTCGTCGTCGGCGGGCAGGTTGTCCGGGGTGAGCGACACTTTGACCGGCACGGACTGCGACTTGCCGGGCTCCGGCTGATACGCGTTGAACAGGTATTGGAACGAGACCTCCCGCGCGCCTTGCCCCGGTTCCAGCGTCACCGACTTCGAGGCCACTTCCTGATCGTCCACGCTCAACGCCACTTCCACATCCTGCCGCGGAACCGGGCCGTCGTAGCGGATTTCGGCCAGGAACGTCGTGGGCGTCTCGACGTCGGCCACCCCGTCCTGGACGCGGAAGGCGGAGACCCACGTGTTCTGCTGGTCCGCCGGCGAGATATCGACGACTTGAATCGGTGGCAAGCCCTCGAACTGGTCCGGTTGCGTCAAGTCGCGCCAATTGGAGATCTGCTGATCGCTGAAAATCACGATTCGTTGACCCAGCGTCGGCCCCAGTTCGCAGGCCCGCTTGGCTTCGTTCATGGCCCGCAACACGCTGGCCGAACGATCGACCAACTCGATCTTGGCCAGCGACTGAAAGGCGTTTTCCTTCGTTGCTGCGTCCGGGCTGTAGCCCGACCGCGAACCGCACAGCGGGATGATCGTCACCCGGCTGTCGGCCGGCAACTGGTCGATAAATCCCCGAGCCCGATCTTTGGCCTGGTCCAGCAATGTGCCTTCGAGCGATTCAAAGCCCATGCTCAGACTGTTGTCGATCACCAACACGGCATGCAGCGGCTTGGAGCCGTCGTAGGCCTGGTCGCTGGACGAAAAGAAGGGCCGGGCCAGCGCCAGCCCCACCAGCAGCACGGCCGCCGTACGCAATATCAACAGCAACAAGTCCCGCAAAGTCAGGATCCGCCGGTTGCGCTGCAGGGCTTCGCGCAAAAAGTCCATCGCCGCCCATTGGACGATGCGATACCGCCGCCGGTTCAACAAGTGAATGATCACCGGACCGGCAGCGGCGATCAGCCCGGCGATGGCAAACGACACGGCGACGAAGGACGGTATGAGGGTCATCGTGGGGGACGGCAGGGTAAGTGATGGGGCAATTCGTTATGTTGTGACGCTGAAGGTTGTTCGACGCAAGCGTTCCGCTCGTTGGTGGGGAGTTGCGATCCGGGCTCAGACGTACAGAATTCAGTTTTTGCGGGAAAGACTCTTTCCACTTGGTTGGGCGAACGACCGCAAAAATTGAATTCTGTACGTCTGAGCCCTAACGCCACTTCGTTTCTATGCTTATCGCGCACCCGGTTGCCGCGCTCGCAGACTCTCGATCTTGCCTTCCTGCAAGATGGGCAGGTAACGGTTCGGAATCGCCAAAATAAAACACGCGACAGCCGTTCCGTACAATTCACCCGGTTTGCCGCCGACGCGGCCGCCGCCATCCTGGCCGCGGTCGTACCAGACGCCGTTCTGCGCCGGGTTGTTCAAGTCGACAACCTGGGATCCGACCAGGTAATCCCGCAAAGTCGGGTAGCTCTGCTGCCAGTAATCGCCGCCCACCTGGTACATCGCCTGACCCACATAGTACAAGGTGTAGGCGTCAAAGGGCATCGTACCCGAACGCGGCTGGGGTTTCTTCAATTGCCGGATGCGTTCGGCGATCAAGTCCATATTCTTCGCAATCCGCCAATCCTCGTACTGGCCGAATTCCTGCAGGCAGACGACCCCGGCCGCAGCCATGGCCGTCGTGCCCTGGCCGCCGCCTTTGGAATAGGTGAATTGTCCCGGCACTTTCATCTGCTCGGCTTCCGGCGCATCGCGGCGGCCGCCGTTGGGCGTGTAATGCTCGCGGACGCTTTTGATGGCCAAATCCACCACGGCCGGCGAGACCTCCAACCCGCTGTCCATGGCGCTCCGCAGCGCTTTGGCCTGCATCACGGCCAGGCTCAAGTCGTGGCCATTCTGTTGGCGCCGGGCGTGGTAGTCCCAGCCGCCGTCCAGGCATTGGGTGGCGGCGATCAATTTCAGCGACCGGTCCAGGACGCTGTTCAAGCGGCGGTCGCGGCCGGTCGTCATCCCGTGGGCCTGGCCCAACACGAACGTCGCCAGGCCGTGGTTGTACATGTCGTGCTGCTGGTTGGAGATGTTCAGCAGCCCCGAAGGCTTGGCGTTCTTCAGCACGTAGTCCAACGCCCGCTGGACCGATTTCCCGTACTTGCCGCGGCCCGGCGCGTGCCCGGCGGCCATGAACGCCAAGGCCCCCATGCCCACCAGCCCCGTATCGTTCGACTCCCAATTGCCCTCCGCACCCTGGTTCTTTTCCAGCCACTCCAAGCCGCGCTGCAACGCTTGTTCGCTTTCGAGGGTCATCTCCCAGTCGCCCTCGCCGCGGACCGCCTGCGGCAACAACGCCGACAGAATCACCGCGACGCACATGACTGCCCAGGTTCTCTTCATCTCGTTCCTCCAACTCTGCTCGCTGCCAACCGCCCGAGTCGTCTCAGGTGTTAAGATAGTAAGACTGAACAGGAAAGCAAGCATCCCTCGCAAAACACTGGACCGCCACAGTCGTCCGATCGCCCGGATTTCCGTCACGCTGGGATGCGGCGAGCAGCCCGCGGCGACGCACGCCACTACGGGCCGGGATGGGAAGATGCACTTATGGGATGTCGCGGAACTGCTCAGGCCGCAGGCGAAGACGGACGCGAAGTGACGCAGAGGCCGGAGGCTTCCGCCTTGCCGGTCGCGCCAGACGTAGGGCCGGAAGAACTCTTGCAGCCAAATTGCGTGAAGGCTCTAGCGGTCGTTTCACTTGGGTAGCACGGATGGCAAGGCCGGAGCACGGATGGGGAATTCTCGTCGACCGGCCCACCGACCTCGCCACTCCGGCACGAAACATGTACAAATGATATGCCAAGAGGTGGGGCTGACGCTTACCGTTCGCCGGGATTTCCGCAACGTTTGGGCCAAGAGCAAGAAACAAAAAAAGGTCATAGCACGACAATCCTTCGTTGTGCTATGACCTCTATCCTGAAACGGAACAACTCAAGGCCGTCCCGCCCTCCCGGTTTGTCTCATTTGCATTCATCGGCGCTCAACATGTATTTGCTTGAGGGCAAGTCGGTTTTTTTGAAACATGGAATTCCCGCCGCAACAACCGGACGAGTTGGCAGGAATCCCGCACCCGCCGCCGTCGCACCCTGTTGCACCGGTACCGATGATTTCCTACCTTGGACGTCATGTTCGATGAACCATCAAAACAACAACTTGCGGCAACGGTCCGCACGGCCCAGATCATTTTGGCGGTGCTGGCCATGGGCGTTGTTATGTTCGGACTGGTCGTGGTGTCCGGCATGCCCGGCGGCCAAGCGGGCAAAGGCAACACGCTGACCCTGCTGGCCGTCTGTTTTGCGGGCGCGGATTTGGTGCTTTGCCTGTTGGTTCCCAATCTGGTTGCCGCCGCCCAACGGCGAAAACTCGCCGCCGGCGCCTGGCAAGCCGCGCCGAGTCCCGGCCCGGTTCCCGACACCGACGCCGGCAAGCTGGCGGTGATCTACCAGACAAAGATGATGATCGGCGCGGCGATGCTGGAAGGCGGCAGCTTTTTGGCACTAATGGCGTATCTGCTGGAACGTCAGGTGCCGAGCCTGGTAATGGCGGCGGTGCTCCTGGCCGCCTTGTTGGCCCACTTCCCGACGTACGGCCGGGTCGAAGCCTGGGTCGAAGAACAACTGCGCCGCGTGGAAGAAGAAAGGCGGTCTTCGAAGTAATGCCCCGACCCCTGCGCCCGATCGTTTGTCTGATGGCACTCGCTCTTGGCATGGCCACGTGCGGGCTCGCCCGAGCGGCGGATGTCGAGACCGTGGCTGGAACCGGGGAATCGACGGACAACGGCAACCAGGGCCTCGCCCGCGAGATCAACATCGGCGAGCCGTTCGGGGTCGAGATCGGTCCCGACGGAGCGTTGTACGTGACCGAAGTGCGGAATCATCGCGTGCTGCGCGTCGATCTGGCCGGCGGCAAGCTGGTCACCGTAGCCGGCAACGGACGCAAGGGCTACGCGGGCGACGGAGGCCCGGCGACGGCGGCGAGCTTGAACGAACCGTACGAAGTCCGTTTCGACCGCGACCGCAACATGTTCTTCGTCGAAATGCAGAACCACCTCATCCGCCGCGTGGACGCCAAAACAGGCGTCATCTCGACGCTCGCGGGCACCGGCAAGCCGGGCTTTGGCGGCGACGGCGGTCCGGCGGTCAAGGCTCAATTCAAGCAGCCCCACAGCATCGCGCTGGACGATCGGCAGCACTTGTATGTCGCCGACATCGGCAACCACCACATCCGGCGGATCGATCTGCAGACGGGCATCATCGAGACGCTCGCCGGAACGGAGGAGAAGAAATTGCCGGTGGACGGGCAGCGCGCTCTGGGGAACCCGATCCTCGGCCCGCGGGCTTTGTTTATCGACGGTCCGACGATGTGGATTGCCCTCCGCGAAGGTCACAGCGTTTGGCGGATGAGTTTGGCCGAGGGCCGGCTGCGGCACGTGGCGGGCACCGGCCAAGTGGGCTACGGCGGCGACGGCGGACCGGCCGGCGCCGCCACCTTCAATGGGCCGAAAGGAATCGCCGTCGGCCCGCAGGGACACGTGTACGTGGTCGATACCGAGAACCAGGCCATTCGCGAAATCGACGTCGCCCGGGGCATCGTGACCACCGTGGCCGGCAACGGGCAGAAGGGCGGCGCGGGCGACGGCGGCCCGGCAACGCAGGCTCAGCTGGCGCGGCCTCACGGGATCTGCGTCGGCCCGGACGGCGCGATCTACATCGGCGATACGCTCAATCACCGCGTCCGGCGGGTGAAGTGAGCTTGGCCGTCACCCGGCCAATCGCCGCCGCGGTTTCACGTCGAGGGTCACCAACGGCTGCCCCGGTTCGCACGTGGGCGTGCCGGGCAAGGCGTGGGGCGCCGCGTTACCCTCGGGGCTGCGCATCGGGATGCGACTGGCGGGGGCTCTGTCGTAGCGTTGGATGCCGCCCCGCAGCAGCTGCCAGGCCCAGCCCAACGTGCGGCGGTACGTGTGCATCAGGCCATACATGCCGAACAGCTGCACCCCGGCATCGATCACGTGCGCCCGGGCCTTCAAATACAACCGCCGCCGGATCCGTTTCCAAGCCGAGTACTGGGCGACGTCCTCGGGAGGCCGCGTTTCGAGATCCGCCAAGGGGACCGCGGATTTCGAGCGAACCAGCGCGAGGACCAGACGCAGCGGGTTGAAAAAGTACGTGTATCCGGCCAGCAGGTTCAACTGCTTGAGCCACGGCCGAGGATGCTTGGAAGCCACGACGTAGTTGCCGTCGACGATATGCGGCTCGACGGCCGTGCCATTCACCTCGGAAATCGCCAGTCCCGACGTGTAGGTGTCTTCGTACCACTTGGAACCCGGCGAAGGGGTGAGCATCAGCACCTGGGTGTACAGTGCCCCGGCCTTGCGCAGCACCCCGATTTGATTGAGCAGTCCCTGGTTGCCCTTCCACGTGACCAGCGGCTGCGCGTCGTAGTGCATCATCATGGGCACGGGATAGATCCCGTTGTCCCGCAACAGACGGAAGGCCCGGATGGTCTTGTTCTCGTCCTGCCCCTTTTTCACCAGCGTGCCCGTGAGGTCTTCGACGCCCAGCCACAACGCCATCAGTCCCGACTGGCGAATGACCGGCAAGTGCTCCTGCAGCCGCAAGGTATCGTGGATCGTCGCCTCGGTGGCCCAGCGGATCTTGCAGTAGGGCCGCTGCCGGGTGTTCACGCGGCGGGCCAACGCTTCGGCGATGTCCAAGGTGCGTTTCGTATCGTTAAAGAAGTTGTCGTCCGTCCCGAAAAAGTTGGCGATGCCGTACGTCTCGGCAATCTGCTGCATCTCGTCCGCCACGCGTTCGCCGCTCTTGGTTCGATGCTGGCGCTGGTTGTAAGCCGGGATGGGGCAGTAGGAACAGCGGAACTTGCAGCCCGTCGTCAAGACAATGGACGAGACGATGCAGTGCCTGCGGACGCGGTTGGCCGGCAGGGCCTGCGGCCCCAAGGTGGCGGCCGCACTGGGTGGCTCCAACAGCTGGTAACCGAGCACCGGATACGGCAATTCGTCCAGGTCGCCCAACAGACGTTGAATGCCCGTGTCGACCAATTCCTCGCAGGGGCCGTCCGGCGTTGCGGAACGGCTGTAGACCAGCCCCGGGATCTCGTCCAAGGCCCCCGCCTGACGCGCCCGTAAAAAGGCGGCCCGCAGCGGCTCGTTGCGGGCCCGCATGGACAACACGACTTCCAACAGATTCAACAGCACGTACTCTTCACCCGTTACGGCCACATCGGCGCCCCATGGGTTGTCCGCATCACCGCTGAATACCTGCCAGGGCTCGTAGATAATCCGGGGACCACCGGCGATAATCAGCGGCCGCTGGGCCGGATCGATCCGGTTGGCGTCCTGGATCAGCCGGTCGCATTCGGCCGAGTGCAGGTGCATACTGGACACGAGAAACAGGTCGGGAATCCGCCCGTCCAGCCGCATTTGGGAGGGACGAAAATTCCGGTTCCATTGTTGGAGCACAATCCGCGTCTTGCCGAACCCGGAATCCGCCAGTGCCGAACCGATCGCGCGCACTCCGGCGGGGACCATGCGCAAGTCGGCGTAGATGAAGGGCAGGATCCGGGTGCGGTGGTCGAAGGCACAGGCGATGACGGTGGACAAATCGTGCCGGGACGCCAAGCCGCGAAGCCGCTGCCGGATGGCAGACATTTCACCAGGCGCCAGCAATACATCTCCGGAAGGGCGACGAGGTAGTTCCATGAAAAATCTGCCACACGAAGAAGGGTGTCGGCACCGATCGGCTTGACTTCCCAATCACACTGGGAAGCCTCCCCGGAACCGATAGGTGCTAGCATTCAAGCCACGGGCTCACGGCGGACTGTCGCAGAAATGGGAATGCAAGTCCAGACCGATCCAGGCTGCCCGCGGCGGGCCGGCGGGCACCCAATGTCACTTTCTTGGTAACGTTGGGGGCGTTTGTTAGCGGAACGCCGCAAGCCGCCCGGCTTTACGACTGTAATACCGGACGGCTCGCGCCGTGCCGCTACAAAATAAGCGGCATTGGGCGGGCGCCGTCTGCCTCCCGTCCCGCCTCCCCCTCTCGCCCTGCCGAAAACCGGGTGCTACCATGCCCAGCTATGGCCAAGACACCCATGATGCAACAGTACGAGGACGCCAAGGAGGTCTGCGGGGACGCGCTGCTGCTGTTCCGCATGGGAGATTTCTATGAAATGTTCCACGAGGACGCCAAGACGGCCGCCCGCGTGCTGGGACTGACGCTGACCAGCCGCGACAAGGGCGAAAACCCGATCCCCATGGCGGGTTTTCCCTATCATCAACTGGACAGCTATCTGGGAAAACTGATCGCAGCCGGTTTTCGGGCGGCGGTGTGCGAGCAGGTCGAAGATCCCAAAAAGGCCCTGGGGCTGGTCAAACGCGAGGTCACGCGGCTGGTCTCCGCAGGCACGCTGACCGACGACGCTCTGCTGGATCCCCGCGAATGCAATTATCTGGCGGCCGTCGCCTTTCCCGGCGCCCAGGACAAACGCGGCAGCGACCAGGTCGGCTTGGCGTGGGCCGACCTGTCGACGGGCCGGTTTTATGCGACGGTGGCGCTGGCCGCCCAGCTGGGTGATCAGCTGGCGCGGATTGCTCCCTCCGAGTGCCTGGTCAGCGAGGATTTGGCGGCCCAGGTCGCCCGCGCGGCGCCGATGCTGGTGCTGACGAAACGTCCGGCCTGGGCGTTCGCCTACGATGCCGCCTTGGCCGCCCTGACCCAGCACTTTGCCACAGCCAGCCTGGAGGGGTTCGGATTCAACGACGACGATCGACTGGGGATTCGCGCCGCCGGGGCGGTTCTGGACTATCTGCGCGAATCGCAGAAAACGTCGCTGGGCCACATGGACCGGCTGATTCCCTACCGCCAAGGCAGCGCGTTGGAGATCGACGAATCGACACGCCGCAGTCTGGAACTGACGCGGACGATCCGCACCGGCTCGCGCGACGGTTCCCTGTTGGCCGTCCTGGACCGCACGGTCACGCCCATGGGCTCGCGGCAACTGGGCGACTGGCTGGCCAATCCGCTGACCGATCCGGAAGCGATCGCCGGGCGGCTGGACGCCGTCGAGGAGTTGATGCAGGACGACACGCTGCGGGGCCAGTTGCGGGACCACCTGCGCGGTGTGTACGACTTGGAGCGTCTGTTGGCCCGCGTGACCACGGGCCGCGCCAGTCCGCGGGACTTGAGTTTCATCGGCCGCACGCTGGGCAGCTTGCCGAAGTTGAAAGCGAAAATCACCGCGCGCCGCAGTCCGCTGCTGGGCCGGATGGAAGCCGAGTTGGATTTGTGCCCGGACCTGCGCGGCAAGCTTGAGGCAGCGCTGATCGCCGATTGCCCGCTGTCGGCGCGGGACGGCGGTTTCATCCGCGGCGGCTTCGACCCGGAGTTGGACCGGCTGCGCGACTTGGCGGCGGGCGGCAAACAGTGGATCGCTCAGTACCAGTCGCGGGCCGTCGAGCAATCGGGCATCCCGAATCTCAAGGTTGGCTACAACAAGGTATTCGGCTACTACATCGAAGTCACCAACGCCCAATCGGCCAAGGTGCCGGACAACTTTATTCGCAAACAGACGCTGAAGAACGCCGAGCGATACATCACACCGGAGTTGAAGGAATACGAGGAGCAGGTCCTGACGGCCGACGAGCGGGCGCAGGAACTGGAATACGAGCTGTTCGTCCAGTTGCGGGACGCCGTCGCCGCGGCCGCCCGCCGTTTGCAGGCCACAGCAACCGTGCTGGCCCGCTTGGATGCCTTGGCGTCTCTGGCCGAATTGGCTCGGCAGCGCGGGTACTGCCGGCCGGCGATTGTCGCCGAGCCGATTTTGGAGATCGTGGACGGGCGTCATCCCGTGCTGGACATCATCGAACCCGGCGGGACGTTTGTCCCCAACGACACGCTGACCCATCCGGACGCCGGCATGATTCTATTGATCACCGGCCCGAACATGGCCGGCAAGAGCACCTATATCCGCCAGGTCGCCCTGTTGACGCTGATGGCGCAAATGGGTTCGTTCGTGCCGGCGCGGGCAGCCAAGATCGGCATCGCGGATCGGATTTTTGCAAGGGTCGGCGCCAGCGACGAATTGACGCGGGGGCAGAGCACGTTCATGGTCGAAATGACCGAGACCGCGCGGATCCTAAACAACGCCACGCCGCGCAGCCTGGTGATCCTGGACGAAATCGGGCGCGGCACCAGCACCTATGACGGCGTGTCGCTGGCCTGGGCGATCGTCGAGCACGTCCACGACCGGATCGGCTGCCGGACGTTATTCGCGACCCATTATCACGAACTGACCGATTTGACGAGTTCCCTGGGCGGCGTCAAGAACTTGAACGTAGCCGTCAAGGAATGGGAAGACAACATCGCCTTCCTGCACAAGATCGTCGAGGGGGCGGCCGACAAGAGCTACGGCATCCACGTGGCGCGGCTGGCCGGCATTCCGGCCGAAGTGAACGAGCGGGCCAAGCAGATACTGGCCCAGCTGGAGGCAGAGCACCTGGACGACGACGGGCGTCCTAAAACCGCCAGCAAAAAGAAACGCCGCCGCGGAGGCGACATCCAGTTGACGCTGTTCGGCCCGCCGGAACATCCGCTGCTGAACACGATCCGCGACATCGAAGTCGACCGCTTGGCGCCCATTCAAGCTCTGCAGCTGATCCAGCAATGGCAACGCGAGTTGAAGCCGGAGGGCTGATGCGGTTCCTACCCCGGTTAAACACTGGGTTCCCTTGGAGCCTCAGGAGGAAGTAGTTGCGTCCCGTGAATGACGGCGAGGACATGTATCTCCCTTGCGGTAACCTCGTAGATCACACGGAACTGCCCTTCCACGACTTCGCGGACATTGGGATCTTGGTACTCGGGAACCATCTGCCCGGACCGGGGAAACCGGGCGATTTGCCGAGACCGCGACGTAATCCGGTCGACCATCCGTCGTGCGTAGCGAGCGGAGTCACGAGCAATGTATTCGTGAATCGAGGCCAGATGCCCGATTGCTGTGCGGGTCCAACGGACTTTCATTCCGGCAATCCGAACTGACGGCGGACTTCGGCGACGTCGGTCAACCGCCCCTCGACAACGTCCTGACGGCCCGCGTCGATCGCCTGCCGAACATAAACGCGATACATTACGTCGTCCCAGGTCGCATCATCCGGAAGACCATCCACCAACTGCTGCGCCGCGGACTTCACATCTTTGGTTTCTGTGCTTGGCATAGGGAAGCACTCCTCTTTGCGTGTAAAACACACATTACCGGACCGGCGGTGACGGTTTTCGACTGCGGATCGGCCCGACCACCAGCTCCAGTGTATGCGATATCGCGGCTCTTCGGTCGGAAAATCTTGGTTCGGCTGAGGGTAATGTTATGGGGGAAGTCGCGATGTGTCAAACCGTCTGAGTGGAGGCCTCGACGGGCCGCAGCGTGTCATCCCACGAGACTGATCAAGATGGAGCATAACAAGATGCCCAGCTTACTTGTTTCTCTTGTCGGAATGCTGGTAAACTATCGCTCTTGAGCGGACGTGACGTCCCGGCGATTGGGAGAGTCAACCGCGGGGGTGGAACGGCAACGGTGCTTGACCAGTTTTTTCCACGCAGATTCACCGACCACACAAAGGAGAAAAGATCATGGCAGCAGGCAGCGAGAAACTGGCGATCGATGGCGGCCCCAAGGCGGTGACGAATGCACTGACGCCGTGGCCCAAGTTCAGTGAGGAAGCGATCGATTCGGTCGTCCAGACCCTGCGTTCGGGCAAGGTCAACTATTGGACCGGCCCCAAGGGAATGCAGTTCGAGCGCGAGTTTGCCAAGTGGCAGGGCAGCAAATACGCGATCAGCGTCGCCACCGGCACGGCCGCCCTGCACGTCTCGCTGGCCGCGTTGGGCATCGGCCCGGGCGACGAGGTGATCGTGCCCAGCTATACGTTTATCGCGACCAGTTTTTCCGTCGTCCAAGCCGGCGCGATTCCGCGGTTTGCCGACGTCAACCTGGACGACCACTGCATCAGCCTCGCATCGGCCGAGAAACTGGTGACCCCCCGCACCAAGGCCATCATCCCGGTCCACCTGTACGGCAACGTCTGCGACATGGACCAGATCACGGCCTTTGCCAAGAAGCACAACCTGTTCGTCATCGAGGACAACGCCGAGGCATTTGGCGGATCCTACAAGGGCCGGAAGACGGGCACTCTGAGCCAGATGGCCGCCTGCAGTTTCTGCCAGAACAAGACCTTCACCACCGGCGGCGAAGGCGGCATGGTCACCACCGACGACGAGGAACTGGCGTGGCAAGCCCGCAGTTTCCGCGATCACGGCTACGACGTGCGGAAACGCATGAACCTGCTGGATCTGGAGCAGCACCTGCCGTACATCCACAACCGCGTGGGCTGGAACTACCGGATGACCGAGATGCAGTCGGCGATCGGCCTGGCGGAACTGGCCCGCATGGACGACTGGAACATGCCCGCCCGCCGGCGCAACGGGCGCATTCTGCTGGATGCTCTAAGCCCCCTGCCCCAAGTGAAATACCTGCCGATCGACACGCCGGACCGGCAGAACGGCTGGTACGTGTGCGCGTTTTCGCTGGACATTGAGAACATGAACTGCGACATCCAACAATTTGTCAAAGCCGCCGCGGCCGAGGGCATTCCGTGTTGGAAGGTGTTTTGGCCGCAGTGCCACACCGAGCGGGCCTTTATGGAAGGCAACGGATTCGGCCGCACGGGCTTCCCGTTCACGTCGAAGGAATACACCGATCCGGCCAGCGCCGATTACAGCCGGGTCGAAGTCCCCAACGCCCGCTGGCACGAAACCCACACGTTTACCTGCTTCGCGTTTCCCACATTCTCTGCCGAGGACGTGCAGCAAATCGCCGCCGGACTGGTCAAGGTGATCAAGGCGTACAGTTAAAGCCGCGTCTTGTCATTCGACTGCCTTACTTCGGCGAAAACGCCTCCGGTACTGGCGAACGGTGGGCGTTAGCCCACCGGTTCTTCCAAGGGCCGGCCCGCGATCATCCAAGGAACCGGTGGGCTAACGCCCCACCGCTCGCCGAAAAGGTCATGACCCGCGGGCAAGCCACAAGTGGGCGCCCCGTTGCAGGCCGGCGACGGAAGCGTCAAACTGGTCACTGGTGAATACCGCCTGCAAGTTTAGGGGGATGCCGCGCATGCCATTCCGGACTGTGGGCAGAACCGAAACTAGCTTTGCGAATCCGGGCCTGCTATGCCGCGTGCCAAGAGAAATCGCGTTTCATCGGTCCACGAGGACGCCCAGACTTACCAGCACCCGACGGCCGACTTGCCGGCCCGGCCGGAAATCGGCACGCAGGCGCATTTCAAGAAGGCCAAGCCGCCCACCACGTACCACTACGATTCCTCGCTGGCGCCGGAACTGAACTGGGACGGCCAGAACCCGGCGCGGGAACAGGCCGAATCGCTCGTCCGCACCTTGGCCGACTGTGGCTTGCAGCTTGCCGAACTGGCTCCGCAGCCCGCCAGCCCCGAACGCGGCCGGCAGATCGACGCGTTGCGCGAGCAGATCCGCGCCGCGGAGTCTACGCTGCGCAAGATCTCCGGCCCTTTTCTGAACTGGTGCGGCAAGGCCGAGCGGCTGTCGTTCGACGTCCCGACCCTGCCGCTGTTCGTCCACGAACGGCTGTCGACCAAAGCCATCCTGGAAACGCTCAAGGGGCACAAACGCGACAAGCAAATGGACTTCCTGGATGTCCTGTTCGGCTCGCCGGAACGTTCGCTGCACGACCAGGTGCTGCGCGCCTACGAGCACCGCGACAAGTGGGTCAACCGCCTGATCCTGGGCGACTCGCTGGTGGCGATGAACTCGCTGTTGCGATTCGAAAGCCTGGGCGGCCAAGTGCAGATGATCTACGTGGACCCGCCCTACGGCGTCAAGTTCGGCAGCAACTTCCAGCCCTTCATCCGCAAACGCGACGTCAAGCATAACGACGACGGAGATTTTACCCGCGAGCCGGAGATGGTGCAGGCTTATCGCGACACATGGGAACTGGGCCTGCACAGCTACCTGTCCTACCTCCGCGACCGCCTGCTGCTGGCCCGCGAACTGCTCCACCCCAGCGGGAGCATCTTCGTGCAGATCTCCGACGAGAATCTGCATCACGTGCGGGAAGTGATGGATGAGGTGTTCGGGGCGGAGAATTTTGCAGGTATTATCGGCTTTTTCAAGACCAGTTCCCAAAGCACGGACGCTATTCCGTCAATCGTTGACTTCGTGCTTTGCTACGCGCGGGATAGACAGCGACAGAGACTCCGGACACTTCACCGAATGAAAGCAGCTGGCGAGCGGGGCGCCAAACAATACACGCTGCTAGTCTCGCCCGATATGAGCGACATCGTCAGGATGACGGACGAGCAGTTACGTGGTGCGAGTCCGATTCCGGAAGGTTGGAAAGTGTGCGCGTTAGGACCACTGACCTCGCAGGGCTTCCAAGAAGGACGTAGCGGAAACTACGAGTTCGAAGGGAGATTCTACACACCGCCGCCAAATCGTCACTGGAGTTACGATCCTGCTATCGGCGGGGAAATGGATCGCTTGGCGACCATGGGCCGAATCAAGGTGTCCGGAAGTTCTATTCGCTCTGTTCTCTTGGCGGACGACAACCCGCTAACAACTTACGACAACGTTTGGATGGACACAGGCAGCGGATCGTTCACCGAAGAGTGGCTTTACGTGGTTCAGACCAATGCGAAGGTCATCGAACGTTGCCTCCTGATGAGCACCGACCCCGGCGACTTAGTGCTAGATCCCACGTGCGGCAGCGGCACGACCGCGTTTGTCGCCGAACGCTGGGGCCGGCGCTGGATCACATGCGACACCAGCCGCGTCCCGTTGGCCCTCGCCCGCCAGCGGCTGCTAACCGCCACCTTCGACTACTACGCCCTAAAAGATGAGAAACGCGGCCCCGCTGGTGGCTTCTTGTACGAACGGCGCCAGAACAAGAAAGGCGAGGAACTCGGCGGCATCGTGCCGCACATGACATTGAAGAGCATCGCCAACAACGAGCCGCCGGCCGAGGAAGTGTTGGTGGACCGCCCGGAGGCAGTCAAGGGCGTCGTGCGGGTGACGGGGCCGTTTGCGTTCGAAGCCACGATCCCCGCCGCCGAAGGCTTGGACGACGAGCCCGAAACGCCCGGCATTCAGAGCGGTGACTACCAGGCGTATGTCGAGCGGATGATCGAAATCCTGCGCCGCGCGCCGGTGCTGCGTCTGCCCGGCAACCAGACCGTGACGCTGCGGCAGATCCGCCCGCCCGCCAAGACGCTGGCGTTGTCCGCCGAAGCGGTCGTGGACGGCGTCAAATCTGAAATTCGAGATTTGAAATCGAAGAGTTCGAAATCGGAAATCAAGAATCTGAAATCGGCAATCGACGATTCAAAATCCGCCGACGAGCCGGTGGCAATCCTGTTCGGCCCCGAGCACGGCCCGCTCGGCGAGCGGCTGGTGCGCGAAGCCTGGGACGAAGCGGGCCTGAAGCATTACCAGCGGCTGTTGGTGATCGGCTTTGGGATCGACCCCAAGGCCCGCGAGTTCGTCGACAAGGCCGGCCAGATCGGCATCCCGTGCGTGTATCTGCAGGCCACGATGGACTTGCAGATGGGCGACCTGCTGAAGAACATGCGGTCCAGCCAGGTGTTCAGCGTGTGCGGCTTGCCGGACGTCAAAGTGACGCCGCTAAAGCCCGCCAAATCCAAAATCCAAAATCCAAAATCAAAAACTCCTCAATGGCAGGCCGAACTGCTGGGCCTGGACACGTTCGACCCGGCCACGATGGAGCCCGACCATTTGGCCGGCGGCGAGGTCCCGGCCTGGTTTTTGGACACGAACTACAACGGCCTGGTGTTCCGCGTCTGCCAGGCGTTCTTCCCGCGTACCGGGGCCTGGGAAAACCTGAAAAAGTCCCTGAAAGTCGAATTCGAAGACACGGTTTGGGAGCACCTGGCCGGCACGATCAGCGCTCCCTTCGAGGCCGGCGAGCACGGCCAGATCGCGGTCAAGGTCATCGACCCGCGCGGCAACGAGTTGCTGGTGGTGAAAAAGCTGGAGGGGGAGCGATGATCCGGCGCGTCGTACTCAGGAACTTCAAGCGGTTTGACGAAGTGACCTTCGACATACCCGGCCATCTTGTCCTCGCCGGACCGAACAACACCGGCAAGACAACGCTTTTGCAGGCGATCTATGCCTGGCACTTCGCCTTTCAACGTTGGAGAGAGTCGGGCTCGATCCGGCTGAACAATCGTGCGTATCGGCGGCAGGAGATTGGGCACGGTGATTTCACGGCCGTTCCGGTCCAGACGTTTGATCTGCTGTGGACCAATCGTCGTCACGCGGAGCCGATGCAGGTCGAGGTGTCGCATCGCGACGGCTGGACGGTGAATCTGGAGTTCGTTTGGGACACGCCCAAACAGATGTACGTGCGGCCCACGGGCGACACGGACGAGCGCCACGTGGCGCAGGCGGGGCTGACGCCGGTGTTCATACCGGCGACGAGCGGGATCTCGCGGGACGAACCGTTTTACGCGCGCGACGAGTATCTCGACTTGATTATCGGTCAGGCCAAGCCGGGTGAGATTTTGCGCAATATCCTCGTCCGGGCGGCAAACGCCGGGGAGGCGTGGGGCCAATTGGTCGAACTGGTGCGCGAGCTGTTCGGCTACGAATTACTGGTGCCCCAGGTGGGCGCCCTGATTACCGCGGATTATCGGCCGCAACCCGGCGGGCCGGCGTTCGACATCGCCAGCGCCGGCAGCGGTTTTCAGCAGGTGCTGACGCTGTTCGGCTACCTGTTCGCGCGGCCGGGGTCACTGCTGTTGATCGACGAGCCGGACGCGCATTTGCACGTCATTCTGCAGGAAGTGGTGTGGAGCCGGTTGCGGCGACTGGCCGCGGCCAAACGCAGCCAGTTGATCGTCGCGACGCACGCCGAGACGTTTATCGATGCGGTTGCTCCCGAAGAATTGTGCCTCTGCTACCAGCGGCCGCGTCTGCTGCGCGATGCCGCCGAACGGGATCGGTTGACCGAGTCGTTGCGTTCGCTGAGCAACGTCGACTTGATGCTGGCGGGAGACGCGCGGGGCGTCCTGTACACCGAGGATTGGACGGACTTGGAGATTCTGCGGGCCTGGTCCCGCGCGCTAAACCATCCGCTGGCGTCCTTCTTGGAACAAGGAATCCTCTGGAAGGCCAAGATTCTCAATCTGCGGGAAGGCGCGCCGGGAATCGATGCCCGCGACCACCATGCCGCGTTGCGGCTGGTGCGGGACGATTTGCCAGCACTCGAACTGGTCGACGGAGACGCCCATCCGGGTCTGCAATCCAAGCCCGTCACCGGCGAGGGCTTCCAGCGGTTGCGTTGGCGCCGGTACGAAATCGAAAGCTACCTGTTCCACCCCACCTCGCTGGCGCGATTCATTGCCAAGCTGTTGGGAGTCCCCGAAGATTCGCCCGAAGCGGCTCCCCATATCCGCGACATGCAAGCTTGGATTGCCGACAACCTGCCCCCCGCGGTCGTGCGAGAACCGTTGGGCGAGCATGAGGTGTTGAACAATATGAAGGCCCGGACGAAACTGATTCCGCCCATCCTGGACGCGGCCGGCTTTCCCGGCCTGCCGTACACGCGATTCGCCGAAATCGCCGCCGTCATGCGGGCGGAGGAGATTCATCCCGAGGTGCTAGAGAAACTCGACTTGATCCAGCAGGCATTCGGCCTATGAGCAATTTTGAAGTTCCCGAACCGATTTTGAATTCGCCTTACGACGAGCCGCGGGAGCACTGGTGGATCATCGAAGGGCAGCCGCTGGAGCGGCGTTCGGGCCGCCGGCCGGCGATGTATTACTACCGCGAGCCGGGGCGCGACCAGATCGACAAGGGCGGCTACCACATCGAACTGAAACGCGTCAACTTGATCCGCGAGCGGGTCAAAGCCTGGCGCCAGCAGGGCTGGCCGGGCGTGACGCGGACCACGCACGACCTGCTCGTCTACTGGCAGCGCGACGGCCGGACGCAGCGGTTGTTCTTTGCCCAGTTGGAAGCCGCCGAGACGATTATCTTCCTGTCCGAAGCGCGGGCGGACTTCCGGCAGGGACTGGAGATCCCCCGGGATGAGCCCAGCGCCGAGGCGCAGGCCGGCGGCTACAGCGGCTTTCTCCGCTACGCCAGCAAGATGGCCACCGGGTCGGGCAAGACGACCGTCATGGGGATGCTCGCCGCGTGGAGCATCTTGAACAAGGTCAACAGCCGGAGCGACGGGCGGTTTTCCGACGTGGTGCTGGTGGTCTGCCCGAACGTCACCATCCGCGACCGGCTGCGCGAACTGGATCCCGAGCAAGGCGAGGCGAGCCTGTACCGGACTCGCGATTTGGTTCCCGGCCATCTGCTGTCGCAACTGGCGCAGGGCAAGGTGCTGGTCACCAACTGGCACGTCTTCGAGCCGCAGACCCCGGCGACCGCAGGCGACGGGGGCCGCGTGGTCAAGGCGGGCGTACCCGTGCTGACCACGGAGACGATCCGCATCGGCGACAAGAACGACACCAAACGCGGGACGCGTTGGCTGACCCGGGAAACGGTGCTGCTGCAGATGGCCAACGGCCAGATCGAGGTGGTGGAGGGCGATCCCGGACAAGACATGACGCTCAAGGTCCGCAGCACGCGGTACGTGGAGAGCGATACGTCGCTGGTCAACCGCGTGTTGCGCGACGTGGGCGGAAAGCGGAACCTGCTGGTCTTTAACGACGAAGCCCACCATGCCTACCGCGTCAAGGTCGAGCGGCCGGAGGACTGGGACGAGTTGGACGAGGACGACCGCGAGGAGTGGCTGTCGGACAAGACCGAGGCGACGGTGTGGATCGAGGGCCTGGATCGCATCCACAAGCTGCGCGGAATCAACTTCTGCGTGGACCTGTCGGCCACCCCTTACTTTTTGAATCGTATCGGCCAGGAGGCGAACCGGCCGTTTCCTTGGGTGGTCAGCGATTTTGGGCTGATCGACGCCATCGAGAGCGGGCTGGTGAAGATTCCTCAGTTGGCGGTCCGCGATTGCACGGGCGCCGAGATCCCCGGCTACTTCAATATCTGGCAGTGGATTCTCCAGCCCGGCCGGCTGACGGCGTCGGAACGCGGCGGCAAGCGGGCGAACCCGAAGCCCGAAGCGGTGCTCAAGTGGGCCCATCATCCCATCGCCCTGCTCGGCGGCTTGTGGGAAGAAATGTGGCGGCAGTGGCGTGACAGCGGGCACGAGGAGCGTCCGCCGGTGTTTATCCTCGTGTGCAAGAACACCGCGCTGGCCAACGTGATTTTCGAGTGGCTGGCCAACGGCCAATGTCCCACCGGCATCCCCCCGGCGAAACTCGACGGTTTTCGCAATACCCCGACGGAGATCAACACCATCGTCGTGCATTCCAAGGTCGTCGCCGAGACGGACCGGGACACGGCGGGCGGTGGTTCGCAAGCGGACGAGAAACGCTGGATGCGTTTCACGCTGGACACCGTGGGAAAACGCGATTGGCCGCGCGACCGCCAAAGACGCGAGATTTTTCCGCCGGGGTTCGCGACCCTGGCGGACAAATTGAAACGCCCCCTGCACCCGCCGGGACGCGATGTGCGGTGCATCGTCAGTGTGGGGATGCTGACCGAGGGTTGGGACTGCAGCACCGTGACGCACATCCTCGGTCTCCGGCCGTTCATGTCGCAATTGCTGTGCGAACAGATCGTCGGGCGCGGCTTGCGGCGGGCCAGTTACGAGGTGGGAGAAAACGGCCGGTTGACCGAGGAAGTGGCCAAAGTGTTCGGCGTGCCGTTTCAGATCATTCCCTTCAAGGCCAATCCCCAAGGTCCGGCTCCGCCGCCGGTGAAACGTCATCACGTGCGGGCCGTGCCGGAACGGGCGCACCTGGAAATCCAGTTCCCGCGCGTCGAAGGCTACACGCAAGCCGTGCGCAACCGCGTGACAATCGACTGGGAGCGCGTACCATCCCTGAGCCTCGAACCCGGCCGGATCCCGCCCGAAGTCGAAGTCAAGGGACTGCATCCGACCAATACCGGGCGGCTCAGTTTGTCCGGGCCCGGCCGCGCGGACGCCGTTAAACTCGATGAGTTCCGCCGGTCACGCCGCGTGCAGGAGTTGGTGTTCGACGTGGCCGGCGCGTTGACACGGCTGTTCCGCGAGCAGCGCGGCTGTGAAGTGCCTCCGCACGCCCTGTTCCCGCAGCTCGCCCGCATCGTACATCGCTATACCGAAGAAAAGGTCCGGGTGTACGCGCCGGCCCATCGCAAGGACCTGTTCCTGGCGCCCTACTATGGCTGGCTCGTGGAGTCGCTGCTGCAAAATCTTCAAGGCGACGTCGATGCCGGCGAAGCCCCGGAATTACCGCTGCTGGAAGCGACTCGCGGCCCCGGTTCGACGGCGGACGTGGATTTCTGGACCAGCCGGGACGTGCGCGAGGTCGCCCGCAGCCACGTCAACTACGTCGTGGCCGACACCCAGCGTTGGGAGCAATCCGTCGCCTACTTCGTCGACACGCATCGCGCGGTGACGGCGTTCGTCAAGAATGCCGGCCTGGGCCTGGGTATTCCCTACCTGCACAACGGTGAGCAGCACGAGTATGTTCCTGATTTTCTCATTCGCCTGGCCCGTGCCCACGATCACTTCCTGATCCTGGAACCGAAAGGCTACGACCCGCTGCAGGACGTGAAGCGTGCGGCTGCCGAGCGTTGGTGCGCCGCCGTCAACGCGCACGGCGGATTCGGGCATTGGCAATATCGAGTCATCAAACGTCCCGAAGAAGCGAACTTGGTCCTCGATGCCTTGGCGTGATTCTGCGATCGCTTAACGCACCGGCAGTCTCAGTTCAAAGCATGCTCCTGCGCCGTCGCTGGAGACCAGGGTCAGCTCGCCTTGCAAACGCCGCGCGAGGCGGCGGCTGAGGGCCAGGCCCAGGCCGACGCCGGGCGCGGAATTGGCCGCGTCTTGGGCCGAGCGGTGGAACGGGCGGAACAGCTGCCGGGCCGCATCCGCGGCGACGCCCGGGCCGTGATCGGTCACGCGCAAGCGGAGCCAGCGCGCGTCGGATTGAGCCCGGACATGAATTCGGCGGTCCTCGGCGCCGGCAGCATACTTGCACGCATTGTCCACCAAGTTGGCGACGATTTGTTCGACCGCTGCGACGTCGGTTCGCACGGTCGCCTCGCGCTGCGACTCGTCGATCACCAGATCCAGTTCCATTTCGGCCTGCTGAGCGCGATGCCGGAGGCGGCCCGTAAAACGGTCAAGCAACTGTCCGACCGTCACCTCCTCGGTGTGCGTGGCGGCACGACCGCGCTCCAACCGGGCGTACGACAGCACGTTCTCGATCAGCTGCGCGAGGCGGTCGGACTCGCTGCGCAACGTCAGCAGGTACTCGCGGCGGCGAGCTTCGTCCGGAACCATGCCGCCGGCGAGCATTTCCGTGTACATGCGAAACGTGGTCAGCGGCGTCCGCAATTCGTGCGTCACGGCCGAGACAAAGGCGGCCCGGCGTTCGCTCAAGGCATTCATCCCCAGAACCAACACCACGACGGCAGCCATGGCCAGCACTGCGGACAGCCAAGCGACGATCAGGGACGTGCGGATTGGAGTCGCCAAGCTCTCGTCCGCGTCGCTGATCTTGCCCGGAACCAAACGGACGGGCAGGGCGGCCAGGAGACAAACTGCCGGCCGATCGTGGCCCCCGACCGCCGGGCGGGGGTCGGCAAAAAGCGTATCTGATTCCGCTGCCGGGACGAGTTCGGCGTCAGGCAACAGGTCCGTGACGCGCTGCACGAGCCAGATGCGCAGCGCGTCCCAGTCCAGCCAGCAGCCCTGGAGCCAGATTTGATCCCCCAACTTAACTCGTCGTACCAGCAACAAGCGGTCGTCCATCCACACCGGGTGCATGTCGCCTTCGCTGGGCAGCGGTCCATCGGGACCCGCGTTCGGCGCCCGCGGGCCACTCTCGTCGGGGGCGGCGGCTTGCTGGCTACGATTGTCCGGCGAGCGATTGAACTTGCCCAGCAGCTTGCTCTGCACATTGGCCTCGACCCGCTGTTGATATTCCATGTCCGAACGCAGTTGCTGCTGGGCGGGCACGTTGCGTGCGCGGCCTTGCTGCCGCTGTTCCAGCGGCATCGCGGACTGGGCCAGCGCGTTGCTCGCGTTCAAATCGTTGAGCAGCTGCTGCGTGGCCGGTTGCTCTGGATCGACCGCGGCCGGTTGCTCGTTCGTGGCTTCTGGGACGGCAGCGACACGCACCGACGGCTCTGCCGTCACCTCCGGCTCCGGGGCCGCCGCCAGAAGGACGGCTCGATCCAGGTGCTCCGCGAGCTCGCGCAGGTTGTCGGCCGCCAGGGCCAGGCGACCGGGCTCCAACCACCAGGGCTCGGTCGGGCCTGCCACGATGCCGGCTGGCGATTGCGGGCTGCTCAGCTGGCCGGCCGCGTCATACTGAAAGTGCAGTTTGACGAAAGGCGGTGTGTGGGACAGCAACGGAGATGGCAACCGGATGCGATTCCCCACGACAGGCTGGTACGCGGGGTCCAACGTCAGCGGCGGCATGTACAGGGCTTGATACTCGTGAAAGGGCCGCGTTTGTTCCTGCGCAACGATGGGGTTCAGGGCCGAGTCCATCCGCCACAGCGCCAGCCGGACGTCTTCTTGCAATTCGGCTTGACGCTGCGTCGCGGCGTCGCGGCGGTCGAGCGTGACGACCGCAATGCTGACCCAGGTCATGGCTCCTAACACCACGACCAGGCAGGCCAGGAATGCCGCCAGAACGGTTCGAGAACGGCTCATGGCGGGCTCTCCGGCTGACCGTACATGTATCCTTTGCCGCGTACGGTCAGGATCAGTTGGGGTTCGGAGGCGTCGTCCCCAAGTTTCTCGCGCAGGCGGGCAATGTGCATGTCGATGGTTCGCGTCCACAATCCGCGCGGCTCGATCCGCCAGACGCTCCGTAACAGCTCGTCGCGACTGATCACTCGCCCGGGATTCACGACAAGATACCGCAGCAACTCACTTTCGCGTTCCGACAGGGTCTCGCGCCGGCCGCCCCGGAAGCGGATTTCGTTGCGCGAAAAATCGATCACGCCGCCCGGCACCGGTGCTTCGCTGACGTCGGTCGGGCGCTGCGGCGAACGACGTAACACGGCCTGAACGCGGGCCATCAGTTCGCTGACGCTAAAGGGCTTGACGACGTAATCGTCGGCGCCCAGCCGCAGGCCGCGCACCCGGTCTGCCTCGTCGCCCATGGCCGTCAGGATGATCACCGGCAGCGTGGGGCGGCGCTGACGGACGGCCTGCAGGACCTCCAGCCCCGGCGTCTTGGGGAGCACCAGATCCAACAGCACCAGTTCGCAATCGACTTCCAGGGCCAGGGCCATGCCAACCTTGCCGTCAGCCGCCTCGACCGCCTGGTAGCCCTCAAAGCGCAGGGCGTCCACGATGCCGCGGCGGATGGCCGCGTCATCCTCGACGACCACGATGCGCTGGCGCTCATTCATGGAGCTGCTCTCCAGAAGCCCGGCTCTTTCGGAAAAGCCGGGCTTCTTCTCGCCGACAGTTCACAATCGCTGCTGCGGTGGCCGGTCCTACCGCATGACCGCCAGCCGGAGAGGCATTAGAACTACTCTTCCTCGCCGAAAATGATTCGCAAATCGCGAGTTCCGTGCAATATGCGGATCACCTCGATCTCTTCCGGGATGACCCGATAGAAGATGAGGTACTTCCTGAAGCTTGGGACGGGCCAAACACGCATCCCGGCATAGTGCGGCTTGGCAAATCGACACATACCGCCCATTTCCGGTGTCTTGCTGAGCATCGAGAACGCCGCGTCGACCGCGTCAAGAAACCGCAGGGCCGCGTCGAGACTGTCGCGCTGGATGTATTCAGCGTGGGCTGCCACGTCTTTCTCCGCAACGACGCGCAGCCGAACAGGGATACTCATCGGAGTTCCTTGCCGCGACAGTGACGATCGAGAACTTGCTGGCGCAGTTCGTGCAGCACTGCGGGGCTCCACGGTCGTCCCTCACCTGCATTCAACCCTTCGTCCAGTCGTGAGGCCAGCTCCTCGTGATCTTGCAGTCGCTCTAGGACTGCCTGCTGCTGCCGATCTGCTTGGACCAACCCGCCCAGGTAGTCGCTAATGCTGGCACATCGTCCCGCCGAAATCTGGCCCTGAATGAATTCACTCAGCGGTTCGGGAAAAGCTACCTGTATCTCCACCATGCATGGCTCCCTTCATCCACGTACTACCCGCAGTCATTGTACCGTCTCACCGATCGCCTTTCAAACCGCTTTGCTGCTCCGACTCTCGACGCCCCGATTGTCGCATCTAGTCACATGGGTCGGAAAAAAGCGGAATGCCCCCGTTCTTCCCCCGCGTGCTCACAGGCCCGCTGCCTCAAATATAAACCGCTTCTGCGACGCTTGCGAGCGGATGGCTTCGACCAGTGCCTGATCGAGCGTCTTTTCGCCGGATCGGGCGGCCTGTTGCTTCTGTTTCTCGGCCACAAACGCGTTCCGCTCGCCGTTCAGCCGATTGATTCGATCCTGCAGACGTTGACGCTCGGCGGACTGCCGCGAGACATACTGCTGACGATCGGCCAAGCTCATGCTGCGCATGTTCTCCGGCAAGTCTTCCGCCTTGACGTCCGCCAGCTTGACGCCGCCATCGTTCAAGGCATCGACCAGGTCCCAGGCGCTGTTGCGATAGTAGGCATTCGCTTTGGACACGGCCCGTTGGACCGAACTGGCTTGAGACTGCTGGGAGGCGTTCTGGTCCTGGACGAGCTGCCGGGCCTGGCTCTCCGCCGCCACGGTTCCGAACGGGATGTAAGTTTGGTTCAGGTCGGCACCCAGGCGGGCGATCTCCGCGTCCTGCGGCGCCTCGATATGTGCGACCTGGGCGTTCTGGTTGATACTGATCGCCTTGCCGTCGGCCAGCAGCGCGCCGTCCCGCCAGTCGTCGGGAATCCCGTCGCCGCAATGGATCGTGTTGATCATGATCCCCTTGGCAATCGCCTCCCGGCAGGCTTCGCGGTAGTCGACGTGACCCTGAGTGAACGGCTCGTTGCCGGCGATGAAGATCAGTTTCAGGTCGTTGGGCGACGGGCTCCACGCCAGTTCCCGCGAGGCCGTCTGGATGACCTGCCCGCAGAACTCGCTGCCGCCGTTGATCGAGACGGCGAACAGCGCTTCGGAGACTTTGTCCAAATCGTCCGTCAGGGCATTGAGCTGCCGGGGCGGTGGATCGCCGTATGTGTATATGGCCACCTGTAGCTTGGGCTGCTTGCCGTTCCGTCGGGCGGTGGTCAGTTCGTTGACGACTCGCCACAGTTCGCTTTTGGCCTGCTCGATCAAGCCGCTCATCGAACCCGAGTTGTCCAACAGGATCGCCAACTGGACGAGGGGAGTGGAGTTTTCGGCGGCCGGTTGCACGGGTGCCGCTGCGGGCTGACTCGGCCGCTGGGCGTCGGGGCGCGATTGCGCCCGCGCGGCCACGGCCAGCGCTGCCACCAACAAGACGGCAAGAGTGTGAACTAGGTTTCGGGACATGATTGGGACTCCTTGGGTTAGATTGAAACAAACCTTAAATCAGGGCTCAGACGTACAGAATTCAAATTTCGCGGTTCATCGCTAAACGACATCGAAAGCCATTTACCCGCGAAATTTGAATTCTGTACGTCTGAGCCCAAAACCAACGCCAACACCAACGCGACATCGCCGATCAATGGTTCCTCACCAGGATCACTTGGCCGTCCACTAGCAACAGAATCTCGCCGCGCATCATGAGGCTGCCCTGCCGGTTTTCGCGGGCCAGGCGATGTGCCAGTTCCAGGAACTCTTCCGAGCCGAACTCCACGACTCGGTGCGAGTCGCTACATTCGGAATTGTCGACCAGACGGCTGTCCACCCAGCGGCCGCCTTTCTGGTAGAAAGCCCGATCGCCGATCTGCTGGACGGACGCGATCTGGGCACGATCCATGTTCGCGTCCCAGTAGGCGTTCCGGTAATTCAGCTGGCTGGCGGATTTCTGGGACAGCGAATTCAGGTCCTGGTTCACCGCGTCCAGACCGGAGCGGACCTGTCGGGCGCGTGCGTCCAAGTTGCCCCACGCCTGGGCGGCAACCTGCTCGCGCTGGGTGAGGTCGGTGCCTTCCCGAGCAAGAAACGCGGTATATTCGGTCAGCACCCCGAACTCGGTTGACAGCCGCACGATTTCGTCAACCAGTTCTTTCATCCGTGGATCAGCACGTCCGGCGGCCACATCGCGTGGATCGGCGCCGCTGGTGCGGATGGCATCGACCAGCACACCGATCTTGCGCTGCGCCCACAGACGGGGCACAAAACTGTTGCGCGTGGTGGCTTTGTCCAAGCCGAAGCGAAACTGAAACGTCCGCTGGCGGCCCAGGTAGCGGCCGGTCAATCGAAAGGCCAGCGGCCGCTCGCCCACGTACTGTCCCAAAATGGCCAGCTGGTCGCCGTCGAATAAATCCGGCAGCCGCGCCGGGATCAGGTCGCGCGTCCGTCCGGCCGCCGGATTTCCTTCGCCGTCCAAAACCGTCAACTTCGGCTCAGCGAGCGCGGGACCGGAAAGCCGCTGGAACACTTGAGAGACTTTCAGTTCAATGTCCTCGCCGGGCAGGACGAACGAAGCGGTCCCGCGCGTGGCGTAGGCCAGATGTTCCAACAGCGGCGAGTTGACGTCGACTCCCACGCCGAACGTGAACACCCGCTTGTCGTAGCTGTTCGCCGCTGCGGCCGCATCGCGGATGGCCTTTTCGCCAGTCTGGCCGATCGTCGCCCGGCCGTCCGTCAGGAACAGCACGATCGGCAGCCGGTCCGGCGTCGGTTCTTGGCGCAGGGCCTCGACCAGCGCGTCGTGGATGTTCGTGCCTCCACGAGCCTGCGTGCCCTGCAGGTATCGGCTGGCGGCAGCCAGGTTGGCGGCGTTCTTGATGACCGGGCGTTGGGAAAAGACCTCGACCGCTTCGTTGTAGACGATCAGGTTGAAGGATTCACCCGGTTCGAGTCGAGCCAGGATCTGCTGAGCCGCTCCCCGGACTTGGTCCAGCTTGTCGCCCGCCATCGAGCCCGAGCGGTCCAGCACGAGCGTGACCTCGCGCTGGATCCGCGGTCGTTCGGATGCCGGCTCGTGAGGCACGCCCGCCAACAGCAGGAAATACCCGCCGCCGACCTTGGGATCGGGATACGCCAGCAACGAGGCAGACAGCCCCTCGCCCTCGGCCGGCAGCAAAGAAAGGCGGAAGGACCCCGGCTCACGTTCGGCGCCGATCGCGAGTTGGGCACTGGCCACCCGGCCGTCCTTCGCGATTCGCGTCTCGGTGCCGTGGCTGGGCGAGTAGACCGCGGCCAGCTTCCGCTGCGACTTGACGGTCACCCGGATGTCCCACGGTACGGAGTACTCAAGCGACTCGCTGCGCGGCAGCACATAGTCGATACGATCGCCGTCGGCGTCGCAGACGTGCTCGTAGGTCAGGCGGACCTTCTGACTTCCGTGGGGCTCGACCGGGAAGACGCTGGAGCGGATCAGGTGAAAATCGATGAATTCCAGGAGGGCCGGATCGCGGGTCCGGGCCACGATCTCGTCGTAGATCCGCCGCGCCTCGCCCTTGGGCAACAGCTGCGCGGTGGGTTCGGCGCCGGCGCCCTGGAAATCGAACCCGCGTACCGCCGCCCCCGCCGGCACCGGCAGGATCACTTCGGCTTCGAGCCGCCGATCGGTCGGGTTGCGCAACGCGATGTCGAGCGACGTCGTGGCGACTTGCTCGACGATCGACACCCGGGCATCGACGCGTTCGATGGTGACAACGCCTCCGGAATCCGCACGCTGGGGCGCGACCACCCGCCGTTGCGGAATGATCACGTTGGCTGCCAAAGACCGAAAGGTAGAGTGCTCCGGCGCGCGAACGTGGGCGACTTGTGCCAAGCCCACGACGTGCAACGCCACGGCGAACAGGCCCACCAGGCAAGCGAGAAAAGGTTGAACACGCATGACTCTGCTCCGCGAAAAAGAAACGTGGCTCGTCTAAGTACATTAAACGAGTTGGAGCAGGTTCTGTGTGTAAACGGCGTGTAACAAGGCAGCCGGCGAGTGAGAGCCTTCCACAGCTGGGATGATCCTGGCCGATTTGGAATGTCAGGGCCCGAGAAGTTCGCGCGGGCGACTAATTGGACAGCACCACTTTGTGAGGCGGAAGCGATGTAACACGCGAAAGCATAAGCACTTCCGCCACCACCGACCTTGCGTCGGCGGAGCGATGATTTTGCACTACGACCGGCCGGAAAAAACCTCATCCTGCCTCCGCCACCGCGCGAAGCGGCGGTGGCGGAGGCAGGGAAGGAAGAGGACGGATCTTGGATTGGGCGTATCTGGTGCAGAATCACAGGCGCCCCCGAGACCAGCTCGGCGGTGGCCTAACTTGCATCTATCCAGAGACTTGCAGCTCGCCGCAATCGCGAAAGTGGCGCTGTCCAACTGAGTTCCGATGCATGAGTTTCCACATCCTTGTAGGATGGAATGCCATTCTGCCCTGGCCGGTTTGGCAAACCGTCCTACATCGAAACTCATGACGGGGTACTTATCCGTCAGTCTTCTCTGCGAATCGAATCGTCCGGAACGCTTCGGCGATCAGCAGCAGGGCCATGGCCGTCAAGACCACGGCGATCAGGCCGATGGCCGAAACGCCGTATTGCTGGATCAGCAGCACCAGCGAGTAGAGGGTCGCCACCGTCATGAACACCAGCGGACCGATGAGAAAGCCGATGCGCTTCCCCAGCTTGCGCAGCCAGACGGCCAGCACCAGCAGCGTCAAGCCCGCCAGCAACTGGTTGGTGGCGCCGAATACCGGCCAGATCGCTTTCCAGGCGGGAATGGGCTGGCCTTGGGCGTCCTTCAGTGTAATGAGCGCGAACACGGTCGGCAGCGCCAGCGTGGCCAGGGTTGCCAAATACCGTGCCGGCCCGGCGCGCAATTGGAAGAACTCTTCGAAGATATACCGCCCCAGACGCGTGGCCGTGTCCAGGGTCGTCAGGATAAACGTCGACAAGGCCAGCAGGCCGAACGAGAACCCCAGTTCTTTCGGAATCCCCACCACCGCGGCAAAACGGCTGATGCCCGTGCCGTACACCGTCAGCGGCGCTTTGTTCCGCAGCGGGTCGTCGCTGGTGAGCATCATCACGGTCGCCAGCGCGATGACGGCCACCAAACCCTCGACCAGCATCGCGCCGTACCCCACCGTCCGCGCATGGCTTTCCTTGTCGAGCTGCTTGGACGTGGTGCCCGAGGCCACCAACGAATGAAACCCGGAGCACGCACCGCAGGCCACGGTGATGAACACGATCGGAAACAACGGGCCGACGCCTGCCGCGTTCCACGTGATGAAGGCCGGAAACTGGACTTCAAACCCGCCGAACAAGATGCCCACCAGGCCCAACAGCATCGAGGCATACAGCAGGAACGAGGATAGGTAATCGCGAGGTTGAAGCAGAATCCACACGGGCGTCACCGAGGCCACAAGGCAGTAGACGATCAGCACCATCGACCAGGCCTTCATCGGGCTGACGCCCAGCGTGGACTCGATCCAGCCGGATTGAATGGGAAGCAATTGGCCCACCCACGTGGCCAGGAACACCAGCGGCACGAAGACCAGCGTGGCCCACACGACCGGGATCTTGAAGCGGTAGATGCAAAGGCCAAAGCAGATCGCCAGCGCCACGAACATCCAGGAGGACGTCGCCACGCCGCCGTCCTGAACAAACGTCGTCGCCGTCAGGTCCGTGAACACGGTCAGCACGTACACCAGGGCCAGCCACATGAAGATCAGCAGCAGGCGGTACGCCAGCGGTGACATGGATTCGCGGGCGATATCGGCGATGGAGCGTCCGCGGTTGCGGACCGAAGCCATCAGCGCCGAGAAATCATGAGCGCCGCCGATGAAGATCGCCCCGGTCAGCACCCACACCAGCGGTACGGCCCAGCCGAAGGCGACGGCGGCGATGATCGGACCCACGATCGGCCCGGCGCCCGCGATGGACGAAAAATGATGCCCAAACAGCACGGCCGGGTGCGCGGGAACGCGGTCTACCCCATCGTAGTCCGTATGGCTGGGGGGCGCCCGGCGGTCGTCGATCTCAAAGCGCCGATCCAGAAAACGGCCGTACGTGAAAAAAGCGAGTGTAAACAGAACGGCGCTGGTCAGAAAGATTGCCGTGAGCATGGTTCGCTGAACTTGTCCGTAATAGTCGAGTATTGAAGCATGTTATCCCGGCTGAGCCTGTTCGGCAGCTGAGGCCGGCTCCCCGGACACTAGGCCTGAGGCAGTCATTCCCTCGATTTGGCCTGTTTGGCGATTGGGTTCCGTGGGACGCGGGTCTGCGGCCGCGCCGAGTCCTGAAACCGCGGGTCTTTCGTCCTGACCAACGGTTGATTTCTGTCGCTTGGCCGCTTGAAGGTGCCGAAAGTACTCGATGAACATGGGTAGCACCGACAGGAAGATGATCGCCAGGATGACGGCGGAGAAGTTCTGCTTGACCCACGGGATATTGCCGAACCAATAGCCGGCAAACAGAAAGCCGGTGACCCAGGCCACGCCGCCGACCACATTGTAGACCAGGAATCGCCGATAGGTCATCGCTCCCACGCCGGCGACGAAGGGGGCAAACGTGCGGATAATCGGCACGAACCGGGCGATGATGATCGTCTTGCCGCCGTACTTCTCGAAAAACGCGTGCGTGCGGTCCAGGTGCTTCCTGTTGAACAGCCACGACCGTTCGCCACACAAGACTTTCGGACCCAGGTAGTGCCCGATTTGGTAGTTCACCGTATCCCCGGCCACGGCGGCCACCACCAGCAGCAGCCACAAGATACCGATGTCCAGCGAACCCAACGAGCAGATCGCGCCGGCCGCAAACAGCAGCGAATCGCCCGGCAGGAACGGCGTCACGACCAGACCGGTTTCGCAGAACACCACCAGGAACAAGATCGCATAGGTCCACGTGCCGTAGGAATCGGTCAACTGGGCCAAATGTTTGTCCAGATGGAACAGCAGCTCAAAGGCAAGTTCTTTCATGCGAGTATCATAGCGATTCGTCCCGGAGGCGTGAACGGCCAAGGCGTGGAATTGAGAAGAACTGGTGGACATGGAACCCGGTATGCCTACAATCGGAATGTTCGTCCGGCAGGTGGTGCTTGCCAGCGGGTGTCCAACAGGCTTGGTGCAATAACAGGAGATCATGCATGAACCAGAATCGAGTCAAGGTGGCGATCGTTGGGTTGGGCTTCGGCGCGGAGTTTATCCCGATCTACCAGAAGCACCCCGGCGCCCAGATGTACGGGGTCTGTCAACGCAATGCCGAGCGGCTCCAGAAGATCGGCGATACGTTCGGCGTGCAGCAGCGCTACACGCGGTACGAGGACGTGCTGGCCGACCCCAACGTGGACTTCGTACACATCAACTCGCCCATTCCGGATCATGCCTGGATGTCGATCGCGGCCTTGAAGGCGGGCAAACACGTGCTGTGTACGGTGCCGATGGCCACGACCGTCGAGGAATGCCGCGAGATCGTCGATCTGGTCCGGCAGACGGGCCTGAAATACATGATGGCCGAAACGGTCGTGTACTCCCGCGAATTCCTGTTTCTCAAGGAACTGTACCAGCAAGGCGAGCTAGGGAAGATTCAGTATCTGGCGGCATCGCATCCGCAGGACATGGACGGCTGGCCCGAGTACTGGCAGCGGATGATCCCCATGCACTACGCGACGCACGTGGTGAGCCCGTGCTTGGGATTGATGAACAGCCCGGCCGAATACGTCTCGTGCTTTGGTTCGGGGACCGTCCGGGAAGACATCCGGAACAAGTCGGGCAACCGGTTCGCCGTCGAATCGTGCCACATTGCGATCAAGGATTCGGATGTCGCCGCCCACATCTGGCGGTTCCTGTACGATACGGCCAGGCAATATCGCGAAAGCATCGACGTGTATGGTACGAAGAAGAGCTTCGAATGGACGCTTGTCGAGGGCCAACCGCACGTCCTGCACACGGCCAAGAAGCCCGAGTCGGAGATCGCGGCGCCCGTGACGGTGCCGGACTTCGCGCATCTGCTGCCGGAACCGATCCGTCCGTTCACGCGTTCGATCCAGGACTCCGAGCACCTCTCCTTCATCCAGGGAGCCGGTCACGGCGGCTCGCACCCGCACCTGGTCAACGAATTCGTCAGTGCCTTGACTCAAGGACGCGATCCCTGGCCCAACGCCGTACAGTCGGCCAATTGGACTTGCGTCGGGCTGTGTGCCCACGAGTCGGCATTGGCCGGCGGTCAGATCGTTCGGTTGCCGGAATTCACCCTCGGCTGAGAACCAGGACCAAACGGTTTTCAAGGCCAATCGCGTAAAGAATAAGGTTTTATGGTTTTGCGAAATGGATGCCTCGGGCTTGCCCCGTGGAGGTTCCCGTTTCCAGCGACACGAAACGATCCCCCCGCGTAACCTTCCTACCCCGTTTCGCCTGCGGCGGCGAAGCCGCCGCGGGCGAAACGGGGTAGGAAGGAGTGAACGGGTCCGTGGTTGCCGTGTGTAGCGAGAAACGTAAGCATCCCTCGGGCAAGCCGAGGGCATTCGTCAAACGTCAAAGTGAATACCGACAACTGGAAATCCCGTTTTGATGCTAGGACCGCTGCCGTGAAACGCAAAGAACCCAAGCTCCATCATCCGTCCCGCCGCGCCTTCCTCACATCCCTGGTTGCCGCAGGCACCGCGCCCTGGTTCGTGCCCGCACGAGTCCTGCGGGCGGCGGGGCAGACGCCACCCTCCGACAAAATCACGTTGGGAGTCATCGGCGTGGGGGCGCAAGGCCAAGGGGACATGCAGAACTTCCTCAGCAGCGACCGCGTGCGCGTCACCGCAATCTGCGATGTCAACCAGCGGAATATCGACAGCGCCCGCCAGCGGATCACCGCAGCATACGGCAACCCCGACGTCAAGGTCTTTGCCGATTTCCGCGAACTCAATGCAAATCCGGCGATCGACGCCGTCCTGATGGCCCTGCCGGTCCATTGGCACAGCATTCCCGCCATGGACGCCGTTCTGCACGGCAAGCACCTTTTTCACGAAAAGCCGATGGGCATGTCGTTCGAGGAAGCGCGGCACGTGCGGGCGGCGGTGCGCAAGCAGGGGGTCGTGTTCCAGTTCGGCACCCAGCAGCGGTCGGACATGAAGTTCCGCTGGGCCTGTGAATTGGCCCGCAACGGCCGCTTGGGCAAGCTGAAAGAAATCCACGTCTCGGCGCCCGGCGGCAAACGAGGGCCGGCATTCGCGGAACAGCCGGTCCCAACGTACGTCGATTGGGACCGGTGGGTCGGGCCGGCACCGATGACGCCGTTCCACGAGGACAAGCTCAAGCGCGACAATCACGAGAATATCACTAATTTCTCGCTGGGCATGATTTCGTGCTGGGGCATCCATCACTTGGATATCGCCCAGTGGGGCAACGGCACGGACGACACCGGCCCCACCACGATCGAAGGCGAAGGACAGTTTCCCAACGAGGGTGGCTGCGACGCCATTTTGCGTTGGAAAGTGCGATTCGAACACGCGACTGCCGCGCCCGTGACATTTGTCAGCGATGGAACCCCGGGGTTCGAGCACGGCATCCGGTTCCTGGGCGAATCGGCTTGGGTCCATGTCAGACGCGGCACGATCGAGGCATCGGACGAACAGCTCCTGCGCGATCCGCAAAACAAGGTCGACACGATGCCCGTCAAGCTGCCGGTGAGCAACCACCACACCGACAACTTCATCGAGGCCATCCGCACCGGCTCGCGGGCGATCTGCGACATCGGTACGGCGGTGCGCAGCGACACGCTGTGCCAACTGGCGCTGATCGCCGTCAAACAGGGCCGCAAGCTGCATTGGGATCCGCAGGCGGAGCGGTTCATCGGCGACGAGGCCGCGAATGCGATGCTTCAGCCGCGGACCTTCCGCGGAGACTGGAAGCTGCCGGAAATCCCCGGGGCGTGAGCGCCTGCTTGGCACCGTTCGAGAAATAACTGTCCGATTGCGCCGTGGCGTAAGCTTCCAGCTTGCGGTCGGTGGTGGCACCGCAAGCTGGAAGCTTACGCCACTTATTTCTCGAACGGTGCTTACTTCTCGAACAACTGGCCCACCGGGATGATCTGCACGGCATCCGGCTGGATCTTCAGCGGGAACGTGCTGATCTGCCGGTCTTCGGCCAGGACGGCATCCGACTTGGGCGTCGCGTAAGTGATGGGGCTGGGCGCGTCGGCGACCAGGGCCTGTTTCAAGCCTTCGGCGTCGGGCGTGACGAACACGATGTGCAGGTTGCCGTAGTGCAGGTATTTCTTCACGGCCGCATTCACCTCGGCCCGCGTCACTTCGTCCATCCGGCGGCGGAACAGGTCCAAGTGACTGCCCGAGATGCCGTAGAAGCGGTCGTCCAGCGCGTAGCCCAACCGCTCGCTGGTCGTCGGGGCATAGTGCAGGACGTAATTCCTCAGGAACTTTCGCGTCAGCTCGAATTGCTCGTCGCTCAAGCCGTTGTCGACCAGGCTCTGAAGTTCCCGCAGCGCGGCCCGGAGAGCAAAGTGCCGGATTTCGTTGGGCACGGGACGAATCCAGATCTCGAACAACTGCTGGCGGCGGCAGACGTTCTGCGGCGGTTTGGTCAGGCCTCCGCCGTTGGGAAAGTGTTCGATGTACGAATAGTCGCCGTAATTCAAGCCCCGCTGGTCGCGGATCACTTGGAACAGATGGCTGCTGCTGTTGCGATGTTCGCCGAGCCACGAGTTGGCCAGGGCCAGGGCGTACCAATCGGGATTGCTGCGGAGCAGATCGATCGGGTAGCCGAGGCTGATCGCGGTCGCATTGGCGTCTTTCTCGACGATGGTGACGCGCAGTCCCTGCACGGCCCGAGGCGCCGGCGGGGGAACCGGCGTCGGCGTTCCCGGCGGCAGGCGCCCCATATCCGTCCGCAGCCGCGTGACGAGGTCCGCGTCGTAACCTCCGCCCAGCCCGATGACGACGTTGTCTCGAGTGTAGTGCGTACGGTAGAAGTCCCGGATGTCGTCCAGCGTGATCGACTTGACCGCCGCCACGGTCCCGGCGGGCAGATGGCCGTAGGGCGTGCCCGCGAAGATCTCTTGGTACAGGACGGCTTTGCCCAGCTCTTCGTCGCTGGCGTAGCGGAGCGTGTTCTCCAGGTAGTTCAGTACGTCGCTCTTCAAACGGTCCAGGTCCGTTTGCTTGAACGCCGGTGATAAGACGGCCTGGACGAGCAGCGGGTAATAGTCATTCAAGTTATCGCGATGCACGCGTCCGGAGACGACCGTCATTTCGACGTTGGTGGACGAGCCATAGCTGGCGGCCATCGGATACAGCCGCTCCAGAATCCGCTCGTACGGATCCTGCTCCGTCGACGCTTCGGTCAGCATCGCGGCCGTGAGCGCCGCCAGGCCTTCCTTGCCCGCCGGATCCTGTTGCGAGCCGACGCGGAACCAGAGCCGAAAACTGATCGTCGGGTCGCTGGCCACCGGCAGCAGCACAACGTTGGATTCAGGAACTTGGCCGGCGGTCCAAGTCATGGAGACAGCCATCCAGATTGACGTCATCACGATATTCGTCCTTCCGTTCCCTTCAAGACCATCACCGTCCGCCGCGCCGGCACAAAGTACTTGCGTGCCGCCTGCATCATGTCGTCGGGCGTGGCGCGATCCAACGCCTCGTACAGCCGATCCACGCATTCGATGCCGCCGGTCAAGGCGATGGGCCGCGCCAGGGCTCCCGCGACGCCGTCCGGCGTATCCAAGTTCATGAGGAAGCCGTACTTGTGGCGGCGTTTGAGTTGCGCCAGTTTCTCGGCGTCGGCCGGGCCGGCCTGAAAGCGTTCCAGCGTCCGGTAGATTTCGTCCCGGACCAGGTCCACGTCGGCCGCATCCTTGACCATGGCGATGACGTCAAACAGCGGCACGTCGCGGTTCAGCGGGACATAGGCTTCGAGCGCTTGCAGTTTCTGCTCGTCCAAGACGAACTTTTTGTAGATGTCGCTGGTTTCGCCGAACGCCAGGTCGGCCAGCAGCATGGCGGCGACGTACTCCGGATTGTCCGGATCGAAGGCGTCGCCCTTATAGGAGATCTGCAGGATGGGCAGCGTCTTGCCGGGATATTGAACCGTGCCTGTCCGTTCCGCGGTTTGCGGCGGCTCGGGGACGATTTTCGGGGGCACGTACCCTGGCTTCCAGTCGCCGTAGTACTTGCGGATCAAGTCAATCGCCGCCGGAGGATCGACGTCGCCCACGATCAGGATGACCACATTGTCCGGCCGGTAGAAGCGGCGGAAGAACGATTGGCTGTACTCGTAAGCTTGGGGCATGGCTTTGATGTCCGCCTCGAAGCCGATCGTCGTGTGCTTGTACGTGTGAACATCGTAGGCCAGATCGCGCAGCTTCTCGTCCAACAGCGAGAACGGATGGGTGATGCCCTTGCGGTACTCGCCGTAGACCGCGCCGGCCTCGGTCTGAAACGCCGGCTGTTCGTAGGACAGGTTTTGGAAACGGTCGCTTTCGATCTCGACGACCCGCTCCAAGTCCTCCTTGGCGAACGTCATGTGGTAGGCCGTCAAGTCGTCCGTGGTGTAGGCGTTGCTGTCCGCGCCCAGCGAAGTCACGATCTCGTCGTACACCGGCCCGGGGTACTTCTTTGTGCCGCGGAACATCATGTGCTCGAAGAAATGCGCAAATCCCGACCGGCCCGGCTCGACCTCGTCGCGGCTGCCCGTCCGCACGACGCTCCAGTAGGTGACCAGCCCCGGGCTGTCCAGTGGGATCACAATCGCTTTCAAACCGTTCGGCAGGCTCTCTTGGACCGCGTGGTAAGGAAAGATCTTGCGTTGGGCGGCACCGGACTTGGGTGCCTCTGACTTCCGGAACTGCAGGATGTATTGACCGCTCATAGATTCTTTGGGTTCGTCGATCAGTTGGAAACCGGCGTCCGACACCTCCCGGATCACCAGCTGCTTGTCGGGCCGGACGTGGTTCAACACCCACTCGGGAGTGACGCCCGGGATTTTCTCGAACTCGACGATCACCAGCCGCCCGCCGCTCCGCAGGGCCTGGCGGATCGAAGCCAAACTCTTTTCGGGCCGCTCGAAGTGGTGATACGTGTCGCAGATGAATACCAGATCCACCGAATCGGCCGCCAGTCCCGTGGATTCGTCCGAGCAGACGATGCCTGTCACGTTCGCAAGATTCTGCTCCCGGCAAGTAGTCTCGATGTGCTCGATGAACTTCTTCGAGATATCGACCGCGTACACCTTGCCCGGCGCGACCAACGGCGCGAACAACCGCGTGAACAGGCCCGTCCCGGCGCCCACGTCGGCGACGTCCAGGCCGGCCTGCAGTTTGCAAGCCGCCACGATCTCGTCCCGCTTCTGGAAAATCTCGCGGCTTTCGCCCTCGAAGTTCTTGACCGACTGGCTGACGTCGGGATTATTGCGGAACCGGGCATTGATATCTGCGGGTTTCGGCGATTCGGCAGCCGGCAGGTGCATCCCGACCAGCAGCAGGGCAGCTAGCAGCACGACTTGCGCGCTCGCCAGCCGTGTTTGCAAAAAGTCAATCATGGCACGTTATCCTCCAAGGACGTTCGATGTCTGCTTCGCAAGCCGGGTGCCGACAAGCTGCCGGGACCAGCGCGGCGATGCACAGCGGAGCCGAGGCGGGAGGTCCGGGACCGCCGCAGTCGCGACATTGTAGGGAATGTAGGGGCGGTTTGACCATCCCGCGCGCCGGCAAATGCAGCGAATTTGGGAGGCATTCCGCACGCGATTGACTTTGGCTCGTTTAACCGCGACCCAACGGGGAGCGCGCGGCCGACTCGTTCCCCGCTGGGTCGCGGTTAAACGAAGATTCGCCGATGTGCCATCCTCAACCGCTTGCGGTATACCCGAAACGCCGTAGCGAGAGGGCTACCGCGTCCAGATCAACCGGAGCATGCCCGCCACGCCCGGCTCGATTCCCAGTTCGTCGCGCCGCGTGCCGGAAAACTTCTCGGCTTGGAAAACCTGACGATCAAAGACATAGGCGGCCGAAACGTCCAGGCTCCACCGCCAACCCAATTCCCGCTGGACGCCCAGCGTCAACCGTTGATCGAAGACGTACATGCGCTGGTCGTCGTCTAAACGGTCGGCTAACCAAAAGGTTTCGTTCACCGTTTGGTAGCTGCCGTAAACACTCCACAGTTCCCCCAACGACTGCCGGACTTGCACCTGAACATGATTCAAAGGCCGATAGCTGGCGGTCAGGCTGAGGGAGTCCGTGGGGCGGTACTCGAGAGAGAACGGGATTCCCACATTCGCTTGAAATTGAGGGCTGGGCCGCCAAACGTACGCGATCCCCGGCAGCGGGTAGACGATCTGTCCGGTGGGCGAATAGAACAGACTGAAGCTCCACGCGTCCCGTTCACCGCTGGGGATAGTCAGGAAGCCCAGCAGGGTGACCGTCATGTCGCGCATCGCCTCGAAGGGCCGATCGCTGGGAGAGCCGACGCGGAGCATGCCCCCGGCTTGCCAGCCCTCACCCAGGTCGCGAATATGCATCGTGCCGACTTCGATGTCCCACAGCTGATCCGGGACCGGAATCCTCGAATCCGGCAGCACCGCCGACGTGCTGATTTCCAGCCGTTGAGCGTCCGCCAGCCCCAGCCAAATCCCGTTCTCGGCGATGTGTACCGGGAAGGCCAGCTTGATCTCCTCGCCATTGACGGCCAAGGTGCCGGGCTGACCTTTCAGATTCTGCGGGGGAATCCAGAACAGTTGGGCAGTCAACGGCGCCCGGTTTCCAGTCCCGGTCGCTCCGCCGCCGAGGCTACGATCGGGACGCGGCGGGCTCGGCAACTCTTCGGCCATCGGCATTTCCTCCGGGGGAGGAAGGCGTTCCAGCAGCGGGGCCCTATCATCACTGAATTCCAACGACGGGTTGTCGATCTGATCCCGCGTTGGGGACCACCGTGGCACGCCAGGCCCGCCAGCAGGACCGTCCTGGGCGGACAGCCGGCCCGGACTGGCGGACCAGACGGCAGGCAGCAACAGCAGCAACGCTAGCGACGAGGTTTTAGACACACACGGTCCGGCCAAGGGTTGACTTCCAGAAGGCGGGCTTCTAACGAAAACCATCGCCGTCGGCAAGAGGAAACACACCTCGAAAACCTCGGACGCTCAGACGGTGTCCGGCACCGGGTGGACCCACGGCGCGCGGTAGGGGCGCGCCAGCAATTTGTTGGCTTCCTCGTCGCCGGCCACCTGCCCTTGGCCGGCGTCCCATGTCAGGCTGCGGCCCAGTTGCAGCGAAAGGTTGGCCAGGACGCAGGCGGCCGTGGAGATGCAGCCCTCGCTGATATCGGCGACCGGCCGGCCGCGGCTTTCGCAGCACTCCAGCAAGTTTTTCATGTGGGCGCGGATCGCCGGCGCAACGTGGTATTCGATCCCTTTCTCGTTCTTGTCCTCCGGAAACTGGTCGCTGTCCACCGGATACTTGGCGTTGGCGTCGTTCCACTCGCGGTGAATCGGCTGGCCGCCGTCCAGCGGCGTGAAATCGAAGCCGTACACGCTGGCTTTCAGCGTGCCCTTTTCGCCGTAGAAATTGGCGCCCCACCAGTACTTCGGATCCGGTTTGTCGCCCCAGTGGCGATGCTGCCAGGTCATCTGCAGGTCGCCGTAATCGAACGTGGCTGTCTGCGTGTCGGAGATATTCGGCTTGCCTTCCTTGTGGAAATAGTTGCCGCCGGTCGAACTGATCCGTTGGGGCCAGCCCAGGTCCATCATCCAGCGGGCCATGTCGATCATGTGGATTCCCATGTCGCCGATCGTGCCGTTGCCGTATTCCATATAGCTCCGCCAACCGCGGGGATGGATATTCTTATTGAACGGCTGCATCGGCGCCGGCCCCGTCCACATATCGTAATCGAGGTTTTCCGGCGGCAGCTCGTCGGGCGGGTTGCTGATGCCGCGCCGCCCATAGCAGTAGGTCTCGACCAGCCCGATCCGGCCCAAGCGGCCTTCCTGGATCAACTCGCGGGCCTCGACCAGGTGCTGCGTGCTGCGGCGTTGTGTGCCGACCTGCACCACCCGCTGGTACTTGCGGGCCGCCGCCACCATCGCCTGGCATTCGACCACGTCCACGCCAATCGGTTTCTGCACGTAGACGTCGGCCCCGGCCTGCACCGCCGCAATCATCGGCAGCGCGTGCCAGTGGTCCGGTGTGGCGATCAGCACGATGTCCAGGTCCTTTTCCTTGAGCATTTCGCGGTAATCGCGGTACGTCCGCGGCGTCTTCTTCGATGGCTGCCGCGCCGCCACAATTTCGGCTCCTTCGGCCAGCAACTGCGTGTCCACGTCGCACAGCGAAACCACCTCGACCGGCGCGACCTGGACCAGCCGCAACAGGTCCACTTTGCCGTACCAGCCGGTGCCGATCAGCCCGACCCGCTTCTTGGGGCTGGCCAACTCAGCCGCGCCCCCCCGTGATCTCAACAGGGCCAGGCCGGCGAGGCTGGCGACGCTCGACTGCAGAAATTTCCGGCGGTTCATATCGATGCTCCTGGTTATCGTGATTGCCTGCTTGAGAGCCCGAGCCAAGAATAATCGCACAACGCGACAGGGGCGACAAGCACCGTCAAGCGACAAATTGCCGATCACCTTCGATAGACGACCGGTTGTCCGCGTACTAGAATCGCGAACACGCCCTGGTCCTGCAGCCGGTCTGCTGGACCGGCGACGCTGACTCAACCCTTTCCGCCATTCCCGGACGAACGATGAACCAACCACCGACAAAACGCTGGAGTCTCCAAAACGCGGAACCGGCTTGCCGCAGTGAAGCCGTCGAGCCGCAGGGCACGGGCCGCAAGTCCCCTTTGCGGCAACGCTGTGAAGCATTTTCAGACGCTGTTGTTCGGGCTTTTCGTCGTAGCTGCGTTCGCCAGAACGCGGGCCGAGTGCCGCCGCAGCCCGCATTCTGGCGAATGCGGCTACCAGAATGCTGCACAGCGTTGCCTCTGCGGGTGACCTGCCGAATCGGGGCCGCGATGCTGATTGGGGCCGCTCTTGCCGCGGCGGTGCCGCGGACTTCGGCGGACGGTCCCCTGGACGGGCTTGCCAAGCCGCAGGAAGGCCGCTCGATGCGAGTGACCTCGACGATGCGCGTCGGCGAGGTGCGCCGGGGCGGGGGCGAAAGAAAACTGGATCCCAAGGCGGAACCCCGTGGCGATCTGGAGGAAGCCAGCAACTGGGACAACTTTCGCGTGCCGCCCGGCGAGACGCACGTGCTGATGGACGAACAGGGCCCCGGCGTCATCACGCACATCTGGATCACCTTCCTTGGCCCGGAACCGCAAGCCTGGGCTCCCAAGGGTTCGGCCAACCACCAGGAAATGCTGTTGCGCATCTATTGGGACGGCAACGAGCGTCCGGCCATCGAAGCGCCGGTCGGCGACTTCTTTGCCAACTGCTTCGGCCGCCGCAGCGAGGTGGTCAGCCTGCCGGTGATCGTCGAGGACGCCGATTCCTACAACTGCTTCTGGCACATGCCGTTCCGCAAGTCGGCGCGGATCGAGATCGAGAACCAAAGCGAGAACCCCATCGGTCTGTTGTACTACAACATCGACTGGATCAAGAAGGACCGCCTCGCCGACGACACGCCTTACTTCTACGCCCAATATCGCCAAGAGTACCCGGCGCAGAAGGGCCAGGATTACGTGGTGCTCGACACCCGGGGCAAAGGGCATTACGTGGGCACCGTGCTGGGCGTGCGCACCCGCAGCCCGTCGTGGTTTGGCGAAGGCGATGAGAAGATCTACATCGACGGCGAAGCCAAGCCGTCGATCTGGGGCACCGGCACCGAGGATTACTTCCTGTCGGCCTGGGGCTTGAAGACGACCAGCACGCCGTATTTCGGCGTGCCCTATTTCGACCAGTGGGGCATCGTCGGAGGGCACACCAGTGCCTACCGCTGGCACGTCAGCGACCCGCTTGTGTTCAACGCGGGGATCAGGGTGACCTTCGAGCATTTCGGCTGGATCTCGCCGGACGAGAACCCGGACTACAAATCGACCAGCTGGAACGAGCGCGAGGACGATTACGCCAGCGTCGCCTTCTGGTACCAGACGGGCACGCCCACGTTCGCGGCCCGCGCTCCACATGCCCGCCAACGGAAGCTGCCCAGCCTGGAACGTCAGACCATTCGCGCGGCCGAATTCACCGGCGACCAGCATCACGGCGCCGGCAGTGTCGCGGCCCAGCAACTGGACATGTACCCGGACGCGCAGTTGCTGTACAAGCCGCAGCAGGCCGAGGGCGCGTGGCTCGAGATCCCGTTCCAAGTCGAGAAAAAGGAACCGCTGCGGCTGTTGTTGAACGCCACGAAGAGCTACGACTTCGGCACGTACCAGGTGTCGTTGAACGGCGTGAAGCTCGGTGGCCCGCGGGATTTCTACAGTGCCAAGGTGGCCAGCGAGGAAGTCCACCTGCTGGATTTCTGGCCCGAGCCCGGCCCGTACACGTTGCGGCTGGAATGCACGGGCAAGAACGCCCAATCCGGCGGCTACTACTGCGGCCTGGAATCCGTCCGCTTGCGCGAGCGTCGGCCGCGCGTAGCGGAGATGGCGCATGACAAGGACAAGGACTGGAAGCAAAAGCCGCAGCTGTACGAGTGACGCGCGGCGCGCTCGGCGCGGGTCTCCGACCGCGCCCAAAACCGCCGACCGCAGGTCTCCGGGAGATCAGGAGACCGGCGGACGGGTTGGCGGCTCCGTCGGGAGACCGGCCAAAGCGCCGTCCGTTCCCCTGCTGCGGTGTTCTTACGCCCCAGAGGCCGTCACGGATTGCCCTCGCGGTCCCGCGATCAAGGAGATTCTCTGGTCGCCGCCCGAGACAATTCTTCGCCGGGCCAAGGGCAGCGACAATTCGCCCCACGACCTGGGCCAACGACGACTGGCTATGCACGGCCTACGGCGCCGGCGGCGTCTGGAAATGGGTCACCGACCGCGAAAAGCCTGACTTCTGGGGAAAGGCGATCGGTTGGGAAAGCTCCTTCCAGATGCAGTACCTGCATGACTTCCTGACCACGATTGAGTGGTGGAAGTTGGAGCCCGCTCACGAACTCATCCGCAATCGCAACGTCGTCTCCATCGCGTTACCCGCCTCAGCAATCCCACACAACGGCCTTGCCGACCAGCGAAGGATCTCTTCGCCGAGGGCGTCAACCGTGCTCCGGTCCCCGCTTCTCCGTTAGCATTTGCTCCCAAGGAAGACCACCTTGACGATACTTCACGATTGCCTGCCTTGTGATCCGGCGAAATGTTGCGGGCGTTTCCTTCACCGCCCCCCAGGTTAGGAACCAACCGCAAATGGCGCCCATCACAGGCCCGTCGCCAACCGCCACTGCTAGATGCCCTGTTGGATTGCGTGGGCGTCGCTGTGACAACGTTCCAGGCAGCGTTTCGCGTCCTCCGCCATTTCGACGCACATCATGGCCGCCAGCGCGATGTACTCTTCTCCGCTCATGCTTTCGCATCCACGGAGAGCCTGAGTCGCTGGGCCGCATCCGGGATCAGTCCGCGGACTTGTTCATGCCACTGCAGCCGCCGGCTGACAACGTCCGCAGGCGGTCCCTCCGCCGTAACATTGAACACCAGGTACGAGTCGTCCGGAATCTCCGGATCTTGTTCGACTTCCACCCGAACTTGACCGGGAAACAACGACTGTGTGAGACGAATCGCCATGGCGATCGTATCGATTGGGAACGGGGGTAATGATGCGGTCCCGTTGATTGATGGCACGTGGGAATTATCGCCGTTTGCCTGTGGCCCGTTTCAACGGTTTCGATGTCGCGGATTGCGCTCGTCTAGTATTCCCGGGTTGGACCGGCTCGAACACGATGCGGACACGGGCGTGCAGCGCCTCGGCCACACGACGCAGCGTACTCAGCGAATGCCCTTCGTAGCCCGGCGATTCCAGGCGGCTAATTTGCTGCTGGGACGTGCGGAGAAGCGCGGCGAGTTCTTTCTGGGACAGGCCGGCCTGCTGGCGAAGGGCGACGATTTGCAGGGCGACATCCCAGGCTTCTCCGGCCTGCTCGAAACGGGCGGCAAACGCTGGGTCCTGCAGTTGTTCTTCGAGATATCGGTCGAAATTGGTCTTGTTCATCGTTCTGCTCGCTCCTGCCAGTCGCGCATCCGTTCCCGTGCCGTGCTCAAGTCCCGCGCCGGGATGGCCTGGCCCTTATTGCGGATTCCGTGGACCGCGATGATCCGCCGTTGCCTCGCGAAGAACCACAGTACACGCGTATTCAGCTTGCCGACGTGACGCAGTTCAAAGAGCCCGTCGCCTAACGACTTGGACAGCGGTGGCCGGTGATACTGCCGGTTTCGCAGTCTGGCCAGACCGGCGAGCACCGCCGCAAAATCGTCGGGATCACTGGTCCTTAATTCGTCGAGGAAGTCTCGCACCGGGCACACCCCGGCTTCCGTCTCGTAGAATTCTACGGTGAAGTCCATGGCGTCACAACATCATTTTTGATGTTTCCTGTCGAAATCCCGAAGGTCATGGTCTTGCCTGCAAAATAGTCCTTGTGATCCGCGTGACAACCCAATCGCCGTGGTTCAGGCGAAACGCGTTTGGGACATCCGGACTTCCGCCGAACCCGCTCCTTTGCCGCATCCTAAGATCCTTGCCACGCGCAATCAACTCCGGGTCTCTAAACCGGGTCTCTAAACCGGGTCTCTAAACCGGCGATCGCACAATCGACTTGCGGGCCCTTCATCGCTACGATGAGACGGATACGGGCGAACGCGGCTACGCATGCTCGGTCGTCCACTGTCAGACCCTCCCGTGCAACACCAACCCACGATGTCTCGGGGAGAGAATCATGCTCAGGCGTCAATTCCTTGCCCGTGCGGGCCAAGCGACCGCGTTGGCACTTGGTGTGTCGTCCGGTTTGTTCGGCTCGCGGGTTTTTGCCCAGCAGCGGAAGGCACCCCCACAGCCGGCCAGCGGGCCGTTGCGGGTGTCTACTCGGAATCCGCGGTACTTCTGCGATGGAACCGGCCGAGAAGTGCTGCTGGTGAGTTCTCACACATGGAACAGCCTGGTCGACATGGGCCGCAACGACCCGCCGGAGGCGTTTGATTTCGACGCCTATCTGGACTTCCTCGGCCGCTACGGGCACAACTTCATTCGGCTGTGGGCCTGGGATTCGACAACCTGGGACACGCGGGCCAACGGGCGGTTGGGCAAGGATTTCATCCATCACGCCGCTCCGCTGCCGTGGCTGCGGACGGGACCGGATATGGCTTTGGACGGCAAGCCCAAGTTTGACCTACAGCAGTTCAACCCCGCGTATTTCGACCGGCTGCGCCAGCGGGTCAGGGCCGCAGGTCTCCGCGGCATCTACGTTTCCGTGATGCTGTTCGAAGGTTGGGGCATGTTTCACGGGAACCGTCGCCGAGGCACGAAGGACGCGTGGGCGTGGCGCAGCCATCCCTTTCACCCGGACAACAACAGCAACGGCATCGACGCCGGCGAAAAGGTGCATAGCCGAGCCAACCCCGCCGTGAACGCAATCCAGGCGGACTACGTCCGCAAAGTGGTCGACACGGTGAACGATCTGGACAACGTGTTGTACGAAGTGATCAACGAGGGCGGTGAGAAAGAATGGGACTGGTGGGTGGTGGAAACGGTGTGTCAGTACGAGCGCACCCGACCTCACCAGCACCCGATCGGCATCACGGGCCACGGCGCGGAGCGGTTGGAAAGCATGCTGGCCAGTCCGGCCGACTGGATCTCGCCCGGTTCCCAGGACGGATACAAAGACGATCCGCCCGCCTGGGATGGCAAGAAAGTCAGCCTGCTGGATACGGATCACGTTTGGGGCGTCGGCGGCAACGGCGCGTGGGTCTGGAAGAGTTTCACTCGCGGCCACAACCCGCTGTTCATGGACCCCTACGACGGAGCGGTGCTCGGCAACCGGTTCGATCCGCAATGGGAGCCGATCCGCCGCAACCTGGGCCACGCGCTCCGTTTGGCCCGACGCTTGGACCTGGCGGCGATGACCCCACGAGATGACCTGGCGTCGACCAAGTACTGCCTGGCCGACCCGGGCAAGGCCTACGTGGTCTACATTCCCAGCGGCGGGAAAGTGACGGTCTCGCTCGGCGGAGCCAAGAACCGGTTCGCCGTGGAGTGGATCCGTCCGTCGAACGGCGAAGCTGTCGCCGGCGATGCCGTGACAGGCGGCGCGGACCACGAGTTCGTCGCCCCGTTCGACGGCGATGCGGTGTTGTATTTGTCCCGCGCGTAGCCCCACAGCAATTCCGGTCAGGGATGATCATTTGGCTCTTGAACCGGCGCGAACGGAGGTAAGCACCTGTTCGAGAAATGACTGTCCGATTTCTGCGTGGCGTAAGCTTCCAGCTTGCGGCAGAAAGCGGGATCGCAAGCTGGAAGCTTACGCCACTTATTTCTCGAACGGTGCTAACCGAGGGCGAATGGATTCTCTGTTCTCTCTGTTCGCTCCTGTTCCAAGGAAGCCCGCAACGATTTGTGTGCGGCGAGCTACGGCTTGACGAGTTCGAACGGCAGGGCGGGCAGCGGGCCGATGAAGTTGCGGACCTCGCGGGTCTTGCCGTCTTTTTCGGTGGCCGTGGTTTGCAGGAAGGCATTGGCCATCAGATTGCCTTTCAACTGTGGCCGCGCCTTGGCGGCGTCGCCGCGCAGCACGAGGGCCAGCCCCCGCTCGGTCCAGGAGGCACTGTCAGCCGTGATTCCCTCCGGCGGATCGCTCAGTTCGACCTGAATCTGACCGTTGCGATTCCAGGACATGCGAACGTGTACTTCCACCGTCCCGCCGACGGGAATTCGCACCGGTTGCTCGCTCAGGATTTCCATCGGCGCTTGGAACGAACGCTGTGCCGCCGGCGGCGGGAACGGCTTGTTCTCCTTGGCCGCGCGGGCGGCCTCCTCCCGGAAGCGGGCCCGGTCTTCAGATACGAGGGTCAGCTCGTTGGCCGGAACCACGTGCTTGTAGAAGAACGCCTGGGTCATCTCGTCGGCCGGGACGGCCGGATGCACGACCTCTTTCCCGTCGACGAGCGCTCGGCCTTCCAGGCACAAGCGGATCGGGTCCGCCGACAACAGCGGCACCACGGCCAGCGTCAGGCGGATCTGGTTTTGGCCTTCCGGCACGACGCCGCCACTGAGCGCAAGCCCGAAAGGGTCGTCTTGGAAACGCAGGGCGATTTCGCCCTGGAATCCGTCCTTGCGCAGGACGTATACGGCGAGGGGGTTGAGCCGCCAGGTGATTGCGTGGATGCACGAGGGCGCCACCCGCAATTCGAAGTCGGGTCGCGGCCCGCTCAGCCGCAGGCGATAGGCGTACTCCGGGCCGCCGTGGCTCTGAGCGTCGCCCAGACGCACGTCATAGATGCCATCGGCCGGCAGGGTGAAGCGGATCAGGGAATCGGCGTGGTGCGTTCTCAGGTGGTCGAACTTGTCTTCCTGGTCGTCGTTGAAGGCCAGGCGGCTACCGGCGGCGTCGAACAGTTCCAAGACACTGTCCAACGGCGATTCCAGCCGACGGCCGCGAACCTCGGCAATGATCTCCTGACCGGCGCGGCCTTCGAAACGGAACACGTCCCAGTCGTCAGGCTGGTCGATTCGCCCGTTGACGATCATGGGAAGCGTGACCGCCTGGGCGGCTGGCGTCGAATCATTGGGTTCCCGTTCGAGGCATTCCGGCAGCGTGTCCACGGAGAACGGCATTGGGTTAGAGATCATTTCCCCCTTGCCCACGGAAACGGGCTGGATCCCGGGCGTCAGGCCCTGGGCGTCGATCGTCAGCGTGTCGGCGGGCAGGTTCCATCCGGAGAGCTTGACGGTGGTCGCCGTCCCGACCGGGCCGCCCAGCGGGAAAATGCCTGTGATGTAGGGAAGTTCGCCCAAGGCAATGCGATACACGAAATCCGGGCGGCCCCGGTAGATCGCGTCCTTGATCTCGACCACATACTGTCCGTCCTCCGGAACCTTGAACAGCAGCACGGGATCGGGATGGAATCGGTAGTCGTCGCCGTAAGCCACCTGTCTTCCCTTGGCGTCGTACACCGCCAAGGTGGCTTGGAACCAGCCCGGAACTGCGTCGGGCAGGTACGGAATGAGTTCCCGCGCCGCGGCGGCAATCACCAACTGCTGTCCCCGGCGGGCCTCGAAACGGAAGCGGTCCGCCGTGCCGGGGGTGAACCGCTCGGACGAGTAGTGAACCAGATACGGATCGCGGGGAATGATCTGCCCGTTGACCACGGCCGGCAACGTGATGGGCGTCTCGGTCCCGGACGGCTGGTGAATCCGGCCCTCGACGAAGTCCTGCGGATCAAAGGTGGGTTCCGCTTCCTGCTCGACGAATTCCGGCAGTCGGCCGACGTAGAACGCCAAGGGATTGGATATCCCGCGCGGCGTTTCCACCCGCAGTTCGCGTCGTCCGGGCTCGGCATCGGCAGCCAAGCGGATTTCCAGCGTGACGCTGTCGGCCAGGGCGGGTTGAGCCTCCCTTCTCATAAACTCGGAGCGGGCTCGGTTGTACTTGATCTGGAGTTCGAACCTCTCTTTCAAGGTCTCGACATCCTTGGAGTCCTTTCTCCGTAGTTCGTCGAGTTTGTTCTGCAGCACCTGCGTTTCCTGCTGCGTCAAGTGCCGGATGTCCTTTCTCACGGTGGCCTGGATGCCGCCCCCGGAGCAGTGCGTCTGCAGGACGTCGATCTGATAATCGCCCTTCCAGGAGCCCAGAAACTGCCCGCCGACCGTGACCAGGAATGTCGTGCCCTGCCGGCCGCCAGCCGGATAGACGTAGCCGATTCGCGGACGTTCGTCCGCCGTAGCAATCGATAGGGAGGCCAGAACGCTTATCAGCCCGCAGGCCATCCAATGCCGGGATGCGATCATACAAGGCTCCGAGTGGTTCTTCTACATAATTTCCTGCAACCGTCCCGCCATCGGGATCCCGTCCGCGACGGTCGGTGTCACGGTCAATGGCAGATCCATCGGATTGGGCAGCTTTCCCTCGGGATCGATTCCCAACAATTCATAGATGCTGCCCAGGAGGTCGCACGGGTAGACCGGGCGGTCCTGCACCTCTTCCCCTTTGGGATCCGAGGAACCGACGACGCGTCCGCCCTTGAATCCGCCCCCGGCGACGAGCGCGGAGAAGACCTTGCCGTAATGGTTGCGGCCTCCGTTCCAGGGCGCTCCCCAGTCGATCTTGGGCGTGCGGCCGAACTCGCCGCAGCACCAGACGATCGTGCTGTCCAACAGGCCGTGCTCCGACAACTCGGCCAGGAGGGTCGCCAGCCCCGTGTCCAGGTCCGGCAGCAATTGACGCATCGCCCGGAAGTTGTCGGTGTGCGAATCCCAGCCGCCGAAGTTAATGGTGATGTAGGGCACGCCGCGCTGCACCAGACGTCGGGCCGCCAGGCAGCTCTGCCCGAACCGAGTACGGGAGACCCAGGTGCCCCAATTCACGTCGTAATGCTTTCGCACCTCGTCGGTCTCCTGCGAGAGATCGAACGCCTTGGCCCCGTCCCCCAGGATCATGTCGTAGGCCTGGTCCTCGGCTTGATAGAAGGCCGTGAGTGCCGGATTGTCTGGGAGGGCGCTGCCCAGGGTGTTGAGCTTGCGGAGCAACTCGCGCCGCTTCGCTTGCTGTTGGTCGTCCAAGCCGGGGGAAACGACGCCTTCGACCATGAACTTCTGTTGGGCCGGGTCGCCACCGGTCGCGAACGGCGCATGGCGCGCTCCCAGAAAGCCGGCTTCCGAAAACCGCCCTTGCGACTGGGTGAGCACGATGTAAGGCGGAATCAGCCCCTTGTATCCGGCCTCGTAGCCCTGGAACAGCGAGACCACGGCTCCAGCGCACGGGAAGACCAGCCGATCACCGGGGCGCCGGCCGGTCTGCGTCAGATAGGCCGCCGTCTCGTGGCCGTTGTCGCCGTGGGTCATGCTGCGGATGAGCGAGAATTTGTCCGCCTGCTTGGCCAAGAGCGGAAGCAACTCGCCGATGCGGATGCCATCCACGTTGGTGGCCAGGGGATTGTTCAGCGGCCCGCAGTAGTCGTTGCCCGCGTCCGGCTTGGGGTCAAACGAGTCCAGGTGCGACGGCCCGCCGGACAGCCAGATCTGGATCACGGACTTGGCCTTGGCCGGCGGGGCGGCCGCGGCCCGTCCGGTACGGGCGGCCAAGATCGCTGCGCCCGCGCTGGACAAGCCATATCGCAAGACGTCCCGGCGCGACAGCTGCGGGTCGCTGCTGCTGGACAGCCGTAATCTTCCCCCCGGCGATGGATGTTCGATGCTCATGCGATAATCTCCTTGGACTTGTGGCGTAAGCTTCCAGCTTGCGATGGATCGTGGCGTAAGCTTCCAGCTTGCGATCGATCGTGGCGTAAGCTTCCAGCTTGCGATGGCGTCATCTGCCGCAAGCTGGAAGCTTACGCCACTTTGGGAATCGCGTCGCTTGGCTTGAGCCCGCGTTCCTTGCGGATGCGCGCCGACGACCATCGGTACTCTTCCGCCGTCGCTGCCAAGCCCGCCTTGACAGGATTGTTTTCAACGTAGTGAATAATCCGCAACATCTCCGCTTCATCTCGCGCCCAGTGGTCAAAGGTCTCGTGCTGCCAGTACACGCCCGCTTCCCCTCGGACACGATTACACATCGTTGCCGTGTAGCTTTGAATGCTATGCGAGATCATCTCTCGAGGCGTCCGTTGCGTTGAACCCTTCAAACGCACTTGGATCACCGCGGCGACAGACCACGCTTCATCCGGCAGGAACAGCCAATGGTGATGGCTCGGCATGACGACAAACGCCAGCAGTCGATAACGCTCGTTGGCGAAGTGCAAAAAAGCGTTTTGCACGATGGTGGCTTGCCGCTCGTCCTTCAGGTGACAGACCGGCGACTCGCCGTCCAGCAGTTGATCGACGAAACCAAACAGCAACGTCTGTTTACGGTGTTCCCACTCCTGCTCTGCCAGGCTTTGAGGGCGTGGACGGGACTCGAGTCCTTCGCGATATCTGTTGATGCGCGACAAACCCGAGGCCGATAGGCTGCCTTCCAGGCAGCCCGTTATGAAGAAAGGATGCCCCTCGACATCTTGGTGTGGTAAGCGGCGTTTTCGGAAGATCATCTCAGTCATGGTTCGTGGGGCGAGCTTCCAGCTTGCCGATCAGGGTTTTTCGTTGAATATCCGTCAACCTTGCGGCACCCACAACGCAAGCTGGAAGCTTACGCCACGCTGCAACGCAGGCTGGAAGCTTACGCCACGCTGCAACGCAGGCTGGAAGCTTAGGCCAGGTTGAAACGCAAGCTGGAAGCTTACGCCACTTTTGTCAGTGCCGATAGCCAAACTCCGGACTATTGATGAGGGCCCAGAAGAGGTCTCGCGGCCCACCCTCGGCCCAGGTCTCCTTCACGTGCGTTTTCGCGATCTCCAGTTCTGCTTCCGTCGGCATCCGCGAGAGGATCGTCAGGTAGATCTCCACGATGTTCTCCGGCCGTTTGGGGTCGGACCCCAGCAGGGCCCGCAGCTTCGGGCTGGTCTCCATCTTTCGCCGGACATGGCTGGAATTCAACAGGTGCAGCCGTTGTGCCGCGGTGGGGCGATTGTTGCGGTCCGACTCCAAACCGGTGTCGCGCGACGACCGCCCGAACTTCTCCAGGAACGGGCTGCTGATGCTGGCGTCGGCCAGGGCCACGGCGCGCTGGTCTTCGGGCATGTGGGTGTACGGCTCCGGGATGATGCTGGAATACTGCTCGGTCGTGCCGGTGATCTGGCACAGGGCGTCGATCAACACCTCGGCTTCCAAGCGGCGGAGCGGATAGTACGCGAAATGTGCCTCCCCCCGGGGATCGTCGCTCCGGGGGACGCACGACAACTGATAAGTCGTCGAGTTGAGGATCTGTCGGTAAAGGTGCTTCAGGTCGTATCGCGCCGCGATCAGGTCCTGTTCGAGGTAGGCCAACAGTTCGGGATGGGCCGACGGGTTGTCGGGACGAATATCGTCTGCCGGATGGATCATCCCCCGGCCCAACAGCCAGAACCAGACACGGTTGACGACGTTCCGCGTGAACCACGGATTTGTGGGGCTGACCAGCCAATCGGCAAACGCCCGGCGCGGATCTTCGCCCGGCGCGAGTCGGACAGGAGTTGCGTCGGGAAAGGCGGCTGCCCGGAGCGATTCCACCCCCGGCTGGCTGCGAGCCTTCGCCAGATCGAACAGGACGATCTCTTCCTTCCATTCGACGGTCGGCTTATACGCAATCTGCGAAAAGAAGGCCGCCATGCCCGACCAGCGATCTTTCGGCCAACTCTCCGGCCGCACTCCCATGAACGACAGCGCCACGGCCTGGGCGATGGCCTGCGGCTCGCGGCTCTGCACGGCGCGGTAGAAATTCACTTGCGGGTCGCGGAAGTTACTGCCGCTGCCCGTAAGCATCTCGCGGACGAACCGGTCGTACGGCATATTCTCCCTGATGCTGGTGTGAATCCAGTGATGATACGCTTGTACCGCGTTGGGCCACAGTTTGATGGGGAACTCGGACTTGACCCGCAGCAGGTCGCACCACTTCATCGCCCAGTAGTCGGCGAACTCCTCGCGCTCCAACAGGCCATCGATCAGCTGGCGGCGTTTGTCGGGGTCGGAGTCCTTCAAGAACTGCGCCGCCTCTTCAGCCGTAGGGAGCGTGCCGATCACGTCCAGGTAGGCCCGGCGCACAAAGACGCCGTCGGAGCACGCTCGAGCGGGAGTGAGCCCCAGCTGTTTCAGCCGGTCGAAGACCAGTTCGTCAATCCGGCCGTGGGCCGCCGGATCGGCGTCGCCTTCAAAGGCACTGGTCGCTGATTCGGCTGCGGCCTGTTCTTGAACAGCCGTGGCTGCCACCAGTACAAGGACAACTGCCAGGTTCATGAGATGGTTCCGTGATGCCACGCGAGCGGTGCAGGGCTCCTATTCTGTAAATGGTAGCACGCGGGGGCAGTGCGAAACAATCAGGGCGCACCTGGGTGCAGCGTGGTGCCGTCGATGACCGGATTGACCAGCACCACCTCGCTGCCGTACCTGACCTCGAGTTTCGAGACGCGTTCTTCCGACCCGAGCTTCTCGCGGTTGGCCCCAGGCGGGCGCGGCGAAGGCGAGAGCACTGAATCTGCAGGCCGTTAGCCGCCTCCGTGGCTTGCCGGGCATGAACCGGTCACGAACGGGTCCAGTCCTCGGCGGTCAGTCCGGGCACCCGCTCGAAGTCCACAAGATTCCGAGTCAAAACCGTGAAGCCGTGGGCCAGGGCGATGGACGCGATCCGCAGGTCCATCGTGCCGATCCGCACGCGCTGTCGGCGAAGCGTCTCAAATTGATTCCCAGCCACATCGTCGAACGGCAGCACCTGCATCGCTACGAAGTCGGCGAGAATGTCCTGAAACATCTGATAAGCCCAGACAACGCCCGTGATGGTCCGCGCGCGATTCAGATAGGCATTCCACCCGACCACTTGCTCGTGAAAGCTCACAATCGACACGTAGAACGCGGTCGTCGGCAACGGGGCAATTCGATCCAACAGTCGTTGGCACTCGGGCTGAACTCGATCTTGGAGAATGCCCAAATGATCCGTGTCCGGGAGAAACACCGGCGGGGCCCTCATTCATCGTTCGGGGGCCGATCGGCTTCACGGAATTCGCGGCCCAGGCGGAGGACTTCCCGGAAGTCAGGATACCGACTCATCGAACCGACAACGCGGGCGAGCCAATTCGGAGGCTCTGCAACTCGCTGAAGCTGGTCCTTGATCTGCGCAACCTCCACTTCCAGGGTTGCCAAGCGATCGTCTGTGCTGGGCGATTGCGACATACTGAGCCTCGTGTTTCATCGACCACCTTCCGGTTTGACGCTTCCAGGCGCAATTATCCGCCGAGCCAGCGGCCCGGTCAAGATCCAAGCCACTCCCTGCCTGAACTGCCATGCAGGCGGTTAGCCACCGCGAACCGAAAGACACTGGTTCGACGGGTACTTTGCCTTGACCCAGATTTCCCCGACGAAAGCCAATGCGCGACTTGCCACAGCCTCACGGACACTACCGGGGCCCACCCGCTGCTCGTAGAAGTTCGTCGCCGCTGGGTTGGAGTCGGCTGGCATCCGGCGGCGGAGGACCTTGGAAGGCTGACTCGGCCAGCGCGTACGCGCCGCCGTCGTGCTTCTTGCCGGGCATGGACAGCACCATCGCTCCAGTTCACTCGCAGATTCCGACTTTGCCTCGGGCGGCCAGTCCGATCAAAACTCCCGACGGCAGAACAGGAACGCGGCGACAGAAAGCACAACGAATTCCAATGCCAGGGACGTGCCCACAACCCAGGCTCCGGACGTTCCAGGAGCCGCCGGCCCAGCCGCTGAGCCGTTCCCGCCCGCCCCCGCTCCGCCGGGTCCCTGAGAAGCGGCCACGATCCGCCAGCGGTGCAGTAGATTCATGGTCTCCGCAGGTAATGCCTGTCGTTTTCGCTTTATTGCTGCGCGGTCGCTTGGTCGCTGCATCCAGCGTGGCTGCCCTTTCGGGAAGGACAATTGGGTGCAAAGCATGGCGGCGTCGCTCGGCCTGGAGGCAACACTGCGTCCGCGCAGCCGTCCCACAGTCGCCCACGACGGATACACGAGAAATTACCCAATCTAGCTCCTGTGCCTTAATACCCTCGCGGCCGTCAATTCCCGCACGCCGTCGGGGATTGGATAGTCACGGCTCATCGGATAATGTAAGACAATTCGTTTCGTTTTCGCTTTGTTCGACGCGTATGCGGGGCAGGATCGTGGTCTAGGATCGCCAGTTGGGCCGACAAAGAACCGCAAAGAGCAAGAAAAAACTGAACGCGGGAACGGTTCAACGCTTGCGTCAGAAACGGTGGGGGATCAGAATTACGCCGATCTTCGCTTTGTGGGAATTGCTTCGGCGATTCAGGATTCAACCTGAAGTGTCTGTCACGATATGGTGCCTGCGAAGTCAGCAAGCCCCGTGAGCGATGAAATCCGCGTGTTTGTCGCACGCAAGTCGTCCAGGTATGATTCAATCCACACCGTGAGGGGGGAACGCCCGTGAAGCTGGAAGACGCACTGCAGGAACAGAAGGAGCGTGTGGACGCGCTCGTCAAATCGGCCAAGAAGTACACGGCAGCGCTGACGGCCTGGAAGAAGGCGTGCCAGACCGGGCACATGGGCAACCTGCAAAAGAATGCCTCGCTGGCCACGGAACTTGTCGCCACACTCGTGAAGCCTACAAGCGAGGCATCTGCCTCCTGGGACTTCGACGTCCGGTCCTACCTCGAAAGCGCGCAGTGGCGCAAGGAGGTACGGAGCGTTGCCGCGGATCGTCACGACCTGCGCACGACGGAAGAAGACGACCTGCTGATCTCGTCTCCGGTTGTCGTGCGCGCCCAGCCCGCCCGCAACTCGATTCAGATCGGCAAGGTCAACTGGCCAAACATCCACCCGCAACTCGTCGCCGCCGAGCTGAAACGTCTCCGCGACCGCACCGCCGCGGCCAATTCCCAAGATTTTCTGGAAGCCATCTATCGCACGTGCCTTCGTTCGACTCGACCGGAAGTGATGTTTGTCAAATTCCGCGAGGTGTACGACCGGTGGTGCGACACCCCGGGATACAAAAAAGAGAATCCCTTACCTGCGTTCGCACAACAGATCTACGCCTTGCAGCGTTCGGGAATCCGGACCACCAAGAGTGGTAACCGCTTTGTTATCGAAGGTCCCGCGGGGCATCCCAAGGAGAGAGATATCCTGTCCGTAATCGCCGAGGACGGACAGCCAATCCGCTACTACGGCATCACATTCCGCAAGTAGCCCGCCCCGCCGCGCAACAGAAGGGAGACGACATGCCCACCCCCGTATCACCCGACGCCTGGCTGGAGATCATTCATCGGGAATACCTGTCGGACTACATCAAGAGCGGCGGGTCCACCGTCAAGTTCATCAGCGGCGACAGCACGACGCTGTCGAGCGTGCAGACCCGCTTGCACGCCCTCGCCGAAGATGAGGGCTGCTTTCACGTTCACCTGGATGCGGCCAAGTTCCTGCCGAATGACAAGAAACCGGACCTGCACCAGATCGACCGGTTCTTCTTCGCGGTGACAGAATCCGTGGACTGGAAAGCGCAGACAACCGCGGAGGCTAGAAAGTACCTGGAAAGCCGCGGCGTGGTGGTGCAACAGGGCCGGGACCTCAAGGATCTCGACGGGATCGCTCGAGACAACGGTCGCACACCAGCCGACCTGATCAATCAATTTCAACGCGAACTGGTGACCGGGTACATCAAGGACCAGGGATTGGCCATCGATTTCCGCACCGCCATCAGCTCGCTGGTCCGTGCCCAACTGCTGCCGGACGCCATGACGCCGACTGCCGAAGAGGTGCTGCTCGCGTGGCTCGCGGGCCGCACCATGCCCGGAGCCGCTGCGGCGCTAAAGAAGATCCAGATCTTCGAGCGGATCTCGCGCGCCAACGCCCGCCATATCCTGGCGTCCTTCTGCCGCTGGCTTCCGCGTGCCGGGCAGGTCGGGCTGGTTGTGACGTTCGACTTTCGGCCCTACGAACACAAGAGGGTTCCACGCACCAAACGTCAGGCGGAAACGCTGCTGACGCTGGAGCAAGCCATCGCCGCCGGCGCCTCCAGGGAACAACTCGAGGCGATCTTAGCCGAAGGCACCGCCGAGCCGGCCATTTCCTACAGCGATCTGGCTTTCGTGCAGATGCTCGCACAATTGCGACGCTTCATTGACGAGATCGACTGGTTTGAACGTTTCATGCTGGTCGTCCTCACCACGCCCAGGTTCTATGACGGGGCGTCGCCCCGGAATTACTGGGCCTATGACGCCTTGCAGTCGCGCATCGGTCAGGAGATCCATGACGTCCAGCGGACGAATCCAACCGCCGCGCTGATCCATCTGGGAGATACGACATGAATCGGGAAATCGTCACGGCTCGGAATGCCATCGAGGCTCTGCGCGCCGGCGTGCCCAGCAGACACGCGGTAAGCCAGCTGGGCACGACGCAGCACGCCATCGAGGACCGCTTCCAAGCCGCTCTGGAATCTGTCGGCGCAGGGCGGTCCACCGAACCCCTGGTCATCTCCGCCGATTTCGGAAATGGAAAATCGCACCTGCTGGAATACTTTCAGGCCATCGCCGAACGCGAGCGCTTCGTCACCAGTTTCACCGTGGTCAGCCCGGAGATGCCGATGGGTAGCGGACACGTGGTACTCAAGACGATCGCCGAAGCCGCGCATGCACCGGCCCGGATGGGCAAAGCGATTCGAGAAGTTGCCGCCGACGTCGATGCCAATCCGGGTGCGCTGTCCAGCCTGCGGGAGTGGGCGCGGCAGGCTGATATTCACCAGCGCTTTCGGGCGCTCTTGCACCTGTACGAAGAGTTTCGTGCGGACGAGGAACTCCGCACGCGAATTCTGGAGGATTTCGAGGGGAAACCGCTCGGGGTAACCGTCATCAGGCAGAAACTGAAGGAAATCGGTCAAGCGGCGGCCTACGACCTCCGCGGCCCGCGAAACCCGCTCTTGGCTCACGATCGAATCCGCGTCTTGGCTCAGTTCTTCCGCGCCTGCGGCTGCAAAGGGATCGTCGTCTTCTTCGACGAACTTGATCGCATGGCCCGGTTCACGCGAAGGCAACGGTTCAGCGCCTACGAGGAACTCGGCTGGTGGCGCGAGATCGCCAAAACCACCGGCGCCGGCATTCTCCCGGTGTTCGCGATGACCACGGGTTTCGTGGTGACGACGGTCACGGATGGGAAGAATGACGAGTTGGCGTTCGTTCCCAGTAGCGTTGGCGTCTCGGACAGCTTTGATCCTCAATACGGCCGGCATGGCATCGAGTTGCTGAAAGCCGATCCTGCCACACTCGAATCCCCGACCCCCGAACAGGAAGAGGACGTCCGTTACCGCATCAAAGCCATTTACGAGCAGGCTTACGGCGTCACCGTCCGCGTTTTGCCCACGCCTGACGCCGATCATAACAGGTCCATCCGCTGGAAGATCCGGCGTTGGATCACCGAATGGGATTTCATGCGGTACGATCCTTCTTACCAGCCGGAAGTCGAGGGCGAGGACGTGAAGTTCGGCGACGGTGAGATTCCGGAAGCCGAGATGGAACGTAACAACGACGACTCGTAGGGCCGCTGCATGGCCATTCCCTATCGAAGACGACAGGCCACGCCGGAGGACGGGTGCGCCGCCTATCTGGACGTGATCGCCGGTCAGGGCGGAGCGTTGCTGGGCGCACTGCTGCTGCTGGACGGTCGCGGCCGCCCCCTGGAGTTCGTCCACAACCGCACGGAACCGCCGGGCGGCTGGATGTGGCCGGACGAACTGCAGTTCGAAGCATGCATTGCCGCCGTGGCTCACTCGCTGTTCGACGCGTGCCGCCGGGAACCGGACCTGGTGGTGTGCAAGTGTACCCTTGGGCCGCGCGACTACTTGCGCGTGGAGGTCGGGCCCTCGATTCCGATGGTCGTCGTTTGGCCCACCGCGGACGGCGCGATTCAGTGGGACTGGGTGAACGACCCGCCCACGCACGGCATGCGCTCCCATTCGTTGGCGCCGGAGCTAAAGACTCGCGGGTTTCTCTTTGAGCCGTTTGACCGAATTGTACGCGGCCTGCAGATACTCTATCCAACCGACGTCACCAAAGACGAGACCGATGATCCCGTGCCGTAACGGCCCCAGGGCAACTCCGGCGAAAGTGATGGTGGCGCCCCGCCTGCGGGTCGGCACGCCGATGCGACTCGTGCCGGCCGAAATCGAGGGCTCGCCGTCCACCAGCCACGATATCGGCTGGTTCGAAGCCTGGGATTCCCCGGTCAGCAAGCGAGATGGATTGGGCGGCGGGGGCACGGCAGGCGCCGAGCCGTGGAAACCGGACGACATCCTCCTGCGCCTCGCCATCGCGCTGCAAACGCCACCCAGGCTGTTCAGCGACGACGGCGGCCCCCTGCGCTGGCACGCGCCGCTGGCGCCCTACCAGTGCGCGGGGATTGAGACGTTACTGACGCGGCGCGAGGTGCTGCTTGCCGACGACATGGGTTTAGGCAAAACGGTCCAGGCCGCCGCCGCGCTCCGGATACTCTGCTTTCGCGAGCGGATCAAGTCGGCGCTGGTGGTCTGCCCAGCCTCTCTTGTCCAGCAGTGGCGTTCCGAGTTGCGGCGGTGGGCGCCCGAACTGACCGTCGTGCCGGTTTCGGGCACGCCCGCCGAGCGGGGACGCCTGTGGCGGCTGCCCGCGCACGTGTATCTCGTGGGATACGAGACGCTACGCGGGGACGTGCTGGACCTGCGCAACTCGCCCGTGCTGCGGCGCCGGTGGGACGTGGTGTTGCTGGACGAAGCGTCACGCATCAAGAATCGCGAGTCCGGGATCTCCCAAGCCTGCAAGCGGATTCCGCGCGACCGGCGGTGGGCGCTCACCGGCACGCCGCTGGAAAACTCCACGGAGGACCTCGTTTCCCTTCTCGATTTCCTGTTGGGCGACCCGACCGACAAGACACGGCTCTGGCACTTTGCGGATCTCCGTTCGACACTCAAGACCCTGCAACTCCGCCGCAAGAAAGGCGATGTGTTGCCCGAGCTGCCGCCCCTGAGGATCAAAGAACTCACCCTGGAACTCGGTGTCCGGCAACGCGAAGCGTATGACCGGGCGGAACGGGAGGGCACCCTGCGGTTGCGGCAATTCGGCCCGTCGCTGACCATCACCCACGTGCTGGAACTCATCGCGCGGCTGAAGCAGGTCTGCAACGCGGAACCAGTTACCGGCGAATCCGCCAAGCTGGAGGACATCTCCGCACGACTGACAACGCTGGTCGCCGAGGGGCACCGCGCTCTCGTCTTTTCGCAGTTTACCGGCGGCCAGTTCGGGGTCGATATGGTGGCCCGCGCTCTGCGAGCTTTCAACCCATTGACGTTCACCGGCGCCATGTCGGCAAAGCAGCGCAGCGACGTGGTCCGGGCGTTCAGGACAGACCCGCGCCACAAGGCGATCATCCTCTCCCTCCGCGCTGGCGGAGTGGGCCTGAACCTCCAATCCGCCTCGTACGTGTTCCACCTGGACCGCTGGTGGAATCCGGCGATCGAGGACCAGGCGGAAAGTCGTGCTCACCGCATGGGCCAGCCGTATCCGGTCACCGCCTTTCGCTATGTGTGTGCGAACACCATCGAGGAACGCATTGAGGCCATCCTTCGCGACAAGCGTCAGATCTTCAAAGAGGTTGTGGATGACGTGACATTGGACCTGAAGAGCACGCTTACCGCGGAGGAACTGTTCGGCCTCTTCGGCCTCCGCGCCCCACGCGAAGCAACTTGCTCCGCCGGTCGCCACGAGTAGCGGATAACAACGGGCAAGACCTGCTACAGAACGGGCGTAGTCGATGGTCCATCTGGTCGCACCAGGACTGCTCGCCCAACGGACAGCCTCGCGGCACACAACGACGCAACGGCGTCAATTCCGCCTCGTTCTGCGGCCGGTTGACGTGCTCGCCCTAACTCGGCCAACGCAGCAACGGCGATTTTTTCTCCGCCGTGCCATTCTCCCAGCGATCGTCTCTGTTAATGAGTGCGGCCCGCGACTCCGGTTGCTCGGCCGCTCTGAAAGGCCTTACGCCTCCGAGGCGGCGTGCCGGTCGAGCCAGTCGTGCAGGTCGTCGATGGATTGGAACCGCAGGAGGGCTTTGGCCAGTTTCTCCAGGGCTGTGGCGGGCAATTCGTACACGCGGTCCTCGTCATCTTGCGGCAGCGGGCCACAAACCTCCGCCAACAGCGACAACACGATGCTGGTTCTCCCGCGAGCCTCCCCACGAGCTTCCCCACGAGCTTCCCCACGAGCTTCCCCACGAGCTTCCCCACGAGCTTCCGCAAAGCGTTCTACGGACGTAATGTACGGCATCTTCCGTGCCTCCTCAAACTCGACGATTTCTCGCGTAAGTTGTTTTTCCAGGTCGACCCGCAGGTGCATCATCCAGTCCAACAGCCCGAAGATGTCGCGGATCTGATCTTCATTATAGCCTAGCTCGTACAGTCCGAGTACCAGGTTTCGCTTGGCCCGGTACCGGCCTTCCGGATCCCCAGCCGTGCGAAGGGCCTCGATCTGGGCACGGGCCAGCAGTACCGGCAGCGAGGAATCGTCTCGCCAGTCCGAGTCCAAGCGGTGGATGAGCTTACAGACAGGGAACTTCAGGCGGTACTCGAACGGCCCAACCTGGAACAGATCCTCGTCCGGTGCCCAGCCGCGCCGCAGATCGGCCAGGACCGCCAGCGTCAGCACGCGCCGCTGGCAAATCCAATAGATGCCCGCGTTGTACAGTGAAATCCGGGAGGCAAACGCCTCTTCGTATGACGACTGGATTTCCAGATGCACGAGGATCCACTGTTCCTGTCCGCTCAGCAACCGGACTTTGACCAACACATCCACCTGGCGGTTCCGCTTGCCGGCTTGGCCGATCACCTGGCTGAGTTCCTTGTCGCACCACTCCGGTTCGTGCGTCCAGTCGATCGCGGCGTACACGAGCGGAAAGTACTTGGCCAGGAATTCGCGCAGAAAACGACGCAGGGCCTCTTTCCAGGCACCGTCGTAATCGCTGTCTTGATCCTGATCGAGCGCGGCAACTTCGTCGGTCATAGCTGGCCGTAATATAACAGGCGGCAGGAGCTGTCAAGGCGACATCCGAGTGAAGCAGGTGCTGGAGCGAATTGAGTCCCGTCAAGCCGGTGGTGTCAATCGCGTGGTGCTCGGCCTCGTAAACCTGCACCAACGTCTCCAGGTAAACCGGACTTCACGCCGCCCACGCAGGGCGCAGGTCAGGACTGGATCCTGGTGCTGAACGACGCCAGCCGCAACTTTCCACTTACTTCCACTTACTGGCTGCCGGCTCCGCGGACTTGCATCCGCAGCCCGTACAGGCCGCGGCTGGCGGTAATGAACAGGGTCTGGTGATCCGCGCCGCCGAAACACACGTTGGCCGTCCAGCCTTCGGGTACGTCGATCTGCTCGATCTGTTGGCCACGGGGGTCGAACACCGTCACGCCCTTGCCGGTCAAGTACACGTTGCCGCGTTGGTCGATCGTCATGCCGTCGGAGCCCAGTTCGCAAAACAGTCGCTTGTCCGTAAGCGATCCGTCGGGCTGGATGGCGTAAGCGTAGGTTTTCTTGGCGCCGATGTCGGCCACGTACAGCTTCTTCCCATCCGAGGTCCCGATGACGCCGTTGGGTTGTTTCAGGTCGTCGGCCACACGGACCAGCCGCTGGCGGTCGGGCGCCAGATAGTAGACGGCTTGCACATCCTGTTCGCTGGGGCCGCGGTTCCAGTAGGGCCGCTTGTACATCGGATCGGTAAAGTAGATCCCGCCGTCGGGCCGAATCCACAGATCGTTGGGGCCGTTCAGCAACTTGCCGCCAAAGTCCTTGACGACCACTGCGGCCTTGCCGTCGGGAGCGATGCTCCACAGTTCGTTCTTGTTATCCGCACACGCCCACAACAAGCCTTGCGCGTCGAAGCACAATCCGTTCGAGCGTCCGCAGGGTTCCAGAAACGTCGACAGCTTGCCGTCGATACTCCACTTCAAGATCCGGTCGTTGGGCTGGTCGGTAAAGTACACGTTGCCGGCCGCGTCACAGGCGGGGCCCTCGGTGAACTTGAACCCGTCGGCCAGTTGTTCGACCTTGGCCCCCGGCGCGATGATGCCGCCGTCGTCGGCCGCCCCGATGGCCGCAGCGCAAAACAAAAGAACGAGCAGGCAGGCGACTGGTGCCCGGCAGGGCGTGCGAAAGTTGGTGATCATAGCAGTGTTCCCCCGGATTGTTGACAAAACCGCCATTTAGTGTGCCCCGTCCGCGTCTGACGTGCAAGACGGCCTTGGGTACGGCCTTGGGTTCGGCTTCCGCTGCTTGACACCTTTCCCCACGGCGGTTAAATCAGGTTTCGCGAAAGCACCGTACACGATTGAGCATGCGGAGCCATGTCGATGGCAGAATGCGTTTTGGTGACCGAGGCCGAATATGACAAGGGGCAGGAGATCTTCTCCGCCGTCCAGGACGTCGAACTTGTGAGGACTGGAGCCGGCGAGCAGCTGTTGGCAGACGCCATCCTGGCTCGCGGCGTGCGAGCCGTGATCATCGGGCACAACCACTACGTGGGGCCGTTGTATGCAGCGCTGGGCCGGACCGGCGCCGCTTCGGGAGCCCTGCTGGCCCGGTTCGGCGTGGGACATGACGGGCTGGACAAAGCTCAGGCCCGGACGCACGGCATCGCCGTCACCAACACGCCCGGCACGTTGGACGCCAGCGTGGCGGAGCACGTGTTCTGGCTGCTGGGCGGTCTGGTCAAGCAGATTGCCAGACTGGACACCCAGTTCCGCGCCGGGCATTTCTCGGGTTACACGGGGCTCGAGTTATGCGGCCGGACACTGGGCCTGCTCGGCTTCGGCGGCATCGCGCGGCACGTGGCGCGGATCGCGCGTTTCGGGCTGGGTATGCGCGTGCTGGCCTGCGGCCGCCGCACCGGCGAACAACTGGCACGGGACGAAGGCCGGCCGCTCGGCGAGGTGCTCGGCCAGTTCGGCGTGGATCAGTACACCACGGACGCCGATACCATGTTTCGCGGGTCGGATGTGGTCAGCATCCACTTGCCGGCCCAGGCGGACACCGTGCATTTCGTCGACGCCCGGCGATTGGCGTTGCTGAAATCGACCACCTGGTTGATCAATACGTCGCGCGGCAGTGTGGTGGACGAAGGGGCCTTGTACGACGCGCTCCACGCGGGGCGGCTCGCCGGGGCCGGTCTCGATGTGTTTGCCGCGGAGCCCTACGTCCCTGTCGCGCCGGACCGAGATCTTCGCGAACTCGACAACGTGATCCTCACGCCGCACGTGGGATCCAACACTCGCGCGGCGAACCGGCGCATGGCCGAGGCCAGTCTGGCCAACGTCCGGGCATTTTTCGCGGGGCGGCTGGACGAGTTGACCCGCGTGGATCGCTGATGGGATCCGGAATTGCCTGCCCTCACCCTGGCCATCTCCCAGATGGCTAGGGTGCAAATGCCGAAATCGTTTCGCGCCCGATCCTTCTGCGAACCGCTATCGACGGGACTACTTGGCGGGATCGGGGCGCCGCAACTGGTACGCGGTGATCTTGTTTTCCAACATCTGCGGGACCAGCAGCAATTGCTTGTCGGGCACGTAGCCCAGATCAGCGGAGCCTTTGGGCAACTGCAGCAACAGGGTGACCGCGCCTTCCTGCCGGATATAGAAGATCTTGCCGACGGACCAGTCGCTGACCAGGTAACTGCCCTTCGCCACGGTTTCAACGCCATCCAAGTTCCCCACCGGGTTGGGTGTGATGAGCATCTTCTTCCCCGATGCCAGATCCAGCGAGTACAAGCGGCCCAGCGTTGCCTTGTCGCCGCTGCCGGCCCCCCAGCCGCCGATGACCAATTGATTGCCGACCACCAACACTCCGTTGGGGCTCTCCAAGTCTTCCCCCTCCGCGAACACGGACAGCTTGCCATCCTGGTAGCGGTGAATCTTGCTCTTGGCCATATCCGAAACGTACACCGCGCCTTGCGCATTGCACGCCACGTCGTTCAGGAATTCCGCGTCCGGCACGGGAACCCGTTCGGCGATCTTGGCTTGCGCGATGTCAATTCCGACCAGTTGATCGATGTCGCTGACCCACAAGCGGCCGCCGGAACTGCGGATGCCCTTGGGCGCGTTCAGCCCGGTGATCCAGCGGGCCGCAACTATTTTGCCGTCCGGCGTCAGTTGGGACAGGAATCCGTCGCCGTCTTTTCCGGTCGGTCCGCCGCCGCCGATGTTGGACACAAACACAAACCCCGATGCGGCATCCCAATAGGTGCTTTCCGGACTCTGCACGCCGGATGTCACTTCCCACGCGACGGAAAAAGCCGGCTGGTCTGCCGCTCGGCAGGAGGAAACAAAACAACCCAGGCAGATAACGGCGGTAACCGCAATGGCAAGTGTCTTCATCGGATACTCCTCATAGCAACGGTGGCCGAACGCGCCCTTCGCTCTTCATTCTTCCGCCTCACTCCCATTCGATCGTGGCCGGCGGCTTGGAACTGATGTCGTAGCACACGCGGTTCACGCCGCGGACTTCGTTGATGATTCGCGTCGAAATCCGCGCCAGCAGGTCGTAGGGCAGGTGCGTCCAGTCGGCGGTCATAAAGTCGTCGCTGTTGACGCAGCGGACGGCGACCGCGTCTTCGTATGTCCGCGCATCGCCCATGACACCGACGCTCTGCACGGGCAGCAGGACCGCAAAGGCCTGGGCCGTGCTGCGGTACAAGCCGGCCGCTTTGATCTCTTCGACCACGATCGCATCCGCTTCGCGGAGCACGTTCAGCCGGTGACGCGAGACCTCGCCCAAACAGCGCACTGCCAGGCCAGGCCCGGGGAACGGGTGACGCCAGACGATCTCATCGGGCAATCCCAGTTCCTTTCCCAGCGTGCGGACTTCGTCCTTGAACAAGTCGCGCAGCGGTTCGATCAGTTCGAAACCCAGTTCGGCCGGTAGACCGCCGACATTATGGTGCAGTTTGATCGTGGCGGCCGGCCCGTCGGGCGCTGCACCGCTTTCGATCACATCCGGGTACAAGGTTCCTTGAGCCAGGAAGCGGGCGTCCTCGATGCGGCTCGCTTCCGCTTTGAAGCAGTCGATAAAGGCGTGTCCAATCCGGCGCCGTTTCTCTTGCGGTTCGGTGACCCCGGCCAAGGCCGTCAGGAACCGGTCTTCCGCGTCGACCACGTGCAAGTCGGTCTGAAAGTGGCTGCTGAATTCCGCGATCACCGTTTGCTGTTCGGCCTTGCGCAACAGCCCATTGTTGACCAGGATACAGGACAACTGCGGCCCGATGGCTTTGTACAGCAGGGCCGCCGTGACGGCCGAGTCGACGCCGCCGGACAGCCCGCAGATGACCCGCCCTTCGCCCACTTGCATTCGCACGCGCTCGATCGTCTCGCGGGCGAAATCGCCCAGGTGCCAAGTGCCTTCACAGCCGCAGACGATCGTCAGAAAGTTGTGCAGGATCGTGCTGCCCTGCGGCGTGTGCGTGACCTCGGGGTGGAACTGCAGCCCGTACACGGGCAGATTCCGATGCCGCACCGCCGCGATCGGGCAGGTGTCGGTCTGGGCCAGCGGCAGAAAGTCGTCGGACACCCGGAAGACCTGATCTCCGTGGCTCATCCAGACCGTCGTTTCCGGCGTGACGCCCGCGAACAAATCGTGATGGCTGGTGACGCGACAGCGGGCTCGTCCATATTCGCGCGAGGGGGCGCCGTCGACCTTCCCGCCTAAAATCTCGCAGACTAGCTGCATCCCGTAACAGATGCCCAACACCGGGATGCCCAGGCTCAGCAGTTCCGGATCGCAGCGTGGGGCGCCTGGTTCGTACACACTGTTCGGACCACCCGACAGAATGATCCCGCGCGGATGATGGGCGCGGACGCGATCCGCCGAAATATCGTGGCGGACGATCTCGCAGTACACGTTTTGCTCGCGGACGCGGCGGGCGATCAACTGGGCGTATTGCGAGCCAAAATCCAGGACGAGCACGCGTTCGTCCGAGGCACGCCCGGCAACGGGGGGGGAGTCAGTACGGTAATGGGGCATGAAATGCGGCCTCTGGGACCGAGTCGCCAATAAAAAAAGCCCGCCTGACCGATCCGGCGGGACTCGCCAAAGGGCGGATTATAAGTCGCGCAGCACGCGCCGTCCAGCGTCCGGTCGTTGATCCGCGGCCCAGGAGGCCGTATACTTGGCGCCCGCGATGGAGCGTCACTGGTTCCTGGACATGGCCTGATGGATATTTTGCCGTGCAAATTCTGCTGACGAACGACGATGGGATTCATGCGCCCGGCTTGGCGGCCATGGAACGGGAACTACGCCAGTTGGGCGACGTGTGCGTGGTAGCGCCGGCTCACGAGCAAAGCGGCGTCAGCCATTCGATCACGTTTCTGAGCCCCTTGATTTGCCAGGAGGTGTTCGATGGCCCGCGGCAGCGCGGCTGGGCGGTTGAAGGCAGTCCGGCGGATTGCGTGAAAATCGGGGTGTTCGAGTTCTGTCCCCGCCGGCCGGACTTGATCGTTAGCGGCATCAATGGCGGCCTGAACGCCGGCATCAACGTGCTGTACTCAGGCACCGTCGCCGCGGCCATCGAAGGCGCCTTCTTCGACATTACCAGCGTGGCGGTGTCCTTGGAGTTCAATCCGCACGCCCAATTCGAGAAAGCGGCTGGGTTGGCGCGGCGGATCATCGAGCAGATCCTGCGGTTGAAGACGCCGGCGAGCCAACTGTACAATCTGAACATCCCCACGCCGGCTTTGACGGGCGTGCCGCAGGTGAAGATCGTCCCGATGGGCGTGGAACGCTACGGCGAACAGTTCATCAAACGGCAGGATCCGCGGGGCCGGGATTACTACTGGGCCACGGGCGACCCTCCGCCCCAAGCTGGCGAACACGAAACGGACCTGACGGCGCTCAAGAAAGGCTTTGTGACGCTGACGCCCCTGCAGTACGAAATGACAAAGTACCCGACGTTGCGGGAGATGGAGAAGTGGGATTTGCGTTTGGTGGAATAGGATCGGGGTAGAAACAAGTGTCGTCTTTCGCTCCGCGAAAGAACGTCCTTTCGCGGAGCAAAAGGCGACAATGCGAAACGGATTAATCCAGCGGAAGAACCGACCCTGGGAGAATGAGCGATGAGAATCCGATCTTGTATCGTTTGGTTTTCGTTGGCCGTATTGGTTGGTTGCGGGACCGAGATTCCGCCGGAGCCGCCGGGGACAAGCCCGCCACCCACCCCCGTCGCCGAATCCGCCCCGGCCGTGGCCCCGGCGCCGGACGCGACAGCGAGCACCGAGACTGCCGCCATGCCCGCCGACAGTACGGCGGAGCCCGCGGTTCCGACGCCCGAACCTGCGGCAGCCGAGCCTGGCGTCGGACCGGAATTGGCGCCTCCGGCTCAGGCCCAGCCGGCGCCTGCCCCAACCGCCGAAGCACCGGCCGACATGGAGCGGGTCAAAGCCGAAAAGGGTGTGGGCATCCAGGGCCGCAGCCTGGATGAGCACCAGGGGATGCTCGTCACGCCAGCCAAGGCCTACTTCAGCGTGCGCGAGCGGGTGGTTTTCGAGATCCAGATTCCCGAAGCGGTCAAGTTGTTCAAAGCCACCAACGGCAACGGCCCCAAGTCGCACGAAGATTTCATGGCCCAGATCGTCGACGCCAACCAAATTCACCTGCCCGAACTGCCTCCCGGCCAACGGTACGTGTACGACCCGGAGAAGGAAGAACTGATGGTCGAGAGGCCCGCGAGGTAGATGTACGCAGCCCACGGCTGGTGATCGCACCCGGAGGCTGACGCCACCCGGTTCGCCAACGCGAGGTAGATGGCGAACTCAGCCCACGGCCGATGATCGCACCCGGGGGCTGACGCCACCCGGTTCGCCCGCGCGAGGTAGATGTCGAACCTACCCTATGGCTCCCGTTCATCCGGATCCTCGGTGAATCCTCGCCGCGGATCGTAGTGGTTATAGGCGCCCACGCGCCACTGGCCGTCGTCCTCCTTGTAGAAAGTCACCTCCAGGTAGCGAGGAATACGGCGATTGGCGATCAGGCCGTCGCGTGTCGTCAGGACCACGACCACGTTGAACTCGGCGGTGGCCATCGGCGGGTCGAGGTTCGGGAAGACTTCGACTTGCAGATTGCTCTTGATATTCACTTCGCTGAAGCGGTACAGCGGCAGTTCGTTGGCCGCCTGGTTGCGGACGGCCGGTGCTTTGGAGTAGGCGTAGTTCAACGCCGCAGCGACCTCGTTACGTTCCACCACCGCGGCAAGGTCGTGCAGCGTCTGGGTCACCTGTTCGCGGTCCGTCACGATCCAGCGTTCTGCCAGCACCAGGCCGACGGTCACCGCGATCGCGGCGACCACCGCAAACAACAACCACTTCGAGCCCGTGCGCAGCCAGCCGCCGGCCAACATCGCCGTGGTTAGCGAACCGATCAGCAACACCGGAAACGGGTTTTCTGTGAGCCAAGTCATGAGAGTGGTCCGCTGAAGGTCTGATTTGCTAAAATCGTTCCGCCGCGTACACGGCCAGAATGTTCGCCGGCGGGACATCGGGTTGGAACAGGTGCGCCGGCGCGAGGATGTAGCCGCCGCCGGCGCCCAGGGTCGCACAATACCGGCCTGCTTCCGCGCGGACCTGTTCGGGCGTGCCGCTGGGCAGCAACCGTTGCATGTCGATGCCGCCGTGGAAACAGAGCCGGTCGCCAAAGTCGGCCTTGAGCCGCTCTGGAGCCATTTCCGGCGCCACGGGCTGGATTGGATCCAGGATGTCGACACCCAGCGCAACTAAGTCCGGGATGAACCGCGCGATGCAGCCGCAGCTGTGATACAGCACGCGGCCGCCCAGGCCGTGGATCAGGTCGATCATCTCCTTCAGGTACGGGGCCACAAACTCGCGGAACATCGGCAGCGAGATCAGCGGGCCGGCTTGGCTGCCCAAATCGCTGATCAACAGATACAAATCGATCCGGCCACTGGTCGCTTCGGCTGCCCGCGTGTAGTCCTCGCGATAGAAATCGGTAAAGCGGCGGCAGAGGAAATGCACCCAATCCGGCCGCTCGGCCATGTCCACGAACATGCCTTCCCAGCCGCGGACCAGGCCGGGCCGCTGCCACACGTCGGCAAATCCGTACAGCAAGGCATACGGCTCCCAGCGGCGGCACTGAACGGCCAACGGCGAATAATCGAACACGTCCGGGGTGGGCCAGGCAAAATGCTCCAATTCGGCGAAGCTCAACGCCCCGGCGAGCGCGCCGTGGACATCCTCGCGCATCTTGCCCCACGGTGTTGCCCGATAGATGTAACGTTCGCCCCACAAGTTCTGATAGACACCGTCGCCGACTTCGCGTTCCGCCGGCGCGGCCACGTCCAAGTGGCGAACGTCAACGGCCAAGTCCTGCAGCAACCGCTCGCGGTCGCTGTGTCCGACATGGGCCAGCAGCCGGATCCAGGTACACTCCTCGGCCCAAAAATCGCACGGCGTGCGGTCGGGTTGAGCTAACGCCGCGGCGGCCAACACTCGCTCACGTGGTGTCATAACGGTCGAGGGCATGGGGACTTCGTTTCGGCCAATGCCTCGGCCCTTCTCGGGCCGGGCAGGTTCCCGTTTCCGACGACCATGTTATCCGAGAACCCGACCAGCGTCGAGCCATCCACCGGCCCGACACGTCCATCAGCCTGTAGTCCGAAGGTGCCCGCTTGTTACATCGCCGAGCCCACCGCCATTGCGTACGCCGTGGCGTGGCAGCGGCAGTGCGAGATGCTGATCAGGACCTGCTCGATGCCCAGCTGATGACCGGTCTCCAGGGCGCCGCCGCTGAGGACGATGTGGGGGCGGCCGCCGAGTTCGTTGCGGACTTCGATGTCGCGCCAACTGACCGCGTGCGACCAGCCCGTGCCCAGCGCCTTCATGACGGCCTCTTTGGCCGCCCAGCGGCCGGCATAGTGCTGGGTAGTGGCTTTACGCTCGCTGCAATACTGGATTTCGCGCGGCGTGAACACACGGCCCACAAACAGCTCGCCGTGACGCTCGATCATCTGCGCGATCCGCACCGTTTCGACGATGTCTGTCCCGATGCCAATGACGTTCATGACTTCGCCTTGACTCCGCACGCTTCTTGAGCCCGCCGCAACGTCTGCTGGGCCCGGGCCCGGGCCCGCTGGGCTCCGTCACCCAGAATCTCGCGGACCTTTTCCGGATGGGCAGCCAGATCCAATCGCCTGGCCCGCGCTTCCGCGAAATAGCTTTCGGCCGCGTCCGCCAAAGCTTTCTTGACCTGGCCGTAACCGAATCCGCCCGCCCGGTACATGGCCGCCATCGGTTCCCGCTGCGCGTCGTCGACGAACAGCGAGTACAGCTGAAACAGATGGTCCGTCTCCGGGATCTTGGGCTCCTCCATCGGCCGCGAATCGGTGACGATCCGCATCACCTTCTTCCGCATGGCTTTGGGGTCTTCAAAGATCTCGATGGTGTTGTTGTAGCTCTTGGACATCTTTTCACCGTCCGTCCCGGGAACTCGGGCGGCCGTTTCCAGGACCTTGGCTTTCGGCAGCACAAACACCTCGCCGAAAACGTGGTTGAAGCTCCCGGCCAAATCGCGGCAGACCTCGATGTGCTGGACCTGGTCCTCGCCCACCGGGACCAGGTGCGAGTCGTAGGCCAGGATGTCCGCGGCCATCAGCACCGGATACGTGAACAAGCCGGCGTCGGCGGTCAGGCCTTTCGCCTTTTTCTCCTTGAAGGCATGGCAACGTTCCAACAGTCCCAGTGGAGTCCCTGTCATCAACAGCCACGTCAACTCGGACACCTCGGGGATGTCCGATTGGACGAACAGGGTCGCCCGATTGGGATCCAGCCCTAGAGCGAGCAGATCGAGCGCGGCTTCGATCGTGTTCTGCCACAGCGTGTCGCGGTCGCGGAGCGTCGTCAGGGCGTGCAAGTTGGCGATGAAGTAATACGCCTCGTTGTCGTGCTGAAGATCGATGTATTGGCGAATCGCCCCGAAGTAATTGCCCCAGTGAAATCGGCCCGTGGGTTGGATTCCGGAAAGTACTCGCATGTTCGTTATCTGCAACTCAAGCAAGGGGCGAATGCTCCGCCCGGTTTTCAAACAGGGTCAAATCGCGGCGGCACCGACTGCCGGAACCGTCTTGGGCGGTGCCGGCGAATCGTTCCGCAGCGTGCCGACAAGTTCGGCCACCGATGCCACACCGGCTTCGGCCAGGGCGTGCGGCAGCGCATCCAGCATCTTCATCGTCACCGTCGGATCGTAGTAGTTGGCGGTCCCGATCTGGACGGCGCTGGCCCCGGCGACGAGGAACTCCAGGACGTCATCGATCGTGGCGATGCCGCCGATGCCCACCAAGGGAATCCGCACGGCTCGCGCGACCTGATAGACACAGCGCAGCGCGATCGGTTTGATGGCCGGCCCGCTCAGGCCCCCCAAGACGTTTCCCAGCAGCGGTTTTCGCCGCCGCCAGTCGATCGCCATGCCCAGTACCGTATTGATTAGGCTGACGGCGTCGGCCCCGCCGTCCGCCGCGCCCGCCGCGATATCGGCAATCCGCGTCACGTTGGGAGTCAGTTTCGCCAGAATCGGCAAGGCACAGGCAGACCGCACACCCGCGACCAACCGCCGGCACGAATCGGCATCGGTGCCGAAGTCGACTCCGCCCGAGACATTCGGGCACGAGACGTTCAACTCTAACGCTGCAATGCCAGGCTCCCGGTCCAACTGAGCCGCCATCTGCACGAACTCGTCGTGGGTGCGGCCCGCGATACTGACAATAATGGCCGCTCGAACCGTGCGGAGATACGGCAGGTGGTGGGCGATGAACGCATCGATGCCGTCGTTATCCAGACCGATGGAATTTAGCATTCCCCCAGTCGTTTCGACGGTCCTCCACGGCGGATTCCCGGGACGAGGCTGCTGAGTCACCGTTTTGGGAAGGATTCCGCCCAGTCGGTTCAGGTCGACCAAGTGCTCCATCTCCCGCGCGTAACCGAATGTACCCGATGCAACGAGGATCGGGTTGGGCAGATGTAGTCTTCCCAGCTGGACGGCGAGTGAGACGGGGCGGGGATTCATAGTTCGTCTGGCGCTGCGGCCTCGGGCCGCGTAAGGACGGTGCGAACGACAGACGACAATGTAGCGGGAATTTGGGCGGTGGGCAATGTCTTGGAGCGACATCGTGGAGCGGACTCTGGCAGCGCGCACGAACAAGCCGTAGCCGCCAGGGAAAGAAATCGCATTCCCTGGGCCGGGGATCCCAACACACCGCAAATCGGCCGTTTGCTCGCCATTGGCAATCAAAACGGCCGACGGGGCGGCTAGATCACGCCACCGTGGACCCGATAAGGCGTCGAGTGGTCGGGCTGGTCAAGGAACCAAAACCGTTCCCACTCGAGCAGGATGCTACGCAGATCTTCGGACGTAAAGATCAGTTGATCTGTGCGCCGAATGGGATCTCCAGAATAAATCGGGAGGAAGCACCCGCCGTTCGTAGCGACGGCGACGCCTAGCAGCGCCGATAAGATAAGCCGACGCATCACTTGACTATCCTCCATGATAAGGGCAGCGATGAGTTGTGGATGCCAGCAACTGGCGAAAGTCGTTCTCTTCCCGGTTTCCGTTCACGATCCTGCTGAAAGACACCTACGGTGGCCGCAGCCCCATTTTCGCAGACCAGCTAAGGACTTGCGTCTGGCCCCGGTGCTGGACTATTCACCTCGCCGACAGCCGAGCTGACAAGCGAATCCGCCGGCCTAGGTATCGGTCCCGTCTCTGGTTCTATCGCCGATCCCACCGTCCCAAGCCGTGGCTCGGGTGCCGGAGGGCGTCCAATCGTCGAACCGAAAGCTGTTTCCTGAATGGATCTTGCGGCTTCTTGCCGGCGCTCTCGTGCCTCCGCCAAGATGCGAACTCGCTCTTCCATTTCCTTGCCGGGCTTGAACGTGACCACCCATTTCTCGGGAACATCCACACGCTGCCCCGTGCGAGGATTGCGTGCTTTGCGCGAAGCCCGTTTTTTGACTTCAAACACCCCGAAATTGCGCAGTTCGATTCTGCCCTCGTCCACTAACGCCTCGACGATCGCGTCGAACGTCTTCTGGACGATCTCCTTGGTCTTCAGCTGGGTCAGCCCAAGTTCCTCGGAAATCGTCTTAACGATCTCTTTCTTAGTCACGACTTGACTCTCCCGTGACAGAGGGGAATGCGTCCATGCAAGTGCCTTCCAAAAATGCCGCTCCGGACGCCCCAAGTGTAAATGCTGCAAGAGGTAGAGTCAAGGTCAGTGACCGGTTATCAAGCATTTCACTGTCCCCGGATTATCGGCTGTACAATCGGCAGGCTTTAGATAATCGCTATAATCGCTACAGAAAGCCAAAGTAATCAGATCCGGATGACGCTGCGCGCCGATTCGATTTCTTCCAGCGAAAAAAGTCGCCCGTTCCCGCTGCCCGGGCAGACTTCGCATGTCTCCGCCCAGGTCTTTGGCGTCCGAAGATTAGAGCCCCAAAACGGCCACGAGCGGCACTGACGAGGACGAACTTCATACACCTTGCAGCGCCGGCTCTGTCCGTCAAAAAACACGCAGTCCCCGTTGGGATACTCGCGTAAACTCTTTCGCATTCCAATGTTGCGCACGTACAACCGCTCAAACTCGCCCGCGTCCTGCAGACCGAGGCACTGGGCCAAAGCCAAGACCTCTTCCTGATTCACCCAAACGTGCCCAGGAGCCCCCGTGCAGCAGTCACCGCAAGCAGTGCAGGTGAATCTCAATCCGTCACCGTACCAAGGCCGTTCGTTTTCACTAGCCATCGCTGTCCCCACACACAATTCTGTCCCGTTGGAATACGGATCGAAGCGTAACATTTCAGGAACATGCTGTCGACGCCGCACCATCTCTTGGGGTGGCAGATGGTTTGAGGCGACCACCCAATGGCGTTTTGCTTGAAGGGCGGAACTTGCTTTACCCGATCTTCAACCGTTACGCGCTGTCGAAGCTGACTCTGTTTGCGGCCACCCCTCGGCGTCCCAGCCGCGCTCCAGATTGTACGCTTGCACGGCCGCTTGCAGCTGCTGGCGGGTCAGCCGCGCCGCGGGGTCGTCTTCCAACGCCGTGGCGAAGAAACGGGCGGGAAGCGTGTCTTCGGCGGGCGTCCAGCCGGCGGCCACGTTGAACTGTTTCTTGGCGTGGATGATCCGCCGGGCCGTCGCTTGTAATTCTGCTGGCGTCACGTCCCAGCCCGTGACCAAGTGCAGCATTTCCGCTGCCTCGGCAAAGAAGTCCCGGAACACGCCGCGCAAAAATTTGCAGAGGATCAGAGAATCCATCAGCGTCGCTTTGTCTTCGGCTTCCACGGCCAGCGTTGCGGCCTGGGGTGTCAGTCGGCGGCGATCAGCGCTGGCCGAAAAATCAACTTCGTACGCGCTGCTGCGGTTGTGATCCGCGCCGCGCGTGCCGACGGCCAATCCCAGGGCCATCGTCTGCAGAGCCCGCGGTTCGTAGCCGGGCAATTCCAAGCCCTTGACTTGCGGCGCAAAGTCCAGCGAGCCTTGCCCGATCTGCTCGGCCAAGCGGCGGCTGCCCTGCGCCAGAGCAACTCCCAGCCCTTCGCGGCGTCCGACCAATTCGATGCAACGCAGCAACGCTTGTCCGTCGCCGAATCGCAGCCAGGACGCATCCAGCAGCCCGCGTTCGGCGCACTCCATCGCGAACGCCACGGTTCCGCCCAGACTGATTGTGTCCAGACCCAGTTGGTCGCAGCGTTGCGAGGCCGCCAACACCACGCCGGCATCGCCAATTCCGCACAGGCTGCCCAGGGCGAACAGGTTCTCGTATTCTACCCGCACGCCGCGGGCGGGCGGCTCGTGGGGCGAGGAATCCAGCCGGTAGATGTGCTCGCAGCCGATCGTACATGCCGCGCAGGAAGCACGCGTCTTGCTGCGCGAGGCCGACAGCGATTCGGGCGACAGGGCGTCGGCAGCCGCAAAGCTGCCTTGCTGGAAGTTGCGTGTCGGCAGGGCGTGCAGACGGTTGAAGGCTAGCAAATTGCCCGCGGTACCCAGTTCGCGATACTTGGCCGTGGCCGGGCCAAACGAGCGGGCCGATAGCTGTTTGGCCAGTGCCGCCAACTCGCGGGGCCAAGCCCACGCGCAGCGTTGCCTGCCGCGGACGACCACCGCCTTGATGTTCTTCGCCCCCAGCACCGCACCGCTGCCGCCCCGGCCCGCATGGCGGCCATCGTGCGAGATCGTCGCATACCGGACCTGCCGCTCGCCCGCCGGCCCAATGATTGCACTGCTGGCGTCGCCGGGGAACCGCTCCCGCAGCCAGCCCGCCGCGGCGTCGATGTCCAGGCCCCACACCTCGGCCGCTGATTCGATGCGGACGGCGCCATCGTCGATCATCAGGATCGAGGGCACCGCTGCTCGCCCCGTGATCACCAAGGCATCGAACCCGGTCTTCTTGCCGGCGATCGCGAAGCCGCTGCTGGCCAGCGAATCGTTGATGCGTTCGGTCAAGGGGCTCTTGCTTACCACGGCGAATTTGGCTGAGGTGGTCAGCGGGCTGCCAACCAGCGGGCTGAATACGAATGCAAGCGGCGCTGCGGGCGACAGTGGATCAGCACCGGCAGCGGCTTCCCGCTGCAACAGATGTACGCCCAAACCGCTGCCGCCGAGGAAGCTACGGAGAATCTCGCCCGCCAGAGGCACGGCCTTGTTGATACCCCGCGTCAGATCGACTCGCAGGTAGCGGCCGTGGTAGCCGAAAGCCGGAGGAGTCTTGAAATCGGCTGCCATTGTCTCCCATCGCCTAGCGTTGCAGCCGAACGTGCTCGACTTCGTTCTGCACCATCCACTCCAGCCAATCCTCCTGATCCTCGCTCAACGCGATTTCAGCCTTGGTCTGTGCGTCCAGCGGCGAGACGACACAGACGACGAATTCGTCCAGCCAGCGTTTTGCGTCCTCCAACCGGATCCAGTACTCATCGGGCGGCAAAGGGGGAATGCCGTGGTCACCCGGCGCGGTCATGAAATAGACGATTTCAGTCCGGAATCGATCCGGCATCGGGAAAGGCGGCAAGCCGGGCTTATCGACAGAGTAGACGTGCATGCTCGGTTCTTTGAGTTTGGAGTTCTAAGCCCAATGGTTCGCCAGACACGACAGGGATATGTCAACTTGGTTCTCTCGCAATCCGCATTGCGGCTTCAACGGCTGGCCGTGTAACACTATAGCGCGCCGCGACGACTTGCGGTATCCGGCAGGGCCTTGATCGGACGGTTACGCAAGACACCGTGTGCAATTGAGGAGGGCACACGGTCGTTTGGCCCGGAACTACCGCAGCGTTTTCAGGATCTCGCTCAGATTGGCGATGGGGTGCTCGCTCGTCTGCGGTTCCGGTGCGGCCTCTTGTTCCTGAGACGCAAAACGAGGCCGCAACGTCAGCAAGCCGCCGTCTTGCTCCCGCAGCTTTTGGAGTGAATCGACGGCCTTGGCTTCGATTTCCTTCGCCCGCTGGCGGTCGATGGAGACCTGGGGCAAACCGCTGTTCCATTGTATAGAAACGATGCCGGTGATCACCAGAATAGGCAGGGCGATCATCATCAGTAACGAGCCCAGCCGGCTTCCCAGGATCAACCGTACGGGCGGCGGCATCCCCGCTGTGGCGACACCGACGAGGCATTGCGCAAGGGTCGGCTTGCGTTTTCGTCGTCTTGCCATGCCAGTCTCTCCGATACCGAGCCCGTGGTGGACACAGCCGCCGTGAATCCGGAAATCGTGAATCCGGAAATGAGGTCACGGGCGGAGACTTGTAACAAAACCGCGTCAACCGGGCAAGTTCAAGTGCGCTTTTTTACTTTCTACCTCGGCAACTCTGCATGGCATTCGGGTGATACAACCGGACCACGTGTGGTATTTGCGAGACAGATCAGTGCTGGATGTTTACCGGTGGCAACGGAACCCCTGGTTCGAGAAAACTTTTCATTTCGCCTCGGACTTTTGATTTGACACCGGCCACAGGTGACATAGGTTTCCTTCAGCAGGGCCAAGGCAGCGTGTCTGCCGGGTTCTGCGGCAGCTTGACGGATTGCGGTGTCCGACGCGCACCCGGGATCGCGGTTGGTACACGGCAGTCCGCGTGAAGTCGCCAAGTTTGTTGCCTCCGATTCCCCGATAAAGGCAAACCAGTCGCGAGGCTGGGACGCAAAACCGAGGGCCGCGCCGGATTGTCCGGCGGGGCAGCCTGGTTGCCGAAGGGACGACAGAGTTTTTCGACGGTGGCGAGCCACGGTCTTAGAACAGGGGAAGAGAGGCGAGTTGTGTGTGTTACGCGAAAGCTTGTTCGGTCGCCAACAGTGAGGGCCGCTCGCACATGGCCCGGCGTCCGGTACGGCTCAAGAGTCCTTTCCAACCCGGCCGCGCGGCGACGACTCGCCGCACGAAAGCGGCCTTGACCAAGAGTGGAGGTTAGTATGAAGAATCTGGCTCTGAAAATCCGTGGTTTTTTGGGTTCCGAAGATGGCGCCACCGCCGTTGAATACGCCGTGATGGTCGCCCTGATCATCGCCACGTGCATCGCGACCATCGGCACGATGGGCAGCGAAGTGAATGCCACGTTCGATGCAGTGAACCAAGCGATGTAACATCCGTCGCGAGGTTTGCGGAACAGAAGAACCGACCATTCGGTACAACATCGCCCCTCGGTGCCAGCCCGGCACCGAGGGGCTTTTTCGTTGGATCAGTCCGTGACCTCGCCCCTGCCCGGTTCCGGCAGCCAGAAGCAGACCACGGTCGCCACCAGGTAGACGAACAGGGCCACGGCGGCGGCGGCGTAGGCCATTTTGGCCGGGTCGGACGCACCGGGAATGAACGGCATGGTCGCCAGTTGACTGGTGACAAAGGCGAACGAGGTGCCGATCATGCGGCCGCCGATATTGGCGGCGAAACTCTCCCCCGTGCCACGCAGGTGGATCGGATACACGCGCGGCAGATAGTTGCCCCAGAAGCTGAACTGGCCCACCGTCAGCGCGCCCACAATAAAGATGCCGTAGTTCAACAACTCTAAATTCTGAACGGCTACGAAGGCGAACACGAGCGGCGTGATAATCAAGCCGGGAACCTGAAACAGCCGCAACAGGCCGCGGCGGCTGACAATCAGCGTGGCCAACACCGCGAGCGCCACGCGGCCGAACAGCCCGCCAAACTCCTGCCACTTGGTGACGTTGGCCGCAACGGCTTGCTCGACTTGCCGCTTCTCCGGCACGGTCTTTTTCTCGGCCGTCATCTTCTGGACCTCGGGCAGGCCGGGAACGATTTGCGGGATCTGCTGGATCGCGCCGAAGGCCACGCCATAGCTGCAGGCAAACAAGATGGTCGTGACCACCGTCGTACGGCGCAGCCGAGGCGCGAACAACTCGGCCAGACTCGGCCGCTTCAACGTCCCGGCGTCCTTCTTGGCCTTCCACGCCGGCGATTCGGGCAGGAACGGCCGAATCAGGATCAGCGGAATGGCCGGGATCAAGCCGGACATCAACGTGTACCGCCAAGCGGCATGGGGATCCTGGATCGTCCCGCCCAACAGCGCCTCCAGCCATTCCGGCAGCACAATCGCCGGTAGTCCGACGGCCGGCAGGGTCAATCCGAACAACAGCGGTGCGGGTTTGCCCACCGCCCAAGCCACGGCAATGCCATTGGCCATGGCGACCATCAGGCCGCCGATCGACGAAAAGGCCTGCGTCGTCCCCAGCACCACTTCCCGCTGCGTGTGGTTGGGGAACAGCTCGGCCAGCCAAGCCACCGCCGCGACGAACTCGACGCACACACCGATGAAGGTCGTGCAGCGGAAGAACAGCAGCATGTAGATGCTGGTCGAGTAACCGGCGGCGAACGCGGAAACGGCATACAACAGAATGCTGCCCGTCAGCACGCGCCGGCGGCCCCAGCGATCGGTCAAGTAACCGCCCAATAGACCGAAAATGCCGCCCGCAAAAGCCGGCACAAAGAACAGGATTCCGCGCCAGAACGCAAACTGTTCGATGAATTCCGGACTGTTCGGCGGCGCGTGGATGAACTCCATCAACGCCGGCCGCAGAATCAGCGGCAACATCAACAGCTCGTAGATGTCGAACGCAAACCCAATGATCGCGATCAGGCACACCAACAACTGGACGAACGTAAAACGCGACGGCGAATGGTCAACCTGGGCGTCGGACATCGGCAGGTTTCCTGGTTCTGAAGGTTAGCGAAGATCTGGGGATCGCCTTACCGCAGGGCCGACTGGACGGCAGCGAGCACCTTGGCGGCCGCAGGCTCCGGCGGCTCGTTCAGAAAAGCGCCCGCCGCCGCCTTGTGTCCACCGCCGCCGAATTGTTCCGCGATCCGGCTGCAATCCACTGCACAGCGGCTGCGCAAACTGACTTTGCACCCGCCCTCCGGTTGTTCGATGGTAATCACGGCCATCTGGGCGCCCTCGATGGCCAGCGTCATGTTGATCACGTCTTCGGTGTCGCTGGGCAGCGCTCCGGCCCGGCTGAAATCATCCTTTAGCACATAGGTGTGAACCAGCCGCCCGTCGAGCTCGGATTGCACCCGCGACAGAATCACGCCCCGCAAGCGGACGCGGCCGATCGTGTCCCGTTCGTACAACTGGGCGAACAACTCGTCGGGACGAACTCCCGCGTCGATCAACTCGGCGGCGGCCCGATAGCACGCCGCCCGTGCGGACGAAAAGCGGAACCAGCCGGTGTCGGTCGCGATCGCCGCAAACAGGGGTACGGCAATCTCGGGCGTCAGTGTCACGCCCAACTGCCGGGCCGCCTCCAGCACCAACCGCCCCGTCGCTTCGACTTGCGGGTCCTTGAACGACAACGCCTGCAGATCATCCTCGCTGCGGTGATGATCGACGACGATCTTTTGCGCCGTGCTGGCCCGGACCACATCGGCCATCGGCCCCAATTGCGCCCAGGCGCTGGTATCCAGAACCATGAGCACGTCCACGGGTGGCAACTGGGCAGCGGTCAGATCGCGGCCCAGCGCGCGGATCCGCTGCCGGGGGTCGATGAACGCCAGGTTGGGCGGGGTTGGTTGACCGTTGACGATCAGCACCTGTTTGCCGAGCGCATCCAGGACGCCTGCCATGCCCAACTCGCTGCCCAAGGCATCGCAGTCCGGTCGGATGTGGCTGGTCAGCAAGAAAGTCCGCTGCCGACGGACAATTTCCACGAAACTCGGCCAGTCGATGTTCATAAACGCGGTCTCTTCTTCCCCGGTGTCGAATTCGCGATCTCGCAGACCGCGCGAACGTCCGCCTGCAACTGATGTGTCAAGTCTTCTTTCGAGCCGAAAGGCTGAATGTCGCGTAGACGGGACAAGAAGTCAACCTCCAAAGGCTGGCCATACAGCGAGCCGGCAAAGCCGATCAGATGCACCTCGAACTTGAAACCATGTTCGCCGAACGTCGGATTGGGGCCGATATTGACCGCGGCCGGCCAGGATTCGCCGTCCGCGTAAGCTCGGCCGGCGTAGACGCCCAAGCCGGGCATCAGCGTGTCCACGGCCTCCAGATTCGCCGTGGGAAACCCCAGCGACCCGCCTCGCCGAGCCCCGTGAACGACCATCCCTCGGACCCGGTAGGGCTGCGTCAGCATGTCCCGCGCGGCGTCCACGTCGCCCTGCCGGATCCGCTCGCGGACGCGGCTGCTGGAAATGACGCCGTCACCGTCCGCCGCCGGTTCGACAATATCCAGGATGACGCCCGCCTGAGCGCAAAAGTCCCGCAATAAATGAATGTCGCCGGCCCGACCCCGGCCAAAACGGAAATTGGGGCCCTCGACCACGGCTTTGGCACGCAGCGCGCCCACGATTACACGCTCGAAGAAGTCCCGAGGCGACAAGTCCAGCAGCACCGAGTCGGTCGGATAGACGATCACCGCGTCCACCCCCGAGCCGGCGAGCAATTCCGCTTTCCGCTCGGCCCACGTCAGCGGCGGCGGTGCGACCTCCGGACGCAACACAACCACAGGATGCGGATCGAACGTGAACACCGTCACCGGACCGCCGACCTCGGCGGCCTTTTGCCGCAGTCGCTCGATCAACCGCGCATGCCCGCGATGGACGCCGTCAAAGTTGCCAATGGCGACGGCCCCACAAGCGAATGTCGCGGGCAAGTCGTCCAACGAGCGAACGAGATTCACCGTCTCGATCCGCCACCGGGCGCAGGTCTCGCCAGCCGCCGCCTGATTCAGCACGGTCCCGTGGCAAGGTCGTTCCAAGTTCTCCATGATGTCTCGTCTCGTGTGCTTACTTCGAGTCTTGCCCGATTCCTTCACTCAGACGCTGAAACGCCTGAGGCAGATAGGTCACCAGGTCCCGCGCGATCAGGGATACCTGCCCCAACTGTTCCGCCGCCAGATCGCCCGCCAGTCCGTGAAGGTAAACGCCCAACTGGGCGGCTTTAAATGGTGCCAGCCCCTGGCACACCAAGGCCGTGATGACGCCGGTCAGCACATCGCCGGCTCCGCCGGTGGCCATGCCGGGGTTGCCGCTGGTATTGTATGTCACCCGTTGTCCGTCTGTAATCAAGGTGCGATGGCCCTTGAGGACCAGCACCCAGCCGCAACGGGCCGCCAACTCGATGGCTTGCCCGCACAGTTCGTCCCAGGACGCGCGCGAATCGGGCTCGCCGGCAAGGCGCCGAAATTCGCCCGGATGAGGCGTCAGAATCCGCGCGGCCGCCGCAGTGGGCCGTTCTCCCCCCAGGGCGGCCAACGCATTCAAGCCATCGGCATCCAGCACCAGCGGCTGCGTCAAAGTTTCGTACAGCCTGGCAACCAACGTGGTCAACGGGGGCGATCTCGACACGCCGGGGCCGCAGGCAATACAATTGGCGACGCCCGCCAAGCGGAAAATCTCCTCGACGGCCTCCAGCTGAATCCGCCCCGCTTCGTCGCAGGCCAACGGAGTCGTCATGTAGGACGGCTCGAACGCGGCGACGGTCTCGAGGCAGGCATCCGGGACGGCCAGCGTCACCAATCCCGCGCCGCTGCGGAGCGCAGCCAGCCCGGCCAAGGCAATCGCCCCGCTCATGCCGCGCGAGCCCCCAACCAGCAACGCGCGGCCGAAATCGCCCTTGTGAGCGTCGGTCTTCCGCGGCGGTAATGCAGGCAGCGGCAGGACGGGGAGTGTACACACGGTCAGGGAACCATCCACGGCGGATACGCCGTGATCACGGGAGGCGCCACGACCCGCACCGGCGCATAGTAAGTCGTCGCCCTCGCTGGGTAGCCCACGACCGGTGCGGCTGGCGCGTAATAGGTCGTTATGCGAGCCGGATAGCTGACCACGGGCGCCGCCGGCGCGTAGTAGGTTGTCACGGGCGCCGCGTAGCCCACCACCGGCGCGGGTGCATAGTAGGTGGTCACGCGGGCCGCCGGGGCAGTAATCACGGGCCGGTAGACGAGCCTTTGACCGAACAGCCCCCGCACTTCTGGAACATACGCGACGGCCGGCGACGCTGGGGAGTACGTGACAATAGGGCCTTGAGCAACAGCCGCAGATGCCGTCAACACCACCGCCCAGGCCGCCATAGCGGCTAAGCTGATCCTTAAAATGGTTCGCGACATGGAAAAATCTCCTTCCATTGACTTACAATTTTCAAACATGGGGACATGACGCTCGACCTGGCACCCTCGCAGTCTCCTCTGTCCGGCATGGCGCGAGGTCGTGCGAGCCTGACAGCCGTCCACTTGTCCGCCAGTATTGTAGTCTTTCGGGGTGCTTGGGGAACAGCACCAAACGGCTTTTTCCCGTACCTCCGCTAACAGGGTGCGTACTCCTGAAACGCTCCAACTCGGCCTCCAAGGCATGCGCGGTGTCCGCGGCTAGCGGCTCAATCTGCTCGCGGAACTGGCCGAGTTCGGCCGTCTCGGCTGATGTTAGGCCATGGGCGAACTGTTTGTGGATCAGTTGCAACGGCGGGCATTCTTCGTTTCTGACCAGCCATCGTCTGCGGTGCGTCGCTTCTCAATCCAGCTTCTCGCGCAGACGGTCGCTGGCTTGGTCGGTCAGCCGCTGCAACACACGGGCCGGTCTTTGTGTTCGCACCCGACAAAAACCGGCGGTGTCCTCCGAAGGCAGCCGCCTGCCCAGGGCCGTGCTCAGCACGAGCACTCGTGCCACCGCCGCCGCGCAGGGCCGCCGGTGGCTGGGCGGCAGGACTTGCGAGAACGTCCCCCCCGCCCCCACGCCAGCCTGGACACCACACGCGGCTCCTGGCTGAACGACGCCTCTTCCGCCGCGAACGCCTCCCGGCTCCCGTCACCCGCGGTTCTGAACATAGTCCCGCGGGACGCTGCGTTTGCCCGCCGGGACAAACTCGATGGCGATCGTGGGCCGATGCTTGCGGGCGTTGGGCAAGCGGCCCAGGCCGGTCCAGATCACACGGTCGGCGCGCCGCCGGCTGCGAAGCGTCTTGATCAGGTTCTCCGGCAAGGTGAGATCGAGCGCCGCGCCGCGGGATTGTGTTCCTTGTAGCTGAGCAGCAAGTAACCCAGCATTTCGTTGGGGCCGCGTTCATTTTCCGATACCGGAGGAACCACAACCAGCACTCCTTCGACGAGTTCATAGACGTAATCTTCGCCCCATTCGTCGGCGGCATCGAACTCTTCCGGCGACATGCGCATCCCGGCCATCTCCGGGGTCAATTTCTGGATCGCGTAGTCAACGGCGGTGTTCGTGGGCGGTGCTCCGATAGACTTACGTTTCATATTCTGCCGCCGTTTTCCCCGATGGGCAAGATCCACGGCCTCTCCCCGCTGCCACTTCTATCCGTCCTACCAAGTGACTTGCGAATTTCAGGCCGACCAGTCATGATGGGGAGATTGGAGAACTGCGATGCAAGAGCCGTACAAATTCCCTTGGCTGCTGACCGATTTTGACCGCTACCTGTTGAACCAGGGTCAACATTGGCGGCTGTACCACAAACTGGGCGCGCAGCTGCGGAAGCTGGACGACCTGGAAGGCGTCAACTTTGCCGTCTGGGCCCCGAACGCGACCGCAGTGAGCGTCGTGGGGGACTTCAACGGCTGGGACGGCCAAAGTCACCCGATGTACAAGCAGATTCCCAGCGGTTTCTGGGAACTGTTCGTCCCCGGGCTGGGCGAGGGCGAGAAATACAAGTACCAAGTCCGCTGCGGTCACGAGATGTTTGAGAAGTCGGACCCCGTGGGATTCGCCGCGGAATGCCCCCCCCGGACGGCCAGCATCGTCACCAATCTGGATTGCTATCGATGGCACGACGTCGAGTGGATGTCGCGGCGGCCGCAGGTCAATTGGCTGGAACAGCCCTTGTCATTTTATGAAGTTCACTTGGGCAGCTGGCGCCGGCCCGCCGGGGAGCCCACCTATTGGCTCAGCTACCGTGAACTGGCGCACCAGATGGTGGATTACTGCCGGAACATGGGGTTCACGCACATCGAGTTGTTGCCCGTCAGCGAGCATCCTTTCACAGGCAGCTGGGGTTATCAGACGGTGGGCTACTTCGCCGCGACGGCCCGCCACGGTTCGCCCCAGGATCTGATGTACTTCGTCGATCTCTGCCACCAGAACGGGATCGGCGTCATCTTGGATTGGGTGCCCGCGCATTTCCCCCGCGATGGGCATGGTTTGGCCCGCTTCGACGGGACGGCGTTGTACGAGCACGCTGACCCGCGGCAAGGCGAACACCGCGACTGGGGCACGAAGATCTTCAACTACGGCCGGCACGAAGTCAGCAACTTCTTGATCGCCAATGCCTTGTTCTGGCTGGACAAGTACCACATCGACGGTCTGCGGGTCGACGCGGTGGCCTCGCTGCTGTATCTGGACTACAGCCGGGCGGAAGGCGAATGGATTCCGAATGAATTCGGGGGCCGCGAGAACGTGGCGGCGATCGAGTTCCTGAAGGAGTTCAACAAGCAGTCCCACGTCCAGTTCCCCGGCGTGCTGACGATTGCCGAAGAGTCGACCGCGTGGCCCGGCGTCTCGCGGCCGCCCTACCTGGGCGGTTTGGGCTTCAGCCTGAAATGGAACATGGGCTGGATGAACGACACGCGGCGGTACATGCAACTGGAACCAATCCACCGCAGTTACCATCACAACGACATCACGTTCAGCTTACTGTATGCCTTCCACGAGAACTTCGTCCTGCCGCTATCGCACGACGAAGTTGTGCATGGCAAGCGATCGCTGCTGGACCAGATGCCCGGCGATTGGTGGCAGAAGTTCGCCAACCTGCGGCTGTTGTACACCTACATGTGGACCCATCCCGGCAAGAAGCTGTTGTTCATGGGCGGCGAGTGGGGCCAGTGGCACGAATGGGACTGCGACGGCAACCTGCAGTGGGACCTGCTCTGCTTGCCGACGCACCAGGGCTTGCAGAAATGCGTAGCGGACTTGAATCACTTGTTGCAGACCGAAGGTTCCTTGCACGAGTTCGACTTTCAAGGCCGCGGCTTCGAGTGGATCGATTGCCACAATCACCAGGAAAGCACGCTGGCTTATCTGCGCCGCGGCAAGGACCCCCACGACTTCCTCGTGGTCTGCTGTAACTTCACGCCTGCCCCCCGTCTGCAACATCGCATCGGCGTGCCGGAGGGCGGTTGGTATGCCGAGGTCTTCAACAGCGATTCAGCACACTACAACGGGAGCAACCTCGGCAATTTTCCTGGCCGCCTGGCCGAATCGAGTGAATGGCACGGCCGGCCGTACTCGATCGAAGTGGTCTTGCCGCCGCTGGCCGCCGTGATCTTCAAGCCGCAACGAGCGTAAGATTCCCAGCACGGGCAAACGCACGGTCAAGGTCACACGAGTTCGACGATGTCGAACAGCGTATCGAGCTTGAACCGGCAGAAGATCTCGCGGACGACGGGGCACAGTTCGCACAAGTGGAGCGTGCCTCCTGCGGCGCGAATGCGTTTGTTCAACAGAACGAGCATCGCGACCAAGGCGCTGTTGACGATATCCAAGGCGGACAGATCGATCGTCACATGGGGCTCGTCGTGCGACTGCAGAAGAGCCTGAGTCAAGCGGTTGATGTCTTCCAACCCGGGTGTCCGTCCCGGCAACACCTCCAGGATCACGTCGTCACCGTGATTCCGTTGAAAGCACCAAACCGCCGAGCCGCAGTGCGGGCAGTCGTGATCCACGCTGAACACGGGATGGTACGGCAAAACCTCGCCGCACACGCAACAGCGGAAATCGCATCCGTGGCTGTCCGCGAATTCGTTCGTGGGTTCTGGGGCAACTAGCAACATAAGATCTTCCCCCAACGCTTCCCTTCGTGAGCACCCCGACATCCCGGTCGCCTTAGCAGGCTACATCATTTTACCCATTTTACCAAGAAACCAAACCTCTGAGAGTACCAAAAAAGAGGCATCAATCGGCAACCCAGCGAAGGCTGTTCTTGGATAATTTGGCCTGTGAGTGGGAAAAAAACAACCCAGATCGTAAGCATACCTCCAGGCTTGTCAACCCCACAATACGAGGTTCTCAGGGTCTTGTCACGGGGACTGGCAGACGGTGAAATGAAAAGTCCTCGGTTCTGATACCAATCCACCTTCTACGCGCCCCTTGACGAACGAAAGGATCATCACGATGGAAGTCGACATTTCGAAAACCTACGAAGAGCTGAGCCGCAAGGCCGCCAACGTGATCGCGGACGTGCTGAACGCGAAGCCCAACGCCGTGCTGGGCATGGCCACCGGATCCAGCCCCCTAGGGCTGTACCAGGAACTGGTGCGCATGCACCGGGACGAGGGCTTGAATTTCTCCCAGGTCACGACGTTCAACTTGGACGAGTACGTCGGCTTGCCCGTCACGCACAAGCAGTCCTACCACTACTTCATGCACGAGAACTTCTTCAAACACGTGAACATCCCCCGCGAGAACATCCACATCCCCTCGGGGACGACCCGCAACTACCGGGCGTTCTGCGCGTGGTACGAGGACCGGATCAAGAGTTGCGGCGGGATCGACGTGCAGATCCTGGGCATCGGCTCGGACGGTCACATCGCGTTCAACGAACCGACGTCTTCGCTGACCAGCCGCACGCGGCTCAAGACGCTGGCCCGGCCGACCATCGAGGACAACGCGCGGTTCTTCGACCGGGTCGAGGACGTGCCGATCTATGCCATCACCATGGGCGTAGGCACGATTCTCGAAGCGCAGACCCTGGTGCTGGTGGCCAACGGCAAGAACAAGGCCGACGCCGTCGCCAAGATGATCGAAGGCCCGGTCACCAGCTTGATCACCGCCAGCGCCCTGCAAATGCACTCCGATGCGCGCGTGTTCATCGACGAACCGGCCGCCGGCCAACTCCAGATGCGCGAGTATTACGAGTGGGTCCAGGCCAAGAAACCCGGAGCGCCGGCAACCTGAGCCGCAGGCGGCCGGGCCCAAACGTTACCCAACTCTCGGCCAGCGGCGGGCGTATGCCTCCCCTTGTTTCGCTGCTTTCTCCGGGCGTGTACAATTCGGCTCGTTCGCGGTACGCAGACAAGTCTTTGAAGTTGCGCAGTTGTCGCCGTTCGCCCCCGCTGAACTTGCTCGGCGGAACGATGATCGTGTACGACGCCCGTCACCTGTCGGCCCGCGTTGCTGCGTCTTGCGGGGGCGGCGTGCGGCGAAACTGAATCTGGTCTTTGGGAGCACGCACCATGCCTTCGCCGTTTCCCGGGATGAATCCCTATTTGGAGCAAGAGGATGCTTGGCACGACTTCCACGAGCGATTCCTGCCCCTGGTAGCCGAGCGGATTGCCGCGCAGGTCGATCCTCGATATATCGTCAAGATCGACGAGCACATCTACATCCACGAGTTGTCGGCCGAGCAACGGAGGTTCTTGGGCCGGGCGGATATCACCATCGGTCGCGGCAGGCCCGCCGCCACCGACAGACAAACCGCTACTGCGGTGCTCGAAGCCCCGGCGGAAGGCTATTTGCCGGCCGTGGATGTGGAGCGTCTGGCATTCGTCGAAATCCGCGATCGTCGCAACCGCCAGTTGGTCGCCCTGATCGAATTGCTCAGTCCTGCCAACAAACGGCCGGGACCCGACCGCGACCAATACTTGGCGAAACGCCATGAGGTCTTGGCCAGTTCGGCCCATTTCGTGGAGATCGACTTGTTGCGCGGCGGCCGACGCCCGCCGGTGGAAGATCTACCGGACTGCGAGTACTGCGTGCTAGTCAGCCGTTGTGAACAGCGGCCCCGCGTCGGCATCTGGCCGCTGCGGTTGAGGGATCGGCTGCCGCTGGTTCCCATTCCACTGCGCGCCCCCGACCCGGACGCACAACTGGATCTCCAGGAAGTGCTGCACGACATCTACGACAAGGCCCACTATCAGACGTACATCTACGAGGGCGCCCCCGACCCGCCGCTGATGCCGTACGATGATGTCTGGGCGCGGCAGTTCCTGCCGCCGCGGGCGTGAACGAGATGCCAGCCACGCACGAACTCGCGGCTTGCACGTCTGCCGCGTGAGGAGCGATCAGCCATGAACTACCCCGAACTCGAAATCGGATTGAGCCGCTGCGATGCGGCCAGTTATGCGGTCCAGGTCCGGTTTCGCGACCCGGATCAGGAAGCGGAGCAACGGGTGGACGTCAAGGACCCAGTGCGGTTCGACTTCGAGCAACTGCGGGAACTCACACTCGATCCGACGGCGTACGGCCGGCTGCTGGGGCAGAACCTGTTCGGGCATCCGGACGTGCGGTCGTGCCTGGACAAGGCGCGAACGGTGGCCCAGACGAGCCAGCGGCGGTAGCGGCTGCGGCAGTGCATCGACCTCTGGTCGCTGAAGCTGCACAGCTTGCGCTGGGAAACGCTCCGGGACCCGGAGACGGACCGCAGCCTGCTGATGGACGACAACATCCTGTTTTCCCGGCACCTGGGCAGCTTCGACATGCGGCCGGTGCGGCTACGTTCCAAGACCGCCCTGCGGGCCTTGGTGGCGGTGGCCAATCCATCCGACTTGGCCCAACGCAAACCGGGCGGCCGCACGCTCGCGCCGATCGACGTGGCGGGCGAAGTGCAGCGGGCGCGGCAATCGCTGGGCAGCATCGCCGTTACGGAACTGGCTGGCCAGCAGCCCGTCACCCTGGATGCCATCCTCCAGCATCTGCGCGACGACTGCGACGTGCTGTACCTGGTCTGCCACGGGGCGCTGGTGAAAGACGAGCCGCGACTGTGGCTGGAGGATGAACAGGGTGCCACCAAGGTCACTGCCGGCAAGGATCTGGTCGATGGGTTGGCCCGCCTGCCGCGGCTGGTCGTGCTGGCGTCCTGTCAGAGCGCCGGCACGGGCGAGGAGCCCCGTAGCGACGACGAAGGCGTGCTGGCCGCGCTGGGACCGCGGTTGGCCGAGGCCGGCATTCCGGCGGTGATCGCCACGCAAGGCAATGTCCTGCAACGCACTTCGGGCCGGTTCATGCAGAAGTTCTTCGAAGAGCTGCGTGGCGACGGCCAGATCGATCGCGCCATGACCGAAGCCCGCTTTGCCGTCCGCGACCAGCCCGACCACTGGGTGCCGGTCCTGTTCACGCGGCTGGTCACCGGGCGACTGTGGTACGACAGCCGCCTGCCCAACGGGCAAGCCGCCTTTCAAGCCTGGCGCGGCTTGGTCAGCCAGCTCAAGAAGCGGGAGTGCATCCCCGTCCTCGGACCGGGTCTGCTGGAACCTTGCGTGGGCAGCCTGCGGGACCTGGCTCGTGCCTTTTGAAGTTGCGCATCTTCGCGGAGGGTCGGGCGCGGTCTTTACGCCGTAGGCGTTACACCCCATAGCCCAGGGTCGCGCAGCGCACCCTGGGTCACGCCGCACGCCTCGCGAGCCAACCCTGAAGGGGTTGTACCCAGCGCGACGTCGCGGGACGACGGTTGTGGCACCCGCTACACCGGCGGGGTCAGCGGCGTGGCTTTCCGCCCGGACGGAAAGTGGATCGCCAGCAGCAGCGGTGCCCGGTTTCCCGCAACGAAGCCACACGAGGCCAAACTCTGGGACGCGTCCACGGGGCAGGAACTCCTGGACCTCAAGGGACATATCGGCCCCGTCTGGAATGTGGCCTTCACTCCCGATGGAAAGCGGCTCGTCAGTGGCAGCGCTGACGGACAGGTGAAGGTCTGGCTGCTCGACGGGTGGCTGGAGAAAGCGAGGCGAGAAGAGTCGACTCATGCGGCGAATGTGGGAGTTGAATAGGATTGCGGGATCGCTCGGTCACAGGCTGCGACCGGCGCCACGAGTCGTACCGGCGAATCGTCGTAGCGGTTCAGCGGTTCTTCGCCGCCACCGCCCCCGCGTCGGTGGAGCGACGACTGAAAGGCTAGAGGCAGGCACCATCCGTCGCCGTCCATCGCTTCCCCGTCCCGCCCGCGGGCGCCGGCGGGCGGGAGAAGGAAGCGATGGGATGGGTATTTTTTCGGGGGTTCTTTCTAGCCTATCAGCCACCCTTCCGCCGACACGGGGTCGGCGGTGAGGCCCCGGACTACCAGCGGCCGCGGGTCGGCATTTGGTCGCTGCAACTGACCGCTCCGCTGCTGGCGGTTCCCATCCTGCTGCGCGCTCCTGATCCGGATGCGCAACTCGACCTGCAGACCGGACTGGACGAAATCGCGTGAATCACTGCGGCACCATGTACGAACCGGATTTGACCAGCGTGATGCCGGATTAGGCGTTTCAGCAGACAGGTCTATGCGCGAGCGGAAGAGCGAATCCGCGAAATCGAAGGCGAAAGGAATGCGGAGAACGAATGCCGACGGTAGTCTATTCCCCCGCCGCAGACGACGACCTTGTGGGCATCGCAGCATACATCGCACGCGGTAGACCTGCGGCATGTGGACCGCCAACAACGACGCCCGCAGCCACGTGATCCTCGGCGACCCGGCCGTCCGCTTGCCGTCCGACTGAACTCGAGATGGCCATGACAAATGCTCAGGCGGTCAAGACGGGAGACCACGGTTCGTTCGTCCAGTGAGCGTGCAAGGGCTGCCATCCTCTGAGGATGCCCACGGCTTGCCCGTGGGAGCCTCACGTTCGCCGCTACCCCGACGGCCCCAAGCAAACCGTCCCACCGTGTCCTATCCGGCTCGGGCAGGCGTCGGACGCTCATCGCTTCGGCCGGGCCGTCACCGAATCTTTGCCGTAAATCGACGAGTAGCGGTAGTAGACCTCCAGGGTCATGGCGGCCAGGGCGGTGCAGTACAGGCGGCCCGCGTCGTCGTGACTGCCGCCGAACATCCAGCTGCCCAGTTCCGAGCCCTGCTGGCTCTGCGTCGCGACCAGGTAATCGCGCATGAACGTGTTCCACTTCTCCCACGACGAGCCGCCGTAGTGATGCATGACTTGCGTGGCGTAGTAGTAGTAGTACATGCCCATGTCAGGGCGGGCCCAGAACTTCAGACGTTCCACGCCCTGGCCCAAACCGGGCCGTTTGTGCTCCCAGCCGGTGTACATCCGGCAGAGCAGTCCGATCGGCGTCGTCGCCGTGATCCGCGTATTGATGTCCAGGTAGGGCCGTTTGCCGCCGTAGGTGTAGCCGTAGCACGATCCGATGCGGTCCTCGGCCACCATGTCCAAGAATCGCACGGCGCGCGCTGCGACCTTGGCGTCCACCTTCAGGCCCGCCAAGTAGGCGCTTTTCAACGCCATCAACTGCCAGCCGACCACCGACGTGTCGCCCGCCTGGCGCGGCCGGTAACGCCAGCCGCCGCCGGAATGCTGAGCCAGTTCGATGAACGTGACCGCCTGCTGGGCAGCGCGGGTCAACTCGGGCAAGGCAACGGGAGCGGTCGCGTCGAAGGCAAAGCCGAGCAGATTCGGGCTGGAACTGCGGGCGCTGGGCGAGCCCGTCTCCGCGTCTCTGCCGGGCGGATCGGAGACGGCGGTGCTGCCGCTGTTGCCTGCCCCCGGGGAAGTTCCCCAACGGGGCGTCGCCGTCTCGGGCTGTAGGTATTCGTCGCGCGTCATGGCCAACGCTTCGCACAACGCGAGCGTCGCCAACCCGTGGCTGTACAGGTTGCCCGACAGGTCCATCAAGCTGCCGTCGGACGCTTGCTGTTCGATCAGGTACCGCAAGCCTGCCGCAACCTCGTCGCGATACTGGCCTTGCAGTTGGGTATGGCCGGCGCCCAGCAAGGCTAGCAAGACCATGCCCGTCGAGCCGTTCAGGGCATCCTCGTACGGCCCAGGGTTGCTGCACGGGCAGCCCACGCAGTGGTGCTCGCCCAATTGCTGGTGGAAACACCACGAACCGTCTTCGCGTTGATGGCGGACGAGCCATTGCAGGGCGAGTTCCACCGCGTTTTCGCTTTCCGCGGTCGCCCCCTGCGTGAGCGCCTGCCGCCGCCGGTCGCCGCGCCTCGCCAGGCCGCCGCGCGCATCCTCGCCGACCGTGAAACCCGGATCCCTGCCCGGCTTGGCTTCCGCGGTCGCGATCCCCAGTTCCAACTGCGGCGCAGCCATCTCCGGCTCGGGGACCAGCACCTCCGGATGAGCGATCTCCGGAGGATCCAGCGCGACGTTGTCCAAGAATGCCTGGTCGGGAGCGACCTCGGACGGTTCTTCCAGAGCATCGGCGGGCGCCTCGACGATCATCTCCACAAACTCATCCACGTCGGTGCGGTCCTGGTCGGAATCAACCACCGCAAGACTGACGTACTTGGCGCCCGTCCGATCGTTGACCACATAGACGCTCAACACCAAGAATACCAGCATGTGGACGATCGCGCTGAACAGACCGCCAGGCATCGCCTGAAACAGCACGAACCCTTTCCGGTGCTCATCGGGCTCCGGCGGCGGGGTGGCGGCCAACTGGGACAGCTGCTGCTGCATCTGCTTTTCCAGAAACGGATCGACCGGCGGAGGCTCGCGAAATGCGGCGCTGGCACGCGCCGGCGGAGGCGCCACGGCAGCGTGGGGAGGCGGTTCCGGCTCGGCAAGGTCGTCGTCCAACAGGGCATCTACAACCGCGCAGACAATGGGCGGCTCGGCAATACCGTCCAACTCCGCAAGGGGTTCGATGCCAGAGGCTTGCAACGTGTCGCCGGACACCCGCTGTCCTTATCGTCGCCCGGTATCCGGGCTGCCATTCGACCAGAGTGACTCACACCGCCGTTCCACTCTCTCCATGATAGAGTCAAAGCTTCAAGCGATACAAGGGTTTAGGCCGAAGACGATTGGTTCGAGTTGCGGTTTGGCCGCGTCGAGCCGCGTTGATGAGGAACGATTTGCGTTAATGCACTTCTCACGCCACGGCTTTGGATTCCAGTTCCGACTTGGTTTCGCGGCGCATCAGGTAGTCGTGGGATAAGCTTCCAGCTTGCCGAGTACGTAGTCCAGGAAAACGTGGAAATTGAAAATGCACAACGCCGGCAAGCTGGAAGCTTACCCCACGTCTGTTTCTGCTCGCGTTTCAGCAGGCGCCTTCGGCTGGCCGTTAAACGAAATGCTGGCAGGACCTCCAAGGTCCCGCCGCCACATCCTCACCCCGCCTCGGACAGCTTCGCCATCGGCATCTGCTGTAGCAACTCGACGAAGCGGGCCACCGTCGGGGAAAACACCTGCCGGTCGCGATGGATGATGCCGATCGGCCGTTGCAAGCTGCAACCGCGCAGTCGGACGGCGGCCAAGGTGCCCATTTGCACTTCTTTGCACACGGTGGGCTCGGGCAGGATGCTGATTCCGGCGCCGATCTCGACCGCCTGCTTGATGGTCTCGATGTTGTCGAACTCCAGCACGACCTCGACGCTGACGTCCTGCTGCCGCAGCTGGCGATCGATTTCCTTGCGGATCGGCAACTCGCGGTCGAAGCCGACGAATTTTTGATTGGCGAGGGCGGCCAGCGGCACGCTCCGGCGGGCGGCCAACTCGTGCTGGGCGTGGCAGGTCAGCACCATCTCCTCGGACCGCAGGGGGATGACGTTCAACCCGCGCAGGGCCGCGGGATAGGATACAATTCCCAGGTCGACGCGGCCGCTCTGTACCGCCTCGTACACATCCGCCGGACGCAGGTACTCCAACTGGACCCGGGCCTTGGGGTAGCTGACCATGAACTGTTGCATGCAGGATCCCAAGCCATACAGACCCACCGAGTAGATCGCAGCCACGCGGAAGTGGCCTTGGATCTCGTCGCCCAACACGCGAATCCGATCGGCCACCGCGTCATACAACTCGATGATCTTGCGGAACTCGCCGTAGCAGATCTCCCCGGCCGGCGTCAGCACGGGTGGCCGCTTGCGGCGGTCGAGCAGTTGCGTCTCGAAATGCTCTTCCAGCCGTTGGACCGCCTGCGTCGCCGCCGATTGGCTGATGCGATGCAGCGATGCGCCGAGCGAGAAACTCTGCTGCTCGACCACGCTGCAAAACACTTTCAGCATGTCGATATTCATGGCGTCCCCAGGAAATCCGGCCGCGCCGAGGCGGGAAGCGCGATTGGGCAGAACCGTTGGCATTCGCACAGGGATCAGCGATGCGCCTTTCGTAGGACGGATTGCCAATCCGTCCCACGATGGATGGGACGGAATTGGCAATCCGTCCTACAGTCCAGACGCGGCTACGTGGCCTGCGGCTTCCGGCGTTTACACAATGCCCTGTGCCAGCATCGCATCGGCGACCTTGACGAAGCCCGCAACGTTGGCTCCACGGACGTAGTTGATGAAGCCGTCCGAGCTGCCGTAGCGGACGCAGTTGGCGTGGATCGCCTTCATGATCTGCTGCAGCCGCATGTCGACTTCTTCGCGCGGCCACTTGATGACGCCGGCGTTCTGCGTCATTTCCAGGCCCGACGTCGCCACGCCGCCCGCATTGGCCGCTTTGCCCGGCCCATATAGGATCTTGGCATCCAAGAACACGTCCACGCCCTCGGGCACCGTCGGCATGTTCGCGCCTTCGGCCACGCACATACAGCCGTTGGCCACCAAGGTGCGGGCGTCCTGGCCGTCGATCTCGTTCTGCGTGGCGCTGGGGAACGCCAAGTCGCATTTCACCTTCCAGGGGCGTTCGTTCGGCAGGTACTTGGAGCCTTTGAATTTGTCCACGTACTCGCGGATCCGGCCGCGGCGGATGTTCTTCAGTTCCATCACCCAAGCCAGCTTCTCGGCACTGATGCCGTCCTCGTCGACAATCGTGCCGGCCGAGTCGGACAGAGTCACGACCTTGGCGCCGAACTCGTTCAGCTTCTCGACCGTGTACTGGGCCACGTTGCCGGAGCCGGAGACGGTGGCGATCTTGTTTTTGCAGCTGTCGCCGCGCATGGCCAGCATTTCCTGGGCGAAATACACCGCCCCGTAACCCGTGGCTTCGGGCCGGATCAGCGATCCGCCGTACTCCAGGCCCTTGCCGGTCAGCACGCCGTTGAAGCGATTGACGATTTTCTTGTACTGGCCGAACAGGAAGCCGATTTCACGGCCGCCCACGCCGATGTCGCCCGCCGGAACGTCGGTGTCGGGACCGATGTGACGGTACAGTTCCGACATGAACGCCTGGCAGAAGCGCATCACCTCGTTGTCGCTCTTGCCCTTGGGATCGAAATCCGAGCCACCCTTGCCGCCGCCCATGGCCAGCGTCGTCAAGCTGTTCTTGAACACCTGCTCGAAGGCCAGGAACTTGAGTACGCCCAGGGTGACCGTGGGATGGAACCGCAAGCCGCCTTTGTACGGGCCGATTGCGCTGCTCATCTCGATGCGATACCCGCGATTGATCTGAACCTCGCCGCGGTCGTCCACCCAGGCCACGCGGAACATAATCACGCGTTCGGGCTCGACAATCCGCTCCAGAATCTTGGCCTTGCGGTAAGCCGGCGTCGCTTCGACCACGGGGTAAACCGATTCGACGACCTCGCGAACCGCCTGGTGAAACTCGGGCTGGTTCGGGTTGTTGGCCACGACTTGGGCCACAAACGCTTCAGCATTGCTGGCTGACATACAAACCTCTGATCTTGGGTTGTGGGGAGGGTACAGCGCAGAAAAACGCGCCGGTTTTGCATAAGGCGGGATTATAACCCTGGACTCTATTTGTGCAATAGCTTATAAAGAAAACTCGCGAGTTTTCGTCACATGGTCCGACAAAGGAGCTTTCCGATGGTCGATTCCAATCTTAGCACGGGGATGACCACGCTGGACCGGGTGTTCCGAGGACTGCTGCCGGGCGACAACCTGGTTTGGCAAGTGGACGCCATTGAGGACTTTGCTCCGTTCGTGGGCCCGTACTGCCAGGCCGCCCGGCACGCGGGCCGCCGCCTGGTTTACTTCCGATTTGCCGAACATCCGCCGCTCGTTTCGCCCGGCGACGGCGTGACGGTCTGCCAGCTGGACAGTTCGGCGGGGTTCGAACAGTTCATTACGCAAATCCGCCGCGTGATTCGCGAGGCGGGGCGGGGCGCGTTTTTCGTCTTCGACTGCCTGTCGACGTTGGCCGAACAGTGGTGTAGCGACCGGATGCTGGGCAACTTCTTCATGCTCACCTGCCCGTACGTTTACGATCTGGAATCGCTCGCTTATTTTCCCCTACTCCGCCACGCTCATTCCTTCCAGGCCACCACGCCCATCGCCCGGACGACGCAGATCTTCATCGACGTGTACCGGCATCAGGACGCGCTGTACCTGCAGCCCAGCAAGGTCGAGCACCGCTACTCGCCCACGATGTACATGCTGCACGCCTGGGAAGGCGACCACTTCCTGCCGGTCACCGAGAGTTCGACGACGGCCGAGATCCTGACGTCCCGGCCCTGGGCCGGCTTGGATTCCGTGCGGTTCCGCCTGGGCACCTGGAACCGCGCGTTTCAAAAGGCCGAGCATGCCTGGGAGGCGGTGCAGCGGGGCGAGCCGACGGCCGAAGACCCGGCCGCCTTGGCCCGCACGCTGATGCGGATGGCGTTCACGCGCGACGAGCGGCTGTTGGCGATGGCCGAACAGTACCTGACCCTGGGCGATGTGCTGGCAATCTGGAGGCGGATGGTGGGCACGGGCCTGATCGGCGGCAAATCGGTGGGCATGCTGCTGGCCCGGGCGATCCTCCGCAAGACGTGTCCCCGCTGGAACACGCTGCTGGAATCCCACGATTCGTTCTACATCGGCTCCGACGTGTTTTATTCGTTCCTGGTCGAAAACGGCTGCTGGTGGCTGCGCCAGAAACAGCACGACCGGCGGGCCTTCCTGGACGACATCGAGGAAGCTCGCCGGCGGATGATCACGGGGACCTTTCCCGACACGATCATCAAGGAATTCACCGACATGCTGGACTATTTCGGCCAGTCGCCGATCATCGTCCGCTCCAGCAGCCTGTTGGAAGACAATTACGGGAACGCCTTTGCCGGCAAGTACGAAAGCGTGTTCTGCGCGAACCAGGGCTCGCATCAGAAGCGGCTGGAGGATTTCGTCGCGGCCGTCAAGACGATCTATGCCAGCACGATGAGCGAAAAGGCGCTGCGTTATCGGGCCCAGCGCGGGCTGCTGGACCGCGATGAACAGATGCCGCTGCTGGTCCAGCGTGTCTCGGGCAACCTGCACGGCAACCTGTTCTACCCGCAGGTGGCCGGCGTCGGATTGTCGGTCAATCCTTATGTCTGGAACAAAGTCATCGATCCGTCCGCCGGCATGGTCCGGCTGGTGTTTGGGCTGGGCACGCGGGCGGTGGACCGCGCGGACGACGATTACACCCGCGTCGTCGCCTTGAATGCGCCTCAGACGCGGCCCGAGACCGATATCGACGAAGTCCGCCAGTACTCGCAGCATCGCGTAGACGTGATCGACTTGGATGCCAACCAGTTGGTGTCGTGCCATTTTTCCGAAGTCGTCGAGCGGAGCCCTCATCTGCCCGTGCAAATCTTTGCCTCGCAAGACCGGGAGATGTCCCAGCGGGCCGCAGAATACGGATTGCCGGGTTCGTCCGCGTGGGTGCTGACGTTCGAGCATTTGCTGGGCCAGACGTCGTTTGTGGACGACATGCGTGAAATGCTGTCGACGCTGCACACCGCCTACGACTATCCGGTGGACCTGGAGTTCACCGCCAATTTCTTCGCCAAGGACCAATACCGGGTGAACCTGGTGCAATGCCGCCCGCTGCAGGTCGTCGCGGGCAGCGCGGCCGCCGAACTGCCGGCCAGCCTGGACGCCGAGGACATCCTGCTGCAGGCCTGCGGGGCGGTGGTCGGGCAGAGCCGGGTAACCGCGATCGACCGGGTCGTGTACGTGACGCCGTCGGTCTACGGCCAGATGACGATCCAGGACCGCTACAGCGTGGCGCGGCTGATCGGCAAGCTGCTGCATCCCCCCGAAGCCCGTCCCGCGGACGACCGGCCGGCGCGGCAGATCATGCTGATCGGTCCGGGCCGCTGGGGTACGACCACGCCGTCGCTGGGTGTGCCCGTCTCGTTTGCCGAGATCGACACGGTGACCGTGTTGTGCGAGATCGTCGCCATGCGGGATGACTTGGTCCCAGACGTGTCCCTGGGCACCCACTTTTTCAACGACTTGGTGGAATGGGACATGCTGTACCTGGCCCTGTTTCCCGCCAGAAAAGGCAACGCCTGGAACCGCGAATTCTTCGAGAACGCCCCCAACCGGCTGCTGGAGCTGATCCCCGATGCCACGCGCTGGGCGGACGCCGTGCGCGTCATCGATTTTCCCGGCCCGCACGCCCCCGAGACCGTCTTGAAGCTGGCCGCCAACTCCGTGGAACAGCAAGTCGTCTGCTACCTGGAACGTCCGTCGGCCGCCTCTGCGTCGTTCGAGAAATAAGTGGCGTAAGCTTCCAGCTTGCGGTACCATCACCGACCGCAAGCTGGAAGCTTACGCCACGGCGCAATCGGACAGTTATTTCTCGAACGGTGCTTACGTTCCACCTTGCCGGTGAATAGGACTACCATCGAGCGCCAAGCTGAGTCACGGACTTCGTGGCTGCAAGGCCAGCCACGCCTGCATTTGATAGCTGCAGGCGCACTTGGCGGAGCCGTCCGGCACCAGGACTTGGCCGCCGGCCGGAATGGCGTTGAACCAGCAGCCGCTCCGAATGCCGCCGTAGTTCTCGGTTCCGGCGTTGCGCGTCAGATCCAAATAGCCCAGCGTGGCCGAGCGGAACAGCATCAGGTTGCAGCTGGCCGCGATTTGACCGCAGCCGTAGGACCGCTCGAATTTCCACGGCACGGCCTCGCCCGTCTTCAGCTTCCAGGCTCCGCCTTCGGCATAGATCACCTCGCCGTTGATGATCGGGCGCGTCCTGTAGTCTGCCGCCTGGTCCCAAAGCCGCTTGCCCGATTCGCACGTCAAGGCGGCCATCCGCCCGCCGAGCTCGGACGGAAGCTTGAAAAAGTTGTGCTTTACGCCCTGGAAGTGCATCAGCAGCACGCCGTGCTGGGCGCTGACTGCCAGCTGGGTTCCAAAGATATCGTCGTCGATCCGCCACAATTCCCGGCCGCTGCGGGCCTCCCGTGCCAGCAGCGTCCCACCGGGATGCTCGCCCGGCCGCAACAGCGGACGATGCTTGCCGTTGGGCGTGGGCTCCGTGATTCGATCCGCCATGGCCAGTGGCCGGTCGATCAAGTAGACGCGGCCGTCGGCGATCGCGATCGCGTTGTTGCGGATCGAGTGCGCGGGCCGGTACTGCCACAGGATCTGACCCGTGTTTGCATCCAGGGCAAAGAACAAGACGGATTCGGTCCGCAGGCTGATGCCCTGGTACCGCGGGCTGACCGTGTGTGCGCGGTTCAGCACCGAACCGAACAGCACGCCGTCGGCATGGGCGACGTAACCCCAATTACGATCCTCGGCGGCCGCGTCCACCGGCGTCTTGAACTCGGCGGCCAACCGGCCGGTCGCCAAGTCGATCTTCAGGCAGCGCTCGTCGGTGCGCACAAACGCCGCGTCATCGCTCAGGCAGAAGTTGCTGCCCGTGTCGCCTACGCCCACATCGTGATGCACGCCATCCCAGTCCGCCAGGATCTCGGGAATCGGGTACACCCACCGAGTGCGGCCGTTGTAGGCGTCCAGCGCGCACACGCCGTGGACGCCCTCGACGACCAGGTAGCCGCGGTTGAACAACGGCGCGGGGCCTTGGGCATGCCGATCGGGTATTTCCAGCACGCCGTCGCGGTACCAGGCCACCTCCAGCGATCCGCGGACCAGTTGATCGGCCGAGCAGAGCGTGTTGGCGGCGTCGGAATTCTGATGCGTCCACGAACCGCCTCCGTCTAACGCCCCGCGGCGCTGGACCTCGAAGTTCCCGAGCGATCCCCAGCAAACGGCACCCCCGAACGGACGCTGCAGACGCTGGATCTCCGTTGGGCTCAACACTGCGGCCGGTTCGGCGATCCGCCGCGAAGACACGATCAGGTCGGCACAGTAGTTCGGGTAGCCGGTGTCGGCCGGATTCCCTTGATGCACCGTGACGCGGCTGCCGTACACGCCTGCTGAGACCAAGCGGCGTCGGGCCGACATCACCCGGGCCGGATCGTCTTCGACGCCGATCACTTGCAAATCGGATCGGCGGGCCAGTTCCAGAGCTAATTGACCGTCGCCGCAGCCCAGGTCGAGGCAGATGCCGGCAGAAACGCCCGTTGCCTTCAGGATCCGCTCGGCAGCTTGGGCGACTGCCGGATCCGCCGTCACCGTGGCCGCCGCCGGCGCTGTCGAGGTCGAGGCCGCTTCTCCGCGGGTCTGCAGCCCCGGCGCAGGCTCGGCAAACGCGTACAGGGTTCCGTTGGTGGTCGCCACCAGCAGCAGGCCGTTTGCGGCGGCCAGCCCCACGGCGTCACCGTCGACCTCTCGCGACCAACGCACCTGTTGGGTTGCCAGATCGACGATCGACACCCGGCCAGGCATCCCACAGACGGCTTCGCGGCCCGCGGCGATGACCTCGCTGGTGCGTTCGTAAGCCGCGGCTTGGAACGGCGCCACGTCGGCCCTCAATCGTTCGACATCCGGCCGGCTCTGCGCCAGGACCCGCTCCAGCCCGGTCTGGCGCGGGATCGAATCATCCGCTTCTTTGAACAGGATCTGCGTTTGGAACAGGTTTTTCAGTCCTGTCAGGCTGGCGACCGCTTGCGCGGCGCGGAGCACCTCGTCCGATTCGTTACCGAGTTGGGTTTCACTGTACTTTTCCAGACCTCGGTACCGCACCGGTTTGCCTTTCCGATCGTGCGCATCCACGTCGCCCCAGCGGTAGGCCAGCAACCGGCTGCCCGTGAACTGCAGGATACCGTCCGGCAGCACGCTGAACACGCCGCGCCCGCCGCGGGCGGCCAGATTGCCGGTGGCGGTTTCCAGAAAGCAGCCGCCGTTGATCACAAACCGGTCGGCGAGCAGGGCCCGCGCGCCGCCGATCGAGCCGTTGTCCTGCAGTCGGTAGTGCTCCAGTTCGCCGTCCGAGCGGCGGAAGGCGGCTGGCACGGCGCGGCCGGTGGGCACGAACAGCCGATCGGCCGTCGCCAACAGGTATCCTTGCGCCGCCACGCCGCTGGCCGCGTTGGCTCCACCGTGCGGTTGCGGCATGAACAGACTGCCGGCCCGGTCGTTGGTCCAACGCACCGTGCCGCGGGCCGCGTCCAGCGCGTGGAGGTAGACCCCCTCGCTGGGCCAAATCCCGGCCGCATAGTACACCGTGTCGTCCCAGACGACGGGGCCGCCACGGGCCGGCCAGCGCGAAATCATGCGGCCGTTTCCCAAGCACATCCGCGTGTTGGGGCCGCCCTGGTGCTTCCAGAGCAAGCGACCGTCGTCCAGCGCCAGTGCGTACAGGTAACCGTCGTCGCAGGCCACGAATACGCGGTCCCGCCAAGCCGTCGGGGCGAATCGCACCGGTCCGCCGGCAAGGAAATCCCACCGCAGCTGACCGCTGACCGGATCCAAAGCCAGTACGCGGTCGTCCGCGCTGCTGCCGACAACCACCGCCTGGCCGGCGATGATCGGCTGGGCGGCGAAATCGTAGGTGATCCGCGCGGACTGCGGCCAGGCCGGAGTGGGCGGCGGGTTGCGGTGAACCCACCGCAGCTCGAGGCTGGCGGGAAGTGCGTCCGGGGAGTAGCCGCTGCGAGCCGCGTCGGCCCGATAAGCCGGCCAATCGCCAGCCGTGGCAAAGGAAGCGAACAGCGTGAAAACGAGGGAAGCAACAAATCGCATCAAGGGAGTCCTTTACTGTCCAACAACTTTACGAGTGAAGGGGAAAAAGACATTCTACTTTTCAGGCCGCCGGCCGCATCTAGCAAAAAGCTGAACGTCGGATTTCGCCGCCCCGACGGAACCGGCCCGGGCGATCGCCTGACTAATCGACAATTTGCCGCGGAGGATGGAGGGGCGATTTGGTTTGCGGGATTTCTCGGTCCAGCCAACGACACAGCTTGGCGTAGAACTGGGTGGACGTTTCGCCGTCGATTCGCGTACACTCGCCGAAGGCTTTGGTCCTGCGCTCCAGTTCGGCCATCCCTGCAGGCGTTTGCTTCAACTGCTCCAGCCCGGCTTGCCGTTCAGCCAGCTTTTCCTCGACCAGTTCCTCGATCAGCACCGCCTGCTTCGGGCTTTTGTGTTGGAGCGTGACTTCGTTGCCCTCCCGATTCGCTTTTCGGCTGCGGTCCATACTTCGGCCTCTTCTTTCCAACAGGCACCCTCAGACGACCGTACCAAACAAGGCCCCGATGCAGGCGGTTAGCGCCATGGCGAGGACTACCCAAAATGTGACACGTGCTCGGCGACCTGTCTGGCGAGCGATGGACCGAGGCCACGATGCACGTAGATCGCGGCCAGTTCTGCCAGCTCTACCCTTTCGTCGTTAGCGAGTTCCCTTCGTTCGCGTTCGATGTCGGCCTGTTCGGTATCAGCCTGGGAACTGACCGAGACGTACTCACCAGCCGCCATCGACATGGCCCCCGCGACCAAGCCGGCGACCCCTGCGACCAAGACGTCGTGGCTCGTCGCCCGCGCTGCTGCTACGCCGACCACAAGACTCGCCGGCGACACGATGCCGTCGTTTGCTCCCAGCCCCGCCGCGCGCAGCCAGCCGATGCGTTCGTGGCGGTGTCGCCCGCTGTGGGACATGGGCACATTCCTTATTACATCTGGCGCGAACCGTTGCTGCCGACGAACTTCGTAACTCGATGGCCGGATTGGCAAGGCCACTCGGCCCATTCTAGCACGGGCCAAGGATCTGCAACATTCAGGGGTAAGAATACTGTCGAGACCGCCAGCCGGTGGGGAGCGGAATTAGAGAAAAGGGGATTAGAGAAAAGGGGACATTCTACTTTTCGGGTCGCTGGCCGAATCCAGCAAAAAGTAGAATGTCCCCTTTTCGTCGCCCCTTTTCGTCGCCTGGCGGTCGATCGCCCGCTTGAGCACCGGATACGCTTGGGCCAGCAGCTGTTCCCGCCCGGGGGGTGAAAAAGGGGACATTCTACTTTTTGGGTCGCTGGCCGCACCCGGCAAGAAGCAGAACGTCTTCTTTTCGCCACCCCCTCCTCACGGTTTCTGACTGTCCGCTGGCGGCGTGACTCCGCTTCTTTGCTTTCGACGGGGCGGTGTGTATAATGCGTTCGCCATCATTTTCCCGTTGTTCAAGCGAGGCCCGTGTATGATTCGCCACGCCTACCAACCCGCGTACAAAATGGAAATCGTAACCGATCCCCAGGAGAACGCGAAAGCACGCGAACTTCAACGACAATTTGTGGCCAACGTAGCTTGGTTGGAGGCACACGCCGCGGAGGTTTATGCGCACCGAGGCCAGCACATTTGCATCGCCGGCCAGCAGTTGTTCGTGGCGGATTCCCTGGATGACGTCTTGGCTCAGGCAACGGCGGCGCACCCGGCGGATCAGGGCTGTTACGTACGCTACATTCCCCGCGAAAAAGTTCCCCGCATCTATGCGAATCAACGGCACTTGGCACACCTGCGACGACGGTGAACTCCGCCCCGTCCTCTTAGGCGCGATGATAGCCGCCGACGGTCGCTGGCTCAGCGTTCCGTTTCTGGTGGACACCGGCGCAGATCGGACGGTACTTTCTTCAGAGACGTACCGGCGCCTGGGATTCATCGGCGTGGACGCCGCTCGAAATTTGGGCGGAGTCGGTGGCCTGGCGGAAACCGTACGCGTTACCTCGGCCGTTCGGTTTTTGTGTGAAGACGGCGGCAACGCGACGTTTCGCGGTGACTTTTCGGCATCCGTCGAACCTGAGGTCCTTGATATGAGCGTCCTGGGACGCGACATCATGGACATGTTCGCCGTGATTGTGGACCGCCGCAGCGATGTGGTGGCGTTGTTGGGGACCGGTCATCGCTACCGCCTGGAAGTGCCGGGGCCGCCGTGACCTGCTTGGCTCCGGCCTGCTGTCGTAAGCGTAAACCACGACGTTCGCCTCGCAGACCCGTCAAAATCGGTGCGGGCCTGGACGGGGAACAGACGCTGTCGGTCATGCCGCGCGACTGGTCGAGTTCGACGCGCCGTTGATCGGCCAGCCCGGAGGCAAACGAGAATGGGAAAAAGGAATGGGAAAAAGGGGACCTTCTACTTATCTGATCGCCGGCTGCATCTAGCAAAAAGCAGAATGTCAGCTTTTGGGGCCCCGATGGAACCGGCCTGGGGAATCCGACAATTTGCCGCGGAGGATGGAGGGGCGATATGGTTTGCGGTATTTCTCGGTCCAGCCAACGACACAGCTTGGCGTAGAACTGGGTGGACGTTTCGCCGTCGATTCGCGTACACTCGCCGAAGGCTTTGGTCCTGCGCTCCAGTTCGGCCATCCCTGCAGGCGTTTGCTTCAACTGCTCCAGCCCGGCTTGCCGTTCAGCCAGCTTTTCCTCGACCAGTTCCTCGATCAGCACCGCCTGCTTCGGGCTTTTGTGTTGGAGCGTGACTTCGTTGCCCTCCCGATTCGCTTTTCGGCTGCGGTCCATACTTCGTCCTCTTCTTTCCGACAGGCACCCTCAGACAACCGTCCCAAACAAGGCCCCGATGCCGGCGGTTAGCGTCATGGCGAGGACTCCCCAAAATGTGACACGCAGAGCGCCTCGGGTCGGGCCTGTGCCGCCAGCGAACGCAGCCAAAGCGCCCAAGACCGCAAGGAATCCCAGTGACGTTCCGGCGACAAGGGGGATGAGATACGTGCCGGGAACCATGAGCACCGTCAGCAAGGGCATGGCAGCGCCAACGGCGAACGTGCCAGCCGAGGCAATCGCCGCCTGCACCGGCCGCGCACTCAGGGTGTCCGAAAAGCCCAGTTCGTCGCGGACATGGGCGGCGAGCGCGTCATGGGCCGTGAGTTGCTCGGCGACCTGTCTCGCGAGCGATGGATCGAGGCCGCGATGAACGTAGATCGCGGCCAGTTTTGCCAGCTCTGCCCCTTCGTCGTCAGCGAGTTCCTTGCGTTCGCGTTCGATGTCGGCCTGTTCGGTATCAGCCTGGGAACTGACCGAGACGTACTCACCAGCCGCCATCGGCATGGCCCCCGCGACCAAGCCGGCGACCCCTGCGACCAAGACGTCGTGGCTCGCCGCCTGCGCTGCCGCTACGCCGACCACAAGACTCGCCGTCGACACGATGCCGTCGTTCGCTCCCAGCACCGCCGCGCGCAGCCAGCCGATGCGTTCATTGCGGTGTCGCTCGCTGTGGGGCATGGGCACATTCCTTATTGCATCCGGCGTCCTTCAAAGGGCCGGTCAGAACTGGGGTTGGACATAAGTCGACCAAGCCAGCTTGACCGTTTGACCATCGTTCAGCGAAATGGTTCCGATTCGGCCAATCAACAATCCTTGCTCCAGACAGTCCGACCGCGACAGGCGTACGGTCGATGCACATCGCAGTCCGCTTGCTCGCCAATCGGCCAGCGGAACATCCGTGGTGGATCGCGCGGCGGCGGAGGTCACCGCGGCGATGACGGCGTCAGAACCGTCGAGCCAAAGCACCAGGATGGGACGCTTCTTCGACCCCAATCCGTCCGTGAACCGGATTTCAGCGACCCAGAATTCACCGGGCTGGATAGTCATCATACAGCCCTTCGTCTTCCGCCACGTAACTGTTGAGAAAAGCCGTGTGATCGCGAACTGGTTCCCGCGTCGCTGTGGGTGGAAGCGGCGTGAGCGTGACCAGCCAGTGACCGGGCCCGACGCTGTCCGCGAGCGCTGGAGGCAAGCGGAACTTCTCGCCGGGCTGAAGCTCGATCTCGCACGTCAGTTGTTTAATACTGGTCGGCATGTGTCTCGCCTCCGCTTCTCACCTTGTCACCAACCGTGACTTTACACCGCTCGGAGCTTGGACTCAAGCTCTGATTTGCGATCGCGCCGTGCCGGGCCGCGCGAGCAATCGGAAATAGAAATTCTACTTTTCGGGTCGCTGGGCGCACCCAGCAAAAGGCAGAATGCCCTCTTTTCGGCGTGCGCTTTTCGCCGCGTGGCTGCTGTGCATCCGCAGTTCGCAGCGGCCGGCCTTGGCAACTCGTTATTCGTCTCCGCCGCATCGGCCCACGTCAACCGCTGGACGGCTGTTGTTGATCGCCCTGAGTTCCCTGATCCGGGCGACTGGGGCTGCTTGGCGAGCCGCGCTGATACAGCACGGGGCGTTCGAGCGGCGGGAGCTTCAGTTCGGCGTTGTCGTCCGGGCGATCGATCAGCATGTGCCAGTAACGCGGGTCGGTGCTGCCTTCCCGGTGGCTGAGGGTCTTGGTGCCGATCTTCGTCGGGCCATCGACGCCGTTGGCAAACAGGAAGTTCGTAGTCCGCTCAAAAACAAACAGCGACGCGTCCGCGCGGGCTTTGGCATTGCCGCCGTGGCCGAACAGGCGGATGTGGTCGCTGTCGCGGACGGTCAGCATCGGATTGTTGCCCTCGTACTTGGTCCCGAAGAAGCTGACGTGCCGCGCGCCGCGGAGTTCGCTGGTCACCTGCTGGACGCTGAATTGATAGAAGTGCAGCGGCCCTTGCGCGTGGTCGACGAGCAGCCGGGCGCTGCCGTCGCGGAAATTGTACCAGTTGCCGCTACCGTGGCCGCTGATGATCACGGGCGCCGGCGCCACATCTGACCGGCCATGGATCTCCACCCCGCGGAAGATCGAACGCCCGCCGCTGCGCCAATGGAGTGACTGGGCTCCCGGAACATTCGACGGCGTGTAGAAGCCAAGGAAGGCGAGCACCGTTTCGGCGTCGGCGGCGTCGGCTGTGCGCACCAGCGGGACCGGCTGGTCGGCGTCGGCGAACTGGCCCGCCGCGCCAGGCACCAGCAGCGACATGGTCTGCCCGACCCCGATCAGCTTGGTGTGGGGCTGCAACTCCAGGGTCCGCGTCAGCAGGTAACAGCCTTTCGGCAGGAACACAATCTCCTGGTTATCGATGGCGCGCTGGATCGCCGCCGTGTCGTCGGTGCGGCCGTCGCCCCGAGCCCGATAGGGCGGTTCCTTGACGTCGGCCGCGCCGGGCGACTCGAAGCCGGGGAATTGCGGCGACCACAGGTGTTGCGTCTGCAGCCCGGCGGGCGGTGTTTGATCCGGGGCTACATCGCTCACTCTTTCCACCTGCCGGCCGTCGACGTAAACCGGGTAGCGGTAAGCGTGTCCCTGGTTCTCGCGCGGGCTGCTCGGGGCGGCGAATTGGCGCACGTGCAGCCAGCCTTGCGGATTGCCGGCGAGTTCCGTCTTCAATTCCGGATCGATCAGCACCTTGGTCGCGCCACGCACATAGACGTTGTCCAGGTACACGCCTCGGTCCGAGTCCACGACCACGCGTTCGGACTGGGCGAGGGCCGTGCTGCTGAACTCGATCTCGCTATCCACGATTGTCAGCGTGCCATGATTGGCAGCCAGACCCCGGCCGACCTGAATCAGGGGACCTGCGCAGCGGTCGGCGACGATCTTCAACCCGGCGGCCACCAGTGTCTGCCGGCTCGTGCTGCGGATCGCCGCTTCGGTCTGCCCGCGAAGGGTAAAGCCGGTGATGACCGGCGTGGGTTGCGTGCCCGACATGTAGCCGGTGAAATCCAATCCCACGCGGCCGCCGATCACGGTTACGCCCGCGCTGCTTCCCCCGGAGCCGATGCCGCCCCGGATGCCGGTCAGTCCGTGCGTCGCGTCGATCGTACAGTCCTCGATGGCCGAACCTTCCGCGGCCTGGTGCCGCACCGCGATGGCGCCCGGGTTGCCCTCGCCGATGACGACGTCCAGGTTGACCAGCATCTGGTTCATGCCGATGTTGGGCTGTTCCACGTCCGGCGGCAGGCCGTCGGTCACGCGGTCCGCTGTGGTGGGATTCCGATATCCGCGCGACCAAAAGTGGACGAAGATCTTGGGTTTGGTGGGGTCGGCGAAACCGGCCGCCCGCGGGGCGAGGACAAGCCGCGGCCGCTGCCCCGCCGCGCGCGATCCCACGAGCACGTTTGGAAACCGGTTGCCGCCAAAGACCCGGCTGTTGGCCCGTTGGTAGAGCTGCTGCGTACAACTCAACGTGTCCGAGAGCTGAAAGGTGCCCGCCGGAAAAAAGCAGGCCATCTGGTGATCCCGCGCGAACACGACGGCCGCTTGGATCGCCCGGGTGGAGTCCTGCGTTCCCGTCGGATCGGCGCGAAACGGCCCCTTGGTCACGTCCACGTATCCGAGGGCGGCCAGAGGCTGGTCCTCTAACTCCGTCGGGACGGCCAGATCGATCAAATCGACAAACGGCTCCCGGATGGTGGGATGCGCGTAACGCAGGTAGCTGTCCGGGGCGTCTGCTCCACGGGCACCCACGTCCGACGCGGCCACGGCGCCGATGACCAGCAACCGCAGTATGCCAAGGACGACGTGCCTCTTGGCCAGGCCACGCCAAGCCATCGCTGATCCTCGATTTCCTGCGGCCTGCTCCATGCCGATGGCAACGCTCCATCACACGCCAACGGGCTGACTGCGTTGGCGGGCGAAGCCGAATTCCTCGAGCGCCTCGTAGACTTCCTCCAGCGTCTTCTCGCCAAAATTCGAGATGCCCAGCAGATCTTCGGGCGTGCAGTTCAGCAGGTCGCGAACCGTGAAGATGCCGCGTTCTTCCAAGCAGTTGGTCGTGCGCACGGTCAAGCCGATTTCGGCTGTGCTCATCTCCAAACGTTCTCGCAGAATCCGGGCTTTCTCTTCGGCTTTGCTCAACGGAATGCGCGTTCGGGCCATGGGCTCCGTCCCCTTTAATAGATCCTCCGGAATGGAACGCGGGCCAATCGGGCCGGCAGATCCGGCCCGCTCGCCTCGCATACGACGGCGATTAATATAACACGGTCACCGCGTTGGCCAACGCAAGGTGCGAGGAATTCGCCAAGAAAGTTTGCTAGCACTCAAAGCCGACGATCGTGCCCTCTTTCCCGCCCGCTGTCTGCGGCGGGCGGGAAAGGAAGGGTGCGAGTTGTACCATCGTCAACTGCGGTGCAACGGCAAGGCGCGCGAGCCCCCTGCGAACCCGAGCGAGAATTGCCACATCAAGGCAGTAGAGCAGCAATCACCGTGTCGGGGCGGGCGGCGAAGTCAAATGCCAGGTCGCGTGCCTCGCCGACGCGGACGCGCACGACTTGCACGTCGCTGAGCGTTTCGCCGTCACGAGTCACCAGCGCCCGGACTTCATACGTGTAGTGGTAGCCCGGCTTCAGGCCGTACGAGACAAAGTGGCGCAGCGTGCCGGGGGTCTTGGTGAGCATGCCGTTCACGTACACTTGGGCATCCTCCGGCACCACGACGGTCAACTGCGCAGCGTCCGGCGGCAAGCGGCGTCCGGCAGTGGGCTTCGCGGCAGCGCCGGGAGCAGGCGGCAGCGCCGGCATGTCCGGGAGCGCCGGCAAGTTCACGTCGGGGGCCGAAGGCACCACCTTGGGTTCGGGGGGTGTCGGCAAGACCGACGCCGGTTCCGGGGCTGGCGCCGCTGGTGCCGGTTCCTCCGCGGCGGGTGGGGCTGGCGTCGGTGACGCCTCTGCCTCCCCCTTCGATTCAACTACGACGGAGTCGCAGCAGTCGCTCACCACGCCGTACGAACCGTACCAGGGGGTGCAACACGGGTTGCAGCAGCTGGAGTAACAGGAGGACCAGCACGAACTGCGCCAAGACCAGCCGCAACCGGTGACACAAGGGCTGTAATACACAGGTGCGTACACATAGGCGGGATAGTAGCCGTAGCCATACCAGCCGCCATAGACAGCGTGCCTGTGCCACCAGCCAGCCTGAGCCGAATCGGCCGAAAGCGTCACACCGGCCACCATCAAGGCGGCCACCAACAGGAACTTCTTCCAAGCAGGTCGAAACATGGATTGAACCCTCCACATGACAAAAAAGTAGTCGTACCAAGTGCCGGACAAACCGAGTCACTGACCCTTTGAGCATACCAGGACTCATGGGCAAATCAAGCAGGCTGCGCAAACTGGTATGGCTGGGGTGATTCCAATGAGGGCGTCGATCGCTAGGCTTTGCATCGTAAGAAAACCGGCACGGCTCTGGAGAGCCATGCTACGAGCCGTCATCGCCCTTCACCAGACCGACACCACAGGGATGGGCCGTATAAATCCGCTGCTTTGCATCAAAGAGCAGTTGAATCCCGCCGCCGGTTCGCCATCATAAGGGCCTTGGCGTCCGCAGCCAGCGGCCTGCCACGAGAAAAACACCAACGGAGGAAATCATGGGAAAAGTCGGGATTGGCCTGAATCTGGAAGCGGTGCGGACGTCGCACAAGTCGTTCGAGTGGGGCGTACAATTCGCCGCGGAACTCGGTTACGAGTATATTGAACCGATGGTCCACTGGGGGCGCGAGCTATTGAGCGAAGCCCGTTATTTTCACAGCGTATCGATGCTCGACGACCCGCTGCGGATTCGCCAGGCGTGCGAGCAGTACGGCTTGAAGCTGTCCGCCCTGTCGTCCCACAGCCAGCTGTCCAAGCCGGAGATCGCCGTCGAGTACCTGAAGCAGGCGGCCCGCTATGCGGCGGAATGCGGGGCTCCGGTCATCAATACGCACGAAGGGCACAAGCAGCCGTGGACGACCGAAGAGGAAGACTTCGTGCTGATCCGCTACTCGATCATGGAAGCCTCCAAGGTTTGCGCCCCGCGCGGCATCAAGCTCGGCCTGGAGATGCATCAAACCTATTCCCTGATCCCGGCCAAGTACGACCGCATCCTGAACCTGGTCGATTCGCCGCTGATCGGCGCCAATTTCGACACGGGCAACGCGTACCTCGGGGGCGAGGACCCGATCGCCTGGCTGCAGCGGATCAAGCATCGCCTGGTTCACATGCATGCCAAAGACATCTCGATCGAACAATCGGATGCCGAACGCGGCAAAGTCATGGGGACGGCGGTCGGCTGCGCCTGCGGCGACGGGGTCATCGACTGGGAGCAGGTGGTTGCCATCCTCCGGTCCATCCCGCAAGATATTGTCTTGAGCGTCGAGTGCGGCACCCTGGATCAGGCTGCCCGCAGTATCGAGCACCTGCGCAAGATCGTCAACTCGTAGCCAGAAGTCTTACCCGGGAGCAACCCCATGAGAACCCTTTCCCTCGTTGGCCCCTTGGCCCTGTCGATCCTGCTGACCGGCTCCCTCGCGCTGCCGGCGGCCGATTCCTCGGCCTCGGCCGATGCGGCACCCATCGCCCTGAAACGCGACGACAACCAGGGAACGTTGCAGGTGCTGCTCGGCGGCCGCGAAGCGTTCGTCTATCAATACGGCCACGTGGACATGCCGCACCTGTATCCCGTGCAGAGCCCTTCCGGCAAGTTGCTCACGATCCAGAAGACCGATCCGTACCCGCATCACCGCTCGGTCTGGTTTGGCGACACGGTGCAACTGGAAGGTCAGCCGACGGTATCCTTCTACCAGCCGTTGTACAGCCAGGTCGACAAGAAAGACCCTAAATCTGCCTATCGCGATCGGATCCGCCACGTGAAATTTTTGGCGGAGGAAGTCAAGGACGGCCAGGCGAACCTGGAGATGCAGCTGCTGTGGGAAGCCAACCTGGGCCAAGTCCCCGTGATGGACGAGGTGCGCCGGATGCGCGTGGTCCCTCTGGGCGGCGGTGAATACTTCCTGGACTGCAAGTTCACGGTGACCGCCGCCTACGGCGACGTGACGTTCCGCAGCGACCAGGCGCACTATGCCTGGCCTTACGTGCGGATGCATCCGCAGTTTGCGGTCGAGCGGACGCGAATCGAAAAGGGCGCCGGGGAAAATGGCAAGGACCAGACCGTGAAGGAGAAAGGGACCGGCACGATTACTAACTCGGAAGGCCAAATCAACGGCGCGGACACGTGCCTGAAGGTCGCCCGCTGGGCGGACTACTCGGCGGCCGTCGACGGCGTCACCGAGGGCTTGGCCATCTTCAGCGACCCCCAGGCTCCGCCGCCCAAGTTCTTCACGCGCGACTACGGCACCTTCGGCCCCCGCCGCTCCGACGATCAGAGCGGCAAACCGTTCGTGCTCAAGAAGGGCGATTCCTTGAGCCAGCGGATCGGCCTGCTGATCCACACCGGCGACGTGACCACCGGCCGCGTGGCGGAACGGTACCAGCAGTACGCGGCGGGCCAGCTGTGAAGGGGCGATCATGGGCCAAGTACGGGTCGCCCATCTGGACGACGAAAGACCGTTTGCCGAGATGCGGGCATTCTTCGAGGACGACAACCCCGGGCTGCGGCTGACGCAGGTCGAGGTGGATGGCCCGTGCGAATTGCGATCCGAGCACGGCGGCATGCGCGTCTTTTGGCTCTACCGGGGACAAGGCGAAGTCTTCCTGCCCCGGGGATATCGCACGCAAGAGGGCGACGGGCAGCGGTTGCCCGGCGAGTACGAGGCCGACCCGATCGATCCGATGTGGGCCGACACGTTGCGGCGGCTGCAGGCGAGCCGGTCCGCGATTTCGCCCGCCGCCCTCGTCCCGGTCGATGCGATTCTCCGCCGTTGGCGAGACGCGGCATTCGTCGGCGACTACGCCGGCGAACTCTGGAAACTCGACCACGTCGCCCGGCCTTGGTCGAGCGACGGCGAAGTCGAAACGACGCTCGGCGCGCTGTTTCAACGATATCGCCAGCACGGCTATTCGACCAAGCGAGTCGACAGCTTCGAGCCGTTGCTGGAAGGGGATCAAATGATCGTCAGCGGCGACGAGTCCCTTCGCGTCCGCGGCCGATTCGTCTGTTTGGCGATGGAAAACGTGAATCGGCGGACCAGTCACGTGACGGCCGCCCGGCGGCTGCGGTTCCTGGCCGACACGGCCGGCGGCTGCAATCCGGACTTCGATCCCTTCCGGCGTCTGCCGCTGACCTGGCACTACAACTACCCGGGCGAGACGGAGGACGGGCTGAACTGGGTCAACAGCCACGTGGTGAACATCCCCCAGGAGACCTCGCCGGCCCATTTTCACCCGCCTCGCGGAATCGGCGCTTCCGGCGGCATTCCGCAACGCGAGATGTACCTGGTCCTCGATCCGCAGGCCTACCAACTGAACACGTGGGGACGAACAGCTTCGCTGCTCACGTTCCCCGACCTGCGGGATCTGCGCCGATACGAGCAGCATGCACTCGAACCCGGAATGTTCATCTACATCCCACCCGGGACCGGCCACCGCGGCCTGGACGTGTTCGTCAACGTGCTGACGATCCCCGGCTTCAAGCCGCACAACGAACACTACATCGACCGCGACATCCGCGATGCCGCCGGCGGGCAGGTGCCGTACAACGAAAACCTGCTGGACGCCAAGAACTACGAGCGGATCGAGGATCTGCTGTAGACCGGGAATCGGAGAGGAGTGTCTTGCCGATGAGCGGCATCGCCTACCAAGTCTTTCTGTCGCACAACAGCGCGGACAAGAATTTCGTCCGCCGGCTGGCGGTACGGCTCAAGCAGGACGGCGTCCGCTATTGGTTCGACGAAGAGCGTCTGCAACCCGGCGAGCCATGGCAGAAGGCCATCGAAGCTCCCACTGCTTCAACCACTGCCGCGTCGTCGCGTCGAAGCGAAACTGCAACTCCGCTGCCTGCGTGTTCTGCAGCACGGCCAGAATTGTCAGCCGGTCCTTGTGCGGATGCGTCGCGTACAGCGTGTAGAACCGGTTGCAGAGAATGTGCGTATGCCAGAACTGACCGGCGACACGGGCTGACGTGTCGTCCACGTGTTGGTAGGTCCTCGAACTGCCCCCCGCGAGAAACAAGTCGCGGTACTCGTCGGCAAAATCCTCGGCGGTGTTCGTCAGCAGGTGCGACACGCTGCCGGAGGGAATCTGGACCTTGAAGTTCTCCAGCAGTTCCAGGATTTTCGCCTTGCTCATGTTGCCACAGTACTTCATGGCGATGATCAGCGACCGCAAGTCAGGACCAAAATCGCCGGCATCGTAACCCGGCGGCAGCGGACCTCGAAAGAACCGGCTCGCCTCGGTCGAGTAGTACACGTGCCGCACAAAGCGAATGTTGTGTGGTGTGATGCGGATGTCTTGCACCGCGATCGTTTCATCCGAGCACCGGCGGGCATCGGGCGGCAGTTGCTGCGGCTCCAGGGGACACTCGCGTTCTTCATGAATGACGACGTCCTTGAACGTGCGTCGGTCTGTAGCGGGGCGCAGTGGGGGAGGCTCCCGTTTGCGGCGCTGCTTTTCGGAAGAATGATCGGATGAACCTGAAGGAAGTTGGTTCGAGTTGGAGCCGGTCGTCTTGTTCCTCTTCTTCTGATCGAGCAACTCCTGTAGCCGTTGGACTTCGGCCAGGAGGTGGCGCTGCTCCGCGACCAACTGCTCGACGAGATTCAACAATTGCCCGACGGCAGATCCCGCTTCAGGCGGCAACACACCCTTCAACTCTGCCTCGACGGCCTTCAAGATTTCCGGCACTTTGCTTTACAGTTCCAGCCGCCGCCTGCCTGGCGAACGGACGTGACATCAGACCGATGCGCTGGGGCCGGTCTCCCGCCGAGCCAACGGACCGACCGAAGGTCGCCCAGTCGACTGGAGACCTTCGGTCGGATATTTCGGCGGAGTCAGAGGCCCGCGCCGAGCGCCCGTTCCGCGCCGAGCTCTGCCCGGGCGACGACGGCTGGCTCGCAAACCACGCGGAAGCCGACGTTATGCACGCGTTGCCAGGCCGGATAGCTCAGACGGAAGCTCGAACGGCAGCGGTGCGGCCGGTCGTGGAACGAGCCGCCGCGGACCACCCTCGATTCGTCATTCCGGTCGGCATCCCGTGCGTCCTCGACGACAGGATACGGCCGGTATTTCGAGCGCGTCCACTCGGCCGCGTTGCCATGCATGTCGTACAGTCCCCAAGCGTTCGGCTCGTAGCTGCCGACATGGGCCGTGACCAGCTCGCCGTCGTCGAAGCGAGTATCGGCGGGGATGTCCTGTAACACCACGACGCCGCCCGTGACGCTGTAGATCCGCGGCAGGCCGGCGTCCGCGACGTTCGCGTGGCGTGTGAAATCGGCATCCACGTCACCGTAGTTCAGTGGACTCGATGTGCCCGCGCGGCAGGCGTACTCCCACTGCGCTTCGCTGGGCAGCGTAAACCGTAGCCCACTCCGCTGCGAGAGCCAATCGCAAAACGCCATGGCCTGCTGCCACGAAACCCGCACCACCGGTTGGCGCGGCCCATCCATGTCGATGCCGGGTCCGTCGTTACCGAACGAACGTTTCATGAAGTAGCCCGAAAAGTGGTCCGGGGCGAACTGGCGAAATTGCTCGTTGGTAATCTCGCAAGTGCTCATCCAGAAATCGTCGCGGATCTCGACCCGCGACGGCGGATACTCGTCGGCTTCGCCCTCGTTCGACCCCAGCGCGAATGGGCCCGCGGGTATCCGGACCAAGGACAACGATGTTCCAGGGCCCAGCTCAATCGACTTTTGCCACGGGCCCGTGGCGAGCTGGCGCCGACGGGCTTCGTCTGTGTCGCAGGGCCAGCCGGGGACTGCGACGGCGACGGGCGGACGCGGCGCCGCGTCGGGCAGGACCGGTTCCACGGGCGCGCGGCGGATCGCCGGAACTGCTTCCGGATCATCTTTCGGCCCGCCCTGCCTCTGAGCCAGTTCCCATCGCCGGCGGTCCGCGGCGCGCGGGATCGGAGCGATGTCGCCCCACGTGCCGTGGCAGGGACCGTTTAAGTCGATCCAGGTCGCCAGCCGATCCCAGGCTTCCGCGTCCAAGCGAACATTGTGGTGGCCCTTTTCCAGCATCTGCACCAGTTCGCTCGTGTTGGCGTGGTACTCGGCCGGCACGTGCAGCCCCACATAGTCCTCGATATTCACCCGGCGGACCAACGGGGCTAGAACTTCGTAGGCGGGCGTGTACCGCATCTTGCGATCGCCGATCAAAAGGTGTTCCGGCTGGTGCGGGGCGAACCGCTCCGGGCAGTCCCGCAAGCTGGGCTCCAGGCGGCTGGCGCCCAACTTCGACAGTGGCAGACCCTCGTAGCCCACGGCAAAACGTTCGCTCCGCAAATCGGCGATCTTCTGCCCGTCGTCGCGCGGCCGGCCGTTGTGGCAGCTGACACAGTACTTGTCCAGCACCGGCTGCACCTCGCGTTCAAAGTCGAAACCGCGCGGCGGTCCGTACCACGGTTCGATCGCCACGGGCGGCCGCGTGGCCGCGATGTCGTGCCGCGTGACCGGCGTGTCGCGGGGCGGTTCGTGGCAGCCTACGCAGGAAGCTGTCTCGCCGGGCATCGCCGTGTACCAGCTGCGCATCAGCGCCAACGCCCTGCCGTCGGCGTCCAGCGGCTGAACCGAGATCGGCGTACAGGCCGGCACACGAAAGGCCGCCGATCCGTCCTCATGGACCGGGACCGTGCCGAGAATCCGCATCACGTCCCACGGTCCCGCTCGTCCGACCTTGTCGGGTCCGGCCATGCCAGGGTAGCCGTAGTGGTAGGCCGCGATGCGCAGCCGCTTGACCGCGCCGGACGGGACGCCTGCCAACCCCGGCCCCGCATAGACATTGTGCAGATACACCACGGCGTCGGACCGTGTCAGGTCCACGCGGTCGGGGATGACGGGCGGCTGCGGTGTGCGTTGGATCGGGATCGGCTCGAAAAAGTCATACTCTTCGTCCACCGCCAGCGGCAGCAGGTTATCGAACACATCCACCAGGTAGATGCCCCAAGGCTTCTTCGGCCCCGGCCAAACGGCGGCCACGAAGTACTTGTCGTTCAGCGGATACGGATGCAGGAACTTGGGCCACGACGCGCCGACCAGATCATCGCGGATCACGGCATTCGCCGGCTCCCCGCGATGGCCCACGCGAGCGAGGATGCCGTCCGCACTGTGCCAGCCTTGGGCGGTGTCCAATACCACCAACTCGCCCATGCGATTCACCCCGTGGTAGCCCGACAGAATCGCCGCAACCTTGGTCGGGTGGCCGGGGATCGCCCGCGGATAGAACAGCGAATTCGGATAATACGAATTACTGCCGTACACGGCGCGCTGCAGCGTGCCGTCCGGGTTCATGACCATCAGCGGCCGCAGGTAAACGTGCATGATGCCCGTGTAATCCCAGCGGCTGTAGATCACCTGGCCGTTGGACAGCACGGAGGGGTGCAGGTCCAGGTCCTGATCAAAGCACAACTGCCGCACCCCGGAACCGTCGGCGCGCATCGAGTACAGGCTGCAGGCGCGCTCCTTGCCGTGCCAGCAAGGAACCCCGGTGAACGAAGCGGTCGAGGCGAAGACGATCCGGCCGTCCGGCAGGTAGCAGCCGTCGAAGTTGTCGACCTCCGGCTCTTCGTGCGACACTTGCCGCAACCCGCTGCCGTCGACACCGATCTCGTGGATCTGCCAGGTCTGCCCGTTGGGCATCGTGAACAGCAGCCGCTGGGCGTCGTAGTGCAGGTCGATCTCGCCCACGAAGCGCCGGCCGTCGGGCTGATACAGCGTGCGCAGCTTGCCGCCGGGCCGCACGGGCGACAACTCGGCGATCTCGTTGTCGTAGGCGGTCTGCTTCAAGGCCGTGTTGCCCTGGTGATTGGTCGGCAGGCCCAACTGTCCGCGCAGGCGTTTTAGCAGGATCAGCCGGTCGAAGGCGATCAGCGGATTGGCCAGCAGGGCCTCTTCCTTCAGCCGGGCCACATCGGCACGCAGCTCGGCGCCGGCTTGTCCGACACAACGCGCGAGGGCGTCCAGCCGCTGGAGGAACTCCGGACCGCGGGGGTACTGATCCGGGAACGTCGCTGTCAAGTCGACGATGGCCAGCCGCAGGGATTCCAATTCCCGGGCCAGCTTCGTGTTTGCCGCCGGCAAGGCTTCGGCCGCCGTGCCGGTGTTGGCGATTACAAGCACAATAAAGCTCAGCATCAAAGGCCATTTGACGAACTGGCAGCGCCTTGGCAAGCGTGATAAAACTTGATTCATTGCAGTATCCGTCCAGATTTCATGCGTGTCATGGTAGCAAGAGCCGCCGCGCCGGTAAAGCGCGTCGTTAGACCGTCGCCTGGATGCAGCCCCCGTCCAGCCCCTCGTCAGCGCTGACCAGCGACGGGCTGCGGCCGGATTGGTCCGGGATCCGCAGCCCCAGCGAGAGGGAGTTACCGCCCTACTCGCTTGCGTTTTTTGAAGTTGCGCTGTTTGATAGTCGCGAAGCGACGGTAGCACATAGCCTTGGGCGTCAGCCCAAGGATAGCAAGATAGGGGAACCGTTAGCCGCGAAGCGGCGACAGCCATCGTTGCCGTATCGACCTGCTGGCGCCGCTTCGCGGCTACGGCATTCGTTCCTTCGAGTCCCTTGGGCTTACGCCCAAGGCTACATGCTGTCACCACTACGTGGTTGTAAATGCGCAACTTCAAAACTTGCGCTTTGGGTTACAATCGGCTGCTGCGACTTGTGCCATCCTCAATTGTGTGCGGTAGGAATCGAAAGGACTAGCGGATGGGCAATCAACCGCACCTCGTGATCGGTTTGGCGATTCTCAGCCTTGCTCCCGGTTCGTGGGCCCAGACGGATTCCACCGCACCGGCCAAGACAAACTTTTTTCGAGAGGATTTACCATGTGGCGAGTATCGATCATTGGAATGGCGTTGGTCGTGGGAACGGCGTGCAGCCGGAACGCGGTGGCGGCGGAACTGCCACTGGTCGAGAGGTTCCTCCATGCGGGGCAACTGGCCGAGGGGCAACAGGCTCTGAACGCGGAGCTGCAGAAGAACCCGGCGGACGATCAGGCGCGATTCGGGCTCGGCACACTGCAGTTTCTCCGCGCGGTCGAGCACTTGGGGCAATCCCTGCACCGGTACGGCCTGCGCAGCGACCGCGGCCAGCAATTGGGTGTCCCGTTCCTCCGCCTGCCGGTTCCCGTCAATGCCCAACCGGAAACGCTGACCTATCCTGCGGCCCGCAAGATCCTGGAAACCTTGATCGCCGATCTACAGGCGGCCGAGACGGCGCTGGCGGCCGTGCGGGATGACCAGGTCAAGCTGCCCTTGCGACTGGCGGCAGTCCGGTTGGATCTGGATGGAGATGGGAACCCCGAAGATCCTCTCGCCACCGTATTGAACCGCTACATGGGCGGACGCAGCGGCATGCCGGCGGGTGCAGACCTTCGGATCGTCTTCGACCGAGGTGATGTCGCTTGGCTGCGCGGCTACTGCCACTTGCTGATGGCGTTTGGCGAGATCGCCCTGGCCCACGACGGCCGCACCTTGTTCGACCATACGGCCCACGTCTTTTTTGCCAACGTCGACACGCCCTATCCGTTCCTCAAGGACGCTGCGGATTCGCTGGAGTGGAACGTCGTCGATGTTATCGCGGCTATCCATTTGATCCGACTGCCGGTATGCGAACCGGCGCGGCTGCAAACGGCCCTGGGTCATCTGGAGCAAATGCTGGCCCTCAGCCAGGAATCCTGGAAGCAGATCCTCGCCGAAACGGACGACGATCACGAATGGATTCCCAATCCCAAACAACGCGGGGTACTGGGGATCGCCGTGCCACAGGAGATGGTTGACGGCTGGCTGCAGTTCATCGGCGAGACCGAGAAGATCCTGGCGGGCAAAATTCTGGTTCCGTTCTGGCGTGGCCGCGAGAGCCGCGGGGTCAATCTGCGGCGCGTGTTCATGGAACCGCGGGCTTTCGATTTGGTGCTGTGGGTCCAAGGCACCGCTGCGTCGCCGTACCTGGAGCAGGGCCAGCTGACCGATGCCCGCGTGTGGGAGCGGCTCCAACGCGTCTTCCGGGGCGAATTCATCGGCTTTGCCATCTGGTTCAATTAACGGAAAAGAACGAGCCCCCGGCGTACGCGACGAAGTCGCCTAGTTTTTGACGGCCTGTCTTTGCCGATGCCGAACCGCCGCCTCGGCAGCGCCCTGGTGGATTTCACGTCCGGAACTGGTAGAATGGGCCTCGCTGTTGGGCCGAGAACCAGACGTCTTTTGTAACGTGACCGAACACACACCAGGAGCCGACCTCATGAAGCGAATTATTCCTTTCATTGCCCTGCTTTTCGTCGCGCCGCACATCCGGGCCGATGAACCCAAGCAACTGCTCGACGTGGCGTATGGCACTCATCCGCGACAGGTTCTTGATTTCTACCAGGCGATCTCGGACAAGCCAACGCCGGTCGTGTTCTACATCCACGGCGGTGGCTGGCAGGGTGGCGACAAGAAAACCAATCCGAAAGCCTTTCTCGCCAAAGGGATCTCGGTCGTGGCCATCAATTACCGCTACGTCCGGAACGGCGTCGAAGACAAGGTCGAGCCGCCGGTGAAAGCGTCTCTGGGAGACGCTGGCCGCGCTCTGCAGTTCGTCCGCTCCAAAGCCGCCGAATGGAACCTCGACAAGACGCGCATCGGCGCCACTGGAGGCTCGGCCGGCGCTTGCTCTTCGCTCTGGCTCGCCTTTCACGACGACATGGCTGACCCCAAGAGCGACGACCCCATCGCCCGCGAATCGACTCGGCTGTACTGCGCCGCCGTCAACGGAGCGCAGGTGTCGCTCGATCCGAAAGAGTTGCGCGAGTGGATGCCGAACTACGGCTACGGCGCCCACGCTTTCGGTCTGGCCAGTTTTCAAAGCCTGATCGACAATCGGGAAACGGTCCTGCCCTGGATCAAGGAGTATTCGCCAATCGAACTCGTCTCGAAAGACGATCCGCCGATCGCGATGTTCTACGGCGGCGAGGTTCCGGTCGTCGGCTCTTCGCCCAAGGATCCGACGCACTCGGGCGTGATGGGCGTCAAGCTGGAAGAGCGGCTCAAAGCCGTAAACGTCGACGTGGTACTCGTCCATCCGGAGCGGCCGCATCCCCTGTACAAGAACTCCACGGACTACCTGATTGACCGCCTGACCAAGTAGATCGAGGCCGGCCAAGCCATCCGCAGGCACAGGCTGAGTAAAGCCGTGCCACACCGGGCAGGGCAACGCAAGCCGCCGATCTGGCGTGGACGTCGAGTGCCGAGAGTTGACCTCGGCCTGCGCCGCAACCGCGGCGATCCCTGCGGCATCGCCCTCCCGGACGGGTGGGCTGTCGGTTTAGTCGTGGCGTAAGCTTCCAGCTTGCGAACTGGGCAGCGGAAGCGAAATAGTAAGTTGACGACAGACAGCGTCGGCAAGCTGGAAGCTTACCCCACGTACCGTCACCGACCACATCGTCCGCCCGCTGACTGTGAACTACGAGGCGGCGACAACGTGTTCGGTACGCTCGGACCGTTCAAGTGTCTGGACCACAATCACGTGGGCAGGCGAGACCCGAATGTCTCTTGCCGCCAGAAATTCGACAATACGGCGGGCGTCCATCCCGGGGTGCTTGGCAACACAAGCTCGAATCGCCTGGGTCTTGGCCACGTAGGAATCGTCCTTCGACATGGTTCCATCCTCGCAAAGAAGGCGTTTTCCGTAACAGCAGAACGTGCGGGCAAACGAATAGTTTAGCCCGCACCCAATGGCGCGTAAACCGGCCCGCGGCGAATTCGCGCTAGCTCAGACGCCGGTAGAGCCAATCGGGCAACAGCCGCATCAACCACGCCACGAGGATCCAGCGCCGTGTAATGTAAGCTCGGCGCTTGCGCCGGCAAATGGCCGCGTAAATCTGTTCGGCCGCCAATTCGGGCGAGGCCACCCAGAACCGCTGAGGCAACTGGCCCATGGCGGTATCGACGAAGCCCGGCCGGACGTCGGTCACGGCGATGGGCAGTCCCAGACGCCACGCCCGGTACCGCAGGCTGTCGAGATAGGTCGACAAGAACGCCTTCGACGCACAGTAGGCGGGGGCCCGGCTGTTCGCCCGCACTCCGGCCACCGACGAGATGCCCACCAGATGTCCCGCCCCACGCTGGATGAAGTGCCGCATGGCCACGTTCGCCAAGGCCGCGATCCCCTGCACGTTGACGCGGATGGTCTCGTCTTCCCAGTCCCAGCGCAGTTCGGGATTGGTGTGCCCCATCCCTGCGTTGAGGACGACCAGATCCACGTTACCCAGTTCCTCAAGCCAATCGGACAAGTCGGCCATCGCCCGCGGCACGTCGGCCACATCCATGAACTTTACCAGGGCACGGTCCCCAAGCTCCTGTTGGAGTTCCAGCAACAGCGGCATGCGGCGAGCGGCCAGTCCGACGACATAGCCCTCCCGGACGAGCACCTTGGCCAGTGCCCGGCCGATGCCCGACGACGCGCCAATCAAAATTGCTTTTTTCATGGGTGACAGCTCGCTTAGGATCCCTCCAGCACGATGTGCGAATGCGCGCGGATGTCGTGGGGCCGGCACGGGAATCGCCCGCAGTTTCGGAACGGGCGTGACCCTCGGGC
>CAZXYZ010000009.1:27296-141727 GCA_964645045.1 uncultured Pirellulaceae bacterium | reverse complement strand
TGGTCGGAGCCTTCGATCCCCAGCTTGGCACGCAGGTGGCGGCCGTGGTGGACGCAGTGCAAGGGCTGGCTGCCGGGCAGAACCCGCTGGGGACTATCACCACGCTGGTCGGAGCCTTCGATCCGCAGCTTGGCACGCAGGTGGCGGCCGCTCAACAGTTCGTCGGTGCATTGACGTCCGGCACGAATCCCATCGGTGCCTTTACGGCACTTGTGACGTCGTTTCTTCCGCCCTCAAGCGTCCTGAGTAACTTCACGTGGACAGGAGAGCCTGTCTCATCGGCGCTCATCACAATCGTCCGGACATGGCTGTGGTTTGATGCCCAAGAGAAGAGAGAAAAGGCGGAAAGGCTGCTCCGTTCGACTGAACGTGATCGGGACGTGACTATTCGGATTGGAAACTTCATCATTCGCTACTTCGACCCATTCGACCCCCGCACCCAGGAGTTGATTTCCGCTGTTCAGGAGGACTTAGCAATCACCGACATCTACGATCAGTATCGTGGGGACAGGCAGTATCGGCTCGCGCTGACAGCGCAAGACGTGCTGCATGAGCAGGTGTTAGCCCGTCGAGTCTTGCTGGCGACGGGCGATCACTTCCCGCACCCATCAGGTTATCGAGAAGATTCAGCCGGGATAGCGGGTCAGATTACTTCTGGGACCGTCGTTACGGCACTTTCGCGTGCGATTGAGGAGATCACCGGTTCAACGTTGCAGGAGTATTGGGAAGCTTTAACGGGTCGCGTGGCCAACGACGATGTCCGGCCGCAAGTGATCGACATGGGCCGCGACATCTTGGGCTTGGATTGACCGTGCATGGCGGATAACGACACTGACCAAGGTCTCGCGTTCGGGGACGACGTGGCCGGAGTCTGGCTATGCACTGGAATTTGCTCCCTGTGGTTAGTGGCGATCAACGGGCTGCACGGACGATGGGCAGCCCATGGCTTGGCGGCGAGCACCTCGAACTGGTCGGGCGGCACGACGAGCATCAATGTCCGCCCGTTGTCCCAGTCCACGTCCACTTGGGCCCACGTCCGCTGTTGGCGGACGGCGGTAACGGTGCCTGTGGTGCCGGGCGGGATCGGATCGGGGTCGTCGGACATGGCAAGCAAGCAAATTCGGTCGCCGGGCTGGGGCGTAGTCATGGTTGGGCTCCTGTGAAGAAACGGAAACGGGACGAGTGTGGCTCGGCGGGGACGGGGAGCTTGCGCCGGAAGGGCGCGAGTTTTGGCGACCGCGGCGCCGGCATCTTCTAGTTTCAATCCTTGTTGTCTTGGATCATGCGGCCCGGCCAGGTGAGCGCATGAAGTGGACAACGAAACTACCGGGTTTCAATCCTTGTTGTCTTGGATCATGCGGCCCCGCCCGGCCATAGGGTCCTCTGATGGATTGAATGGCTTGGTGTTTCAATCCTTGTTGTCTTGGATCACGCTCACCCATGCATGCAAAGTAGGCCCGACCGGCGGCGCCTTCCAAGCCCATTAACGTGTTCCGCTGGTCGTCGACTGTCCCCGTGCAGGCGGCGACCTTTTCGGCACATTGCTCCAGTGTGGCCAGCGGCGAGACGAAGATCTCCCTGCTCTCCGGCCGGCGATGCTCCAACTCGCGGAGGAATTCCAGCTGGTTCTCGATCTTTTTGCCGATCCAGCCGCGCACCAACCGCATCGCCTCGTCGGTCTCGGCCGCTTCCAGCTGACGGCGGCGAATGGTGGCCGTGCTGCCCATCTTGGTCTGCCAGACGCGGGCCGTGGGATGGCCCGACTTGTCCAGGAAGACAATGTCGATGTTATGCTCGGACGCCAAATGAACTACGTTGCTGGACAGATGCACCCCGGTCGCGATCACCAAGCTCTGGATCTTGTGCGCCGAAATCTCGACGGGGCGCTCTGCGGCCGGCGATTTGATGATCAGGCGGTCGCCTTTGCGCCGCAGACCGGTGCCAAACGTGTTGATGATCAGCTGCATGCGATTGATCCCGCATCCATCGAACGGCAACAAGACCTCAGATCATCATAACGATCCAACGCTCAATTTGCACGAAGGAGCCGGACAATTGCACTTCAACTGATCGATGAACCGCAGGCATACCGCTTGCCATGGAAACCATCGAATGTCGAAGCATGGTTCGTGCGGCGGCCACAGAGCGAACACGGATGGCACGTCGTTGCCCAGTGGCGGGCGTTCTGCTTTCAGCCGCCTCCCGGCCGGGCCTTCTCTTGACTGCGCAGGCAGTCCCGGCACTTGCATTCGCCGGTCTTGGTGTCGAACACCACCCAGTCGCGGGTCCGGCGGCCGCACAGCGTGCAGGTGCCCTCGGGCTCTTCGTTGGCGGCGGGCATTTCGGGCCGATTCAGCCACGAGCTTCGGGCGGCCCAAAAATCGAGGGCTTTCGACGGCGCTTGTCCGCGGTCTGGCGACGGCGGCCGTGTCGGCTGAACCTGCGGAGCGCCCTGTGCCTGTACAGCGCGAGAGGCAACGGCTTCGGCCGCGGCTTCGCGTTCGGCTCGCCTCCGTTCGGCCGCCTCGCGAGCCTTGCGGCGGACTTCCTCTCGCCGGCGTTGCTCTTCCCGCAGAACCTGCAACCGCTCGTACTCGCCGGGATGGACGAATTCTCCCGTGCGGGGCAGGACCAGGACCTGCTTCAGTTCGCTCGCCACTTCCTTGCCTTCGTAGTACTGCGGGGCTTCAACGCAGACCAACGCGCGATAGGTGGTCAGCACTTGCGATTCGGAATCCAGGCAGTGCAGTGACCTCGACGAAGTGATTCCTGCGGAGTAGACCGCGTCAAACTCCGATGGCGCGAGCAGTTCGCGTTCCGTGGCCGACAAATTGACGCGTCCCGGCTGGCGGCCGCGCCGGGCGTCGCGCGGCAGGAACACCCAATTCAGAGCTGCCCCGTAGGCCGCGAAGAATTGCGGAATCCGCAGCCGGTCATCCGGATCGATCTTGCCGTCGACCAGCCAGTAGGCCAGATTGCGTTTGCCGGGCCGCTCGACCCAACAATCCACACTGCGGGGCAATGGATAACCGCCATCCGGCTCGGTCTCGAACTGTTTCTCCAGCGTCACGCCGGCGGGGAATTTGGTGTTGAGCCAGGCATACAGCGTAGCACGCCCGGCCAGCACCTCCGCCGACTCGTGGCTCAGCGGGCATTGGCTCAAGTCCCTGTGCGCAAAATGCCGCCGTTTGATTTCACCGGCGCGCAGCAATACCGCCTGACGGCAAACCGGGCACGCGAGCCGCCCGTCCCGCCCCCAGCCGCGCAACGCCTCGACCTGCCCGTCCCACGCCGGGTCCAAGCTCACCACATGCCGGCCGAGTTCGGTATCCAGTGCTTTGAACATCTTGCGTTCTGTCCCCGTACGGTGCCCTACCCACCCCTGTAAAGGTGTCAAATAGGTTGGAGTCCACGCTTTAGCGTGTATCGGCGGCGGGCTTCGCCCGCCCAGGCAGCCTAAAGGCTGTACTCCAACTGAATCGTCTGCCAGCTTTTCTTGAGAAATCCGACCTTTACAGGAGTGGGTGCCCCACCCTACCTTATCGGCCAAGCCGCCCCATCTTCCTGCCCCCATCTTCCTGCCGCTTCCGCGAATCCGGGCCTTGATTGGATTGTTGTGCATCGTCGCCTGAAACGCCAGCGAGGGGGGAATCACCCTGTTTCGCAGTCGCGAAGCGACGGCAGCACATGGCCTTGGCCGTCAGACCAAAGATAGCACTGTCCAACTTGCCACTGTCCAGCTTGCCACCTGTTTCATCTCCGGCCGCTGGTTGCTATCCTAACTTGGCGGCGGCGGAGGTGGATTCGCCGCATGATCGCGTCACGAGATTTGAGTCGTTTTCCACTTGTGTCACAACAGAGAGGTATCGAGCAATGATGCGCAAACATGGTTTCGCTGCACTGGGGATTTGGGCTCTGCTGGCGGTGTACGCTTTGGCGGCGCCACCGTACAAGGCCCTGATTGTCGATGGCCAGAACGGCCACGACTGGAAGAGCACGACGCCCGTCTTGAAGAAACTGCTGGAGGAGACGAAGCTGTTTACGGTGGACGTGGCGACCACGCCGCCCAAGGGCGGGGAAATGAGCGGCTTCAAGCCGGACTTTGCCGCCTACGCTGTGGTGGTCAGCAACTATCAGGGCGACATGTGGTCCGAGGCGACGCAACAGGCGTTCGTCGATTACGTGAAAAACGGAGGCGGGCTGGTCGTGTACCACTTCGCCTGTGCCGCCTTTCCGAAGTGGAAGGAGTACAACGAGATGATCGGCCTGGGCGGCTGGGGCGGGCGGAACGAGAAAGACGGCCCGTACGTGCGTTGGAAGGACGGCCAGATCGTCCGCGACGCCAGTCCGGGAAAAGGCGGCGGGCACGGCCCCTCGCAGCCCTTCCAGATGGTCATCCGGGAAGCGAATCATCCCATCACGCAGGGCTTGCCGGAGAAGTTCATGCATGTCAGCGATGAGCTGTACGGGTGGCTGCGGGGCCCGGGGAACAACCTGACCGTCCTGGCAACCGCCTTCGCCCCCAAGGAACTGGGCGGCGCCGGCGAGCATGAACCACTGCTGTTTACCGTCGCGTACGACCAGGGCCGCGTCGTTCAAGTGGCCCTCGGCCACACGGCGAAAGAGCTGCAAAGCGTCGCGTTCATCGCGTTATTCCAGCGCGCCGCCGAGTGGGCTGCGACAGGCAAGGTGACGCAAGCGGTGCCCTCCGATTTCCCGGCGCCGGATCAAGCGAGCGTGCGGCCGTAACCAGCTCCGGCCGGCAGCCAGTCACACAGCCCCGGTTTCGCGGGGAAACCGGGTTCAAATCGTGGAGAGTGCCCTACGTTCCGGCGGCAGACTGACGGGCTGTCGATTTAGTCGTGGCGTAAGCTTTCAGCTTGCGGAATGGGCAACGGACGCAAAACAGCGAATCGAACATAGGGAGTGTCGGCAAGCTGGAAGCTTACCCCACGAGCCAACACCGATTGAATCAACAGCCCGCTGGGGCCTGGCAAGGTTCCACTCGCGATCCTTGCTGCAGCGGGGTGCGGCCGCCGTCTACGCTTGAGGTCTCACTCGCCTGCCCCCTTGACGGTCAACCGCGTTCCCCAAAACTCGAATCGCAGCCATTTGTAATCTTGCGGCTTTTCGAGTAGAACAATGAAACGGGATGCAGATTACCCGCGCGGCTGGATCTGGCGGCAAAAGAGTGGGCATTCCCGGGCGTCAATGATTGCGAGGCGGGATTCATGACCGTGATCGTCATCGTCATCGTTACCTTGGCGGTCTTGCTCCAACTAGCCGCCGCCTTTCTGGCGGTCCGCTTGGTCTGGGTGACCGGACTCAGCCGGGCTTGGCTGGCGTTGGCGCTGGCGATCCTGGCGATGTTGGTCCGCCGCGGCATTACGTTGTATCGCGTGTCGAACGACGGGGCGATGGACGCTCCCGATTTGACCTACGAGTGCTTCGGCCTCGCCATTTCGCTGCTGATGTTTGCCGGCATCGCTTGGATCGCTCCGATCTTTCGCCATCTGGAATTGTCTCAGCAAACGCTGGTAGAAAGCCGGCGGCAGCTGGGCGCGCTGATGCACAACCTGCCGGGCATGGCTTACCGCCGCCGCGGCGACGAACCGTGGACGATGGAATTCGTCAGCGAGGGCTGTTTTGACCTTACCGGCCACACGCCGGACCAACTGGTCGGCGACGACGCCCGGAGCTACAAGCAACTGGTTCATCCCGAGGATCTGGACGGCGTCAACCAGCGCATTTTGCAAGCCATCTTGAACCGCCGCCGTCATCAGTTGATGTACCGAATCCGCTCCGCCGACGGCGCGGAAAAATGGGTTTGGGAACAGGGCTCCGGGGTCATCGACGAGCAAGGGGACGTGGTTGCGATCGAGGGTTTCGTCATCGACGTTACGGACAAGAAGAAAGCCGACGAGCGTGCCGAGCACCTGAACGCCGTGTTGCGCGCGATCCGCAACGTCAACCAAGTGATTGCGCGCGAGCGGGACCGGGACCGCTTGCTGCAAGGCATTTGCAGCAGCCTGGTCGAGACGCGGGGATACCGCTACGCTTGGATCGTGTTGCTGGACCAAGCCGGCCCACTCGTCACCGCCGCCGAAGCCGGGGTGGGGGATGCGGAATTCGCAGCGTTGCAGGGGCGATTCCGGCAAGGGGAGCCCATCGCCTGCCTGCAGCGGGCGCTGGAGCAAGATGCCGTGGTTCCGATGGAAGACCGGCAGACGCTGTGCGGTCCCTGCCCCCTGGCTTCCCGGGAATGCGGTTGCACGCCGCTGGTGGTGCGGTTGGCGTGGAACGACGACGTCTATGGCGTGATGGTCGCCTCGGTTCCGGCGGCTTTCGCCTGGGAGGCGGAGGAACTGGAGTTGATGGCCGAGGTCGCCGGGGACATCTCCTTTGCCTTGCACAACATGCAATCCGAGCACCAACGTCGGTTTGCAGAAAATGCCCTGCGCTTGGAGCAGTCGCGGTTGGAAGCCCTGCTGCAGTTGAACCAGATGACCGACGCGCCGCTGCAGGCCATTACGGATTTCGTTCTGGAAGAAGCGGTGCGACTGACGCAGAGCAAGATCGGCTACCTGGCCTTTCTGAACGAAGCCGAAAGCGTCTTGACGATGCACGCCTGGTCCAAGACGGCGATGCGTGAGTGTGCGATCATCAACAAGCCGATTCATTATCCCGTGGTGACAACCGGTTTGTGGGGCGAGGCCGTGCGGCAGCGGCAACCGGTGTTTACCAACGATTACCCGGCTCCCAATCCGCTGAAGAAGGGCTATCCCGACGGCCACGTCCACGTCCAACGGCACATGAACGTGCCGATTTTTGACGGCGAGAGAATTGTGGCCGTGATCGGCGTGGGCAACAAAGAACCGCCCTACGACGACTCGGACGTGCGTCAATTGACACTGCTGGGCCAAGGCATGTGGCGGCTGATCCGCCGCCGCGAAGAGCAGGCCGAGTTACGTACCGCCCGCGACGAGTTGGAAGTCCGCGTCCGCGTCCGCACGGCGGAACTGGCTAATGCCAATGACGAACTCCAGCAGGAACGCGACTTGCTGCACACCTTGATGGACCATTTTCCGCACAGCATTTACTTCAAGGACGAATCCAGCCGCTTTATCCGCGTCAACCGGGCCCAGGCTCGGCTCTTTGGTATTCCGGATCCCGCCGACGCCGCGGGCAAAACGGACGCGGACTTCTTTAGCCGCGAACATGCCGCTCAGGCTTTGGCCGACGAACGGGAGATCATCCGCACGGGCCAGCCGGTGATCGACAAGGAGGAGAAGGAAACGTGGCCCGACGGACACGTCACGTGGGCCCTGTCCACGAAAATGCCGCTGTACGCGGCCGATGGCCGGATCATCGGCACGTTCGGCGTCTCGCGCGACATCACCGAGCAACGGCGGGCGGAACAGGCGATGCGGGCCAGCGAAATGCGGTACCGGACGCTGTACGATTCGTCCCGCGACGCCATCATGGTCCTGGACCCCGAGCGGGGGTTTCTGGCCGGCAACCCGGCTTCGATCCAGCTGTTCGGCTGCTGGGACGAGGAGCAATTCAAGGCATGCACGCCGGTCGATCTGTCCCCCGAATGCCAACCGGACGGCGTCTCGTCGACGGTTAAAGCTCGGGAGATGATCGACATTGCCATGCAGCAGGGGGCGCACTTTTTCGAGTGGCGGCACCGGCGGATCGACGGAACCGAGTTTCCGGCGACGGTCCTGCTGGCGCGGATGGAACTCGAAGGCCGCAAGCTGTTGCAGGCAACGGTCCGGGACATCACCGAGGAGAAACGCGCGGCCGAGTCGCTACGGGCGGCCCGGGACGACGCCGAAGCGGCCAGCCGGGCCAAGAGCACGTTCCTGGCCAACATGAGCCACGAGATCCGCACGCCCATGAACGCCGTGATCGGGATGACCGAACTGGTCCTCAAAACGCCCCTGTCCGCCACGCAGCGCGACTACCTGTCGAGCGTCAAAGATGCGGGCGAAGCGTTGTTGTCGGTGATCAAAGACGTCCTGGATTTCTCCAAGATCGAAGCGGGCAAGATGGTTTTGGAGCGAGAACCCTTCGACCTGCGGGAAAGCCTCGGCGACACCATGAAATCGCTCGCCATCCGCGCGCATCAGAAGAACTTGGAACTGGCGTTCTGCTGCCATCCGCACGTGCCCCGCCGGGTCGTGGGCGACTATAACCGTTTGCGGCAAGTCGTGATCAACCTGGTGGGCAATGCGATCAAGTTCACCGATCAGGGTGAAGTGCTGCTGGAGGTGGACCGCGAGTCGCTGGATGGCCGGGAAGCCGTGCTGCAGTTCACCGTCATGGATTCCGGGGCCGGCATTCCCCTGGAAAAGCAGACCGCAATCTTCGGGATGTTCGAGCAGGGCGACGGTGCTTTGACTCGCCGGCACGGCGGCACCGGCCTGGGACTGGCGATCGCCTCGCGGCTGGTGAGCCTGATGGGCGGGACGATCCGGGTCGAAAGTGAAGTCGGCAAGGGCAGCCGCTTCCACTTTAACGTGCGGCTGGAACTGGCGGACTCCGACGAGGCGGACGACATGGTGATCGTGCCTGCGTGCCTGTACGGCCTCCGCGTGCTGGTCGTCGATGACACGCTTACCAACCGGCGGATTCTCGACGAAGTCCTGCGCCACTGGCACATGCAACCAACCCTGGCCGCCAGCGCGGCCGAGGCGTTGGCCGAACTGCGTGCGGCCCAGCAAGCCGGTACGGCGTACCGGCTGGTCCTGACCGACGCCCACATGCCCGACGTCGACGGCTTGATGATGACCGAGTCCATCCGCCAAGACCCGGCGATTGCGGCGACCGCCGTGATTATGCTGACGTCCGGCGATCGGACCGAGGACGCCATGCATTGCGAGCGGTTGAACATCGCCAGATACCTGCTGAAGCCGGTCAAGCAATCCGAACTGTTGGAGGCCATCGAGCGGACGTTGGGCGTGATGGTCACCCGCCAGGAATTGGTGGCCGGCGCGGACGAGATGCCGCCGGTGCGCCCGCTGCGGATCCTGTTGGCCGAGGACAGCGTCATGAATCAGAAGTTGGCGATGGCGCTGCTCCATCGACAAGGTCACACAGTCACCATCGCAGGCAACGGCAGAGAGGCCGTACACGCCGTTGCCCGCGAGCCGTTTGACCTGATTCTGATGGATATTTCCATGCCGGAGATGGATGGTTTGGAAGCCACGGCGGCGATCCGCGCCAGCCAACGGGCCAGCGGATTGCACACCCCGATCATCGCCATGACCGCCCATGCGTTGGCGGGCGACCGCGACCGCTGTTTGGAAGCCGGCATGGACGCTTATGTCGCCAAGCCGATTCGGCCTCACGAACTGTATCGGACCATGGCGGCCCTCTTTCCGCCCATGTGATTCCCGCGGTGGCGACTCTGCCGATGCAGGGCCGGACGCGCTCCCCGTTGGGTCGCGGTTAAACGACATGTGATTCCCGCGGTGACGTCTGTGCCGATGTAGGCGCTGTCACCCGCATCTGCGTCCGGGGCTCATTCCTGCCCCTCTTCGCGGAAACGCATCACGACCAGAATACAGGGCCCGCCCCAGATGAGATTCATGCCGGCCTGCTGGGCGAGTTCGACCGCCCGGTCGCTCTCGGACCCCGTTTGCATCCAGATGTGCCGGATCCCCAAGCGGGCCGCCTCGCCAATGACTGTTTCCGTCACCTGCGGAGGTGTGACAATCGACAGTCCGTGGATGGCCTGCGGCACCCTGGCGAGATCCGGAAACGCAGCCAAACCCTCAATCACTTCGGCACTCGGATTGACGGGATAGACCGGCCGCTGCTGTTGCTGGTAGGCCCGCAGCACTTTGTTGCCGTACTTCCCGCGGTCTCGCGACGCGCCGGCCACAGCGTGCGGTGTTCCCGTCAGGAAGGCTTCGATCTGTTGTTGAAGTGTCATGACTACTCCATTAGATCAACGAGGACCATGAAGACTTCGGTCAGCCTCCGGCACATTTCACCCGGTAGCCCAAACCCTGCAGTTCTGCCATGATCCGATCCCGCTGGTCGCCCTGAATCTCGATCCGTCCGTCCTTGACCGTACCGCCCGTGCCGAGTCGCTGTTTCAACTTGGCGGCGAGTTCCAGCAGATCGGTTTCGTCCAGGGGCAGGTCGGAGACCGTCGTGACGCCCTTGCCCCGCCGGCCCTTGGTCGCCCGCCCGACCCGCACGGTGACGTTTCGCGGGCCTTGCGGATTTGGTTGACAGGTGCAGGAGCTGACGGGCTGGCGGCACGTTGGGCAAAGATCTGGCGGGGGCGGCTTCTGCCGTTCCCCGCCCCGGATCAGCCGGGCCGTGAGATCCATCACCTCGTGTTCGATCCGGGCCAGGGCCGCCGGGGACTCGTCAATCTCCCAGTACTCGACCTGCTCGGCCCAGGCTGGAAATCTCGCTTGCAAGAGCGGAAGGTGCTCGACCTGATTCACCGCGACAATCCGCCCGGCCGTCTCCAGGTCGTCCGCGGCCAGCGGCCCGGGGGCTTGAGTCAATTCGTCCGTGACGCGAAGCCGCATCATTGCCAATGCGTCCACAACCGCTGGCGACAGCCGGACGGGAGTCTTGATCCCGCCGTCCGGGGCCAGCGTCCGTGCGGTCGCCACCCAGGGCAAACCCATCTTCACGGCCACGGCATTGAACAGGGCTTCGGCACAACGGCCGGCGAGGCAGTTGCCCGCGCCGACGATCAGGATGCGTTTCCGGTCGCGCTGTCCCACGAGGCAATGTCCTTTGGGGTTGGCACCTAACACTAATTTCTCGAACGATACTCACGCCGTGTCCGGCGGCCACGACTGTAGCACCTGACTAACCCAGCCCCGCTCGGACTCGTCCAGCGGCGGGGCGGGAACGTCTTCGTCTTGATACGAACGTACCCAATCAGGGCAATGGCTCAGATCGTACGCGGACCGGAACGCGGCAGCCAGATCGAGCGGCAAGTCGGGGCGGTCCGGGTCGAGCGGCAGGCCGACTACGGGCAGTGGATCCTGCAGCCGCAACGGATAGCCTTCTTCGTTGCGGCCCATTTCGATCTTGCGGGCCACAAAAATGAAATACGGGGTCCGCGGCAACTCCGGGAACAAGTCGCGCGATGGATTCGCGCCGGCGCGCAGGAAGTCGATCTCCATGAAGTGAACCGTCGAGGCGAGGAATTGCGCTCGCTTTTCGCGGTATTTGGACGCGTAGCTGCCTTTCTTGTTGGCGAAGTTCAGCAGTTCCACCACGGCCAGCACGCGCGGCCAATCGCCCGTTTGTCGCACCACCAAGTACTGTTGCGTATACGTTTCCATCTCGTCCGGATCGAGGACGACTTTGTGGATCGCCCGCGGCTCGGCCAATGCCACCCCGCCTCCACTCCACTTTGGTTCCGGATGGTAAACCGCGGCTACTTCCCGGGCCAACAGGTCCGGCTCGCCCAGCAACACCAGTTCGCCCGTCGGTTCCCGGCCGTACACCGAGCGTTCGACGTCGACTCGACAACCGAGTTCGCGTGCCCGGCCCATGCTGTTCTCGGCCAACTTCCGGATGAACCAGCCGTGGAATACCTCCCACCGCGGGTTGATTTCGAGGAACGGATCCATGCCGGGGAAGGGGGACGTTTTCATGGGGCACCTCGGTCACTAGTGACTGTCGCCATTGTATCGCCGGCAAAGCAAACCGCCCAGAGGTCACCGCGATGGCGGTGCCGGGCGGGCTAACCCGGTTCCTTCATCCACGCGTGGGATAGGCTTCCAGCCTGTCAGTCAGGAAAGACAGGCAAGATGCCTATCCCACTTTGCCCGTTCGTGAATCATCCGGGCTAGTTCACTTTCTCGCCCGCCATGTGGTAGATCGTCCAGGTCATGCCGTCCGGGCCCGTCCACGGGCGAACCGTAAACACGCCCTCGACCGCGATGGGCCGGACGGTGAAGGAGGTGCTAGCCTCCGGCTGCATCTCGACGACGATGATGTGGTGGGCGACGCCGCCGGGACCGAACTTGCACTCTGTATTCTTGACCAGGGGAAACCGCGTGATGCCCGTTTGCTGCATGACGGACGGATAGATGAACCCGCGAATGCAAACGCGCTGTCCGTCCAACTGCTTGACCCGCGGCGTCAGCAGCTTCGGATCGAACACCGAATCCTCCTTCATCTCCAACGCCAAATCGTCGAACGTGATCGGGATCGGCCGGCCATCGCCTCGGGGCTTGGGAATCGAAGCAGGCGGATGGGCGTCCCTCGGCGCCACGTCCCTCGTGGAGACGCGCGCGGACTTCGGCGAGGGGCCTTCGTCCGCCGGCCCGGCATGCGCTGGCGATGCGGCTCCCGCCGGTCGGCCGTTGGTTGCCAAGGCCGGAGCTTCGCTTTGGCACCCGGACGCGGCGACGCAGCAACTCAGGGCGATCAACAGCGTCACGCGGATCTCAAGCATGGTCGTCGGGATGCACAAGGGCTCGGGACCTTTTCTGGGGCGATCGAAAGTGAGATACTTGATGCATTATACTTGCAGACAACTTGCAGGGGTAGGCGAACCGTTTCCTTCAACCACGACCGGGAGCAACCCATGAGCGTCGCCAAGAACCGAGATCCAAACCGCCGTGAATTCCTCAAGGACACCGGCCGCCTGACCGCTGCGTCGCTGGTCCTGGCCGGTACCGTACCACACGTTCACGCCGCGGAGTCCAATACGATCCAGCTAGCTTTGGTTGGCTGCGGCGGCCGCGGTACCGGAGCTGCCGCCGACGCGCTGTCGACCACCAGCGGTCCGATCAAGCTGGTCGCCATGGCCGACGTGTTCCCCCGCCGCTTGGCCGCCAGCCGCGCGAACCTCGCCAAGCTGTTCGACAAACAGATCGACGTACCCGAGGCCCGGCAGTTTATCGGCTTCGACGCTTTTCGGAAAGCCATCGATTGCCTCCGCCCGGGCGACGTGGTGATTCTCACGACCCCGTGTGCTTTCCGCTGGGTCCACTTCGGATACGCCATCGAGAAGGGCGTCAACGTCTTTATGGAGAAACCGACCACGGTCGACGGGTCCAGCACGCGCAGGATGCTCGCCTTGGCAGAACAGTCCGAACGCAAAAACCTGAAGGTCGGCGTGGGGCTGATGTGCCGCCACTGCAAGGCCCGCTGGGAACTGCTGGACCGGATCCGCGACGGCCAGATCGGCGACATCACGTTGCTGAAGACCTACCGGCTGGTCGGGCCGGCGGGGTTCTGCGGTCCCAAGCCGGCCGAAATGAGCGAATTGCTGTACCAGGTGCAAAACTATTTGAGCTTCATGTGGGCCAGCGGCGGGCTGGTGCATGACTACACGAGCCACAATATCGACGAGTGCTGCTGGATGAAGGATGCGTGGCCCGTCCGCGCTCAAGGCTCCGGCGGCCGCTGCCACCGCGGCGACGCCGTGGACCAGAACTTCGATCACTACAGCGTCGAGTACACCTTTGCCGACGGCACGAACGTGTTCATGAACGCCCGGAACATGGCCGGCTGCTACGGCGAATTCGCCAGCTATGCGCATGGCACCAAGGGTTCGGCCGTGATCTCGACCTATATGCATACGCCCGCCAAATGCCGCATCTACAAGGGACACAACGTCGTCGATAGCGACTTGGCGTGGGCCTTTCCCCAACCCGAACCGAACCCCTATCAGCTGGAGTGGGACCACTTGATCGAGGCGATCCGCGAGGACAAGCCGCACAACGAAGCCAAACGCGGCGCCGAGGCGAGCCTGGTGCAGATCATGGGCCGGATGGCGGTTCACACGGGCCGCGTGATCACGTGGGACGAAGCCCTGAACGAACAAGTGGAATTCGCGCCGGACGTGGACAAGCTGGCGATGGATTCGCCTGCGCCGCTGCCGGTCCGCCCCGACGGCACCTACCCGCAGCCGCTGCCGGGGGTGATCACCAAGCGAGAGTATTGAATCTTTCGAGAATAGCCGACCGCTTCGGATGTAGGGTTGCCAATCCGTCCCACGAGGATTCGGCACGTTCGTTCTTGACAACGCCTCAGCAAGGAGTCCGCCATGAATACTGTTCTTCGCAAAAGCTGGATTCTGATCGCCGCCGTCCTATTAACGGCCTGCGGCCGTATCACGACTGCTGCCGACGACACGCGGCCCCGAGTGCGAGTCGAGTCGGTGCGGCGGGTCTTTCACAACGGCGAGCACAATGCGTTTACGGATCTCGTCCGGTTTCAAGGGAAGCTTTACCTGACCTTCCGCAGTTGTCCGGACGGCCACATGGTGCATCCGACGGCCTCGATCATCATCCTGGCCAGCGACGACGCGCTGCAGTGGCAGCAGGTGCATCGCTTTGCCGTGCCGCTGCGCGACACGCGCGACCCGCATTTCCTGGTCTTCCGCGACAAGCTGTTCGTCTACACCGGCACGTGGTACAGCGGCGCGACGACGCTGGCCCGCGAAGATTACGACCTGAACAAACACCTCGGCTACGCCGCGTGGTCCGAGGACGGCGTGGCTTGGCACAGCCCGATTCTGCTCGAGGGCACGTTCGGGCATTACATCTGGCGAGCGGCCGCTTTTGACGGCAAGGCGTACCTGTGCGGACGGCGCAAGCTCGCCTTTGAGGTCGAAACGCGCGGCGAAGGCCGGCAGGTCGAATCCTTGATGCTGGAGAGCGACGACGGCTTGATCTGGCGCAAGCGGGCGGTGTTTCAGGAAATCGCCGGTGACGAAACGGCGTTCTTGTTCGAGCCGGATGGCTGCATCTTGGGTATCGGCCGGCGCAGCGGCTCGGCGCAGCTGCTGCGGTCTTGTCCACCTTACACACAGTGGGACCGCAAGGACTTGGATCGAGCGATCGGAGGTCCGCTGCTGACCAAGTGGGGCGACCGCTACGTCGTCGGCGGGCGCAAGACCATGCCGGACGCCGGCCCGAAAACGTCGCTTTGCTGGCTGGTGGGCGACCAGCTGCACGAATTCGCCGAGCTTCCCAGCGGCGGCGACAACTCGTATCCCGGATTGGTCGAACTGGCGCCCGGCCGGGCGTTGGTCTCGTACTACTCCAGTCACGAACGCGACGATTCGGGCGAGCCGATCACGGCCATCTATTTGGCGGAACTGGTCATTGGAGACTGACCCGGCATGATGGATCATGCCGCCGCCATCTCCGATCAGGCCGGTTGTTCACTGGTCGGCAGGTTCTTGGCCGCCAAGCCCAGCATGACCAGGGACCAGCCGTTCAGGAGCATGTCGATCCCGACGAACAGCCCGATTACCCACAGGCCCGACAGCGGCCATTGCCGCCAGATGGCGATCCCCAACAGCAAGTTCACGACGCCGTGCAGCAACATCCAAACCCAGTTCTGGAAACGGACCACGACCGCTAGCGCGATGCGGAAGATGCCGCCGAAGGTCAGAAACATGGCGATCAGCAGCGTCAACGCGACTGCCGTCGTCCCTGGATTCGCGACGATCATAAAGCCGACCACGACGTACAAGATGCCGGTCAGCAGGTCGATGAAGAACCCGCCCCAGCCCTTGCACGAACAGGCGTGAACCGCTTCTAAGACGCCGCCCAAGATCAGCAGCCAGCCCACCAGGACCATTGTCGCCAGGGTCATCAAGACGGACGAGCCGAGGGCGACCATGCCCAGGACCACCAGCGAGATGCCGAGGGCAAGAAACCAACCCCAGCGTTTGCGGAGGCTTTCCAAACCGACCTGATGGAGTCCCGCCAAGGTGAGCTGCGTTTCCGGATTCATGCGATTGCTCCCAGATTCGAGGATTCGTTTAGAAAAATCGTGGCACGCCCGTCATTTGGGCCGCCCGAACCGCCCGCAGTATCGCCGCCAACGGTTCGGGATGAGCCCGCCGATCATCCGTTCTCACGGCAGATAGGGCAGAGTCGCGGAGCCATTATTGCAGGACAGTAACCACGAGGGCAACCGTGGCACGGCAGCAATTCGCCGCGATCAGGGCAGGTAGTTACCGGAGGTATTGTGCAAGGCAAGGCGGGATTGATAGTGCCCTTCGCTTCGACGGGTTGAAGCCCGATGCGGCGGGCGATACCCAACTGCAATCGGGTGTCGTGCGGTCTACGCCCGGCCTGCGCTGAACAAACAGCGGTTGAGCACGCCGCCGGCTTCCGTTCCGGCTTGCATACCGACCTCCAGGCCGGTCGTCGCGCTTTGCCGGGAACGCTTTGCCGTCACACGATGGCCCTTGGAACGCCCTATGAGCGACCCCAACTTTTCGTCCTTTATCTGGTCCGTCGCGGATCCTGTTGCGCGGCGATTACAAGCAGTCCGAGTACGCCAAGGTCATCCTGCCGTTCACCGTGCTGCGCCGGCTGGATTGCGTGCTGGAGGAGACCAAACCCGCGGTGCTGGCGGAATTGGAGAGACGCGAAAAGGCCAAGCGTGAATAGATAAGCCAAACGCTTCGTGGCGAAAGCATTAAGAGATTGCCGCCGACGACGGCCGACGACATTGCTCGAACAGCGATGAACTTGCCGCCGACAGCCGAAGAGGGTGTGATCGCTACGGCTCCAGGCCATCGTCCGTCGGGACGCGGGCCGCACCCGGTTCGCGCTCGACGCCCCGGTCAACTTGCGGCTCCTGCGCCCGCTTCCAAGCCGCAAGCATGGCCCAAGCCAGACCGCCCGCGGCAAGCACGCCGACGGCGCCGAAGAACCATGCCTCCGGCTGCCTGGCCCAGTCCACGACCCCAGCCGCAGATGCAGCCGAACCGGGCGAGTCAGGCGGTGTTCGCTCTGCCTGGGCCTGTTCCAGATCGCGGATCGCCGCCCGCAGGTCCGCGACTCGTTTCATCAGTTCGTCCCGCTTCTGCTCGGCGTCCGCCAGCGCCCGCGTCAGCACTGCGTTTTCGACCCGGACTTTCGCTTCCAGGTCCCGGTAGACACGCGCGTCGGCGTGGAGGCTTTCGTTTTCCTTCTGCAATTGCTCCAGCATTCGAACTAGTCCCCGGGGTGTCCCTTGCCCCAATTCCTCGACGATTCGATCCAACAACTTCAATTGAATCTCGGCTTCACTCGCCGGGCGGAATTTTGCGCCGGTAGGTTCCGCCGCGGCCCATGTCGATGAGGTCCCCGGGCCGCCAGGACCATCCGCCGGCGAACCGGGCACGAGCGTTGTCCAGGCCAGCAGCGCCAGAAACAGGAACTGGATGACCAGCATCCCCAGCACGGCGATGCCGAGCCACAGGGACCTGGAATCGGCCTCGGGCCGCAGCGGAACGGGATAAGGAATTCCGGGAAATGGAAAGCCTTCCGTCCGGGGAAGATGAGTGGGCATGAGCTTGTTCTCCAGATAAGCGACCAGGCAGCTCAATTCGACGACGCGATGCCGGGACGCAAAAACGTAAAACCCGCCGGTGCGCCGCGTCTGTTCCGGGGCCGGGCCGGCCCATTGAAAGAATCCGCGGTCGCCTTGGCACGGATCGATCACCAAGGCCACGTCGTGCGGCCTGCCGAAAAAGTGCTCGCAGATGAAGCGATCCAACTCGGACAAGAACACGCCCCAGTTGGGATGCGTGTGGTACCAGCCCACGATTTGCAGGTCAGCGGGCATCTCAGCCCGCTGCCGCGTGAACTCTGACCACGTGTCGTGGGTGAACTTGAAACTGCCCGGTGTGCTCTCGTAGTGCCGGGCTCGCAAAGCGTCGGCGATCACGACGAACGGCCGGTTCTGCTCGTCCTCGCACTGCGCGCCCAGCAACACGCCACCCAACTCGACGCGAATGTCGGACAACGCATGGGCTTCCATGTCCCGCAACGCATCCAAATCGACAAAGATTGGCAAGTCGTCCTGCGCCGGGACGCCGCACGGGACGACGGCGCACTGCGGGTTTCGATCCGGACGCAAACGCCGTTGCGGCCGCACCGATTCGACCTGGCCAAATTCAATTTCGTCGATCATCAAGGAGTCTCAGAACTGGCCAAGAACGCCTTCATCAGGGAGGTTTGGAACATTCAAACTTTGGGTTTTGGATTTGTTTCGCATTTCGGATTTCGAGTTTCGGATTTGGTTGCATCTTGGCCCGTGTCAGGGTCGTTCCGCTCGGTCGCCCGCCAGCAGGAAAACGCCTTCCGTCTCTCGACTCACCACGCGCACGATATCGTAGGGGGGGATCCCCAGCGACGTCAGCGGCCGTTGGGCGAGTTCCGAGTTCGAGTCCACGGTATGCACCAGTTGGGGCTGCGACATCTCGCCGCACTGCGGGCAGACCGCCCGGCGGATCCCGACCAGCGCCAACGGCTGAAAAACCGGCTCGCGCGTGCCACATCGCGGGCACGCCAGGGAAACAACCAAATCGCGGTCCAACGACAACTGCAAGTCCCGGGCGCCCAAGTGCCGCCGCGCCTCCGCAAACAGGTCGGCGGCCGTGTGCCGATGTGCCCGTAGCGGCAGTTCCACCGGAGCCGGGTAGGTCTCGTGACTGAGGCAATCTTCGCGCCGCTGAAATCGCGTCCGGTAGGACTGGCTGACCACCCCGTTGAAGACGAACGCCTCGCCGCCGGCCACGGGGATGCCGTGAATCAGCTTCAACGCCTCTTGCGTCTGCAAGCCGCCGATCAGCGAGGCGATTGTCGGAACGGTCGGTACGCGGCCGGCGGCCAGGTCTTCCTGCCGCAGCAGCGGGCAGCTGTACCGCAGACTGATCAAGCGGTAGTCGTTCTCCGTCATCCCGCATTCGTAGCACGGACTGTCCGGCGGCGTAAACACCTTGACGACGCCGTCCAGCTCCTGGATCCCCCCGTCGACCCACGGCGTGGTGACCTTCCAGCACGCGCGATTGACCCACAGGCGGGCTTCCCGGTTGTCCAAGCACCCGACCACGACGTCGGCGTCGCGAAAGACGCCCAGGCCCACCGCGGTCAGCACGTTTCCGGGGATCGCCGTCACGTGCAGGTCCGGATTCAGTTCGCGCACGGCCTCGGCCGCCACCTCGGCTTTGAGCCGCCCCCGGTCGCGAGCGCGGAACAGCACCGAGCGGGCCAGGTTCGCCGGCTCGACCACATCGAAATCGACCACGATCAGGTGTCCGACCCCGACCAGGGCCAGATTCTTCAGCACCTCGTTCCCTAATGCGCCGGCCCCCACCACCAAGGCACAGGCGCGCTCCAACCGCGGCTGGTCCCACCAGGGAATCAGCCGGAGCCGCGCGTAGCGGTCGTCATCGTCCACGTGCAACGTCGAATCGGGCATGACCGTTAACCGATATACAAGACCGGCGAGCGCTGGTTATTCCGGCGGTCCTCGGCGACGATTTCCGCATCGACGATTTGGTCGTCTACAAAGACCAACTCGGCGGCAACCACAGGAACGCCGGCACGAGCCCTCTCGAGGCAGGGAATCTCCCCAGCGGGCTGCGCGGCCGGTGCAGGCAATTCGCTGTCCCGGGGTTGGGCCGGCCGCACGATCCCGTCGCGCAGCGGCCGCGGATCGAGCGGAAAGCGAAACTGGGTTTGCGTGCGAGCCCAATGGGCGGCGGCTCGATTATACGGGCTGGCGACGTCGTAATTGGCGTAACGGGCGATGTCCCAAAGCATGATGCACAATTCATCCAACCGCAGGCTCGGTGCCCAATGCGTGCTGTACCCGCCCAGGCATACCACCCCGTTGGCCGAGATATTGGGATGAAAGATCGGCGTCCGCCAAATCAGTTCGGGGATCATCCTGGGATAGGCGGCTCCCAAGCGGACCTGGATTTCGTGTCCCTCGCGCAGCAGCACACGCTCGGAATTATCCGGTTTCCACACGCCCAGCCCGCGGATACGTATGACGTAGACTTCCGGCGGGCCGGCAAAAGGGGTTTCCGGCGTGGAGAAATCGAACAGACTACTGTCCGCCTTCAGCTGGTGCATCGCCGCCCAGTCGCTTTCCAACCGGCGCAGACGCGGTGATCGCCGCATGCATGGACTCCCCTCGAAGCCTCCGTTCATACTACTATTCCGCGAATTGTTGTCTTTCCGGCAAAGATCCTGCGTGCAGGTTCTCAACGTGCCAAGGCCGAACACCGCAATGGCATGCCTCTGCTCCGTTAGCTTCTATCAGCGTTCATTAGCGGTTCTCTCTCACTCTATCCTGAGTTGCGGCAACCCGGAACGGAGAGGGAACGCTCATCGACGCTAATGAACGCTAATCTGTTTTCGTTGCGGCCGATGGCCGTGTTCAGCGTATCCGGCGACAATCTCCGGATAGACGATCAAATGGTCCCCGTTGCGGACTCTCGCGTCCGGCAGCGTCTGCTGCTCCTGCAGCCGTTTTCCGCCCTCCTTGTGATCCAGGCTGTAGCTCATCGGCTGGCCGTCCGGCCCCGTGACGGGCAGATTCATTTTGGTGATGACGTTGGGCAAAATCCGTTTGACCGTCACGGAATCTGCAATTACCGCATCCACCGACTTGGCCCCCGTCTGATCGAGAAATGTGACCCGCGTCCCCGTGGGTTCTCCGCCTGTTGCCGCTTCCGTCATATTGCCCTCCCCAGACTACCCCGTTCAAATCCATTCCTGCCGTTCCCAGTATAACGTATTCGTTCGGCCCGCAAGAAGCTTGCCGACGAAACGCGCCCGTTGGGCGGGCACGCGGCGCAGACCAGCGGACGTTGGAGAGCGCCGGATAGCACGGATGGCAAAGCCGGGGCACGGATGAAAGGTAGGCTTGTTTCCGACGGGAAAAGCCGCCTTCTCTGTATAGCGAATCATCCGGTCGCGACTCGCGGCCCCAGCGCTGGCTCAACCGCACGGTGGCCGGGATTGCCCTGGCGACCTTCTTCTCGGACTTCAGCCACGAGATGGCCACCGCGGTGCTGCCGTTGTACCTGGCCACCATCGGACTCGGACCGGCCGCGCTGGGCATCAGGGAAGGCCTGGCCGACTTTCCCGTCAGCCTTGCTAAACTGGGTGGCGGAGTGGTCGGACATCACGCGCGCAGCAAGCGGCCGTGGGCCGTGGCGGGCTATCTGGTCACGACGCTGTGCATCGGCGCGATGGGGTTCGCGCAAAGTCTGGCGGCGCTGGTGGGATTGCGTACGGCGGCCTGGACGGGACGCGGGCTCCGGGGGCCGTTGCGGGACTATCTCTTGTCGGCCGCCGTCGAACCGTCGCGCTACGGCCGGGCGTACGGACTGGAACGAGCGGGAGACATGCTTGGCGCCGTGGCCGGTCTCCGACCGAGCCACGGGTCCCGACCGCAGGTCTCCCAGCATTACCGGAGACCTTCGGTCGGACCGAGGGCGGGGTCGGAGACCCGCGCCCAGCGCCGCAGTCGTACCTGCCACCTGCCGGCACCACGAGAAAAATCCGCCCCGGGCGATTTGAATCCAGATCGTATCCCTTTGTCGGCATGTGGTCTACACGCTTGGCGGGCAGGCCGCAAAGGCCCCCGCTGCTGCGATGATGGTTCTGGTATCGCACGGGCGCACCCGGTAGAATCTCGTTAGGCCGCCACACTGAGCCAAAGAAGGGACGAAGATATGGGACTTCCGCAACGCGTTCGCAGACTGACTCCTGCCGAATACCTGGACATCGAACGAGCCGCGGCATACCGCAGCGAGTATTTCGACGGCGAGGTGTTCGCCATGGCGGGGGGCTCACCGCGCCACAGCCTGATTAAGGTCAACATCTGCGGCGAAATCCGTGCCCGGCTCAAACGTTCGCCATGCACGGCCTACGACAGCGATTTGCGGATCTTGGTTTCCGCCACCGGGCTGTACACCTATCCGGATGCCAGCGTAGTTTGCGGTCCGCTGGAATTCGAGGACCAGCGGCGCGACACGGTCCTGAATCCCACGGTGCTGGTCGAGGTGCTGTCCGACTCGACCGAGGCCTATGACCGTGGCAAGAAGTTCAGCCATTACCGCCAGATCGCCAGCTTGCGCGAGTACCTGTTGGTTTCGCAGGAGGAAGCCAAGGTCGAACGCTTCCTGCGCAACGACGACGGCACTTGGACGCTGACGGAAGCCGCGGGTCTGGCGGCGACGCTACCGCTGCCGTCGCTGGGCATCGAGATTTCCCTGGGGGAAGTCTTTGCCAAGGTGGATTTCTCCGCAGCCGCGGAAGAAGCGTAAGCGGCGTGTCTGCGGCGTGCCAACGGCTATCGGCCGCGTTATAACTTGGGCAGCTGCTTCGCCTCGGCAGCGACCTCTTCGGCGTCCAGCGGGCGATGATACAGCCGCACGCCCGTCATACGGCCTGTGACTTGAAAGTCCGCCGATGACTGACCGCTGTACTGTCCGACGTGCAACTCGCCGTTCCACGGGGTCGTGTTGATGCTGGCGGGGCGTGCGGCCACCGGCTCGCCATCTTGATACAGCGTCAGCGTTTGACCGTCATACACCGCGGCTAAGTGGATCCAACGGCCGGCGGCGGGCCGGCCTCCGTCGCAGTCCACGCCGCCCACATGCCAGCGCCACGCACCGCCCAGGCGTTGCAGGAACCAACCGGCCTGGTTCCAAACCCCGCAACTGACCAGGACTGGCATCCGGCCCGGATCGTCGAACCAAACCCAGCACGTCAGCGACAAGGGCTGTGCCAGATCAAACGACTCTTGATGCGGGAACGTGACGTGGCCGCCCGACCGCAGGTCAAGGACGCCGGACGAGCAGGCGGCCGGTCCGTGCAGCTTGCCTTCGAGCGTCTGTCCGCCCTCCAGCGAGGCATTGGCGCGGGCGTCGAACGCCGCCGCAAAGACGGGCCCGGTGACGATCGTCGCCGTCGCTTCGGCGGCCGGTGTCGGCGGGCCTTCCGCGCCTCGTTGGCTGATCGCGCGGACGACGTAACGGTAGGGCTTTCCCGACTCGACGCCCGCATCCGAAAAACGGGTTTGCCGGATCGGCGTAGCCGTGACAAGCTGAAACTCGGCTGCCCCGGGCGGGCTGCGATAGACGTTGTAGGCGAGCGCCGCAGCGGACGGCGCACGCCACGACAAGCGGATCGAACAGGAACCGGAAGCCGCTTTCAAGTCTTCGGGCGCCGGCGGCGGGGGCGGATCAGGAACGGTGATCGAGGCATACACCGGCTTGCTGCGCTGACTGCCCTGCACCAGGACCAGAGCGTAATACTGCGGCCCGAGCGGAGCCTGCCGGTCGGCGTACTGAGACAGTGGCGTCCGCAATAGCAGGGTGCTTGCATCCGGTGCAAAGTTCTCCGCCCCAGACCGGTGCAGTTCCGCCTCCAAGCCGATCGTCCGGGCAGACCGTTCCCACGACAGTCGCACGATGCCCTCGGCATCGGCCGTGGCGGTCAACGCCGGCGCGACCGCCGGCAACGGAGGCGGAAGGAACAGCCGGCAAGCGCCGGGAATGACTTCCGCGCCCGGCATGTCCACGCGCGGATTGGCCAGCACCGACTCGCGGGCGTCGCGGATGATCGCCAGCATGGTCTGGTAGAACGGGGCGTCGGTCGAGGCCAGGCTGATCACAACCTGACCGCTGGGGTCGTAGGGCGCGATCGGACGCTTGGGAAATGCCTCCGGCGGCTGCACGGCGTGGGCGTAGCCGTTCCACAGCAGGTGAATCCGCTGGCGGCTGAGGTCCACTTGGCGGTCGCGGCACAGGCCTAACCCAAACCCGGGGCCGTCCTTGGCCAGCGGTGCGCGGAGGATCCGGCTGAACTCGGGATCCCGCAGGTTGATCCAGTCGTTCTCGAAGTACGAGATCTTCTGACCGTCGCCGTGGCAGCGCAGGCAGCCGGCCGCCTGCATCTGGGCCGTCAGGGCGGCCTTGAGACTGTTCCAATCGCGGATCGCGCAACCGGCCGGCGTCGAGTCCCAGTTGCCGTGATACAGGCCGTTGGTATCGATCCAGGCCATCAGCAGGTCGCGTTCCGGACGGCTGAGGTTCGGGATCTGCCCGTCATGGCCGTTGACCAGGAGTTTCGCGAGCGGGGCGGCTCCGGAACCGTGGCCGCGCGGTGGGAAGATCTGGCAGGACCACGGAGCCGTGCCGTTCATACAGTCGATGCCGGCGATCCAATAGGCGGTCAGCTGCGTTTCGACACGGTTGGCCAGGTTCTCGTAGCTGATATTGAAGTGCTCGGTCCAGCCCCCGGACAGATCCATCCCGGCGGCGATGCCCTTCTCGCCGCCGTGGCAGCTGACGCAGTGCTTGTCCAGAATCGGCTGAACCATGCTGGGGTAGTCCACATATCCGCTGCCCCACGATTCGGGCTGCAGTTGGTGGGGCGTGCGCGCCAGCAGGTTGGGAAAGCCGCCCGCCGAGGCCGTCGTGCTGGACTTGTGCTCGTGGCAGCCGATGCAGGACCGGGTCGTGCCCGGAACGGCCTGCACAAAGCTCCGCATGATCTGGATCGTCCGGCCTTCGGCGTCCAGCGCCTGAAAGAAAACGCCGCGGCCCGCAGGGACTTCAAAATACGCCGACCCGTCCTCTTCGACGGGCACGATCCCCAGAAAACTCTTCACGTTGAAGGCCAGCGCCGCGCTGACCAGGAAGACCTGGTTGTAGGGACTGCCGCCCATCAGCGTGGGACTGACGCGCGACGTCTCCTCGATCACGCGGAGGTACTTGACCTCGCCGCGTTGCACGCCCGTCAGGCCCTGGTAGATGTCCTGGACGAAAAAGCGGCCGCTGGTCGCCTGCCGGTCCGCCGTGTCCGAGATCACGCGTGGAACGGGACGGGGCTTGATCAACATCGGCGAGTGCAGGCAGATGTCCGGGTCGGACAACAGTTCGATCCGCCGGCCCGCGCGGTCGATCATCTCCAGGACGTTCCGCGTCCGTCCCGGCGGCCGGCCGCTGAACAGAAACACGTCCTTGGTCACCGGCCACGGCTCGCAGGAATCGCCGCGGTCGTAGGTCGGGTCTTCCGGATGCTCCAGGTTGATCGCCGCTGCCGGGTTGTTCTTGCCCCGCCGGGGATCGATCAGGGCAATCGAGCCGCGCGGCGTCGAGTTGTGTTTGGCAAAGGTCGCCACGATCAAGTGGGAATCGGGCACCGGCCGCGCGTCCAGCACCGCTTCGGGGAACACCATGTTGTTGGCGTACACGGCCGTTTCCTGGGTGCCGTCCGGATTGACGGACCACAGCGACTGGATCGTCAAGGCGTTCTTGTCCACGTATTCCCAGCGGCCGAACAGGATCCGGCCGTCCGGCGCAACGACCGGGTCGAACTCGTTGACGTGATTGACGGAGATGGGATGAATATCTGAACCGTCGGCGTTCATGACGTGCAGGATGGCCACACCCGAGTTGGCACAGGGGACCAAACCGCTGGGACGCGTGGACAGAAACACAATCCGGCCGTCGGGCAGGTAGGCCGGGGCCACGTCATGCTGGCCGCCGTGACTGCCCTTGTAGGCATCGCAAGCGCAACCGGGATCCGTGATCCGCCGCAGACCCCGCCCGTCGAGGCCGATCTCGTAGATGCTGGTGCTGCCCGTCGGCTCGCCCTTGAAACAGAACAACAGCCGGGTGGCATCCCACGACAATTCGGGATGCGTGTACACGCCCAGCCCCAGCGTTTCGGGCGTGTTCGGATCGATCACCGGCCGGACCTCCCACTGGTCTTTCGGCGCCGCGGGATTCTCGAGCACATAGATCCCGCCGCCGCCCGGCGGCCACTTGTAGAACGTGTCGTAGATATGAATCCCGGTGTACGAATGCCGCTTGACGAACAACAGCGGCGCGTCCAGCCGAGCGACCATCTCTTGTTCGGCGTTGGCCGGCGAAGGAGCCGGCGCATCCCCGGTGGCGACCTCGGCCGCTGCGGGAACGTAGGCCAGGCAGAGGAACACAAAAAAAACGAGGGCAGGGGCGGCAGTGCTGCGCATGGCTCGATCCTCGTACTGACGAAAGGCAGGATGCTGTCGGAGGTTCTCTTCGATTCACCTTACTGTGATAGCCAGTCCCGGACCGCCGGTCAACGCAAGTTCTTGGTTTTGTGGGAATAAAGTACCGTCCGAAACATGGGTGGCGTAAGCTTCCAGCTTGCGATGCAGCGATCTACCGCAAGCTTCCAGCCTGCGATGCAGCGATCTACCGCAAGCTGGAAGCTTACGCCACGGAGTTACTTCTCGAACGGTGCGAATCCGTCACCCTGCGGCGGGCAACACGGTGTTGGCCGCCAAGGAGTAAGCGGCATCCAGCACCTGGTTGACCGTGATCGCTTGCATGCAGGCATGGTGCTGCAACGGGCACGTGCGGCGGTTGCAGGGGGCGCACGCCACGTAATGACGGACGATCCGCGAGACCGGGTGCCGCCAAGGGTAGGCCAGCGCCGGCGACGTGGAACCGTAGATGGCCACGGTGGGCACACTCAGTGCTGTGGCGATGTGGGTGGTCCCCGAATCCAGTCCGATGTACAGCTTCATCCCCGCCATCGTGGCGACCATCTCGGATACGCTTTGCCCGATCAGATTGCGGTAATCGGCGACGCCCGCCTGCCGCAGGGCCGCTTCGATGACGTCACCCTGTGGGCGTTCTTGAGGACCGCCCAGGATCAGCACGTCGAAGTCGCGGCTGAGCGCGACGGCGACTTGGCCGAAGCGCGCGGCGTCCCAACGGCGGGCACTGCCGTAGGCCGAGCCGGGCGCCAGCCCGGCCGTCGGCCTGACGAAGCAGGCGGGAGCCGGCACGTGCAGCGTCATGGGGCCGGCCTCGTGGTGCGAACCAAAGTAGCCGTTCACGACCTGATTGTACCACTGGACGTAGTGTTGGCCGCTGGCACAACGGATCGCATCGGTCAGCAGCACGTCGCTCCAGCCTGTCTTGCCGCCAATCCGGCGAGGCGCGCCCGCGGCCCGCAGCAGCCAACGCGCCGCGAAACTGTTTTTGAACGTAAACGCCAGGTCGAAGGGACCGTGTTCCTCGCGAAGTTCTCGTCCCAATCGGGGCACCGTCAGCCAGCGATGGCCTTGCGACTTGGTCTTGTCCAGCACGATCGCGTCCAGCCGCGGGTCTCCGTTGAACAGCTGGGCCGCGCTCTGGGAAGCGACCGCCACCAGCTTGGCTTCGGGCAGTTGCCGCCGCAGGTTGTCCAGGGTGGGAGTACACATCACGCAATCGCCCAGCCACGTGGGCAGACGGAGCAGCACGCGCAGATCGCTCATGGTGACGCCTCCTTCGTCGATTCGGTCGCCGGCGAATCATAACAGGATTGGAATCCGGGACCTAGAGCGGTTGGGGAACCCGGCGTTTGGCGATTAGCGGCCCCGGCCCTGACCGGAACGTCGCGAACGGCTAGCAGCGATGTCCTGGCTTCTGTCCACGCGGTTAAACCAGCGTCGTGGCCTTGCGTCTGTCATCCACCCCCACCAGCGAGTTTCCCAAAGCGACGGCTGCGTTCGGGTCGGCGGCGTAAGCGTCGGCGCCGAATTTCTGGATCAAGTCCGTCGCTTCGGCCAGACCGCGGCCGCCGACCAAGATCTTCACCACGGCGCCGCGCTGGCCGCATCGCACGGCCTGGATGGTCTCCGTCAGCGTGACCAGTTGGGTGTGGAGCGACACGGACAGCGCCAGGAGATCGGGCTGGTAGAACTCGACGGCTTGGGCCAGGTCCGGGATCGGCATATCGGAACCGAGTTGGATCACTCGCCAGCCGTCCATTTCGAAGAAATCCGCGACCACCTGCAGTCCCACGTCATGCCGGTTGCCCGTGACCGCTGCGGCCAACAGCGTTTTGCCGTTCGGTTCCCGCTCGGGGGCACGCAAGCGGAGCTGGGCGAGGATGGTGTTGGTCGTGGACGTGGCGAAGTGCCCCTCGGCCACGTTGATCTCGTCGGCTTGCCACATCCGCCCGACTTCCTGCTGAACGGGCAACAAGACCCGAAGGTACAAATCCGGCACGGAAAAACTCCCTTGAGCGGCGTCCAGGATCAAACGGCTGGCCTGGGCCCGGTCTCCCTCCAGCAGCGCCAGCAGATAACTGGCCGCCAGCCGGCCGTGCGGCGTGTCCGATCTCAGGAAGCTCGGAATCTCGGGGATGTTGCGGTCCAGATCGCGGAGCGCCTCGTCGACCACGCCGCCAACGCGCGCCCCGGACTCGGATGGCAATTCCGTCGCGAGCACCTTGGCGAGGCAGGCCACGGCGGACGGGAGTGCGTCAGCCGGAACGCCTCGCGCAATCAGAACGCTTTGGATCCAGCCCAAGTACTCGGCAAAGAACTGCGGCCGGCCGGCCACGAGTGCTGCGGTGAGCTCTTCCACGCAGTTTCGCAACACCACCTGCCACGTGGCAAAGGCTTGCGTCGCCAGCGTCTCTTTCAGATCCGGCTGCGATTCCAGCAGGTCGCTGGCCGCGTAGCCTGCCAGGCCCACGGCCCCGTTCCGTAGGATTGCCGCTGAGAGTTGGTCTAATTCATTCATGGTTTAAGGGTCCGGGGCCGACGAGGTAGAATTCACACCCAGCATTTCACGCAGCCGATTCAATCCGCGGCGGGCGTGGGTTTTGACGGTTCCCAGCGGCAGATTGGTGGATCGCGAAATCTCGTGGTGCGTCAAGCCTTCCATCAACGACATCTCCAGCACGCGCCGTTCGTCGGAACGTAATCGCCCCATCACGACGCGGACGCGCTCCGCTTCCTCCTGAATTTCCATGGTGTCCGTAGCAACGTGGGGAACCGGCACCGAATCTTCTTCGATCGGAGCCGCATCGACCGTCCGGCTTCGTCGGCGATGCCGGTCGATCAGCCGGCGTTTGGCGATCGTCGCAATGAAGGCCGTTTCGGAAGCCACCTGCGGATCATAACGCGAGGCATGCCGCCAAATCTCCAGGAGCGTCTCTTGAACGGCATCCTCCGCATCAGCATGGACCGGCGAAAAGCGTCGGGCAAGCGACCAGATCAGGTTGCCGTACTGATCCAGGCACTCGTCCACCGCCCGAGCCTCGCCCGCCGCGATTCGCTGGAGGATGGTGAGAGACACAGTCATGTCCTGCAGAGCTATGACGCCAACGATAGGGCCATACCAGGCCCCCAAGTTCAGCGCCGACAGCCTAGCCCCGCAAGCCAGCCGCGTCAATCGTGGAGATCGGGACGACAGATCGGGACAAGCACCGTCCCGCCACGGGCAGGCGGACCATTACGCCGCAGGCGATCCGGGCAACGCCCGGACGGGGATTTGCACCTCGAAGAACTGCCGATCCCGGGCGACGAAGGGACTGTTATATCCCATAATGCGCAGCGGCCCACTTTGCTCATACTGAGCCTTGTTTTGCTCCAGCCACTGCCTGAGTTTCTGATCGGCCTGGGCGACCACAGCGTCGGTGCGAGCGCCGCGCACGCCGATGCAGACGACGGTAGCTGCCGGAACGTCGACCACTTCGACACTCCCCTTTCGCCCCGCGGTGCCGACACTCTGGGCGCCGTACAAAAACGCCATTGACTGTTCGCGACCGACTGGAGGCCCATCCGCTTGGAAGGTCATTTCCACGGGGGCCGTCATGGAGATCCCCGCCGTGGTGATGTGCTGAAACAGAGTCCAGAAGGCGGCCTTCCCGGTCGTTTCCGCCTTGCGATAGGCCGGGTAACGCTTCACCTCGATTTGTCCGACCGGCGTGTACGAAGGAAAACCTTCGGGCAACGGGGCCTCGACGACCGGCTTGAAACTCGCCCCGTCAGCCGATTCGTCGTTCGGCGGTGATGTTTCGGCCGCCATCAGGCGACCGAGGCAGATGGTGGCGAGCGTGGCACACGATACGACGCAAAGTGCTAAGAATTTTGACATGAACTCGGACTCCAAAACGTTTACTGGTTGAGACTTGCGGGCAAACACGGTGACTCGCGACCCGCCTGACGATCCTGCCGTTTTGTGGTTTTTCATGAATCACTCTCTAAGTCTTCGCACCACGCGTACGATTGGATGCAAACCTTGGCATTTTTGCGCGCGTGGTCAGCGGCAACCAGATACCAGCATCCAGACGGGCTGTTGGTTTAGTCGTGGGATAGGCTTCCAGCCTGTCGAATGGGAAACGGCGCAGAATAGTCACTTGTAACTGGGCAATCCTGACAGGCTGGAAGCCTATCCCACGTTTGTTTGCTCCCGTAAATCAACAGCCCGCAGGGCCGGCAAAATCCCGATGCATCAACCGAGGCTTCCGGCCCAACTCAGGCAATTCGCAGCTTGGCCGGTGCGCCCGGCACTTCGCGGACATACCTGGGTACGGCATAACCCGGCAGGCGGGCGGTCATTTCCTCGATCAGCCGCTGACCGATTTCGACCGGCGTTTCGAAATGGGCCGCCCCGGACACGCGGTCCAGTTGGTGCAAGTAATACGGCAGCACCCGGCAGTCCAACAGCCGCTGGGACAACTCGACCAGCGTGTCCGCATGATCGTTGACGCCCCGGAGCAGCACGGCCTGGTTCAGCAGCGGGATGCCCGCGTCCGCCAACCGGCCCAACGCGGCTTCGACAAAGGCGTCCAGTTCGCGGGCATGATTCGCATGGACGACCATGATCGGCGTCAGCCGGGTGCCGCGGAGCCAGGCGACCAATTCGTCGGTAACTCGCTGGGGAATCACGATGGGCAGCCGGGTGTGAATTCGAAGTCGTCTAATGTGAGGGACGGCTGCTAGCATCGCTGCCAGTTCGGCCAGGGGCGTGTCCCCTAAAGTCAGTGGATCACCGCCGCTGAGGATGACTTCCTCCAGCGACGGATCGTCGGCGATTTGGGCGACGGCCGCTGGCCATCGATCCCCAATACTGGGGCTGTCCTCGTACGGATATTGTCGCCGGAAGCAGAATCGGCAATGGACGGCGCAAACGCCCGTCGTTATCATCAACGCCCGTCCGTGGTACTTGTGCAGCAGTCCGACGGCACGTTGGGCGGCTAAATCGCCTACCGGGTCGGACGTAAACCCTTGTGCCACAGCGAGTTCGTCGTCCAGCGGCAGCACTTGGCGCAGCAGCGGATCGTGCGGATCACCCGGCTGCATACGGGCGATATAGCCCAGCGGGGCGAAAACGGGGAAATCGCGGCTGGCTCGAATCGCAGCGGGTTCGCAGTCGGCTGGCAGCTGTAAGCGGCGGCACAGTTCGACCGGATCGCGCACCGCGGTTCGCAGGGCTTGCCGCCAAGTGGCCGGAGACGCCGCACCGGCGCGGACAGGATGGGGGGAGGACGTTAGAATAGTCATCTTTTTGTGGTGACATCGTAGCGGTTTCAATCACAGAATCGAAGTGGGGACTAGAACCAGTGGGCGTTTACAAAACCAGCGATTTTCGCAAGGGGCTGAAGGTACAAATCGACGGCGAACCGTACCTGATGATCGAGATGAACTTTGTCAAGCCGGGCAAAGGCAACGCGATGTACAAGTGCCGGCTGCGGAACCTGATCCGCGGTACGACACTGGAACGTACCTACAAGGGTGGCGATTCCTTGGAGTCGGCGGATGTGGAAGAGATCGAAGTCCAATACCTGTACCGCCAGGTGGACACGTTCGTCTTTATGGACAACAAGAGCTACGAGCAGTACGAGTTGTCGGCCGAGCAAGTCGACGACAACTGGAAGTACCTCAAAGAAGGCATGGCCTGCGCGATGGTGCTGTACAACGGCAGCCCGATCACGATGTCGCCGCCGAATCACGTCACGCTGAAGGTCGAGTATTGCGAACCGGGCGTGAAAGGCGACACGGCCACCAACGTCACCAAGCCGGTCAAGGTCGAGACGGGCGCGGAGATCCTTTGCCCCTCGTTCATCAACATCGGCAATGTGATCAAAGTCGACACGCGGACCGGCGAATACGTGGAACGCGTCAGCACCTGACGCGGTGAAGCTCATGCCTGACGGGAATGCCGCGGCGACCGATTTCCTGCCCACGGCGCCGCTGAGCAACCTGGAGCTACGCGCGGGGTTGCTGCGGCACCTGCGCGGGTTCTTCGACGGTCACGGCTTCCTGGAGGTCGAGACGCCGGTGTTGTCGGCCGACACGGTATTGGACCGTCACCTGGATCCGTTGCGGGTGACGCTATTTGACGATCCGCGCCAGCCGGACGTCGGCCGCAGCCTCTGGCTGCAGACCTCGCCGGAGTTCGGCATGAAGCGGCTGTTGGCCGCCGGCGCGACGGCGATTTACCAGGTGGCCCGGGTCTTTCGCGGCGGAGAACGCGGCGCGTGGCATAACCCCGAGTTCACGATGGTCGAGTGGTATCGCGTGGGCGACGGGATGCAGGAAGGGATGCAGCTGCTCTCGGATTTGGCCGAGCATGTGCTGAGCTTGGGCTCGGCCGATCGGCTCAGCTACCGGCAGGCGTTTTTGATGTACCTTGATCTCGACCCGCTGGCGGCATCCGGGGACCAGTTGGCGGAAGCCGCCCGGCGGCTCGGCGTGGCCGTGCCCGAGGGACTCGGCGTCGACGACCGCGATGCGTGGCGAGACCTGTTGTTAACCGAATGCGTCCAGCCGCATCTCGGCCAAGACCGCCCGACGATCCTGTACGATTATCCGGCCAGCCAAGCGGCGTTGGCTCGCGTGCGCGATGACGATCCGCCGGTGGCCGAACGCTTTGAACTGTTTGTCCGCGGCGTCGAACTCGCCAACGGCTACCACGAACTGTTGGATCCCGACGTGTTACGTCAGCGAAACTCGGCCGCCAACCGCCAACGCACCGCCGACGGCAAGTACCCGTTGCCGGAGGACAACCGCTTGCTGGCCGCCATGCAACATGGTCTGCCCCCGTGTGCCGGCGTGGCCCTGGGATTCGATCGACTCGTGATGCTCGCCGCCGGCGCGACGGACATCGCGCAAGTAATCACGTTCCCGGTGGAGAGAGCCTAACGCAAACAAAATTCGAATTTCGAAATCCGAAAGAAATTCGAAATCGGAAATCCGAATGTTTCAAACGCCACCGAACAAGCCGCTTGTGACCGTTGAGACCGCAATTCTTGTTTCGAGCCTTTGGTATTCGAATTTTGAATTTCTTTCGGATTTCGTGCTTCGGATTTCGGATTTTGAACATACACGCTCCGTGCCCGCATCCTATAGACTGAGCCCCTAACAGGAGTCCCCCATGTCCAATACCACGCCGATCAACAATCGCATCCCGCCGCGGCGGATTTACGAAGTGGCCGCCGAGTTGGGCTTGGATCCCGACACGATCCTGCCGCACGGGCATTACATCGCCAAGATCCCCTTCGACGAACTGAAGCGGCGGGCCGGCAGTCCGGACGGCGATTTGGTGCTGGTCACGGCCATGACGCCGACGCCGACCGGCGAAGGCAAGACCACGACGACGATCGGCTTGGGTGACGCCCTGCGGTTGATTGGAAAACGGTCGTCGATCTGCCTGCGCGAGCCATCGCTGGGGCCGTACTTTGGCATCAAGGGCGGCGGCACGGGCGCAGGCCGGGCTCAGGTGGTTCCGGCCGAGGACATCAATCTGCACTTTGTGGGCGACATGTACTCGGTCAGCAAAGCCAACAACCTGTTGGCTGCGATGGTGGACAACCACTTGCAGCACGGCAACGAGTTGGGGATCGATCCGCGCCGCATTGTGCTCCGCCGGGTGATCGATCTGAACGACCGCGCGCTCCGCGAAATTTTCGTCGGACTGGGCGGCGTCAAGCACGGCATCCCGCGACAGGACGGCTTCAACATCACCCCGGCATCCGAAGTGATGGCCATCCTGTGCCTGGCCAGCGATTTTGCCGACCTCGGCCGGCGTCTGGCCAGCATGGTGGTGGCTTTCACGTACAAAGGCAAACCGGTGTTTGCTCACGACATTCAAGCCGAGGGAGCCATGCTGGTCCTGCTCCGCGACGCCATCAACCCGAATCTGGTGCAGACGATGGAGGGCACGCCCGCGTTCGTCCACGGCGGACCGTTCGCCAACATCGCCCAGGGAACCAACACCGCGATCGCCACGCGGACGGCGCTGAAACTGGCGGAAATCGTGATCACCGAGGCCGGTTTCGGTTCGGATCTGGGGGCGGAGAAATTCTTCGACATCAAGTGCCGGACCGCGGGTCTGGAGCCCAACGCGGCCGTTATCGTAGCCACCGCCAAAGCCGTCCAGTACCACGGCGGTTTCACGGACGACGGCGGGTTGGGCAACCTGGCCAAGCACATCGAGAACATCCGCCTCTTCAATCTCGAACCCGTCGTCGCCCTGAACCGTTTCGCCGACGATACCGACAGCGACCTGAACCAGATCATCGAATTCTGCCGCACCTTGGGCGTCGAGGCCGTCGTGGCCACGCACTTTGCGGACGGCGGCGCCGGCGCGGTCGATTTGGCGCAATCCGTGTTGCGCTGCATCGAAAAGAACCGCGGCCGCAAACTGCGGTTCGCGTATCCGCTGGAGATGCCGCTGGTCGACAAGATCGCCAAGGTCGCCCGCGACATGTACGGGGCCAAGGATGTCGAGTACGAGCGGCGGGCCAAAGAAGACCTGAAGCTCCTCCAGGAATCCGGTTACGGCAACCTGCCGATCTGCATTGCCAAGACGCCCAAGTCGCTGTCCGACGATCCCCGGTTGTTGGGCCGCCCGCGCGACTTCACCATGATGGTCAGTGAATTGCGGATCAGCGCCGGCGCCGGCTTTGTCGTCGTCATCAGCGGCGACATCGTAACCATGCCCGGCCTGCCCAAAGTCCCCGCCGCCGCCCGCATCCAAGTGATGCCCGACGGAACGGCGACGGGGTTAAGTTGACGGGCAGCGGAGGCTGCCTGAGGCATCCTTGAAAAGGTCGGATTTCACAAGAATGGCCAGCGGACGATCCAGTTGGAGTACAGCCTTTAGGCTGGCCGACACTTTAGGTTGCCAAGCGATTACTTGTCATTACCCACATCCCGTCGCCCACAGCTCCGACCTCGCGGACTTCGACGAGGCCGGACGGATCGATACCCGTGACGACTTCAGCCGAATCTACAGGTGCCTGGCATACCGCCGTGATCGCGAGCACCACCGCGGCTAACCGATTCAGCATGAATCGCGTCATGGTCATGTTCTTGGTCTTATCAAGTCCTACACAACGAGCAACTCGCGGTGCGAGTAGACTTGCTCCATGAGGTCGCGCATCTCATCGGCGATCTCGGCCGGAGGATCACCCGCCAAGCCAACCGCCAGCAGCTTTTCGGCGAGACGATAGTCCTCACAGTTGAGGGCCAGCGAGGCTGCGCTCCGATGGAGGACCGAGCGCATCGGCTCCTCGCCAACATGGGACGCAATTCTCGCAGCCGCTTGCCTGGCCAGTTCCAACGCCTCTTGAAATCGTTCTCGCGAGGTTGCCTCATCGCCTTCGGTCCGAGCGACGACCGCGGCTTCGGCGAGGCTCATGGCCCGTTCGTGAAGATCGTTGACTTGCTGGAGGTTCATAGCTGGTCTCGGCGTTGAAGGAAGGAGATGGGATGGCTGAATTCGACGACCGCAATCAAGGCAGGCAAGACGCCGTCACTGCGATCGGTCTGTCGAGCCTTCTGCCGAATACGGGCTTGCAGTCTACGGCCGTCTGCCGCCCGCAGGCCGGAAATCTCCAACCGGGCATCGTGGCGATACGGCGGTTCCCCGGCCCGGCTCAGCCAGTAATCGAAACCGGTTCCCTTCATCGAGCGACGTACAACGGTGTAGTCGGTGATGGCTTTCACGGTCAACAACGCGATCGCGATCGCACCATATTCCGTGGCGACCTCCGCGTCGGCATAGGTATCGCTGATTCCCGAGGCCAGCGTCTTCCAACGCAACTGTGACTCGGCGTCGGCCAGCCCGCGAATCTCCAGGACAACTCCCGGTGTGTGCCTCTGTTCTTCCAGGCAAACCGCGCACGATTCCGCAATCATGCGGCAAAATGCTTCCGACAGCGCCGGGCAAAGCTCCGGTAAAGCGTGAAGATCGAAGTCCATCCGGTCGAGAGCGGTCAAGACGCCATCCTTTCCGTGCGATTCAAGGTAACATGAAAATTATCTTCCGTCGGCACCCGTCTGGCAAGACACCGTGGCGGGGCGCTGGAAACCAGGGCCGCACGTCAGCCACGGGTAAATGCGGACCGCAACACCGGACCTGGCGGCGGAGCTCCAAGTATGGGACTGCGTCTTCACGCCGCGGCAAATCAACTGCCACTTCGACGGGCGATTTGTCCAATCGCTCGACGCGACCGTCGTTCCGCACGGCCTGCAGAGTTATCTGGCTGACCAGCGTCGCCGCGCCGCTGGGCGGCACGAAATCTGTGGACTACTCGAAGCTTCCAGCCGTCGCCGAGTTTGACTACATCCGCGATTTCGCGAAGGCCCTCCGGAAGCGATCAACCCCAGATCCGGAGAATCGCGAGTCAACGACCAGCTCGACCTCGGCCATACGGTTATCGAGAACGTGCGGCGGTGGATGCCGAAGACACCCCGATTTCTTTGTCTCTTGGGTTGACACGCTCCGAGAAGTCGATAACACTATGTGGCTGCGGAGGTCGTCAACGACCGGATCCTGCAAGACCTCCCCCCACCCCAGTTTCATCAGAACCACCTACCGACGACCTAACTCGCGCAACCCGGCGGTTGCCGATTCCTACCCGAACCATTCCCGCAAGAGGAAGCTGGCTCCCTCGATAGTAGCGTTTTTGTTGTAGATGTTTACTAACGTCTCTCTTTATCAGGAGAAGTCGCCATGACACAAAGAAGGGTTAGGGCGGGGTTTACTTTGGTTGAGTTATTGGTCGTGATCGCTATCATTGGAATCTTGGTGGCCCTGTTGTTGCCGGCCATCCAGGCGGCTCGCGAGGCCGCACGGCGAGCTCAATGCGTGAACAACCTGAAGCAGTTGGGGATCGGCCTGCAAAACTTCCACGATACCTATAAACGTCTGCCGGCAGCCAGCCACGACGCCATCTTTCAACGAGCAACGGCACCGCCCAACACGGGTGAGTGGTACCGATGGTCTTACTTGGCAGCCCTGTTGCCATTCGTCGAGCAAACTACCCTCTACGACGAACTGTCGGCGGCCAACGCTTTCGCATCGTGGCCCGACGGCAACAGCGCTCCGGCATGCAAGAAACTGATCAATACGTTCATTTGCCCTTCCGACGTGGGAGCCGCAGAGATGCTCTTTGCGTCCAATGGCAATTCTGCTCCGGCCAGCTATCACTGCAACCGCGGCGACCAGTGGCTGAACTGGGATTGGCATGAGGGCCGCGGGCCATTCTGCCGCGGGGACAAGAAGCCTGTTAACTTGTCCCTCGTGACGGATGGAACGAGCAACACGATGGCCGTCGCTGAGGTATGTATAGCTATGTACAACAGCCGAAAGGTGACGGAAGGTTCTGCGCTGAACGTGGGGGCGTACAATAGTGCCCCGCCCTCGTTATGCTTGCAGCAAGTCGGCGCAGACGGGACGTTTACCGGCACGATCGAAACGCGAGCACACGCTCAGCTCGGCGCGCGTTGGATGTGCGCCTCGATCTACACTCATTGGCTTCCGATGTTGGCTCCGAACGGGCCCAGTTGCGCGAACGGGCACAACGAAGACTGGCTAATGACGACGGCCAGCAGCCGGCACCCGGGTGGCGTGAATGTGGTATTCCTGGACGGGTCCGTGAAGTTTATCGGCAACTCGATCGACGCCGGCGATCCCACACGAACGGCGGCCTCTCTGCCGGCGGGTTTTCCGCCGCTGGCCGACCCGGCTCGGCCGCAGGATTACTCCGGTCCATCTCTGTATGGGGTCTGGGGTTCGCTGGGAAGTATGGGTGGGGGAGAATCGGTTCAGGTGCCGTAGGGGGCCGATCCGTCTGCTCGGCAGACTCTTTGCGTTGCCGAGGTGCGTTGGGCTTGGAAGAATGAACCGCCATTTGGAGGCATATCGCTCATGAAGACAGCTTCTCGCTTGTTGGTCTACTTGGCAGTCGCCGTGGGACTGGCCTTTTGCCCGGGGTGCGGCAATCCGCAGGCTGACGTACCTCAAACGTATCCCGTGTCGATCAAGATCGCGCACGGCGGCCAGCCCGTGCAGGGGGCCAGCGTGACCTTGATTCCACAGGGGCAAGCTGGCCGAGGCGCAGCGGGCGTCACCGACGCCAACGGCGTGGCCAAGATAGGGCTGCCCGGGTTGGCTGACGGCGCCGTCCCCGGCAAATACGGGGTAACCGTATCCAAGGTGGAAGGCGCCCCAAGCGATCCCAACATGTCGGCGGAAGAGTTTTACAAGCAACAAAAAAGCAACCCGGCCGCCACCCCTGCCTCTCCCAAGCACCTCCTGCCCGTGAAATACCTCTCGGCACAAACCGGCGGGCTGGAGTGCGAAGTCAAGGAACAGCAGGACCAACTGTTCGAGTTCAGGCTCACCGATTGACGTAGAGGTCTGCGCCGGCTGAAACGCGTTCCGCGCGGCCCGCTGCGTGAGGGCCCCGCCGGGCGCGCGCCGGAAATGCGGACGACCCGGCGACGGGGTGGAGTTAACTCGGCGCGAGGCCTGCCAAGCGGAAGAAGTTCTGCAGGACAAGACGGCCCTGCGGATGTTCGTCGTCGTAGGCTTCCGGATGGAACTGCGTGCCGTACAGCACGCGTTCGCGATGCTTGACGGCCTGCACCTTGCACTCCGCGGTGGAGGCCAAGAGGTCGAACTGCGGCGGCGGTTGCGGCACGTGGAACGCGTGGGCCTCGCGCACGATCAGATGTGCGGGCAGATGTTCGAACAGCGGGTCGCGCCGCACGGTCTTCACGGGCAGGAACCCCCATTCCTTTACGAAGCCCGGATGGTACTCCGGATTCGGGTCTTGCTCGTCGGACCGCAGTTTGCGCATGGGCGTGACCTTCGCGCCAAAGGCCTCGCAGATCAGCTGCATCCCGCCACAGAATCCCATGATCGGAATGTGCGTCTCACGGATTAGGCGGTAGAACTTCGCGTCCTGCGCCTCGCTCATCACGCGGGAGCGCCCCGTGATTAGAATCGCCTTGATGTGCGGGTGCTCGAGGTCCTGGCCTTCCACTTCGCTGAAGTGGACCAGTAGGCACCGCCGGCCGGAAAGCTCGGCCATACGCCTTTGCAGTATTCGGCGGCCGAACTGCTCCAGCGGTTTTTCTGCGAGTTGTTTGCGGAGGTTGTCCGGGTGCTGAATGTCCAGAAGGCAGACCACCGGCTCGTCCAGCCGGTCGAACACGGTGGGGCGGTCGTACACGGTCTCCCAGGCAGCCGTTTCGGCGGCGGTCTGGGGCGCGGCCGCGAACCAGCACAACACCAGCGACAGAATTTGCGACATGATTTGACTCGCCAATCACCTATGGCGGAGACACCTCTTGAGCCGAAGCGCCCCCGCGGAACTCGATCTGCTTCGCCGCCGCACCCGGATCGTTCTGCTCAAGCACGATCTGGCGTGTTCGCTCGCTTTCCAGGTAGACCGTGCCGGTCATCCTTTCCGTGCGATTCGAGATGACACGAAAATTATCCTCCGCCGGCACCCGTCTGGCAAGACACCGTGGCGGGGGCGTTCTTCGGGATGTCCGATAGTACGAATGCGTAGACGAGACAGTCGCACGAGTCAATTTGCCCGCTCAGGCCGCCCTGGATACTGGCGGTCGCAGGATCCGCCAGCCCTGCAGCAGGAGACAGTACTGGCCGGCACCGATCCAGGCGAGCAGCAACAGGAGCAGGCACTGACCGGCGCGAATCCAATTCCTCATTCTGTCCTGGAATCGAGCCAGTCGGCTTTGGGTGTCTTCGAGACGGGTCCGGAAAGCGCGGACCTGCTCTTGTACGACATCGAGCTTGGCAACGATGCCGAGCGACAGCTTCGTGATCTCCAAGAGATTGGCGTCGACGTCCCGTTTCTCACGGATCTCGGCCAGACGCTGCCGCACATCCGCCAGACGTTCAGACGCCGTCGCCAGCGATTCTCGCGTCGATCGGATCGTCGCGACCAGATCGGATGAATCTCGCAGATCCATGCTCCTCTCCGACGCAATGGCGCCGATGGTCGCGAGCATCTGCTCGATCAACTCTGCCGTGCAGACGGATACCTCCACCAGTCCGTCAGCACGCTCCATCGCCGACGCGAGGCGCCGCTCCAGGTTATCGATCTCAGGGAGCGACGAAACTCGCTCGGCCAGCAGCTCCGTTGCCGATTCTCGCAGCGTTTGCTTCAATGCGTCGACGAGATCGTGAGCGTGCGCGGGATCAGGGCGGGGTAACCGGCAGAATCGGCGCAAGCTGCCTGCATGATCCAAGACAACAAGGATTGAAATCTCGAATCGGAGTACATCTCAGTGGTGACAGGCGGCCGGAGGCGGATTTCCCCAGTTTCGCCCGGATTTCCCGGGTTGCGTGCAGAAACGGGACTGGACCCCGACATGCATGCTGGCTTGCCAATCGGGGGCTTCTCCGGTAGTCTGGTGACATCGACCCTACGCTTCAGGTCACGACGATGCCGCTGTACGATCATTTTCGACCTCCGCTCAGCGTGCGGCGCCATTGGCACGCCTTTCATAACGCGTGGGCCACGTTTCTGGCTTCCCACCTGAACCAGTTCCTGCCCGAGGGCTACTTTGCTGAGCCCAACGTGCAGTTCGGAATCGAGATCGACGTGGCCGTTTCCTCGGAACACGGATTCCACGTGGCCGAGACGGCCGCTGGTTGGACGGTGCCGATGCCAACCCAGACGGTTCCGGTGGCGATCGTCAGCGATCGGGTCGAAGTGCTGGTGTACGACCGCGAAGGCGGGCCCGTCTTGGCTGGGGCGATCGAATTGGTGAGTCCCGCCAACAAGGACCGCCTCGAACACCGTGCCGCCTTTGCCACGAAATGTGCGGCCTATCTGCAACAAGGTGTCGGTCTGGTGATCGTGGACGTCGTGACGAACCGGCGAGCCAACCTGCATCAGGATCTCCTGACACGAGTGAACTCGCCAGCGGAAGTGCCTTGGGAAGCCGATTTGTACGCGGTCGCTTATCGGCTGGTCGAACGGGCCGAGCAGCCGAGTTTGGATATCTGGCAGCATCCGCTGCACATCGGCCAGCCCCTGCCGACGTTGCCTTTGTGGCTGCGGGGGAATATCTGCCTGGGCGTGGATTTGGAGAGCACTTACTCACGTACATGTCACGAACAACGGATCTCGGCCGACATTTCCTGAATCCGAGGAGTCAAATTCTCATGTTGTCTCGTCGTTGGCTCATTTCGTGTTTCCTCGCCAGCCTCGCCCTATTCGGATATGCCGACGCCGGCCCCCGTCTCCGTGCTGACGAGTCTCCGTCTCTCCGGCCGTTGGCCGAGAGGATTCTCGCCGCCGCCGGTGTGCGAGGTGGGATCGTGATCCATCTCGACTGCGGCGACGGGCGGCTGACGGCTGCGTTGCATGCCGGCGATGCGTTTACCATTCACGGCTTGGAACGCGATCCAGTCTTGGTCAAAGCGGCCCGCGAGCACATCGATCACTTGGGATTATACGGCCCGGTGGCCGTCGAACACTGGACCGGCTCGACGCTGCCGTACGGCGACAACTTGGTCAATCTCGTCGTGGTTAGTGGTCCGACAGCTGTCGAACGAACGGAGATCATGCGCGTGTTGGCACCAGGTGGCGTGGCTGTTTTTTCAACGACGGACAACGGACCACTGACCACAAACGTTTCCGTTAAGCCGCGTCCCGACACCATCGACCAATGGACGCATTTCTTGCACGACGCGGGCAACAACGCTGTGGCCCGGGACACCCAAGTCGGTCCGCCGCGATGCCTGCAATGGGTCGCGCCGCCGCTGTGGCTGCGCAGCCACGAGACGCCCTCGGGCATCGAGGGCCTGGTCTCGTCCGACCGCCGCATTTTTTACTTTCTGGACGAGGGGCTGATCGGGATCACGGACCAGCGTCTGCCGGAACGCTGGTCGCTGGTCTGCCGCGACGCGTTCAACGGACGCTTGTTGTGGAAACGGACGGTCGAGCCCTGGGGGTGGCCCGAATGGGCTCGCGACAAGTTCGCGGACCAGGACTGGACCGAGATTCGATCCGCCCGCACGGTCGTGCCCAACGAGAACCAGAGGCGGCTGGTGGCCGATGGCGATCGGCTGTACGCCACCCTGGGCTTTCAAGCCCCGCTGTCCATTCTGAACGCGGTCACCGGCGAGATCCTGGCCACGGTCGAGGGCACGTCGCCGGCCAAGGAGATCCTGGCCAGCGATGGCATGGTCGTGGTCCATTGCAGCGATCCGTCGGCCGGCGCGGCCAAACGCCGCGGCAAAGGGGAGCAGAAAACCTCGCGGCTGGTCGCGGTTCAAGGCGACACCGGCGCCGTGCGCTGGTCCAAGGAAACCAAAGCCATTAACCCGTTACAGCTCGTGATCGACGGTGGTCGAGTGGTTTATCAGGCCGGTTCGGCCCTCACCGCCTTGAGTCTAACCGATGGCCGCCCCCAATGGTCCGTGGACGGTGTGCCGGGCAAGGCCCGCACGCTGATCGGGCACGACGGCGTCGTGCTGCAGTACGCTCAAAATATTCTGGAAGTGCGCGACGGCGCATCGGGTGACCGGCTCTGGCAGCAGCAAGTGCCGTCCTCCACGGGCGGCGAAAGCGAGGACTTGTTCGTCGCCAATGGCGTGGTTTGGCGCGGCATGGTGTGCGTCGACGAGAATGAGAAACCGGTCGCCAAGAGCGCCGGGGCAATGACCGTCGGCTTTGATCTGCGCACCGGTGAGGAGAAAAAGCGGATCGTCGTACCGGACTTGCGCAGCCCGGAACACCATCATCGCTGCTATCGCAACAAGGCGACTGAGCGATATTTGATCAGCGGCATGGAAGGCGCCGAGTTCATGGACTTGACCGGCGACGATCACGGCCAGAACAACTGGCTGCGGGGAGCGTGCAAGCTGGGCGTGATGCCCTGCAACGGCCTGCTGTATGTCCCCGCCGACCAGTGCTTCTGTCAGCCGGGGGCGAAGTTGCTGGGCTTCACCGCCGTCGCCGCCCAGTCGGCTGGCCGTGAAAAACCGCTGCCCGATGACCAACGGCTGGAGCGGGGACCGGCGTGGGAACGAACGCCGGATTTGAAATCGGAAATCCCAAATCCAAAATCTCCAATCTCCAATCAGGACGACTGGCCGACCTTTCGACACGACGCGAGCCGTCACGGTTCGACGGCGTCCGCAGTCGCGCAGCCGGTCGGTTTGCGGTGGCAGACCAAGCTCGGCGGCCGGCTGACGGCCCCCGTCGCGGCAGGCGGCCGAGTCTACGTCGCCTTGACGGACGCTCACGCGGTCGTCGCCCTGGACGCCGAGACCGGCGAAGTTGTTTGGAGATTCGTGGCGGGCGGCCGGATCGATTCGCCGCCGACGATCCACGAGGGTCTGGCGTTGTTCGGTTCGGCCGACGGCCGAGTCTACTGCCTGCGTGCCCGCGACGGCGAGTTGGTGTGGCGGTTCCTGGCCGCGCCGCGGGACTGCCGGATCGGGAGTTTTGACCAGCTGGAGTCGGCCTGGCCGGTCCACGGCAGCGTGCTCGTCCGCGATGGCGTGGCGTACGTCACCGCCGGCCGCTCGACCTATCTGGACGGCGGGATCCGCCTGTTCGCCCTCGATCCGGCGACGGGCAAGGTTCTGCATCAGACCGTGTTGGAGGGACCGCAACCGGACATCAAGACGGCCCGCGACGTCGCCTTCTACGTGCCAGGCGCAAACTCCGACGTCCTGGTCAGCGAAGACGACCATCTTTACATGCGTCAGAAGAAGCTGACGCCGGAGCTGCGCGAAGTGCCGGTGCCGGTGCTGTCCAGCAAGGGCGAGCAGGATGTCGGCCGGCATGTGTTCTCGACCGCGGGCTTGCTGGACGATTCGTGGTACAACCGCACGTTCTGGATGTACGCCAAACGCTGGCCCGGCTTCCAGTTGGCCAACCAGGGGCCGAAGACGGGCCAGTTGCTGGTCGTCGATGCGACGCACACTTACGCCGTGCAGCCGTACTACCGCCGCAACGTTCACAGCCCGATGTTCTTCCCCGCCAAGGAAGGCTACCTGTTGTACGCCGACCGCAACGACATCGAACCGCAGATCGTAGGCGAACCGGGCGCCCGCCAGCCGGTCGAGTGGCTGCCGCAGTCGCACATCCCGCGCGAAGGAAATCCGGGACTCGACACTCCGTCGTTCGGCATGGACAAAATGATCGGCTACACGCGGGCCGAGCCACCGCAATGGGCCAAATTCGTGCCGGTCCGCATTCGCGCGATGGTCAAGGCGGGGCCGACGTTATTCATCGCCGGTCCGCCGGACGAACTCGATCCCGCGGATCCCTACGCCGCATTCGAAGGCCGCCGGGGAGCCGTCTTGGCCGCGGTATCGGCCGCCGACGGCGCGGAACTGGCCCAACTGGACGTGGACGCGCCGCCCGTCTTCGACGGCCTGATTGCCGCCGGCGGGCGACTCTTCATAAGCCTCGAAAACGGATCGTTGGCGTGCTGCGGACAATAAGTCATGGCGGATTGGACCGCGAACCAGCCTGGGCCATCGCGCGAGGGCGGGCGTGGCACGCTTGCACCGCTGATTACTTCTTGAACAAGTCGGCCAGCAGCTTGCGGTAACTGTCCATGCCGTGCGCGCCGATGCGCTGCTGCAAGCCGTTCCAGAGGTCGTCCAGCAGCGTGGCGTTGAGGATGCCGTCCACGGTCTTCTTGCTGAGTTGCTGGAACCAGTCGGCCGCGGCCCCTGCCGTTGCTCCCAGAGTCATTTCCTTCTGGCAGTGCGCGTATTGATTCGCAACCAGGCTGACCGTGGGCAACTGCGGGACCGGATCGGGGACGTTGACGTAGCGGAAGATCTTGCCGGCGAACTCCCGGTCAAAGGCGGACACGGCGAGCGGGTTGCCGATCATCGGCCCGCCGAAAGTATAGATCTGATGCACGGGGATCATCCGGCGGAGGAACAGCCAGGCGGCCAGCAGCGCCAACGCTCCGCCGAGGCTGTGGCCGGTGATCCATAACGGGCGTTCGGCGGCTTTCATCTCCTGGTCTACCGCTTGGTAGACAGGGTCCCAAATTGCCGCGATCGCATCGACGAAACCCTGGTGGAACCGCGCGCCAACGCCAGCCGCAGCCAAGTCCGTGCCCAAACGCCCCTCGGGCACCATTAACAAGTTCATCGCGTCGGTCAGCAGCCAGTCCTTGACCCCTTCCAGACTGGTCGGGGCTTCGGTCCCGCGAAAGGCAACGACGATGTGGTCGTCGTTTGTGGCGACATAGGCCTGCGTGTTGCCCGCGCTGAACAAGCGGGCGTCCAAGCCCAACTCGGCGCGGAACCTTGGCTTGGCCTCCGCTTCGGGATAGTACGACAAGTCCGAGGCCCAGGCCAACGCCTCTGCGTTACGCGGGTCGCCCAAGGCATCCTCAATCAATGTCTTGCTCATCCGATTCCAGCCTCCGAAAAATGGCGTGCGATGTCACCGAGATCCGCGCGGATTCGGCGGCGCTAACGCAAGTACTTGCGTTGCTCCTTGTTCTCCGCCTTCCAGGCCCGCAAGGTCTTCGAGGCCACTTCCGTCTGCCGCAGATCCAATTCGAGCAGCGATTTCTTGCCGCCCAAGTGTTCCCGAAACGCCTGGTCGGTGATCCGCGTCTGGCGCAACCGCAGGATCTGCAGCGCCGGCAGTTGACTCAACAGCGGCAGTCCGGCATCCGTGATCTGGCTCTCGTTCAGGTCCAACTCCCGAAGTCGCGACATGCCCTTCAGGTACTGCAGCGTTTCGTCCGTCACATCGGGGTTGGCCATCTGCAGGACGACCGTCTCGGGCTTGGTCTGGAGCAACGCGTAATCGGAGCGGTCCCATCCGGTCAGCGTAAGATGCAACTCGCCGTCGACCAGTTTCTCGCGCGGACCGAGGCTCGCGTATCGGGACAGCAGGTAGCTCAGCCCGAGCGTTCCGCCCATCAGCAGCGCGGCGACCGACAGCAGGATCAGCGGTCTGGCCGCCCGGCGAAAATGGAACACGCAAAAGAGGATGACGGCGGGCGGAAACAGCAGGCAAACGAGCCCCCACGCGAAATGCACGCGGAAGGCCCTCACGATCAGCCACAGGACCGCAACCAGCCCCAGGACGGCCCCCAAACCCAGGACGACTACGCCGTACTTCTCGACCAAGTGTGCAGTCTCCGCGTCAACCGGTCACCTCGACATGCCACCATCCGCAACGTCGAGCATTCTACCAGTCACCGCCGAAGTGTCCAACTACGGCATCCGGGAAAAACGCGGCATCCGGGAAAAAACACCGCGGCGAGAAAGGCACAGGGACGGGTTGCCCCCGCCCCGCTGCACTGCCAACGGTCAAGATTCGCTCACCCGGCGTGAGTTCTTTTAACAGGAGGTAACTGAGTCAACCGAGAACTACCGCCTCTGTGTTCTCTGTTTCCTTCTGTTCAAAATCCGGCTGGTTGGGTTGCGGCCGAAGGCCGCGCCGAGGTTTTCGCGCCAGGGTGCTACACTCGACCAGCCGATTCCGTCATCAATGTCGGACTTCCAAACGCACGGCCAAACCATTGAACGAAAGGCTGTCGCCGATGTCGCTTTGCTGCCCCGTGCGCACGCTTTGCACATAGGAATCCGTGGTGAGTGCATCGAACCAGCCACTGGTCAGATATCCGGCCGTCATGCGATACCGGCCGCAGTCCGATTGCCAGCCGAGGCCCAACTCCGCTTCCAACTGCGACATCACGCGGTAATCCTCGATCCGATTGCCGATCACGGCCGAGCCGCCAAACTGATTGACTTGCGAGTAATCGGCTTTGAACTCGCCCGCGATGAAGTTGACAAAGCCTTTGGCATAGATCAAAACTCCGCATGCCGAGCTACGCCGCTCGCCGTCCAGTCCCAACCGGAAACCGAATCCGTCGAAGTCGATGTCCGTGTTGACGTCGGTCAAGCCGGTCGCAACTCCCGTGTTCTGGCTGGCCGAGAACCGCTGTTCCAGTTGCGCGTAACGGAGCCCCGCCGTCCAGTTGATCGCGGCCACACAATCGCCCCAAAGCAATTGCCGGTAGTCCAGGTCGACCAACTGGAAGTTGATGTTCTCCGAGGCCACGGCGGCTATGCTGTTGGATCCGCAAGAGGCCTGGCTGGGGTGCGTCACCTGGGAAGCCAGGATTCGGCCGGACGCGGCTTCCAACTGTCCTTCCACATCGGTCTCGAAGCGTGTGTAAGTGGCGACCAGGCTGTTGCAGTCGCTCAGCGCCCACGTGACCCCGCCACGCACGCCTCCGGCGAAGTCCGGAGCGATCAGCCCGACCGGGCCGGTGGGCGACGAAAACGCGGGATCGCATCCGGTACGTTCCACGGCGTAGATCAAGTCGGTATTCCCCGGCCGCAGCAATAATCCTTCCGCGAACAACCCGCTGCGATGCTGCCAAAAAGGAGCGCATCCCGGAGACTCACACTTCCCATTCGAGTCGTATTCGAAGTTCTGGGGCGACGATTCTTGCGTCTCGTAGGGGCCCGGCAAGACAAGCGGTGCTTCCCCGGGGGCCGCCACCGGCGCTGGTCCTGCCACGGGTCCCGATTCTGCACCGCCGAGTGGCCGCACGGCACAGGTGGCAATCAGCGTCAAGAAACACGCGGGGAGAATGGCAGCGATTCGCATAGCGGGGGCTCCAGTGCGTCGGATCATTCCGGGCGGACGCAATCGCGGCCAGCCGCAAGTCGCAACCGACGCAACCCTACGGCACAACCGCTATCATCTGCAAATCGGTATCGTCTGAAACAATCGGGCAATTCGAGAAAAACCGAATCCCCGCTAGAGTCCCCGCAAACGGAACAAACGGACACGCGGGTTCAACGCACGAAATCGTCAGCTAGCATCGTCAGGAGCGAGTCCCAGTCCTGTTCGAGTTCCACTCCCTGGACATCCGCCAGCACGGCCGCGCGGATGCGGTCGCGGCGTGCCGCCGCGGTGTCCTCGCTGCGAAGAACGGCCCAGACCGCCGAATCCAAGCCGGACACACGCCCGGCGTCCGCAGGCGCCGCTGCCGGAAGCTTGGCCTGGCTCGCCGAGCCCGTGCGAACCGCATCGACCGTGACGCCGGATCCCGCTCCGGGATACCACGCTATGTCGTCTTCGCCAAGCATGTTGGCCGTCACCTCCGACTCGCCCTCGGCACCCGCGCCGGTCTGCGCGTTCAGCCAGTTGATCACCGCCAACACGTCGACCGGCGACAGCGTGCCGTCGCCGCTCGGGTCGTAAAACGGCCCCACGATCATGGCGCTGCCCACCAAGGGATGAGCGCCGCTCGTGTTCAACTGGTTGATCAACAGCAACGCGTCGACAGGCGTGACCATTCCGTCGTTATTCACATCCCACGCCGCGACCGGGTTGGTATGCGGGATGTAGGGCAGGCCTGCCCCGGAGACCGGCGGATCAAAGTTACCGAAGATCGGCAAAGCGGATTGATCGCCGAACAGAGCAAACAAGTCGTTGCCCAATGGCGCGGGACTGAACGCCTCGAAAACGAACGACGGCAGCCCCGTGCCGGGACGATCCGACACCAGGACGTACCACTCCGCCGCCTCGTCCGCCGGCTGGCCGTCACGGCCCGGCACCCAGAACACCAGGTCGTCGATGCCGTCCAGATTCACATCGCCCGCCAGAATCCGCTCGACCCAACCGGGCAGCGGAAAGATCAACGTATCGTCCACGACGCCGTCCCGATTCAGATCGAACGAGACCGTGTTGGTGTTGACGTCCAGCGTCGCCAGATCGTCGGCCGATGAGCCGCCGAAGTTCCCTACGACGGGCAACCCTCGCAATTGACTGTCGATTGTCGTGTCCGTGGCTTCCAACACGTTGTCGCCGTCGCTGTCCAGGTGCCAGCGAGTGCCGTCAAAGATGCCGATCTCGTCGCCAGGATGCCCGGCCGCAAAATCGCCCGCCACCGGGATGGCGTTCACTTGAACGCCGCTGATCGAGCTGAAGTCGGCCACGCCGTCGTGGTCCAGGTCCAGCAGGAAGCGGTACTTCCCCGCGACGTACCCGTAGGCGCCTAGCTTGTCGAACCCCGAAGCAGACGCGGCTCCCGCCGCCGCAAAATTGCCCGCGAACAGACCGTCCGTCGTTTCTCCGAACCGGAAGACCAAATCGCGATTCACGGCATCCTGCAGCCGGCCTTCCGGATCGAACACGAAATCGCCGTTGATGTCCACGTACACCCCACCACAGCAAACCGTGCCGAACTCCGGCCGGCTGTCGACGGTAAAGCGAGCCACGAAGTTCCCGCCCGCGACGCCGTCGCCGGTGGGGTACTGCGGATGGTCTTGCGGCTCGGCCGCGTTGTTCTCGCCGTCGGACAGGTTTCCCGCCGGATCCAGAAGCGTGTCGCCGACCGTCAGCGTGTACCGGTCATCCGGCAGCGGCGCCGCGAACCGCAGTTCGACGGATGCCGTCGCCATCGGCAAGACTTGGAACGTCGCGCCCGCCGCCGGAGCGGCCGAAAACCCGCTGGCCAACGTGAACGTTCGCGTGGCCCCCACGTAGTCGCTGACCAGGCGAGCCTGCCCGGCCAGCGGACCGCCGTCGGCCGGAGCGAACAGGAGGATCTGGCCGGTATAGAAGTCGTCCACCGGCGACAGTCCCGCGTCGCCGGCGAACAAAGTCGCGGTGGCGCCGGCCTGCACGGCTCCCGGCGCGGACAGGAGCGGATCGTTCGTGACCGCAATGCTCGCGATGGCGATTCGTCCCGAGTGGTCACCGACCACGGCGTAGCGCCCGTCCCGCGCGGCGATCAGGGCGTCCAGTGCCGGATAGAGGTCGCCGGGGGCTCGTCCAAGCTGGTCCAGGCTGACGAGATCGCGGAAGTGCAGCGTCAAGCTATCGACGCGCGGCGTCGGCCCCGCCGACGGCTTGGGATCGAACAGGTCGTAGGCACTCTCGGCCCACGCTGTCGCGGTGTTCTCGGTAATGTGTACCGGGGACAAGGGGCCCATGCCGTCCGGATCGAACAGTTGCGGGCCGACCAGATCGACCTCGATCAGACGCACGTCATAGGTATTGATCGCGGGAGCCGTCGCGCCGTGGACTCGCAGGTAGTAGTTCTTCCCCGCCGCCGCACTGAACGTCGCCTGCTCGCCGCCTGCCGTCGGAGTGCCCAGCACGATCAGGTTCCCGGCCGCGTCGTACACCGCCGTATCCAACGCCCCGTCGCCCGGCAAGCCTTCGCGCCCGTTGGACAGCTGCGCGATCTCGGTGAACAGCACATCAAAGCGGAACGTGCCGATCTTCGTCGAACGGAACTCGTACCAGTCCTCGTCGCCAAGGATGTCGCCCCACCCGAACGGATCGCTCACCCCGCCCGGATCGATCGTGGGATCCCGGTGCTGGCTGAGCACATCCTGGATGTCCGTCGGATTAAGCCGATCGTCATTCAATTCAAATGGATCCGGCTGGAAGACGACGATCCGCCCCAGACCGTCCGTCCCTGTCCCGCCCGTGACCGGGTTGTGCGGCGTGACGTCCAGTCGCTCGATCCCTTCATAGACCACCTCGCCCGGGCCGTTGTTCCCGTCCGGCGCCACCGTCACCCGCCCGCTCCGCTCGTCCAGCGCCTGCCGCACCAACACCAAATCACCCGGGCCGTCATCCGTCACCACCAACCGATCGCTGGCGTTCGGGGCATCGCCCAAGACGTAGAATCGCACCATCTGACTGGGCAAGCCGTTCCCGGCGATGCCGTCGGTATAAGCGTCGGCGTGGCCGACCTGGATCAAGTCGTTCCCGCGGCCCGCTTCGATCCGTACCTCCTCCACGGTGGGCGCCGACCCCGGAGCATTCGGCGCCACGCCGGCCACTGTCTGGGCAATCACGTCGTTGCCCAAATCATTACCGTCCAGCGCCACCTGCAGTTGGTACCCTGCGTCGATCACCGACGAGGGTGCCGTCTGGAACACCAAGATGCGATTGTTGCCGGGGGTGCCAGAGACCACCAACACATCGAAATCCGCCCCGCCGTCGACGAAATCCGCCCCGTCGCCGCTGATGATCGTGTCCTCGCCGCTGCCGCCGCGAAGGCTATCGATCTGGCTGCTGCCGACCAGCACATCGTCCCCGTCTCCGCCCTCGATCGTGGCGACTGCCGTGCCCGTCAATCCGCTGGCGTCGAGGAAGTCGAACCCTGCGTCCCCGTTCATTGTGACGTTGACCGGCGTGCCGCTGCGCGTGGTCACACGATCATCGCCGTCGTTCCCGTTCACGACAATCGAGGTCAACCCCGTCGGTGTCGTCGGGTTGTTGAGATTGACCACATCATCCCCGGCCAGGGCGTTGACGGTCAGCGTTGTCTTGTTTTCGAACTCAATCCACTCGAACCCATCGACCGAAACCAGCCCCCACGTCGCCGCGGAACCGACTCGGTAATCGATCGAATCCGGACCATCGGTTCCCACGACCGTCAACGTCCCGGTCACCACATCCACGACCGGTTCCAGGTTCAAAAAGTCGATGGTCGTCGTGCCGTAGTCGAGCCGTCCTTCCAGCACGTCGGGTCCGGGCATGTAGACGACATTCGCCGTACCCTTGACCGTCAATGTGTCCGAGTTCGCTCCGCCGTCAAAGGTCACGGGCACGCCGATGGCTCGAACGTCCTCGACCGTCAGCCCATCGTCGCCCAGTCCGCTCTCGATCAGCAGGGCCTCGACATTCGCCGCGTCGTACGTAACCGGCAGCCGCCCGGCAATCGTGAACATCGTTTCGGTCAACGTCATTGTGTCGGCGCCGGCGGCGCCCAGAAGTACCAGGGCGTCTTTCCCGTCCCCGAGATCGACAGCCATCGACGTAGCGTTCGAATAGTTCACGACGGGTCCCATGCCGTTTGCCTCAACCGTCCCGCCGCCGACATTCATCGGCGTCACCCGCAGCACCTCGTCGTTGCTCGTCGTGACGAGCGAAACCGCTCTCGATTTGGCGTCAATGGCCAGCATGTCGATGCCGTGGAAGGAGACCGTGTTGAGGCCCCCGCCGGTTGCCATTGCCGTCCCATCGGCATTCAGAGTCGCCACGACCCCGGCCGCGCCGTCGCCGACGATTTTTCCCTGATCGAACGAGGCGTTGTCGCCAGCGTACAAATCGATCGTCGCATACGCGGTCTGCGGACCGTTGACGAGGAACGAATCCGCCCCCGCCAAGCCGCTGACCTTCAGGGCCTCCAGGCTGGCGACGGTCAGTTTGGTTCGAGCGCCGGAAGCATTCGTCAAGGCAAGGCTGCCGTCGGCGGCGACCGTAACGCTGTCGTCCAGTTGCGTCCCCTCGACGGCCAGCGTATCCGAACTGCCCTGGCCGTCGATCGTGACGCCGCCGGCCGAACCCAAGCTCACGTAGCCCACTGCCAGCAGCGAATTGACGCGAACCAGCCCCGAATCCACCGCGGCTCCCGGAGTGTGAAGGATCGTGTCGCCGCCGGAAGTCCCGTTGACGGTCAGCGTGTCGCCGTCGCCCTCGCCGTCATAGATCAGTTCCTCGATCCCCGACACGGCGATGGTCTGCAGCGGCGTAATGAAACTTCCGGACTCGATGCCGTCCGGCGTCCACGACACGCCGGCGGCGGCGCCTGCCCCGGAAATCACGAGCGAATCGCTGCCGGCCGTCGGCAACCCGCCCTGTACCGTGAACCCGGTGAGTTTCAGTCCGTTCAGTTCCACGTCGATGTCATCGTCGCCATGTAGTGCATCCACGACGAGACTCGTCACGCCGTCAAACCGCATCTCCGGCCCATCGTTCACCGTGGCCACCAGGGAATCCGCCCCCAGGCCTCTGATTGTGATGTGGTCGTCACCGTTGGTGCCCATTACGGTGACGTCTCCGGATGAGGAAGCCAGAACGTCGGAGGTATTGTCGAACGTGACCGGCTGGTTCGCACCGACATAGTACGTCCCCTCATCGCCCGAAGCCCCCGGCTCGAACTTGACCGTCGTCGCGTCGCAGAGCAGGTTAAGTTTGTTCCACGGTGCCGTTCCCAACGGTGTGCCGCCATCCACATGGATTGGCGCTGTCGGCGATGGCGTCACAGTGAACGTATCATTCCCCTCATCGCCATTGGCCGTGATCGGGGCGGAGAACCCCGCATCCAGCGGCTGAATCAAGATCACATCGTCGCCATCGCCAGCGTTGATCGTCTGCGAGACGGTTGGATTCGTGAACAGTAACTTCTCGAAAGCGTTGGTCCCGTTGCTGTCGATGATCGACATTCCCGCCGATCCGTCTGGATCGTCCGCGAGACGGATCTGCTGCGCCCCAGCCGCCTCCGAAGTCCACTCGCGATGAGCTACGATGTTGAGGTCGGTGACTGGCTCGATGTCGGTATAATTGATGGCGTAACCATCGCCTCGGTAAATCCCCTTGTGAGAACCTGATGAAATGTTCGTCTGGATGACGTGTTCGGAACTCTGCATGTCCAAGTCGTTCCGCACTACGATTTGGTCGCCGGGGTTGTTGGACTGCTGCCCACGTCCGTCGAAGTACAACCCGCCAGCGGGAATTGGATTTCCGTTGAGAAAGTCCACGACGAGCGTATCATTGCGGCCATCTGCACCCAACACCTCGATTCTTTGTATCGGAGCGGTGGACGGTTCCCGATACGTCAGCACGCCGTTGACTTCGGCCACCAAACAACTAGACGTAGCCCTATCGAGCCGGACGACAATCTCATCAGAAAGCCGGCGGTTCTGGGCGATAAGTCGTAGTGTGCCCGAAGCCGCATCGAACGCGGTCAATCCCGCTGCTTCGGACGGCAGGACGAGATCGTAACCGAAGGCATCCACCAAGATCCGAGCGTCAAGATCTGTCGGAATCATCCGCGTGCCGGACCGGAGTACCTCATTCATTAGATCATTGGGATGGGCGAATGCATCGAGGTGTGTCTTGTCGGCGATGAACTGTGCCGAAAAGTCGCCGCAGCTTGTCGCCCCGTGATAGACGCGACTCGCATCCACATGTCCGGCGAATTGAGCGAATAGCGTGCTGAATCCCAATGCATGGGTCAATTCCTGCAACACAGCACTGTACATGTCAATACCCGGAGGACCGCCACTGGACACGAACGCCGTGACCACGTCCGGAAACGCCGAATCCGGTGTCTCCGGCGACAACCAGCCCAGGCCGCCGCCGTTGTCGTCGATCACGATCACGCCCGTCTGCGGAATGCCACGAGCGGAGACTGTGGCGTGGTCCGTGTCTGTGTATGTGTACCCAGTCCACGACGCCGAACCTGCTACGTTGGCGAACCTTGCGGCAAGGTCTTCCTTTGTGATCGTCACCAACAGTGTGCCCGTGTCATGTTCCAGGCTCGAAATGAGGCTGTCCCACTGCCCAATCGCACGATTAACAGCCGCCCGTTCTTCGGGCGTAAACGTGTCCGTTGGCGTTCCTTGGTTGCCCCAGTAGATCTGTGAAGAGGGCGGGGATGTCCCCGGCGGCGGCATCCAGTTTGCATCCGTGGAAAACGCTACGTTGTCGATCAGGACTTCTGAGTCGATGACATTGAAGACGCCAGGTGCTACGATGCGAAACTCCAACGTCTGAGCCGTCCCACGAAGAGCCCTGTCAGAGGGAATTGGAACCCACTGCGGGGTGAATTTGGAATCTGTGCCCGCCAAACTAAAGGTCTTCAGTTCCTGCCCGCCGAGATATACTTTGAGACTGTCGTTGTCGCTTGCATCAATGCGCTGCATGTAGAAGGCAATGAACTCAGCATCGGCGGGGACATAGAGCGGGTTGTGCGTGCGATCACTGCCGTTCGAGTTGAGCGCCAGGAACTGGTTCTTCGCCTCCCCCTGCCCCGTTGCCATCAGCGTACCTCCGCCATCACCTCCGTGCCGTTCCCATCCTGGTACTTCGTTTTCAGACGTATCTCCATACTCGAAGTCACCATTGAGAATCGAGGCCAACCTTTGTGCTTTTGGATTCTCCCATGCGGATTTATCTAGTTCAGGCTGCGACTGCCCACCAATTCGACTTCGCGCAAAGCCGACCTTCGCGCGACCGCTGTTCGATTCGGCGGTAGATGAGAAAGCTATGCCTCGTGTCCACCAGTGTTCCGACATGTAGGAATCGATGGAATAGCCCGCTTCGACGTCTTGGTTCTTTTCCGGCCGAACAGTAGCGGCGTACCATAAATGCACGTCGCTATGTTCGTACCCATATCCGGGGTCATAGTCATCGTTTTGCGCTGTTAAGACGGATTCATCAAGCTCCACGTTCCACGCACCCGCCACGAGGTTCCCCGCAAAGTCCAAGGTGTCCCCGTCGCTATTCTGCCTCCAATAGTTGTCAGCCCACGTCACGTTGCTGAACGTTCGCATCGCCGGGTCGGGTGTGTACAGCAAGGTATCCAAACCAGCGAGTGGGTGCGGATCGAGTGAAGTTACCTGATCAATGTTCACATCGAAGTAGTATCCGATACGCCGTACTACCTCTGAATTGAGTACTGCACCTCGGCTGTGCCCAATGAAGTGAATTGGCTTACTTAGAATGTTTACGCTCGCCAATCCCGGCGGCGGATTCAAGAAGCCTGCAAAGAGGTTGTCCGCTGCGGCCTCGAGCCATTGTCCGCCTTCGAAGTCGTCCGACTCCCAAACCCAATCGTACACCAGCACGATTTCCTCGTTCGGGTCGTTGCTGTTGATCCATGTCCAGTTGTCGATGCCTCTCGGTGTATCGGACCATGACTCTCCGTTCGCGAAAGTGCGGTCGTGGAAATAGATACTGCCTCCGGGTTGACGTCCTGCAATACCGGTCGCCATGCTGGCAACCCACTCGGGTAACTGCGCTGACTCACCGGAAAAACCTTGCCAGCCGTGTGTAATGATGGTCACCCCCGACTGGGATGCCACGCAGAGCGTCAATGCCACCGAAGTGCCCTTCCACCTAGGATCGATCGAAAACGATTCCGCGGGTGTACCCGGAGAGGCATTTAGTTCGCGAACTCGGACCTCATACGTCCCAGGAACCATCGGTGCATTGATGGTGATAGTCGTCGACCGGTCACTTTCCGGGTTGGTCAGGAACGATGCGCCGTTCATCACTTGGTTGGACTGGTCGACGATGCTAATTTCGATACCCTCGTTCCAGTCGAACCCGAACAGGTCATACGACAGCAGTTCGCCCGGCGCTCGGACAGCGGATTGGAGATCGGAGGACATCAGAATGCCCTTGTAGAACTCCGGGGCCAACGCGGCGTCGGGATCGGTGATGTCGATCACCGTACCACTCGCATCGCGAACCTCGTAGTGAAGATGATTGCCGGTGCTCGCGCCGGTCGTCCCGACGTAGCCGATGATCTGTCCTTGAAATACTGCGTCGCCCGTGATGCCTGCCGTAATCCCCGGGCCGAAAGCGCTGAGGTGCCCGTAGCGTGTGCGATACCCCGTGCCATCGGCGTTCTCGGTTACCTCGATCCAGTTCCCGTAACCGCCGGCATCGAACCCGACGCGGTTGAGGTATCCGTTGTGAGAGGCTACCACCATGGCCCCACCGTCGTCTTTGCCTTCACCGAAATCCTGGTTGATGTCGACCGAATTCGCTGGAGTGTGCCCGACGTAATCTGATGCACTGTTTCCGCCTGTCGGCCAAAGTAGCGGTAGGCTCGACAACATCCGTCGATCCTCCAACGATTCGAGGAACAGCCGCCGGTTGCGGTCGGACGAGCGTCGTCGCTGGCCTCGTGCCGTTGCCGGAATGGTGAGCGAGCTATCGGGGATCTTCAGAGTCCGAAGGGTCCAAGCCATGTCATTCCCCTTGTTCACTGGTGCCGAACTTGCTGTGCTTCTCGAAGACAGCCCTATCCCAGCGATCCGTCGCCCACAAGCGAGGATGCCAGAAACTGCCCCCCGGGCGTTCCTCGATAACTAACAAACAAGGTAGCTCTTCGGTGTCACGCTGTAAAGCAGTTTCCGATCAACAACTTGGGATATAATGTCTTGCGGGCATTGGCGTCCGCAGTCGGAACGAGCTGCGCGGGTGGTGGACACCAGAATGCCGACACGCGGCGGGTCGGGACGAATTCTGCGATCGATGGGGACTTCGTTTCCGGGTAAAAAACTTAATCAGCAGTCCCAACTAGGGCCGGCGCGGTTCGGGTTATGCCATGGATTGTTTCCGGGCGGCGAGGCGGGATTTGAGCGTGGCGAACACATTGAACTTTTCGGCGGACAGGTCCCGTTGTTCGCCACGCGACCGCCGCCGAACACCAAACCGTCCGCGAACGCCTCACCGGCCCCGCCCATGATCTCGGGGAACCGAGTATGGGTTACGCCGGACGCCTCGATTGCGGCTTCATTTGAACGGCAAGTAGGCGATTTTGTCTTCCCAATCACCTTCGTCGCTGCACTCGGCGACGCGCAAGGTGTCTTCAACACAAGCGTTGATCGGTGCGAGATCGTCGACGATCAAGACCCCCGGCACGTGCGCGCCGGCAGCCAAGCGACTGCGGAGGTGCTTCGGCATCGTGCGGCCATCGTGGGTTAGCAAAAGCCGACCGTTCTTGTCGGCCCAATCGAGAATCACCTCGTCATCCGCTCCACGGAGTCCTACGTCCTGGACGCGGACCAGGTCGAGGTCGCTCTTGCGCAGGAGCAGTCCACGCACGATTCGGCCGTTGAAATCTTCGTCGGACAGAAACCGAATCATGTCATTCAGCCGTCGTGGAACGGCGGGCAAGGAGTCGCGCGCGGATTCCGTCAAGGTCGTGCTGCTGTTCTGCCTCGCCGCGGGTCCGTGCGGCGTCGTCCTCGGCGTCAGCCAGATAGGCATCGACCTCGGATCGGTGGTGCAGATAGTAGTTGACCACGGCGTACACGTCCTGCAGGGACAGCACGTCGTAGTCCAGCGCGATCTGTTCGGGAGTCGAGCCGGCCAGGAACGCACGAACGATGCGTTCGAGTGGAATTCTGGTACCTGAAATACGGACGACTCGATCGGTCCCTTCGTAAAGGGGCGGTGGATCGGCCTGTACCATCAAATTCACGTTGCAGCTCCTTCTTCGCTTACTTCGGCGGAATCTCCAAACCAGAGTTTAGTACACCACAAGATCAACCCCGTCGTTGCGTATCGAGTGGCGAGCGACTGGCGTAAGCCCGCCGGTTTTCCGCATTCCGGCACCATTGCGCGAGGGAGGGCAACCTCACCTTCGGTGAGAATAGCCGATGGAAGGCAAAGGGCCCGCAGGGACCATACACCGGTGGGCTGACGCCCCACCGTTCGCCAAAATCTTTGCAATGTTTGGGGCAAGCCTCGCAAGTGCGGTCCTTTCTGAGCGACCGATGGCCAAATCAGTAGTCGCGAAACGGCCCGCGGGGCTCGGCTTCGGTCATGGCCTTCTTCCAGGCGGCGAAGCGGGATTGGACGTTGGCCAACACGTCGGGATGTTCGGCGGACAAGTCATGCTGCTCGCTCAGGTCGGTGGCGAGGTCGAACAGGCCGCTGCCGCGGCTGCTTTGGACCCATTTCCAGTCGCCTACGCGCGCAGCGTGATCGGCCCGCCGTTCCCAGAACATTTCGGTACGAGGTGACTTCTGACTGCCTTGCAGCACGGGCAACATGTCGAAGCCGTCGTACACAATCTCTGCGGGCAGCGCGGTTCCGGTCGCCGCGGCCAGCGTGGGGAAGACATCGAGCGCGGTTAGGAATTCGCTGCAGGTTGTCCCGGCAGGAATCCTGTCGGGCCAGCGCACGATGCACGGGACGCGAATCCCGCCCTCGAACATCTGGCTCTTGCCGCCGCGCAGCGGCGCGTTGTCCGAGCCCGTCCCGCCGCCGTTGTCCGACAGGAAGACGACGATCGTGTTGCGGGCGATGCCGTAGTGGTCCAGCAAATCGAGCAGCTGGCCGATCGCGTCGTCCATGCAGGTGACCGCCGCCAGGTAGCCTCGCCGCCGCTGGTCGCGTTGACTCTTGCCCTCCGGGTACATGTCTACGTACTGCGGCGGCGCTTGCACCGTGCCGCGAACGTCCGGCTCGAGGCTCGATGCCGCGTGGGGGGCATTGAACGGCAAGTACAGGAAGAACGGCCGCTTGTGGTGCGCGTTCACAAAGCGAACGGCCTCCCGCCGGAACAGATCCGTGGCGTACTGGCCCCGGTCCTCGACGGTCAGCTGGTTGCCGCGCCGCATCGAAGGCACCCCGTAACGCTCGTGCGTCCAGTAGTCGATGCCGGTGTGGGCAAAACCGTAAAAGTCGTGAAACCCCTGCTGCAGCGGCAGGAACCTCTTCAATTGCCCTCCGTCCCACTTGCCGAAACAACCGTTGACATAGCCGTGTTCGCGGAGCAGTTCCGACAAGAACATCTCGCGCTCGTCCGTTCCCAGGATCATTTCGGGCGACACCGCATACTCCTCGGGCGTGTAGCGATGATCGTAGTCGACCAGGTCGTTGCGCATCATGTCGTACGTTCCGCACCGTTGCGGATACCGCCCGGACAGCAGGCTGGCCCGGGACGGCGTACACGCCGGCCAGCTGACGTAAAAGCTGGTCAATCGCACGCCGCCGGCGGCCAGCCGGTCCAGGTTCGGCGTCTTGACGTCCGTCGCGCCGTAGCAGCCCAGGTCGTGATAGCCTTGGTCGTCGGACACGATCAGCAGAACGTTGGGGCGTTGCGGATCGGGGCCAACCACGGTTTCCGCCGCGGAAACGCGCGGCCCGCACAGTGCGAGCAAAACCAGGGCGAGGCTCCAAGTTGGCCCCTGACGGTGAGGAGTGGGATTGCTTTGCATGCCAAGGATCTCCAGAAGGCAACGCGGCCGCCGTACTCCGCCGGACACCTGCCCGGCCTGATACTGGTTTCGGGAACCAGTATAATGGTGCTTATCGCCAGTGCTACCTCTCCTCGTTTGACGGCAAGCCGAAGACGCCGGCGATTTGAGACGCAGTCGCCTTCGGCTCGCCGTTAAACGAAGACCGTCGCGGCCGCAGGCCGTCCTACGAAACTGCCTGAAAGGCATCCCATGAAACAGTCGCTTCCCAAGATGAACATGGACCGATCGGAGACCGGTTGTTGTCCGCCGTTCGATCCGGCCCCCTGGGACGGAGCAGAGTTCGAGTTTCGGGACCGGCCGTTTGTGCGGGCCACGACGGTGAACTTTATGCACATCCCGTTGAATATCGGTTCCGTCATCAAACGCACGTGGGGCAAGATCGAAAAAGCCGGGGCCGCACCCAGCGACGAATTCCTGATGCTGTCCACGGACCCTTCGCCCTGGCGTGGCGAACACTTCTTTGCCGTCGCCAAGGACGTTCCCGATGCGGAAATGGTGAAATTGTCGGGGCACTACTTGACGAAAGTGTTTGAGGGGCCGTATCGCAACGCCGGCAAGTGGGCGCGGGAAATGGTGCGGCACGTGGAATCCCAGGGTAAGCAGATGCGGAAGCTGTACTTCTTCTACACCTCCTGCCCGAAATGCGCGAAGCATTTCGGCAAGAACTACGTGGTGGCGTTTGCGGAGGTCTGATTTCCGGCGGGACAAGATCCGGCCGCACTCGGACGGGTTGAGTCCGCACGGTTCCGCAAGGAACTCGAACAATTCGAAGAAACACCGTCTTGCTTCAGCATCGGTGTACGTGATCCGTTTAGGCATGAGCCGTTTGAGGAAAAGGTCAGCCCCATCTGGCAACGCTGTGAAGCATTTTGGTAGCCGCATTCGCCCGAATGCGGGGCTTTCGGGACATTGGGCCCGCGTTCTGGCGAACGCGGCTACTCCGTTCCGCCCAATTCGCGGTCAGAAAATGCTTCACAGCGTTGCCCATCTGGGCGCGATTCAACAAGACGACGGGCCACTTTTGTGACATCCGCGACCGCCTCGAGGCGTCTTACCTCGCGCCGCGACTGGTCCGGAGCGGCGGACATATCTGGATGGCGCTCGATGTCCCGCTGGGGAGCGACGGGGTTCAAATCGTGAATGCCCTGGTTGTGCAGGCCGAGGAAATCGTCCGAGTCGCGTACCGGCCGAAGCCCTGATTGGCGTCCCCATTCGTTGGGCGATTGGCCATGACAGGCTCTCTCTCCCGTATCGCTTCCCAGCAGGGCAGGGCGGAGCCAAGCCTTGGCCTTGATCGGATTGTTGCGCACAGCTGTCTGAAGCGCCAGCGAGAGGGCGGAATCACCCTGTTTCGTAGTCGCGAAGCGATGGCAGCACATAGCCTTGGGCGTCAGCCCAAGGATAGATAGCAAGAAAGATCGACCGTTAGCCGCGAAGCGGCGACAGCAAGTTCTGCCGCAGCAACCTGCTGGCGCCGCTTCGCGGCTACGGCCCTCGTTCCTCGGAGTTCCTTGGGCTTACGCCCAAGGCTACGTGCTGTCACCACTACGTGGTTATAAATACCCTGCCGCCCGGGGCACAGCGTGCCAAGTTAGTTTCTTCGCTCGACGTGCGGCCCGAATCCTGGATGGGATTCCGGGCGGCGATTCCACTGGCGGGAAATCCTCCATCGCCTGTCGGCGGATTTCGTTCAATCGTTGAGCTTCCTCCGCGCTGACGCGAGTCGTCCGCACAACGCGTTTAACGATTTCTCGATGGGCCATTCAGATCACCGCCCAAGGTGCCCGCATGGCGCGCACCAGCATCGCGTTTGCCTGAACGTCGTCGCTGAAGCGTTCGGCTTGCGGGTCCCACTTCAGCGAGCGGCCCAGGCGGAGGCCGATGTTGACCGCGTGGCAGATGGTCGTGGCCCGGTGAGCGCTTTCGGGGTTGCAGATGGTGGGCTTGCGGGACTTGATGCAATCGAGCCAGTTGCGCACGTGGTCGCCCGTTTGCGCCCACCCGGGGGCCGATGTATTCCTGGCCTGCAAGATCGACTTGGGCTCGGCCGTCACCGCGTTGGTTTCATCGTCCACCTGGATCCAGCCCTCGGATCCGACAAACCGGATGTAGCGGTCCTGGAACGCGCCGCTGGAGCGGAGGACGATCTTTACTCCGTCGGCATAGGTGCAGCAGCAGTCGGCGGTCACGGGCGTCTCGCTAAAGGCGTCGCGCTTCCACGTGGCCGTGCCTTCAAAGCTGACGGGGCCGGTGTCGTCTCGCTGCAAGCCCCACTGGGCGATATCGGTATAGTGGCAGCCCATGCCGATCACGGGCCCGGCGCCGGTGTCCCAGAAGTAGTTCCACCCGTTCACGTAAGCGTCGGTGTACGGATGCCACGCCGTGGGACCGAGCCACATGTCGTAGTCGAAGCCTGCGGGCACCGGGCGCGGCTTGTCGAGGCCGACCGTGGGGCCTTCCCACACTTGGCAGACGACGGTGTGAACTTTGCCGATCTTCCCACTGCGGACCATCTCGACTTGAAAAGCGTAGGACCCCACCGAGCGGCGTTGGTGGCCGGTTTGGTGGACGGTGCCGTAACGGGTCATCGTATCGACCAGCGCCCGGCCCTCGCCGATGGTCATCGAGACGGGCTTCTCGCTGTAGATGTCCTTGCCCGACTTGGCGGCCAGGATCGACAGCGGCGTGTGCCAGCGGTCGCCCGTGGCGATCAGCACGGCGTCGATATCACGGCGGGCCAGCAGTTCGCGAAAGTCGGCCGAGGCGGCGCAGTCTTGGTTGCCGTTATGGTTGTCCACGACCTGCTTGGCCGCGGCCAGCCGACCGGCCCGGCAGTCGGACACGGCGACGCACTGTACGTCGTCGAACATCAGGAAGTGGGGCAGAATCGCCCCGCACCGTCCGCCATATCCGATCACTCCCAGCACGATCCGTTCGCTCGGCGGGGCAGCGCCCTTGCCCAGCACCCGTCCCGGCACCACCAGCGGCGCGGCCAATGCCACTCCCGCCGCGGCACTGCGTTGGAGAAAACGTCGGCGGCTAAGATTTGGCTTCGATTCCATCGTGCGGCTCCTGTTCGTGGGACGAGGGGTGCAAAGCAGGTTGGGTTCAGGTCAATTTAGGTGCCGTCCGGGCCGGTGTCAATCAACCGGCCCTCAGAAGGGAAACCGCTCGTCCAACTTGGCCTCCGACAGTTCCACCAGGAACGTGGCCAAGCGGTCGACCAGCACTTGCATCAGGCGGCGGCCCTTTTCCGCCGTTGCGGCGTGAGGATTCCCGGAACCCGCGTTGGTCGTCAGCAGATGCCACGGGCGCGTGATCGAGACCCAGCCTTCGTTCACCGCGTGGAACCGCGTCGGCGCCGTGCGGCCTTCGTCCGCGGCCAAGCTTCCATCCTCGTTGCGCAGAACCAAATCGGGGAAGTAGGCCAGAGCGATCGAGGTTTCCATTTCTCCGGCGTGGTCGTCCGGCTGCGCAAAAATCTTGTGGTATTCGTCGGTCAGCGCCTTATACCAGTTGCACAAGAACAGGTGGGCGGGCGTCTGGCCGCTGAGTTCCCGCAACAGCGGTTTCAATTCGTTGCCGCCGTGACTGTTCAGCAGCAGGATCTTGCGTATGCCGCTCTCAGCCAACGAATCGATCAGGTCCGAGACAAAACGGTACAGCGTGGAAGGGTTGACGTTCAGGGCCAGCGGCAACCGGCGCATGTTCGTCTGGGTACCGTAGGGAACCGTTGGAAGCAATACAACTTTCGCCCCACGTTGGTGAGCGGCGGAGCAGATTTCGCGCCCGACCGTGTCGCCCTCCAACGTGTCCGTGCTATAGGGCAGATGTAGATTGTGTGGTTCCGTGGCCCCCAGTGGCAGCACGGCCACTTCGTAGCGGTGGTCTTGAGTGTAGGAATACGTCGTTTCCGCCAAAATCCAGGGACGCATTGAATCCTCGCAATTCCTCGCGGCACCAGTACGCCGCGCGGCACAAGACATTCCCCTCTACAACGGCGCATGGTTTTTCGTCGCATGCGTCAAGGTGCGCGGGGCATTCAAATGCGACTGCAGCCGGCAAATCAAATTGAAAATTCCCGCCCCCACCTTTATAATCTTTGCGTCGTTAGGAAATCCAGCCGAGACATCGGCCATTTGGGATTCTTCGCATGGTGCGAGTTGTTTCCGTTTGTCTGATCCTTGCTTTGGCAACGCCACCGTTGGTGCGGGGCAAGTGTCTGTGTCCCGGTCCGTCGGCCCAGTCGGCGGACAAGGACTTGCCGCCCTGTTGCCGTGCCCCGGTTCAGAGTAAGGTTCGCTCGCAATACGGCTGCTGCAGCTGTCACCGCGAAACGAACGACACGCTTGCCGAGCCGACCACGCCGCATCAGCGCCGGGCCGCCACAATCAGCAGCGATTGCGAGTGCGGGCGGCTGAAACTGATTCAGTCGGGCTGGCGATGGTCGCCGCGTCGCGAACTGCCCCGGCACGACGAATTCGAACCGTTCTTCCACGGTACGGCCGTGGTGGCGTGGACCGGCATGCAAGTCCGACTTGTCTCCGCCGCCTCACACCCGCGCGTCGACTCGACGGGCCCGCCGATTCACATCTGGCATTGCGTCTGGCTGATTTGACGATTCCTGCGGACTTGGACCGCATCGGCGCAAACCGCGTGCGGACGTGATAGTACGCAGTGCATTGCGCACACCCTAATTGGCCGTGTCCAGCCGCATTCAGCGGTTCGAATCGACTCCGCCGGATCGCGTGCGCGCCCGAATCTGAGTTCAATCGTTTTGTGTTTTTGCTGGATGGTTTTGAGTTTTGTCAATTCTCCTGAGGAAGGAAAAGGTATTGCTATGTTGAAGAACGTTTTTGCCGCGTCGGTTGCTCTGTTGGTGATCTCCGTGGGCCTGATGGCCGCCGAGAAGAAGGCCGAATCCAAGATGACTTGTCCGGTCTCCGGCAAGGCGGCGGATGAATCGACTTCGGTCGAGTACCAGGGCGCCAAGGTTTACCTCTGCTGCCCGGGCTGTGTCGAACCGTTCAAGAAGGATACGGCCAAGTTTGCCGCCAAGGCCAATCAGCAGCTTGTGGCCACCAAGCAGGCGAAACAGGTCAAGTGCCCGCTCACCGGCGGCAAGCTGAATCCCGAGACCGCCATCGAGGTGGCTGGCGTCAAGGCCTGCTTCTGCTGCAACAACTGCAAGGGCAAGGTCACCAAGGCCAGTGCCGACGAACAGACGCAATTGGTGTTTGGTGAGAAGGCTTTCGCCAAGGGCTTTGAGATCAAGAAGCAGTGAGCCACCGGTAACAAGTTTCCTGTGTAGGACGGTTTGCCAAACCGTCCCGGACGGAATAGCGTTCCGTCCTACGCGGGATTGTGCAAGGCATGATCATAGGGCGTCTCGAGAGGGACGCCCTTTCTGTTGCCATACCGCGCGCGGTTGAGGATGGCACATTCGTCGATCGTCGTTTAACCGCGACCCAACGGGGAGCGTGTGGGCGGCGCGCTCCCCGTTGGGTCGCGGTTAAACGAGCCACCGCCAAGGGCGTGCAGGATAGCCGCCCATGCACTCCCAACCAAAGGATGGGTATTTTTGTGGTGTTGGAGTGGAAAAACGCTGGCAAGTTGCGTGCGGAAAGGTTACGATGTTGGCGAAGTTCCCACACCAGCGCCCCTTCGCACCGAGGAGACAACACTGTGCCACGCCTTGCCATGCTCGCCTTTGCCGTTGTCGGCTGTTCCTGGCTAACTCCTGCCGCTGCCCAAGAGCAGAATCAACCTCCGGCAGGTTTTGTCGCACTGTTCAACGGAACCGACTTGAGCGGCTGGTATGGATTGGGGCATTTCGATCCGCGCAAGCTGTGGGCCATGAGCGACCAGGAACGGACCGCAAAACGGGAAGCCGACATGGCCGACGTTCAAACGCACTGGCGCGTGGAGAACGGCGAGTTGGTGAACGATGGACACGGCGTCTACTTGACCACGGACCGTGAATTCCGCGACTTCGAGTTCTGGATTGACTACAAGACGGTGGCCCAGGCGGACAGCGGGATTTACCTCAAAGCGACACCGCAAGTCCAGATCTGGGACTTTACCGAGGCGGGCGGCAAGTGGGCCATCGGTGCCGACAAGGGATCCGGCGGTCTGTGGAACAACAGCGCCGGCGCTCCGGGCAAGGATCCCCTGGTCCTGGCCGACAAACCGTTCGGCGAGTGGAATCGGATGCGGATCCTGCAGCTGGGCGCTCGAACGACCGTCTACTTGAACGACAAGCTGGTGGTCGACCATGCCACCTTGGAGAATTTCTGGGACCGCAGCAGCCCGCTTTTTCCGCAAGGGCCCATCCAGTTGCAGACGCACGGCGGTGAGATTCGCTGGAGGAACATCTTTGTCCGCGAGATCCCTGCCGACGAGGCCAACGCCATCTTGGCGAAACACGGCGAAGACGGCTTTGCGGCGGTGTTCAACGGCCAGGACTTCAGTGGTTGGGCGGGGCCGGTGGAGAACTATGAAATCCGCGACGGCGCGATTGTTTGCAAGCCCGGCAAGGGTGGCACGATCTACACGCAGGACGAATATGACAACTTTGTGGTTCGCTTAGAATTCAAACTGCCGCCGGGCGGCAACAATGGCTTGGCGATTCGCTATCCCGGATCGGGCGACACGGCCTATGCCGGCATGTGCGAATTGCAGGTGCTGGATTCGGAGCATCCCAAGTACGCGACGCTGGACGTCCGCCAGTATCACGGCTCGGCCTACGGAATGGTGCCAGCCCAGCGAGGCTATCTGCGGCCCACGGGCCAGTGGAATTTCCAGGAAGTGACGGTGAATGGTTCACGGATCAAGGTCGAGCTGAACGGCAACGTCATCCTGGACGCGGACCTCAGTCAGGTGACCGAGTACATGCACAGTTCGCCGCATCCCGGAAAAGACCGGGCGCAGGGCCATTTCGGCTTTGCCGGCCACTCCGACCCCGTCGAGTTCCGCAGCGTCCGCATCAAACGGTTGAGTGGAACGTAACAGTCAGCAGTAACCTTCGGAAGCCCTGCCATGACCAGGATACTAGTCGCAGAAGACAGCGCGACGCAGGCCGTGCAGATCCGCGGCTTGCTGGAAGAAGCCAACTACGAAGTCGATGTCGTCGGCAATGGACGCGAGGCGCTCCAGCGGTTGCGGAGCGGACCCGGCGTCGATTTGGTGCTGACCGACATGGTCATGCCGTTGATGGACGGTCTCCAGTTGGTGCGGGCGATTCGGGTCCACCATTCGGAGGTGCCCGTTATTTTGATGACCAGTCAAGGGACGGACGCCATTGCGATCGAGGCGCTCGAGGACGGCGCCGCGGGGTACGTGCCCAAGTCGCAGGTGGGTTTACGGCTGGCGGACGAAATCGCGCAAGTCTTGCACGTCTCGCACGTCAACCGCAGCTACGAACGGCTGCTGGGCTGCCTGACACGCAACGAATTTTCTTTCCAGCTGTCGAACGACGTCGCGCTGGTCGATCCGCTGATCGATTTGCTGCTGCAGATGATGATGGGGATGAAGCTCTGCGACTCAACGGGCCGGCTCCGGGTGGGACTGGCGATCGAACACGCATTGCTAAACGCCCTGTACCGCGGCAACTTGGAGATTTCCCCTGCGCAGATGCGGACCACGCGCGAGCTGTTGGTCCAGGAACCGCCGACAGCCGGCCTGGTCGAACAACGCCTGTCGCAGGCTCCCTATTGCGACCGCAAGATCTATCTGGACGTGCGGATGTCCCCCGAAGAAGCAAGTTTCACGGTCCGCGACGAAGGACCGGGCTTCGACGTGTCCAAGCTGCCCGGGCGGGGCGATCCGGAGACGCTGGAGAACGAGGGCGGCCGCGGGCTACTGCTGATGCAGACCTTTATGAACAAAGTGACGTTCAACGCGCAGGGCAACGAAGTCACCATGCTCAAACGCCGGGACAAGTGATGCCAGGTCGAAGGATGAAGCCGTGATTGAAATCAAACACCGATCTTCGGGACAAGTACTGCACCGGCTGGATGCGGACACGCTCGAGGGCGCCGTCCTGTCCGGACTCAAACTGGCCGGCGCGAATCTGGCGGGATTGAACCTGACCAAGGCCAACTTCCGCAGCACGGACCTCCGCCAAGCCGATTTGACCAACGCCAAGTTGAATGGCGCGAATTTCTACGAGTGCAGTCTGGCGTTCGCCAATCTGGACGGCGTGGAATGCACCGGCGCCGACTTTACCGAAGCGGTCCTGGAAGGAACCCACGCCCACAACGCCAACTTCAGCGGGAGCATCTTCCGGTATGCCAAGCTGCCGCATTGCGATTTCACGGGCTCGAAACTCACGAAGTGCGACATGAGCGTCGCGGACGCCCGCGGCAACTTTTCCAACGCCGATCTATCCGAAACGGACCTGCGTGGGACAAAACTGGAGGGAGCCGTTTTGCGGTATGCGGAACTGGCCAAGGCCAGTTTGGACGGCGCAAATCTGCTGAAAGCCGATCTGACTCATGCCAGCTATAGTCCTCAGCAACTCCATAATGCACGTGCGACAGGCGTGGTCGGCCGGAGCAAGCTGGAAGCGATGAAAAAACAGCGACGCGCCTGGTGGCAGTTTTGGGGGTAGCCCCGCCGACGCCTCGGCATACGTGCCAAGTGAGCGGCAAGGCGCAGTGCCACTTACTTTGTAGCGGCACGGCGCGAGCCGTCCGGTATTACGGTCGGAAAACCGGGCGGCTTGCGCCGCTCCGCTAACAAAAACGCCGCATGGTCCCAGCGGCACGCCCCTTGCTGATCCTCATCGCTCAGATTATCATCCGATCTTTCCCAAATCTCGCTGGAGATAACCTCAGCCATGCGTCACGTCCTGTCCGCGATCGTGCAAAATGTGCCCGGTGTGTTGGCGCACATTTCCGGAATGCTGGCCTCACGCGGCTACAATATCGACTCGCTGGCTGTCGGCGAGACCGAGGATCCCAATCTGTCCCGCATGACCGTTGTGATTGTGGGCGACGACCGGGTTCTGGAGCAGGTCCGCAAACAGCTGGAAAAAATCGTCACGGTCGTCCGCGTGGAGGACATCGGCAGCCAGGTCTATGTCGAACGCGACTTGATGCTGATCAAGGTCAAGACGTCGACCGGCGTGCAGCGCAGCGAAGTCCGCGAGTTGGTAGAGATCTTCCGTGGCCGCATCGTCGACGTGGGCGAAGACCAGGTGATGATCGAAATCTCCGGACGCGAGAACAAAGTCCAGGCGTTCATCGAGCGGATGCGTCCGTTCGGCATTATCGAACTGGTCCGCAGCGGCCGCATCGCCATGGTCCGCAGCGCGGCCGCGATGAAAGAGGATTCGAACGGCGCGGCGCCCTAACGCGGGCGGCAGCGAGCATGTCCAGACAGCCAATTACTTCAATCCAAGGAGTTAACAACACCCATGGCCGCCAAGATTTTTTACGACAAAGACGCCGATCTCTCGTTGCTCAAAGGCAAGACGATCGCCATTTTGGGTTATGGTTCCCAGGGGCACGCGCAAGCATTGAACCTGCGGGACAGCGGCTGTCAGGTCGTGATCAGCGAGTTGCCGGGCACCAAGAACTATGACTTGGCCGTGTCGCACGGTTTTCAGCCCTTGAACATCGAAGAAGCGACGAAACGGGGCGATCTGATTAACATCCTGCTGCCGGATGAACTGCAGGGCGACATTTACCGCAACCACGTCCGCCCCAACCTCCAGCCGGGCAATGTGCTGATGTGCTCGCACGGCTTCAACATCCATTATGGTCAAGTCGAGCCGCCTCCCGGCGTCGATACCTTGCTCGTGGCCCCCAAAGGCCCTGGCCACTTGGTCCGCAGCGAATTCGAGAAAGGCGGCGGCGTGCCCTGTTTGATCGCCGTCGGCGCCGGCGCTTCGGAAGAAACGCTGGCCTTGGGCCTGGCCTATGCCAAGGGCATCGGCGGCACGCGCGGCGGCGTGATCCAGACGTCGTTTGCGGAAGAAACCGAGACCGACTTGTTCGGCGAACAGGTGGTGTTGTGCGGCGGCGTGAGCGAGTTGGTCAAGGCAGCCTTTGATACACTGGTCGAAGCCGGCTATCAGCCGGAAATGGCTTTCTTCGAGTGCTTGCACGAACTGAAGCTGATCGTCGACTTGTTCTACCAGGGCGGATTGAGCTACATGCGATACAGCGTCTCGAACACGGCGGAATACGGTGACTACTCGCGCGGTCCGCGAATCGTCAACGAACAGACTCGTGCGGAGATGAAGAAGATCCTCAAGGAAATCCAAAGCGGCGAATTTGCCCGCGAGTGGATCCTGGAAAACAAGGCCGGGGCCCCGGTGTTCAAGGCCCACCGGAGGCACGAGCAGAAACTGCTGATCGAAGAAGTCGGGAAGCGGCTGCGCGGCCTGATGCCTTGGATCAACGCCAAGGAAGTTTGACGGGCAGCGGCGGACCGCCGTCCACCTCACGTGGACCGTTCGCTCCGAGACCGGATTCCACGAACTAAACCAAACCCGACGACATCCAGGCGGACCCGTGATTCGGGCCCGCCTTTTCTTATCGAAAACGCTATGTCCACGACGCCCCTGCACGTCCAGCACGAACGGCGGTTCGAAGGCAACCGGTTCGTCTACCCGGTCCTCAGCCGGCGCAGCCGCGGCCTGTCGATCGGCGTCAATCTGAATCCCGACAAGATCTGCAATTTCGATTGCATTTACTGCCAGGTGGATCGGACCGTGGCGGGCGACACGCGGTTTGTCGAATTGGATCAGCTGCTGGTCGAGTTGGACGCCTTGCTGGCGATCACGGCATCCGGACAGCTTTATGAAACGGAAAAATTTCGCTCGGTGCCCCCGGAGCTACGGCGGCTGAACGACATCGCTTTCTCCGGCGACGGCGAGCCGACGACTCACAAGAACTTTCCCGAGATCATCGCCGCGTGCGCCGAGGTCAAACGCCGGCACGGCTTGGACGACGTGAAGATGGTGCTGATCACCAACGCCAGCCGGTTCCACCGCGGGCACGTGCAGCGCGGCCTGGAAATCCTGGATCGCAACCAAGGCGAGATCTGGGCCAAGCTGGACGCGGGGACCGAAGCCTATTTCCGGCTCGTCGATCGCTCGCCCGTCCCGCTCAGCCGCATCCTGGAGAACATCACGCAGGCCGCGCGCTTCCGGCCGTTGGTCATCCAGTCGCTGTGGATGCAGATCGGCGGCGAGCCGCCCCCCGGCGACGAAATCCAGGCATTCTGTCAGCGGCTGTGCGAAATCACCGCCGCCGGAGGCCGGTTAAGCCTGATCCAGATCTACACCATCGCCCGCCGCCCCGCCAAGAGCAGTGTCGCAGCGCTGTCGGACGATCAGGTTGATCGAATCGCCGCTGCCGTGGCACGCGATACAGGACTGCCCGTGGCCGCATTCTACGGAGTCGGGGAGTAGGGTGTGCCACGCCCGTTTGTAAGGGGGGCCAACCTCGCTGGAGTTCACGCTTCAGCGTGCCGTTTTCGACGGGCTGGGCACGCTAAAGCGTGAACTCCAACACGACACGATCCCGCCAATTTCCCAGAAGATCGCACCTTTACAGGGGCGGGCGTCACGCTTCTTCTCCCAGAATCACGCGTTTCCAGCGTTGGGGAACGCCGTGCCAGGCGGTTTGATAGGTCGCTTCGAGCGGGACGTTGATGTACCGGTCGGGCGTGAGAAACAGCGGCATGTCGGGCAGGATATCGCCCGTGGCCAACGGCTCGAAATACGCCGTGGGACACGTATCCGCCCGGTACGCGGCGAGGCTCAGCAGCTGGTCCGGGGTCACCCCCGGCGTCGCGCCCCAGAATGCGGCATGCAGACCGTCCGGATCGTGGCGGCCGGGTGGGTGCAAGTCGATCACCAACAGATGCCGGCCTTGCTCCAAAGCGTTGGCCAGTTTTTCCAACAGTTGCCGGACGGCCAGTTGACTGTGCTTATTTCCCGGCGACACGATCTCCAGGAAAGCCACCACGCGGTCTCCCGAAGTGTGGTAGAGGGCCACTCGGTCCGCTTTGGCCGCGTAGATCGTCGACTCGGCCTCCAGCGTGTACCGGACCTTGGGCGGATGCTCCGCGACCGCCACTCCGGCGTCGCCCCCTGCATTCCGTTCCGGCCAACCGCTGGAACCTTCGAATTCTTCGAGCGCTAGCACATCGGGATGCGGGCGACCGGCAACCAACTCCGCCAATGCGCAATAGCCGTCGGGCAGCAGGCCTGCGTTCAGGGCATCGCTCAACGCCGTAATCCACGCTTGGTGAAAATGGTGAAAAGTCCCCGCAGTCACTCGGGTCCAATCGTGAACCGGCATGGCAAGCAACCTTGAACTTCGCTGGCTGGAGTTGCGTTCCCGCATTGTAGCGTCGTCGCGGGCATCCCGCCACGTACGGCGCCCGACAATGCGGCGGGCCGGCGTCAGTGGTTTCGACATCCAGAACACGTAGCAACGGTGGCAGGAATAAGTGCCCGATGTTCGAGACTCCCCGCCGAGCTTGCCCGGTGGAAGCGGTGATTCTGCACGAACCCGTCCCAACGAAGCGTCCCCACATTTCCCCCGCCGCCGCGAAGCGGCGGCGGGGGAAACGAGGAGTGTGGCTGGGGCGCCGGCTCTAGTGCAGAATCAGGGACTCTACCGAGCAAGCTCGGCAGGGGCCCGAAATCCGCGATCAATACACCACTTTTTGCAGCAGGCTCCCTGGCGGGCGGATCAGAGTGACTTTCGCTTCCGCGGGGCTTTCGGCTGCGGCGGCTCGGGCGCAACGAACTTTGCCAATTCGCCCATCTGCTTGGCTAGTTGTTCGAGCAGCGCCCGGTTCTCAAACTTACCTGCCCGGTTTTCATTTTCGGCGGGGTCGGCCTGGTGATCGTACAGTTCCTCGGCGGCCACTCGGCCTTGCTTGTCCATCCAGCGGACGTAGCGGTAGCGGTCGGTGCGCATCGCGGTCCCCTGGTAGCCGCCTTTGGGATACTCGCTGAACGCGGCCGGTTTCCAGGGCAGATTCGGATCGGTCAGCAGCGGTGCGAAGCTCTTGCCTTCCAAGCCGGCGGCATCCGCGGGCGGAGGCAGGCGGCACAGTTCCACCAGCGACGGGTAGATGTCCACAAACTCGACCAGCGCCGGGCTGTGCTGGCCGGCAGTCCTTTGGCCGGGCACGGCGATCATCAACGGGGCCCGGGTGGCGCCTTCGTAGTTGTTGTGCTTGGCGCCCCACCAGTTGTGCTCGCCCATGTAGTAGCCGTGATCGCCCCAGAAGACGATGATCGTGTTGTCGCTCAGCTTCAGGCGATCGAGTTCATCCAGCAAGCGGCCCACGCAGGCGTCCACGTAACTGATGGCGGCCAAGTAGCCCTGCAGGCACTGGCGGCCAAAGTCGGGCGTGATGTTCCGGTCCTTGGGCACGTTGCCGTACCAGAAGAAATCCGCGCCGCTGGTGGCGGCAAAGGCCGGTGCGTTCCGCGGCGGATAGCGGTTGTCGGGCAGCGGGAGATCGTCCACGCGATACAAGTCAAAGTACTTCTTGGGCGCGACCCACGGAACGTGCGGGTTGGCAAAGCCTACGGCCAGGAAAAACGGCTGCTCGGGTTTGGCTGCCAACTCGCGCATCGCCACCAACGCTTCGCACGCCGTGTCGCCGTCCAGCAGGTCGTCGTCGGCCAAGTCCGGCGCCTCGAACGCCGGGCCGCCGTAGAACGGAGCGTTCTCGCCTTGCTTGGGAATTGGTTCGCCGCTGGCCAGAAACTCCTGCCGCCGCTTTTCGACGGCCGCGCTGCCCTCTGCCCCGTAACGCGGCTTCTTCGAGTGCCACGGGGGCACGGTCCAAGAAGCCGGATCGTCGATGCCGACGTGATAGATCTTGCCCAGGCTGCGCGTGAAGTAGCCCCGGTCCTTGAAATGCTGCGGCAGCGTCACCACGTCGGGCATGGTCTCACGCAAGAAGGGACCAATCTGGTAGATGCGCGTCGTCCACGGATGCCGCCCGGTCAACAGCGAAATCCGCGAAGGCGAACACAACGCCTGCTGGCAAAAAGCGCGGTCGAACACCAGAGAGCGGGCCGCCAAGCGGTCCAGGTTGGGCGATTTGACAAGTCGGTCTCCGTAACAGCCCAATTGCGGCCGCATGTCGTCCGAGGCGATGAACAGGACATTCGGCCGGGACTCGGCGGCCTGGGCGGAGTACGCCAGACCGACGGACACCGCGAACAAGTAAAGGCTCGGGAATGCGAATTGGAAACGGTGTGTCTTCATGCGAGTGGGCGCCGGTGTTTTTGAGGCACTCAAAGTGCCTCGATTGGATAGGTAACAACGCAGATGTCGAGTTGCCTGAATCGCGGACCGCGGCCGGATCAAAACTGGCTCCACAGGTACTGGTTGGTGACCTCGTGGTGGAAGCGGACCTCGGTCGTCTTGACGACGTTGCCCAGTTCCCGCGGCGAACGGTGGGCGGCGGCCAGCTTCCGTTCCACGAACCGCTCTTGGGTGCGCGGCCCCAGCATCTGCGTGACGAAATGGCTGGATTCGAACAACTCGATCGCGTCGTAGATGTTGTCCGGCAGGAAGCTGGCGCGCGTCTTCCGTTGTTCGGGAGTCAGTTCCTCGGGCAGCGGTCCTTTCAGCCCGGTCCACAAAAGCGCGTAGAACGCCAGGTAGGGATTCGCGTCGGGCGCGACGGCGCGCATTTCGATGCGGGCCGTGTGCTCGTTGCCCAACGGGATCCGCACCATCGACGTGCGGTCGACGGCCGAGGCTTTGATCTGGTTCGGGGCCTCGAAGTGCGGGTCCAACCGCCGGTAGGCATTCACGCTGGAGTTGAGGATCAGGCAGATATCATTGGCATTGTGCAGCAACCGGTCGACGAAGTTCCAGGCCAGGGGCGACATTCCGTCTTCACCGCCCGGCAAGTGGAAAAGATTCCTGCCGTCCTGAGCCAGGGACAGGTTGCAGTGCATACCGCTGCCGTTGATGCCGCTGATCGGCTTGGGCAGGAAGCTGGCCGTCAGCCCCATATTGGCGGCAACCTGCCGGGCCGTCAGCTTGTACAACTGCAACTGGTCCGCCGCCAACAGAGCATCGCAGTAGCGGTAGTTCAGCTCAAACTGCGAAGGCGCAACTTCCGGATGGTCCTTCTCGTTCTCGAATCCCAACGCCCGCTGGGCCTCGGCCAAGCCGTCGATGAACAGCTTCAGCGTGTCCTTGGGCAGCGAACTGAAATACCCGCCGCTGGAGACCAGTTGGAAGCCTTGCGCGGCCAGGTAGTTCTGCTCCGCATTGAGTCCCTCGAACACGAACCCTTCGCATTCGACGGACAAGTTGGCCACCATCCCGTCCCGAGCCAACAGTTCGTCGGCCAATGCTTTCAGCTGGCCGCGCATGTCCGCCGGGTAGCTGGCGCCGTCCCGGTCCTTGATCAAGCCGAAGACCAGCACCTTGCCGGGACCGAACACGTCGGAAGGCAGCCAGCGGAAGCTGCCCCAGTCGATTTCCAGACGCAAGTCGGATTCGCGGACCTGGGAGAAGCCGCGGATGGACGAGCCGTCGAAGGTTAGGTTGTCGGACGACTTGAGCAGGAACCGCTTGTCATAGTCCAGCATGTGGAAGCGGCCTTCCAGATCCGAGAAGCAAACCGTCACCGCCTTGAGCCGCTTCTCGTCGCTCAGGTAGCGGATGTAGTGCTCTTGCAACTTGCCGGCCGGCGTTCGGCAGAGGACTTTGCTTTTGGCCTCCAGGTTCAGTTCTTCGAGTTTGTCGTAGGGGATTTCCAGGAAATTCTTGATCTCGGACGTCGTCATCGGGGTACTCCAGGGAAAGTTGAAGGTCTTAATTCAGTCTGCCGGCGGGCGTTTCGCTGCCCAATTCGGCGATCATGTCTCGCGTCGCGGCTTCGACGGCCGCCTGCCAGCGGGCGTCGCCAAATTGGTCGCGGTACGCCTTTCGCGAGTGGGCAAAAATGATCGCCCGCGAGCTGTTGACGATCGCGCCCAGTCCTTGGGCGTCAAAGGCCCCGGCCGCGTCGCGGGCCGTGCCGCCTTGGGCTCCGTAGCCCGGCACGAGAAACCAGCTGTGCGGCATCAGACCACGCAGTTCCGATAACTGCTGCGGGTAAGTCGCGCCGGTCACGGCGCCCACGGCGCCGTAGCCGCCGTCGCCTCGGGTTTCGCTCGCCAGCTTCTCGACCAAGGCGGCGACGTGCTGGTACAGGGGGCGTCCGTCGGCGGTCAAGTCTTGGAAAAGCTTGCCGCCGGGATTCGAGGTCTTGACCAGCACAAACACGCCGGCGCCGCGCTGCCGGGCCACCTGGACAAACGGCTCGAGGCTGTCGTCTCCCAAATAGGGGCTGACGGTCACGGCGTCGGCTCCCCAGGGACTGACCGGCGGCGCACCCAGGTAGCCCCGGGCGTAAGCCGTCGCCGTCGAACCGATGTCATTTCGCTTGCCGTCCAGCAGCACCAGCAGCCCGCGGTCGCGGGCATAACGCATCACGTCGGCCAGCACCAACATGCCCGCGGGGCCCAGTTCCTCGAAAAACGCGGCCTGCGGTTTGACGATCGGGACCAGCGGAGCCACCACGTCGATCACGCCATAGCAGAACTTGCGGTAGGCATCGGCCACCGCTTGCAGGTCGTCCGCGCCCGCGGCCAGCAGTCCTTGGGGCAGACTGTCCGCGCGGGGATCCAAACCCACGAGCACGGGGTTTCGGCAACGTCGGATCGCGGCGATCAGCCGATCGGCAAAATGGTTCACGTTGGGAATCTCCTAGCGCGGCTGCAAGTCCGGTTGGAGTGCAGGCTTCAGCCTGTCCGGTCAGCCCCCAAGGGCTGTACTCCAGCCGGACACTGTGGGTTGTCGGTCGAGGCGTGCTTCCGAACCTGGCCCATGATAGCATCTGCCAGCCCCCTCGCGCAGATGCCTACCGCGAACTCTGGACGCAAATAAAGGGCTCCGACGTACAGAATTCAAAATTGGCGGTCCGGCGTCATTGCCATCGTGGTGCGGTTTGCCCGCCAATTTTGAATTCTGTACATCTGAGCCCCGGGAGCCGTGGAGCCCGATACATCGCCAGTGGCCCTTGTTTCCATCGCCCCCGCCGTGCTAAAGTCTAAGGCAGCGGGCAAGTTGTCCGCACCCTTCCTTCTTTTGCGTTTGGAGCCGGCGAGTGTTCGATCCGCTATTGGCCAGTGGGACGATGTTGTTGTGGTACGCGATCCCAATCGTCCTCGCGATCAGCTTGGTGTACGGGGCGACGCGGCACGAACTCCTCAAACCCATTCTGATGCATGCTTACCATACCGCCGTGTGGATCGTCGGTTTTATGCTCATCATCGTGGCGATTTTGGTCGCCGTGTCGTGGTTCGTCTGACCTCACAACCCCCCGAGTCGACCATGCGCGTCGCCCTGTTGACCATCGTCTGGTTGCCTGCTCTGGGGCTGATCGCCGGGCCGCCGGCTGCAGCGGCCGAACGCGATCCCACCGCGGAGCTTCGCTCCCAGACACCGACCTCTCCGGCTCAGTTCTCCCCCACACAGCTGGAACGCCTGACGGCCACGGCTGCCGCCGTCGAACGCTGGGCGGCCGCGCAGCGACTGCCCGAAGACTCGCCGCAGGAGATCCTGGCTTCGATCCGGCGGCTGTTGGACGCCAAGCAGGAAGCCGGGCGGAGCTTGGAGCAAATCTTCGCGCTGCGGGTCGCCTTTGCGAAACTGCCGGCTGGCGACGATCGGCACGAACAGTTACAGCTCTACTTGCGCTCGGCAGCGCAATTGATCGACTTGACCGGCCGACTGCACACCGCCGCGCGGGAGGCCATCGAGGTGGCGGCGTATCACTTGGACGCTCAGCCTCAGCAGTTCCGTCGGTTGCTGGATCTGCTCAGCGAGAAACGAGCCACTGTCGGGGCCGAGGTGATGTCGTACATGCTGTTCGACCCGCCTGCGGGCAGCGGCGCCCCGCCGTACACGACGCAAGAGAAGTACCAGTTGCTGAACCTGATCCTGGCGACGCAGCATTACGATCTGCTGCCGTATGTGGCGGCGTTCCTTCGGGCGGAGAAGAACGCGTCTCTGGTGGTGATCGCCGCCGAGTTGATTCATCGTTTGGGCCTGCCGCAGAAGCCGCGTCCCGGCGGCGACGCGGACCAGCCGAAACCGCCTATCTTGGCCGAAGAATTGCACGAAATCCTGACGCGGGTTCGCGAGGCCGATCTACCAGAACACCTGGTCGCCTATCACCGCGATCTGCTGGCATGGCTGCAGCGCCGGATGGAGCGTGGCATCGAAGGGGACCGTTTGCGGTTGGGGCCGATGGAGCTGCGCCCCGGCGACTGGCTGCTGATGCGCAATCCCTCGCCGTACAACCTGTTCACGGACCTGTCGCCCGGCTTGTTCACGCACGTGGGCGTGGTGGCCGTCGAACAATGCGAAGACGGCATCCGCCGGTTCGTGATTGTCGACTTGCCGGAACGCGGCGCGCGGATCCCGGCCACGCCCGTCGAGGTCTTTCTCTCGCGGACGCTGCACTACGTCTTCCTGCGGCACGAGGACGCCGAAGTCGGCCGCATCCTGGGACAGGCCGCGGCCGACATGATCGGGAATGAATCGCAGTTCGATCTGCAGTTCGAGACCAGCCGCGTGACGGCGCTGCGCGGCAAACCGCTGCGCGGGGCGTTGGTCCACACCTACTGCGCCGGGTTCTTGCTGACGTGTACCCTGCCGGCATCGCGGCCGCGCGAAGAGTTCTTTCCGATCACCGAGTCGGTGGCCGGGGGCAATATGGCGAGCAATCTCAAGCAGTTGGGGCTGTCCTTCGGCCAGGATTTTCTCTCGCCCACCGGAGCCCTGTTCTCGCCGCACTTGCAGATCGTGGGACGCCGCGAGCCGGTGTACGATCCGGGGCGGGAGGTACAAGAGGCGGTCTTTGACCACTTCGCCGACCGCATGATCCACAAGACCTTGACGCCGTCGCCGGATGCTTTCCAAGCCTTGCGGGAGAAGCTGGGCGCGATGGCCAAGACCAGCCCGTGGTTGGCCAACGCCTTGGCGCGGGCCGCCGACGTCAACGCCCGCATGGACCTCGAAGCGGCGGCCCGCACCGCCGCGGTGATCGAAACGCTGGATGAAGTCGCCGAGGAGAACCTGAACGAGTTCGCGGCCGCCTACGGCGCGCTGCTGGCCGGAGCATTGGACGCGGACAGCGCCAAACAGTACACGCCGGAGCAACTCGAACGCATCCAAACCTACCGCAAACAGCACTCCGAATTGGCCCGCCAGCGTGCCGAGGGCCAGTTGACGCCGCGCGAACTGCGGGCCAAGCTGGTCCAGTTCTACGCAGATCGCGGCCGGCAGCAGATCGACGAGCGGTTCTTCGTGGCGCCGCGCGCGAGCGGATCGGCGAGGGATTAAACGGCCGGTGCGGCGGACGCGGCGGTTGGTTGGTAATTCCCCCGATCCTCGGTGCGACTTTCCCGGGGTTCTGCGTTTGTTGGAGTTCACGCTTCAGCGTGTTGGGCGGGGCGTGCCCCGCCACATAAGACACGCTGAAGCGTGAACTCCAGCGAAATCGTGGTCATGAGGAGCTTCACCATGCTGAGATACTTCCTGTTTGCCTGGTTGTGCGTGGCAAGCCTTGCCGCTGCATGCGGCGCCGAATCACCTCCGCCGCGTGGTGCGGACGTGTTCTTGATCCCCGAGCCGGTCTCGTTGCAAGTCCGCGAAGGGCAGTTCCGGCTGACCGCCGACACGCCGGTCCGGGCGGTTGGGCCGGCGGTCACGGAAGCTCGCAAGCTGATCGCCGCCTTGGCGCCGGCACTGGGTTTTGAACTGAAACTGACGGAAGCCGAGCCTGCGGATGCGGCGTTGATCTTGCTCGCGCTGGACGACGCCCTGCTCGGCGAACTCGGTCCCGAAGGATACACGCTGCAAGTCGCACCCCAGCGGATCGACATTCGCGCTGCAGAGCCGGCCGGCCTGTTCTACGGCATCCAGACCCTGCGGCAACTGCTCCCACCCCAGGTCTGCGGCCGGCAACGAGCCGACGGCATCGAGTGGTCCGTGCCCTGTGTTCGGATCACGGACCGGCCGCGGTTCGCCTGGCGGGGGCTGTTGATCGATCCGGCACGCCACTTTCTGCCAAAAGATGACGTGCTGCGGTTCATCGATGCGATGGCTCTGCACAAGTTCAATCGCTTGCAGATACATCTGACCGACGACCAGGGCTGGCGGATCGAGATCAAAAAGTACCCCAAGCTGACCGAAATCGGCGCCTGGCGCGATGAAACGCTGGTCGGACATTACAGCCAGCGGCCGTGGAAGTTCGACGGCCAACGTCACGGCGGTTTCTACAGCCAAGACGACATCCGCGAGCTGGTGCGTTACGCCGCCGAGCGTTACGTCACGATCGTGCCGGAAATCGAAATGCCCGGCCACGCGCGGTCGGCGATTGCGGCGTACCCGGAGTTGGGAGTCTTTCCCGATAAGCAACAGGGCATCAGCCCCTGGACGCGTTGGGGCATCAGCGAAGACATCCTCGCGCCTCGGCCCCGGACGATCGCTTTCTGTAAAGACGTACTGACGGAAATCATGGAACTGTTTCCCAGCCGCTACGTCCACATCGGCGGCGACGAGGCGATCAAGACTCAGTGGAAAGCCAGCGAGGAGATCCAGCAGCTGATCCGCGAGCACGGGCTGCAGAACGAGGCGGAACTGCAGGCGTGGTTCACCCAGCAGATCGACGCCTTTTTGAGCGAACACGGTCGGCGGCTGGTCGGTTGGGACGAGATTCTGGACGGCGGGCTGGCGCCGGGCGCCGCCGTAATGAACTGGCGAGGCGAGCAGGGCGGGATCGCTGCGGCCCAGTCCGGCCACGACGTGATCATGGCCCCGACGTCGCACACCTACTTCGACTACTACCAGGGTCCGCGCGAATCCGAGCCGCTGGCGATCGGCGGAGATCTCCCGCTGGAACGCGTCTATCGGTATGAGCCCGTGCCAGCGGCGTTGACGGCCGAACAGGCCGAACATGTGCTGGGCGCCCAGGCCCAGTTGTGGAGCGAGTACATCGCGGACGCGAAACAGCTGCAGTACATGGCGTACCCGCGCGCCTGCGCCTTGGCCGAGGTGCTCTGGTCGCCCGTCAAGGATCGCAGTTTCGACGTGTTCCTGATTCGACTCGACGCCCATCTGCAACGCCTCCGGGCCGCCGAAGTCAACTTCCGTCCGCTCGACCGTAGTCCGCTGCGCTGGCCGGGACGCGTGGACGCCAGCGCGCCCACCGCCGCCCGCGGGTTGCTGCAGCGGCTGCTGCCCCAGCACGCGGAGCGGTTTGAATTCGAGGTTTTGCCGACGGAATACGGCCGGGATGTGTTCGAGATCGAATCCCGAGGCGATCGCGTGCTGATTCGCGGCAATACGGGCGTTTCCATGGCGACAGGGCTGAACTGGTATCTCAATCACTTCTGCCATTGCCACGTCTCGCTGCACGGCCGCCAACTGAATTTGCCCGACCCGCTGCCGGCGGTGACACAAAAAGTCCGACAGGTCACCTGGACGCGATACCGCTACTTCTTGAACTACTGTTGCTTCGGCTATTCGCTGCCGTGGTGGGACTGGGACCAGTGGCAGGAGCTGATCGACTGGATGGCCTTGCACGGCGTGAACATGCCGCTGGCCGTGACTGGTCAGGAAGCGGTCTGGCAGGCGGTCTGCAAGCGGTTGGGGATGAACGGCGCGGAGATCGCCGCGTTTCTGGCCGGCCCGCCGTTTCTGCCCTTTCAATGGATGGGCTGTCTGGACGGCTGGGGCGGGCCCTTGCCTCCCAGCTGGATCGAACGTCACGAGGAACTTCAGAAGAAGATCCTGGCGCGTCAGCGCGACTTGGGCATGACGCCCGTGTTGCAGGGATTCACCGGCCACGTGCCGGCAGCCGTCGCGGCGAAGTTTCCCGATGCCAAACTGCACCGCATCCAATGGATTGAGTGGCAGACGCACTTGCTGGACCCACTCGATCCGCTGTTTGCCCGCGTCGCGCAGCTGTTCCTGGAAGAGCAGACCAAACGGTTCGGCACCGATCACCTGTACGCCGCGGACACGTTCATCGAAATGACGCCGCCCAGCGGCGATCTGGAGTACCTGGATCGGTTGAGCCGCGCGATCTACCAAGGCATGATCGACAGCGACCCGAAGGCCGTATGGATCCTGCAAGGCTGGGCGTTCATGTTCAATCGTAGCTTCTGGACGCAGCCACGGATCAAGGCGTTCCTGGATGCCGTGCCCAACGAGCGGATGGCTGTCCTGGACTTGTTCTGCGAATCCCGGCCGATGTGGAACGAAACCGAGGCATTCTGCGGCAAGCCGTGGTTGTGGTGCAACATCCAGAATTTCGGCAACACGGTCTTTCTGGGCGGGCCGCTGAACAAGATTGCCGCCGACCTGCCCGCCGCACGCCGTGATCGGAACAGCGGCCAGCTGGTCGGCCTGGGATTTGTCAACGAGGGTTTGGGATACGACCCTGCGGTACTCGATCTGATGTTCGCGGTGGCTTGGCGCGACGAGCCCGTGGATTTAGAGACGTGGATCGAGCAGTACGCCCATCACCGTTACGGCCGAGCAAGCGCCGATGCCGTCCGAGCGTGGCAAGCATTGATGTCGACCGCCTACAGCGGCCCCGCGAGTGATCGTTCCATCTTCGACCGCATGCCGACGATTGGCGGAGGGGCGGGGCACAGCAATCCCCAGTTGGCCGCGGCGTGGGGCTCCCTGCTGGAAGCCGCAAGCGAACTGGGCAGCGCCGACACGTACCGCTACGATCTGGCGAACGTCGCTCGGCAAGCCCTGTCCGGCCACGCTTCCGTTTTGCATCGGCAGGTCATCAAAGCTTGGCAGGCCAAAGACGCCCCGGCCTTCGATCTCGCCGCGCAGCGTTTTCTGGACCTGCTGCAAGAGCTCGACGAATTGTTGGCCACGCGTAGCGAGTTCCTGCTCGGGCGTTGCCTGGAAGATGCCAAACGCTGGGGCACCAACGATGCGGAACGGGCCAAGTTCGAGTGGAACGCTCGGCGTGTGCTCACGCTGTGGGGCGAAGGGCCGGCGATCGACGATTACGCACGCAAGGAGTGGTCCGGCATGATCGCCGGCTATTACCGGCCGCGCTGGCAGCGGCTGTTCGGCGAACTGTCCGCCTGCCTCAAAGAAGACAAGCCGTTTAATGGAAAAGCCTTCCACACCGCCTTGCGGCCGTGGATGGCGCAGTGGTCCGACGGCCGCGAGACCTATCCCGCCGCACCGCAGGGAGACAGCGTCGCGGTGGCCCAACGCTTGTGGCAGAAGTACGCCGACGATTTCAAGCCGGATGCCGTCAGCCTGACGACCGGCAAGCCGGCCACCTGTTCGCACGCGCTGCCGCCGTACCCGGCCTATTTGGCCAATGACGGTTGGACCACTTCGACCGACGCGTACTGGGCCACCGATGTTTCCAAGGACTCGGCTGCCTGGTGGCAAGTTGATCTCCAGGGCGCCACGACCATCGGCCGCGTGGTCGTCGTTTGCTACTACGGCGACGTGCGTTATTACGGCTTCACGGTTGAAACATCGCTGGACGGCAAGAGTTGGGAGGTCGCGGCTGATCGGCGTGACAACCGCGAGCTATCCACGGCCGACGGCTACACCTGCCGCTTCCCTGCGCGGCCGGTGCGTTACCTCCGCATCACCCAGCCGCACAATTCCGCCAACACCGGCCGGCATTTGGTCGAGGTAATGGCGTTCGCGGATTAAGGCAAGCGACAGAAGAAACAGCCTGCGAGTCTGTGCTCTTTGTTGGAGTCCAGCCTTTAGGCTGCAAAGCGGGTTAAAAACCCGCGGAAGACAGGCTAAAGCCTGGACTCCAACTCGTCCGTTCAGCTGTGCATCCGCGGCAGCTCTTCGCCCTCGGCGATGATGCGGGCCTCTTCGGCGGCCAGTTCTTTCAGCCGGGCGTGGACCACGTCGTCGCTGGCGTAGTGCTTGGCCAGCCGCACGTAGGTGCTGTGGTGGCGGGCCTCGGACTCGAACAGGCTATCGTAGAAATCCGCCAACTCGCGGTCCTGGATGTGTTTTCGCAGCAGGTCGAAACGCTCGCAGGAACGGGCTTCGATCAGCCCCGCGACCAGCAGTTTATCCACCGCCCGCTGCGGTTCCTGCTTGCGGACCAGATCGTTCAGCCGCCGGCCGTACTGGCTGGGCGTCTGCCTCCTGAAGCGGATGCCGCGGCGATTCAGCAGGTCGATCACCAAGTGAAAATGGGCCAGTTCCTCGTTCACGATCTCGGTCATGGCCCGGCACAGATCCTGGTTCTCGATATACGCGACAAGCAAGTTCATAGCCGTGCCGGCCGCCTTCTTCTCGCAGTGCGCGTGATCGATCAGGATCTGGTCCAGATGCTCGCCCACCTGGCGGAGCCAACGTTCATGGGTAGCGCTTTGAAGGTTTAACATGCCTCTCATCATAACGCGCCCCAGCGGTTATGTTCAACGGACTAGCGGAGCATGGCTGTCGAGATGTCTGCGGCAGAAACACCAGCCAACAAGCCTGACGAGCGAGTATCGCGCGGCGGCGAACGCCACGCCCCCACCTGTCACGTGCTCTGCCCCCGGGCATCGTGAGCCGCAAGGAGCTAGCCGCGGGTTTCGGCGGAAACGCGCGGCCAGGCGGTACCGGTGGCGAACGCCTCCAGTTCCCTCAGACTGCCGCAAAAGGACGCCTGCGGGATCTGCTTTCGCAGCGTCTCCGTCAGCGCCTGTCCGCCCGCGACCAGCGTGACACCCACCGGGACCGCGGCGCACAACGCGCTCCAACGGGCAAGAAACTCCGCTTCATCCCGGATGTACGAGACGCTCAGCCAAAACAGCTGCGGCCGGTGTTCGAGAATCGCGGCGCGGAGCGTAGCAAACGGAAGGCCCGCCCCCAAAGCGATCGTTTCCCAGCCGGTGTGCCGCAAGACCAGTTCGACCATCGCGTTGGGAATCAGGTACATGTCGCCTTCCGGAGTACCGCCCATCGCCAATCCGCGAGGGACGGCAACGGGCGGGGTCAGCATTCTCAACTCGTGCAGCAGCCGCAGGCAGATCTCACAGCCACGGCGTTCCTGATAAACTTCCGCCTCGCCGCAACTCCAGCGATCTCCGATCCCGTGCAAAGCGGCCGTGACGACCCCGTCCAGGATGGTCGACAGCTCGTGCTTCGCCAGATAGAGGTCGAACAAGATCTGCCGCGCCCGGTCCTCGTCGCCCACCAACAACGCCTCGCGAAACCCCGCCTCCGCGCGGTCCAGGACCCAGGCGGTGCGGCCGGTGGTTGCCGGCAATCCCAGGATTTCGGGGCGGACGAGCGCGTAGCCTTTCTCTCGGAGGAAACGCATAACGTCCGTCATGTCAATCCGCCGATGCCCGCCGGCGGTCTTCAGGGTTGAGATGGCACCCTGGTCGCACCACCGTTTGATCGACGATTCGCTGACCTGAATCGCTCGGGCCAGTTGTTTGGGCGAGACTTGTGCTTTCATGGAAATCCAAACTGCGATTATGCTGACGCCAAGGCGGTTTTGGACATGGTACACTTGCGAGCGGATCCGGGAACGAAAATGCCTACGGGCGTTTTTCATATTGTAGCTGGCTGGCAAATCCCTGTATCTGAACAACACAGCAATTACGAAAGGAGCCCTCGATGACAAGCGTCCCCGCCGCCACACGATCTCTGATTTGGCTGGTGCTGGCGTCAACCACGGCACTCGAAGCCGCCGAAAGTCCGCTCGCTGTTCCCGCGACGGTGTGCGATCGTTATCAGCTGTGCGATCCGACCGCTTTGACCGTGCCGCGGCAACCGGTGACTCGCCGCGATTACGTGGATCTGGTCCGCCCGTTGGCCGCCGGGTTTGAGGCCGGGCCGGATCGGGGAACCTACGGGCCGCGGCACGCCCTGCCCGCCTTGGCCGTGTTCGCGCTGGACGGCGACCGGAAACTGGGCGCGGGGATTAAGAAGACGCTGCGGCACTATGCCGACTGGGTGCGGCGGACGATCGAGCAGGACCGCGGCGTGTTCTCGATGGAAGGGTTTCCCCTGTGTGCGTTTCATTTCCGCGAGTTGCGCCGCCAGAACCTGATGACGCCGGAGGACGAACGGTGGGCTCGCGAGCTTCTGTTGAGTTTGCGGCAGTACCAGTGCGCCTGGCGGCCCGGCGACGGCCTGTGGCGCGGCTCGCATCACCGCAGCCAATGTCAAGGTTTGAATCACGCCTTGGCGGCGGCGTTCTATCCGGACGAACCCGATGTGGCGAAATGGCGGGCCTACGCGGCCGAGACCTGGTCCGACTGGTGGGACTTTCGCGACGTAGGAATCAACGACACGGGCTACTTCTACAGCAGCTTGGGGAACATCCTGCGGGCGTCCGAACTGCTGGGACGCAGCGAAGTGTTTACCGATCCCGGGGCCCGGCAGTTGTTCGATCGCATCATGGCCGAAGTGACGCCGGACGGGGCCGCCGTGCAGTACGGCGCCCACGGCGGGTACAACTCGCACGCCGGGGCGAGGATCTTCGCTCTGGAACTGGCCGCCAAGCATACGCGGGACGGCCGCTATCGCTGGGTGGCCCAGCGGCTGATGAACTTCGGCCAAGCTCGGGGTTTCTCCAGCACTCACCATCACATCCAAGCCCTGTCGCTGGAGGACATCGCGCTGGCCAGTCTGATCTGCGACGATACCCTAACGCCGGTCGAACCGGACGGCAGCTCGCAGTTGCTGCAGCGGAAGGAGATCGTGCGGCTGACCAACGCCCAGGCCGCGGAGATGTTTCCCGCTGCGGGCGGCGTGGACTGCAACATGTTCATGACCCAGCAGGTGATGCCGCACAAGCTGGTGTTCCGCTCGGGCTGGAATCCCGGCGACATGTATATGCTGGTCGAGTGTTATCCGCGGCACGATCCGTTGAATCCCACGGCCATTTTGAGCTTCGAGCGGTACTCGGCGGCCTTTGCGGAAATGAGTTCGGAGAAGTTTGTCAGCCGCGAAAACGCCGTGCGGATCGAGGATCTCTCGGGCGAAGCGACTTACCTCGGTCAGAAGTCCCCGCGCGGCGAGAAGAAACTGCCGCTGGGCTGGGCGGGAATGCAGTCGACCATTCCAGCCTTTGCCGATCATGGGCTGGCCACGCACGCCCAAGTTCGTGTCACGGGGTATATGGGATACGAAGCCGATCAGGACCGGGAGTTCCTGTTCGTCAAAAACCGCTTTGTCTTGGTCCGGGACGAAACCGTGTTCCGCGACCGGTTTCGTACTCGCGTCGGCCCCGTGTGGAATATCCAGCACGTGGGCGACGTGCGCGGGGCGAATTGGCTGAACGGCTGGTTTTCCGAGTACTACTTTCAACAGGCCCGCTTGTACGACGCGCCGCCCTACGACTTGTTGATCTATCACGCGCCGCAACCCGGACGCTCGCTGGTTCTGACGCCGGAGGAACCCGATCCGGCCAGCCCGCGGCGATTGATTTCAACGCGTTATGCCTGGGAGGGGGACGTGCAGCCTGGCACGCGGCTGCAGTTCGTCCAGATCCTGTTGCCGCACGCACCGGCACGCGATGCGACGGCCGCGGCCAGTCGCATTCGGATACTGGCGGACGAACCGGGACTGGCCGTAGCCGAGATCGCCGAGCTGGAACGGTGCGAGGTCGCCATCCTCAATTCCACCAGAAAACCGATCCGTCTCCAACCCAACTCTGTCGGCGAGATCGTCACCGATGCCCGCGCAGCGTATCTTCACTTCGAGGGCGGAAACGCCGTTGGGGTTTTGGCCATCGACGCCGCGACGCTGTCCGTCGGCGGGATCGCCATGCTGCGCGGTTCCACGCGGCAGACCTTCGAGAAAGCCGATGGAAACTAAGAACCAAGCGGATCATTCCGGCACAGAATGCTCGCCGGCCATCTCTGCTGGGCTGCAATCGCGGGAAGCCGTCCGCTGGGCGTCTTTCGCCCGCGCGTACTCCGCGCGCAGCGCCCGCCCCCCCATCCGGAATCTCGGCCGACTCGCTGCGATCGAGCATGTTGGCTTCGAGCCGCTTGAGCAGTGCTTGCAGGTCGTCCAATAACGTCCGGCGGTCAATCATGAAGGAAGTCCGGTCTGGATCCATTGTTTTCGGGCAGAAATCGATTGGGACGGAAACGCTGGACAATCACCAACCCCTCAGACTCTATCTCAGGATACTCCGCGGCCAATGCGTCCAGTGCCCGCCCGGCGGATTGGCCCACGGCACGGCGAGTCCCCGAAACGGCTTGGTATTCCATGCGGCCGGCCGACGTCGTCACCGGCAAGATTGCAACCGTCCTCATCGCAATTCCTTTCAGGATTTGTCACTCGCCATTTGTCCGCGGTCAATTCTACCTCTCGACGGCCCAGTGACCAATGACCAGCACTTAACGGCTCCTTGGGGTGATACGTCACGAATGAGATTTTATGGTTCTGTGAATTGGATGCCACGGGGCTTGCCCGAATGGTACGAGGTTAAGCGTGTTCGCGGGTTTGCCGCCGTTGTAACCCGAAGCGTAAGCGAGGAATGAGGCTGGAAAACGAATCGTCCTCGCTTACGCTTCGGGTTACGGTAGGCGGCTTTGCCGCTTAACCTCGCACCATTCGGGCTTGCCCCGTGGAGGCTCCCGTTTCCAGCTACACGAAGCGATCCCCCGCGTAACTTTCCTACCCGGTTTCGCCCGCGGCGACTTCGCCGCCGCGGGCGAAACCGGGTAGTCTCCCGGGTCTGATTTCTCGGCGGGGACATCTCTTCCTGTGACATGGAGGATGCGTGCTTCGCTGCTTTTCCGTGTGACATGACTTTCGCCGCTCTGCCGGCGACCCGCTCCCCCTGCGCGCCCACGCCATCCCCGCCTCTCCGTCACCATCCGCCTGCTTCGAGCGCGCCGGACGCTGAAACGACGACAGAAATAACCCCCTCCGACAGCCGTCTCTTATTTTAATCAACGGTATGGTCGCAAGGCGATTAAGTATAAAGGTGCCATTCGTTCCTGACACCTTTTTCACGTCCGACTGACCAGTGACCAGGATACTCTGGGGGCAAAGGCCGCGATGAACCACCTTTTTGTCATGGGCGTAGCGGATCACTTCGGCGATCTGACGCATCAGGTCCAGCTGCGTCTCGACACTCAGCTTGTCTCTCTGTTGGGCCAGGTAGTGGTCCAGTCGCATCGCGAACGGGTCGTGTTCAAACAGCAGGGCCGGCCCCAGTTCGTGTTGGGTGAAGTCGTACGCCCGGAGAACGCCCGGATGCTCCAGGATTTCCAGGACCTGGGAGTCGCGGAGAGCGGCCCGCCGGATCGTGTCCCGGTCTTCCGCGGTGGCTTCGGCGCGGACCAGGTACAACCGGCCTTCTTCCTTTGCAACAGTGACCGCAGTTTCTTCGCTTTTAGGTTGGCGGCGATCAAGGGGTTGTCGTCGGTGGACGGCTTGCCGTCCATCTCCCAGGTCCAGGTGCCGGCATCACCGAACAGCCGGCCAGAGCGGCTCTCGATTTCGACCAGAAAAAAACCTTGGGGCGTAAACAGCAGCGAGTCCACTTCGTTGATGCAGCCGCCGGCGGCGATGAACTCGGAATTCGACCAAGCCCGATAAGAATCGTCCGACGGAAACTGCGTGCGCAGGAAATCCAAGGCGTCCCGCTCCCAGGGAAACTTGGATTCCGCCACGGTTGTCCAGTTGGATTTGGTCGGTGGTCAGTGGTCAGTGGTGACTTGCGACAGTGGGTCGGTATCGTCACAACTGACAACTGACCATCCTGGCGGTTGCGTTCGCCGCTGCGACGAGTTACGATCGGGTTTGTCATCCAAGGCCCTCGCTGGCAGCCATCAAGCATCCGCCCGAAACGGTTGATGGACGGCGCGGGCTGCCCACCACCCGAACGCCTACCAAGCTTGATTGTCCGCCCGCGGATTGATTTCCGGCCGAACATGCACCGGCCAAAACAACCGCCATCATTGTAGCCGATTTTTCCGTTCACGCGTTAGCCCTCTTGACGGCATCCCGAAGATGCATGGGCGGGCTCCGCCGCATCATTCCTTCCACAGCGAGGAGTGTGGACCATGAGCAGGAAAAAAAGACGTGACCGAAATTCCTCGGCCCACGGGAGTGTACTGGCGGACTTGCTTCCGCCTGAATCCCGTCCGCACAACTACTATAGCCGGCTTCTGTTCGCCAATCCCGCGGGAGACTCAGGGCCCCTGGGGATCATCGGACGCGAACTGCAGTTGGTGTGGTACCAGTCAAAAAGGGATCGGGACAGGGACCGGCACGGGAAACTGGTCTCCGTGCTCGAATTCCGGGACTGCCGCCGCAGCCGAGGGCCGTTCGGCGACGGCTATCGCTTCTCGGCGGTCCTGATCGAGGACATGAGCGGGGAGTATCGCGAGTGGGCTGGTCACCAAGCGTATCCGGATCGTCATTTTGGACCAGGCACGGAGGTGCGGGAAACCGAAGTCCAGTTTTCGGTGTTCCTCACGGAGGGGATGAGTAGCGACGCGGCGGGGTTCCCGGCGGCAGGGCAACCATTTCTCCTCCACCACCCTGACGTCCAGGAACTCAGTAGCCCGCAGCTCGATCTGCTTTTCGATGCCATGAGCGCCCTGCACCGAAGTCTTTCGGCCATGCTCTTCCTGGAGGAACTGCGGGCGCAGCGTGCTGCCGAACTCGCGGAGCCAAAGGCAGAGCGGAACAGTCAACTTCCGTTGGCCTCATCGGCAAAGTAGTCGATTCTGGTTGTATGCTGATCCCCGATTCAATCGCCGCCGATGGCCGGTCTTTGCCGCGGATCGCGATAGGGCGTTCCCGCGCGATAGAGTTCGATCCGTTGCTGGACCGCTTCCGCGAGCGTCGTGTTACCCAGCGTCACGACTTGGCTCCAAGCCATCTGCGCCGTCTGCACCGCCTCGGCGAATCGCCCGGCCTCCGCATAAGCGGCGGCCAGGGTGTCCAGGACGGTTGCGTCCCGGGCTTGGGTTTGACGGACGGCGCGCTCGGCCAAAGCCGTTGCCTCTGCCCCGTTGCGGATCGCGGCATCCGGGTCGGTGGCCAGAATCCAGGCGCACCGGTTCAGGATCGCGACTTGATCGGGCTGCCGCCCGAGCACGTCTCGCCATTGGTCGAGCGCTTCGCGAGTCTTGCCTTGTTCGTACAGGGCAACCCCGAGATTCTGACGCGCGCCGATGTAGTCCGGTTCAATCTCCAGAGCCCGACGGAAATGCCGTTCCGCTTCGTCCAGATGCCGCTGGCCGAGCAGGGCGATGCCCAAGTTGATGTGGGCCTTGGGATAGTCCGGACGGATTTCCAGGGCTCTCTGGAAGTGACCGATGGCTTCGGCCACTTGCCCTTGTTGACTCAGCGTGTTGCCGAGATGGAAATGGCATTCGGCGTAGTTGGGATTGAACCTGAGGGCGATCCGTGCGTGCGCGATGGCTTCGTCCAATTTTCCTTGCCGTTGAAGGGCCAGGCTGAGATTGTTGTGGGCCTCGGCATGATCCGGCTTGATCTCCAGCGCCCGGCGGAAATGTCCGCTGGCCTCGTCCACTTGTCCGCGCTCGGCCAACGCAATGCCCAGGTTGTTGTGGGCCATCCAGCAGGTTGGATTGCGGTCGATCGTGGTGCGGAAGAGCGTCTCGAAGCCGGCGTACAGGCGGCTTTGCTGCCGCGTCAAACCTGCCAGGACGGCCAACAATACGATGCCCACGGCGTAGCCAACGGGGTGTTGCCACCGTTGGAGACGGGCAAGCCAAACAGCGATACCGGCGGCCGCCAAGGAGATCACTCCCCAACTGGCCAGGTACTGAAAGTGATCGGCGACAAACGAATAGCGGAACGGATACACGTTCAGAAAACCCAGCGCCGGAAAAAGGGTTCCGGCAAAGAACAGCATTCCCGCCAGGGGGCCTCGCGCGCGCCGCCGCAACAGCCACAAGCCGCCGAACAACGCTAACGCGGCCGCCGGGAACAGGTACTGCCACCAGGCCGTCGCGTCGATGTTCCAGCGCGGGTAGATAAACATTAGGTCAGCGGGCCAGGCCAACTTGCCCAAGTAGAACCAGAGCGCCCGGCCGGCAATCAGGCAGCGCTCGACGGCCGTGAGGTCGAACGACGCCCCCTCGGCCCCGATTAGCTTGCGTTCGACGGCTGCGGTGAAGACACCCGCCAAGGCACCGAGGACGAACCAGGGGGCCAGCGGGAGCACGTCCCGTCGCCACGACAGCCGCCCCCGTTGCCACCAGAAGATCACCAGTAACGCAGCCGGCAACGTGGCCGTGACCGTCTTGCTGAGCAGGCCCAGTAGGAACAAGGCGAACGCCGCGCCGTACCAGCGTCCGTGGCGAGATTCGTCGAACCGGAGGTACAGCAGTGCGGCGGACAGGTAGAACACGGCCGACAGCGTGTTCTTCAGTTCCGTGAGCCAGGCGACGGATTCGACGTGAACCGGATGCAACGCGAAAATGGCCGCCGCCAAAGAGGCTCCCGGAACCTCCAGCCGGCGCAGGACCAGGGCTCCCAGGGCGGCCACAGCGACGTGCAGCACGACGTTGACGACATGGTAGCCAAGCGTCGAATCGCCCCAGAGGTGCCACTGGATCCAAAAGGCGGTGTGCAACAAGGGGTAGTACTGTTGAGTGGCACCGAGTTCGAACCAGATTCGGCCGAGCCCTTGCCACGACCGCAGTTCGGGGCGGGTCACATGCGCGTCGTCGTCCCACAGGAATTCGCCGCGCAACGCCGGACCATACGCCACCAACGTGGCGGCCAGCAGCGCCGCGGCCAGTAGCCACCCGCGAACCCCTGCCCGAGGAACCGGCGGTGCGACTGGCGGCGTCCGAATCATCTCTGAGCCAGGCCCGCCAACCAAAGTTGGATCAGGTCGCGTTGGTCTCGGGGCAGGGGCAGAGGTTCGACGATTCCGTCGCTTCATACGTTGGTCTGTCCAACTATGCCTAGTTCGCGAAATAAGTGTCAGCCGCCAAGTAAGCGGCAAGGCGCTAGCCCAATGCCACTTACATTGCAGCGGCACGGCGCGAGCCGTCAGGTATTACAGTCGGAAAACCGGGCGGCTCGCGCCGCTCCGCTAACAAAAACGCCCCAAATGTTCCCAAAGTAAGCGGCAAGGCGCTAGCCGCCGGTAACACTTTGCCTCGCAGAACCCGCGGCCAGCGCCTTGCGGCTCACGTAGTTCTCGAAAGACGCTACGGTGCGGGACTCTTCCAGTAGTCCGGCAAGTCCGGTTTGGTGTCCACCAGGATTTCCTGGATCGCCCGGCGGTCCTCTGGCGTTAGATGCGCGAACGCCTCGTCGCGGTCTTGGTTGGTCACAATCTCCCATAACCGCCGGAAGATGTGGCTCAAGACCGGTTCCGGCAACGCGTTCAGAGCGTCCGAATAGATCAGGTAGCTGCAAGGATATCGGAACAGCCGCCGTTGCAAGTCGAAGTCGCGCAACGAACGGCCTTGGCGGTCGCGCGGGCCCAGGCGGGCAAAGTAGTCCGCAAATCCGGCGGTGCCCTGGATGGTGTCCGTCAGCGGCGCTTCGCCGACGAACAACAGGCCCTTCAACACGTCGTCGCCCGCGCGCTGCAGGCGGCGCTGGATGCCGGGACTGAGTTCGGACGACGTGCTGTTCAGCATTTTGTTCAGCACCTCCTGCTCGCGGAGCGCAAGGCGGGCCCGATAGTTGGCACCGGCAATCTGGTTGTGCAACGGGGCTTGGTGCTCCAGGACCATCAAGGCGACGATGTCGCTGTGCGGCGTGCGATAGGCGGCCAGATCCACGCGGCTGCGCAGGTCCGTCAAATTCGCGCCGGACTCGTAGTCAATTTTTTCCAGATCGACAGGATCGTGGAACAACGCGTTTCCCAAATGCCGCTGGCGGCCGTGCGTGCCGGTGACGTACCAGCCGCCCCAACGCTCCCGTAGCGGGCTCCGATCGGTCGTGCGGAACGAGCCGGCGCTCAGGATCAACTGGCCCTGCGCGTCGGGATACACGGACCGCACCAGATGCCCCGGCACACCCTCGGTCATCGGCGAAGCGTGGCACTGCGTACACGAATCCAGCTGTCCAAGCAGCATCGGCCGGTCGGAAGGCTGCTGGGCGAGCGTGTAGAAGACAGCGCCCAACTGCGGGTCGACGGACGAGATCTCCAGCATTTCACCGTGATCCACCGAGCCCACATAGACGTCGTCCGAAAAGTACAGCGCTCGCGGCCGTTGCGGACTGATGCGTTCGCGCTGGAAGCTGGTCTTCGAGAACACCAGAACTTGCGAAGTCTCCGAGATGTTCAACTCGCGGAGCAAGGCGGGCAGGTAGCCGGACCGCTCGTCGAAAGCCAGCTTGGTCTGTCCGCTTTGGAGCCGCGCCTGCAGCTTGGCAATCGCATCCGTGCGCGGAGCCGTACTGTAGTTGATCGGCTCGCGGTCGTAGTCCATCTGGGCCGCTGCGGGTGCCGGCCATGCCAACACGGCGATCAACGACACAAGCAGCGTTGGACGACAGCGCAGGGCGGCTGTCAGCCACGATCGGCGTATCCGGGGCACGCCATAGCGCAATTCCCATGCGTTATCCAACATCATTGTTTTTCCTCCAGCCGTCCACTTGGCCGTCACCAGATCACGGTATAGTGTACAACGTTTATTTCCTTCAGGAAACGACGGTCGCCGCATGGGCGCAAAGAATTATGAGTCCTTTACCGACTTGCGAAAACGCCTCGCCCACGAGCTCCCCACGGATCGCACGAGAGAAAAAGACGGTCGCGGCGATGATCCGTATTTTCTGCCGCCTTCGCCACCGGACGCACGACGGGTTATGTGCCGAATGCGGCGAACTGCACGGATACGCAATGGCACGGTTGGACCGGTGTCCGTTTGGGCAGGACAAGCCGGCTTGCGCCCAGTGTCAGATCCATTGCTACAAGCCGCAACTGCGCGAGCGGATCCGCGAGGTGATGCGGTTTGCCGGGCCGCGCATGTTGTGGAGGCATCCCATCCTGGCGATCCGGCATGTGCTCGACGGCCGGGCGGCGGCGTTCGCCGAACCGCCGCGGAAAACGGGGAAATGACCGGCGTTTCGCGGGCGAAGTGCCGTCGTTTCACGCCGCCGATTTGGGCAGCACGACTTGGAGCGTCCGATTCAGGCGGTCAAGCCGCAGGGGCTTGTTCAGGTGGGCGTCCATTCCCGCCGCCAGACAATCGCGGTGATTGTCTCGGGTGGTCACCGCCACAATCGGCAGTCGCGTGCCGCGGCGTGATTCGTACGAACGGATGGCCCGGGTTGCCGCCAGTCCATCCATGATCGGCATTTCCACGTCCATCAGCACTAGATCGAACAACTCCCGCCGAATCGCCTCCACGGCTTCCTTCCCGTTGTTGACAATGGTCACGTCGTGACCCTGTCGCTCCAACAGGCGTACGGCCAATTGCTGGTTCGTGCGGCTGTCCTCGGCGACGAGGATCCGCAGCGCAAGCGGCCCGGGTTTGTCGGCATTTTGGATCATGAGCAGTAATTCGTCGTGCGATTGGCAGTCTTGGCGTGATCCGGTCCAGGGCGGGAAAATGGGGGCGGGCGGGCGTTGACTCAAGGTCAATCAGCGGATAGTGGTTAAATAGGCGCTAATATAGTGTGCTTGCAGGCTCTTCGAAGTCCAAGGCTCATAATACTATAGTCGTCCGGCGGCATTCGGCCAATGGGAATTCTGCGATCCTGCGCCTCCCGAGTCTGCAAAGTCGGAAAAATGCGAATCTTGCGGATTTCTGGCGTCCTGCGATTGCCATCATAAGCATCGTCCGATGAAAGAACAGGGCAATTCCTACCCGTCAGTTTGTGGAGCCGCATCGTGACCCTGACGAAGAACTCGCTCAGCACCCTGTTTCTGACGCTGGCCGTGTACGTTCCGGTCGCCGCCCAGGACGGCCCCAAACCGCTGCCCTCCACCTCGGAAACTCCGGTTTCTGTGGAAAACTGGTGGCACAAGTTTTGGGGCCAAGTCGACCTTCATCGGAAACGGGTCAATGTCTGGCCGGATCCTTTCGTGGGTCACGACCGCGAACTGGTCAGAGGCCCTTTTCGCCAGATGGCGGACAACGGCTGGAAGACCCAGAACACGTTCAGCGACTATCTGTTTGACCCCGGCTCGAACGAGTTGAACAATGCGGGCCAGGCGAAACTCGCCTATATTCTGACGCAGACTCCGCCTCACCGCCGCCAAGTTTATGTGCTGGAGGGGGCTACCCAGGAGGACACTGCAGCAAGGGTGACATCCATGTACCGCAGCATGGCTCAAATCGCCCCGGACATGAGCCCGTGCGCGGTGACGACGACGAAAATCGCTCCGCGCGGTGGAGACGGTTGGTACGCGTACGAGGTCGAGAATGCGTACCGCGCCAGCCTGCCGCTGCCGCGCGTGAGTAGCCTCAACGGCGGCAACGGTTCCAACGGCGCGAGCGGCTCCGGCAACGATTTCGGCAACAACGGCGGCAACAATGGCAACAACGGGAACGGCGCGAACAACGGGAGTCGCGGAACCGGCCAGTCTGTACGATAAACTCTAGCCAAGCCGAAAGGCCATGCACACGGAGGTGCAGAATGAACAACCGGATGCGATCTGCCGGCACCGCCGTGGCCAGCCTCTTGCTGGCGTTTGCGGGATGTGCCCCGTCGTTGCCGTGGGAACGCGATTGGGGCCGCTCGTCGAGTTCGTTTAGCCTCGGCGGCCAAACTGGATTGGCGGGGGGCGGTGCCACCCACCCCAGCTTGACCGCAGCGCCCAGTGTTACGTCGGCGAATCCCTTCACCGCTGCGTCGCAATCGGTCAACAAAGCGTTCAAGTCCGCCGGCGACAAGGTCGCGTCCGCGCTGGATGTCCAACCCAAGGTCATTCCGGCGGACGACCCCGCAAAACTGTCCAGCAGACCCGGGCAATTGACGCCGGCGTTGTACGTGCAAGCCGCGCTGTATTCGGAAAATCAAGGGGCGTTTGCGCAAGCCAAACAGCAGTTCGAGCGGGCCCTGGAATTGGAACCGCGCAACGTCAACACACTGATCGCCTGTGCACGTTTCCACGACCGTCAAGAGAATCCGGACGAGGCGCTGCTGCGCTACCATCAAGCACGCGGCCTGGCTCCCACGAACACGATGGTCCTGAATGATCTGGGCTTGTTTCACGCCCGGCGCGGCGATCTTGCGGCGTCGCTGGACGCGTTGCAGCAGGCGGTCCGCTTGGACCCGCGCAACGTGCGTTATCGCAACAATCTGGCGGCGGCATTGATCGAATCCCGACGGGTCTCGGAAGCCGTCGACGTGCTGCGCGCCGTCCACCCGGAGGCGACGGCCCTGTTCAATGCCGCCTGCCTGCTGTCGATGAAGAACGAGACGCAACAAGCGGCGACGTTGTTGGAGCAATCGTTGCGCATCGATCCTTCGCTGGTCGCCGCGAGCCAGATGCTGCGGAGCCTCCGCGGCCCCGATGCGACGCTCGCGCAACCCACCATGCAGCCAGGATATGACGAGGTGGGGACGCTTAACTCGCCTCGGCGGCCGGCCCTCGAGACCGCTTACCGCAGCCGCCCACAGGTGTGGGAGTCGACGCCGGCCCGCGACCGTTCCGCAGAGACGTTTGGGCCGGACGACCTGCCGCGAAAACTGCCGAAGCCGGAATAGGCATTGGGCCGCATCAGGTCCCCGCATCCGTCAAATCGCGCCCGTCGGCCAGGCTCTGGCCAAGCGTCACTAGCAGACGTTTTTCCAGAACGGCGGCGTCCAGTTCGACGGTCTTCTCGGCGATCCGCGTAATTCTCACGGTCACTTCACCGATTTGGAATTCGTCGCCCTCGAACAACTTCAGCAACTCGCCCTTCGCACGCAGGCTGATCCAGGCCTGCCGCCTGCCGTCGGCCTCGGTGATCGCGGTGACGAAGGCGAACTTCGCCAAGTCGAAACTCGGTTTGGGGGCGGCAACCGGTGGCGGGGCCGATTCGGGCGGCTTTTCCGTAACCCGGATCTTGACGGTCTGCCGTGTGGTCTTGGGCGGAAAGCCGTCGTCGGTGGCAGCTACGACGACTTCATAGTCGCCGATCTTCTCCGCCGGCCATTCGAATTCACCGCTCTTCGCGTCGATCTTGGCGTTCGCCAGCCCACTGCCCTCGAGGCCATAGCTAATCTGGTCCAGTCTGTCCGGATCCCGGCCCTTGACCGCAAACGCAACAACGTCCCCCACGTACTTTGTCACTTCCGTCGGCACCTCGATGGCCGGCTCCTTGTTCGCCGGTCCGCTCAAGTTCCGCTTCAGGATTGTCTCCAGGTAAGCCGGCAAGTCACCGTGGGCCAGTTTCCGCACCGCCTCGTCGTTGAGCTTTTCCGTGCTGTCGGCCGTGGGCAAAGAGACCGCGTCGATGGCTACCGCGAGATCCAGGTGCTTGGTGCCCGGCACGCGTTTGACGTGCAGCCGCCGCACGCGGTGCAGCAGGTCGGCGGAATAGAAACGATGCAGGAAGGACACGAGCTTCGGCAGGTTGCCTCGGCCGCTGACCGAGAAGCCCAACACCTGATAGATCCCTTTTTCGCTCCGCGCCGGCAGCACGCTCACCTGGGTGTCTTCAAAGCCGACGTCCTTGACGAGGTTCAGCAACCACGTCTGATACAACGAGCGGGCCCTTTCCAAGTCGCTGGGCAGCGAACGGCGTTGGTAGCCCTCCATGCGGCTGGCGGGTTCGGTGCTCAGCCGCAGGACTTGGGTCTTGTCGCGGACCGCCTTTTCCGCGGCGGCGATTTGCTGCCGCCGAGCGCGGATGGCCTCGTTCACTTTCCGCGCGCCAAAGAAAACGGCGAGGGCGAGCAGGCACAAGCCCACCAGCAAAGCAAGATTGCGTTCGCGTTTACTCATTGACGGCCTCCTCTTGCGCGGGCGTTAGGACGACGATCTTCTCCTTGAATTGCCAACGCAACTCCGGCTGCCGTTCGTCAAACTGAGTCCCGCTGCCGCTCACCTGATGCCGTTCGTCCCGCAACCGGGACTCCATCTGCTCGATCACGGCCGGATCGCGGACATAGCCTTCTAAGTAAATCTGGCCACCTCCCTCGGTCTGGGGGCTGAATGTGGCCGAATCCACGACCGCGTCGGCGGCATCCGGGAACTCTTGCGACAGCTCGTGCAGCTGATCCAGCCAGTTCACGTCGCCGGCCGCAAAAGCGTCGATGACTTCGACTTCGGCCCGCAGCTTCTGCGCCTCTTTCACGGGCGCGTCCAGATTCTTGCTCTCGGTCTGCAGTCCGCTCAGACGCCGGCTGTACCCCTGGATTTGCCAAGCGATCAGGCCGCCGAGCACCAGCAGCAGGCCAGCTGCCGCAGCGGCGACCCACGCGTACTGGCGACCGCGGTTGGGCGGCTGAGGCCGCTGACGAGGCTTGAGGAAGTCGATCCCATGCCGGAGTCCCTCGGCTTCGTCGTACACCATCCCCAGGAGGGCCGCGAAGCGGCCGCTGCGGTCGGCCAGACCGCGGCGTGCTTCGGCGGTCAGAGAGGCGCGGTCCAGCGGATCGAAGGACTCGACTTCCAGCCCCGTCTGGTCGCGCAGGACCCCCGGCAACGATCCCAGTTCCGCCTCGCCGCCCAGCAGCATCACCGCCTCGACGGGCTGCTCGCCAAGCTGGTTCCGAGCGGCGGCCAACGTCCGGCGGATCTCCCCCACCAGCGCCGCGTCCCGGTCGTGCGTGGGCAACCGCACCGAGCGGAGCAGCAGCACTTGACCGGCGGCCACCACGTTCAAGTCCGCCTCTTCGGCGAACAATTCCACCATCAACCGGCAGCGATCGGCGGCCACGTAGCGGCTGTAGAACGAAGCGGCTGCGAAGGGACGCAGGACCAGACTCGTGGGCGGCGAGTCCAATGCCGCGCAGACCTGCTGGACCTCGACGACGACGGCGGGTGCCACTGCTGCAGCCAGGACGCGCACTTGCTGTGGGTCGGCCGACTGCAACTGGACGAAATCGAGCGGCCAGTCGTCGCCCAGCGAGGTGAATTGCCGCAGGGCCTGAAAGCGGACCAGTTCGGGCAGCTCTTCATCCGGCGCGGGCGGCACTTGCAGCAGCCGCAACTCGATCTTGCCGCGCGGCACGGCGACCAAGGCCTGACAGCGTCCCACGTTCCGCTCGCGGCAAGCGGCTGCGAGCTTGGATCCCCATTCCGAACTGCCGACGTCGGCGGGCGCAACTTCCGTTGCCGACTCCGCGCCGGCTGTCAAGGGGACCGCAAAGGCTTGTTCCACCTCCACGGACTTGCCGGTGACGCGGGCCACGACCAGCCGCGCCTCGCGGGCGTCCCATTCGAGAGCTAGTAGTTTTGACATGATTTAGGCTTTTCCAATCCGGGCTCAGACGTACAGAATTCAATTTTCGCGGGCAATCGTCCAATGATGTGGAAAACGCTTTCCCCGCGAAAATTGAATTCTGTACGTCTGAGCCCTCTCTTCTTACATGCCACCCGAAGTACTGCCAATCCCCAAGGTCTCCAGGGAATAGCCGCGTCCGAGGTGGCTGATATCTCTCCACAGTAATACGCGGGCCGGCTGCTGGGTAGCATCCAAAACCACTTCCAAGCGGGATGCCGCCCGGCCGTCATCGTAATAACCGATTACTTGGGCACGATACACCGAGCCGCCGGCACAGACAAAGGGCATCAGCGTCCGCATTTCGTCCAGGGTGACCAACCCCTGGGTCAGCAGCCAGGTCTCGTGGGCCATGTCCGAGGCATCCGCGCCGGGGTCCGGATTCCGCTGGCCCACAATCTGCTCCACGATCTCGTCGGTCATGCCGGGGATCCCTGCCAGGACGTCCCGCGACGCTTGATTGATGTTGATCCGGCCGGGAATCACGGTCTCGGCGATCGTCACCTGATCCACCAGTTGGGACATGTACGTGCCCATCGACACCAGGTCGTCGGCAAACGGCGACTGGAGCACAGTCGCTTCCTCGGCCCCCTTGAACTTGACTTCCACTTTCTTGCCGATCAAGTCCAACACCTGGTTCAGTTTCGTCTTGCCCGGCTGAGCCAGGTCCAACTCGCCGCTGGAGTACGGTTCGCCGGCCTTGCTACCGGTATAGAGTTCGGTCTGCTGCCGATAGGCGACGATGAACGTGGCCCATTCCTCCGGCAAGACGGCGGCCAGCGAATCGTACAGCGTTTGCATGTCGTCTTGGTTCAGATTAACCCGCGGCAAGCCCTCGGCCGTGACGTTGTTCTCCTTGCTGTACAGCGTCAACTGGCCGGCCCAGCCGGTGGTGATGGATTCCGAATCGGTCAGCGCCGCGCCGGACTGTTCCATTTCACCCGCATCGATGATGCCATTGCGGTTGACGTCGGCGCCAAACAGCAGCTGTGGGGTCACGCCGCGGACGAGCAGTAATTCTTCGACCGTTTCCAGTTGTCCGTTCTTGGCCGCGTAACCGGGACTCAGGCTGGCGTAGTAGTCGGACTCGGCGCCGTACTCCCGCGGCTCTTCGTTCTCGTCGAGCCAATCCAAAATGGCATCGGCGATTTCTTCCGTCATGCCCGGCAAGGCCATCAGCAAATCACGGGCGGCGGTCTCTTGGCCCAGGGTCTTACTCTGCTCCTCGAGCCAGGTTAGGGCGTTCAGATTGAGTCGGGCCGATTCATCTTCCAGGCCGTAGCGGACGCCGGACGGATTGCCCTCGGTGTCCTGCGCCGGAGCGACCACGGTGAACCGCCCGATGTCCGCTTCCCCTTCCTCTTGCACCACTGCAACGGCCTGAAACCTGGCGGCATTGTCGTACCGCCCGCCGGCTTCCGACTGGGTCGCGGCATCCTGCATGAGAAACACCTGCAGGTCGGCCACGCCGGAGGCGGCCAGCGAGTAGGCTTGAATCTGCCGCCCGACCATCTGCGTGACTTCGTTCTCCGCCATCATCACGTCGTGAAAGGCATAAGCGGCCAGCGCCAACACCGCCACCACCACCAGGACGACGACCAACACCACGCCGCGTCGTTGTCGGCACGTGGCCGCGTCTTTCCGAGACGCGAGTGCCGGTCTCGGAGAGACTGGGCTACGTGAAACCAGTCGTTGCCCAGGGCCGCTCATCGCGTCAGCTCCTCCGTCATCTCCATGGACTCGTCCACCACCAACGGCTTGGCGACCGGCAAGTGAACCGTTAACCGATACATGTACTCGTTCACGTCGGCGGCAGCCAACTCGTTGGCGGCTTTGATGTCCATTTCCTCCGGATTCCGGCCGGCGGCCGGATCGATGCCGATCGTGATCTCAATCGCCGCCGGCAGCCCGTCCATCTGCTCCGAATCCCACTCGCTGTACCAACTCGATCCATCCCAGTACCGGAACTCCAGGTAGTTGATTTCCGGCGCCAACAAGCTCCCGGGATGCTCCGACGCATCCAGGCTGCCGTCTTGTGCCGAGAAACTCGCGGCAGCCCGATCCATCTCGCGGCGCACCAAGCCTGTCGCGTTGCCGCTTGCCGGCGAAAGCGCCCCGCCCTGCGACGAATCCGCGTTCTGGAGAAAGTAAGATACGTTCTTCACGTCGCTGGGAATGCTGGGGGCGACTCCTGAACTCGTTTCGGTGAGCATCGCGGAGTATTGATCGACACGCGGCAGACGGCTGCAGTCGACGCGCAACTCGAATTGGTTGCCGTACAAGCCCGGCGCGCTGGTCGGTTCCACCGTGCCGGCAATGTCGGCCGTATTCGCCGAGGGTTCGGTGTCCAGCCCCAAATCACCGAGTTCGTCAAGGCTGCTCATATCTCCGGACAAAAGCGAATCCGAATCGATCTGCGCCGCCTGGCTGCCCTCTTGGTCTTGCGATGGCTGCCGATCCCCGCCCTCGTCGTCGGTCGCCGGCTGGCTGCCGCTCTGATCTGATGCAGTGCCGGCGGCGGCACCCGCGGTCGCCGCCGCGGAGACGCTGGGCATCTCCAGGGGTTCGTACCAGACGGTGTTGCGGATGTCGGCGGCGATGTGCTGCAAGACCCCTCGAGCCACTTGCGCCTGTTCGATGTCGGCGCGGCGGGTGTCCACGGTAATCAAGTGCAAGTGAATGGCCATGCTGATCACGACCATCACCACCCCGGTCAACCCCAACGCCAGCAGCAGTTCCAGGAGCGTCATGCCGGAGCGGCGGGAACGCGAGGCTTGTTGCGTGCGAACGGTCGTCACCCCACGTTGGAGTCCAGCCTTTAGGCTGTCCTGGCAGCCTAAAGGCTGGACTCCAACGAGCCTGTTTGGACAGCCTGAAGGCTGGACTCCAACGTGTGCGGTTCGAGCCCGTACGCTGCGACCTAATACCCGATCACGGCGTTTCATTGCTACTGCCGGACGGTTCCGTCTGGCCCTCCGTTGTGGACTCGGTCGAGGTCTCGCCGGAGGCCAGGCTGGGATCCACAATCCAGCGGGTCAGCGTGAACGCAAGCGGATACAGACGGTCGGATTCCACCTGCTGGACCGTGACGCGGACTTGGACCAGGCCCTGCTGATCGAGCGAGCCGGTCTCAATGGTGTAAGTCCATTCCGGATCGAGTTCGAAGGCCACCGCCGCAGCTGATTCCAGCCGCGTGATGCCCGCGGCAACTTCCTCCAGCTTGCTTTCGCACAACAACTGCGCTTTGGTGAACTCCCGAGCCTCCTCGGCGTTCCGCACGCCCATCCGCACCAATTCGCCGATCACGGCCATGCACCCGCCGAGGACGGCGATCGCCAGGATGACCTCTAGGAGGGACAAGCCACGGACGCGACACACGCGCCTTCGAGTCCCGCCTTGAGGCTGCCCGGACAGGCTCGTTGGAGTCCAGCCTTGAGGCTGCCCGGACAGGCTAAAGCCTGGACTCCAACTTGGGCTGCGGCCGCAACGCCGCCGCAGGAAAAAATCGGCGGCTGGCTTCATTGGTTGACTCCTCCCCGCGCGGAAAGCTCCTCGGAACTTAGCAACTCGCTGACGCGGACCATGCCGGTCAGCCCGCGCAGGGTAACCTCGACGAAGAACCGCTCGTTCGTCAGCACCAGACGTGCGTCCGACGTCGATCCATCGGGGTAGAAAACGATCGGAGGCACGGCGTTTTCCGCCGCCGGGGCGGCTGTACCTGCCGCCGTTTGGGCAAGCCGGGCGTCGGTTTGCGTTTCACCCAGAAAGAACTGGATGCCGTCCGGCAGCCGCTGGCCGGCCACGCCCAGCAAGTGCCGCGTCTCGGCGGTCGATCGCGGCAACGGCAGCGTCTGGTCCAGCAACGCCTCTTGAGACGCCTCCGTGGCATCTACGTCACCCGACCACGGCTCGATCGCATACTCGTCGCTGGCCGTCACGAAGCGGAACACGTACATCTGGCCGTTCTTCATCGCGGTCACGCGGGCTTTGGTCCATTGAGCGCGAATCAAGTCCGCCGACTTCAAGAGGCGCTGGTCCTCCAAGGGGCCGTGCAGCGCCGGCAGGACCATGGCCCCCACCGCAACCAGGACGGCCAGCACCAGCAGCATCTCCATCAGGGACAACGCCCGGCGCGCATTCCGTGCGGGGTTTCCGGCCTGTCGATTCCGGATCGGCATCGGCCCTCGGTTACTGGGTGTTCGAAATATCATCTTCGGTGCCGTCCGCGCCGTCATTGCCCCAGGACCAGATGCGGACCTGCTCCGGGCCGACCAGTTCGTACTGATAGGGATTTCCCCACGGATCCACGGGGATCTCTTTCGCCGCATAGGGGCCGCGCCACTTGGCCGGGTTCTTCAGATCGGCGGGCGCCTGGCGCAGCGATTCCAGGCCCTGGGTCGTCGTGGGATACGAGCCGACGTTCAGCCGAAACATTTGGAGTTGACTCTCGAAGCTGCTGATCTGCGTCCGGGCCAGATCTTCATAGGCCCCCTTCTGAGCGCTCTGGATAAAGATCCCGACCATCGAGCCCAGGATCACCAGGATCGCCAGCACCAGCAACACTTCCATCAAAGTAAAACCGGCGCGACGCGCTCGGCGTTTCCGTTGGTTCGTCATCAGCAATCTCCTCTAAGGCGTAAAACGTCCTACCTCCCCAGCGTGCTGCTCATCTTGATCACGGGCATCAGCAGCGCAATGACCACGCACAAGACGACGATGGCCAAAACCAACAGCATCATGGGTTCCAATAAACGCACGACCAGATCCAGCCGCCGGACGGTACGCCGCTCCAGTCCGTCCGCGATTTCGATCAGGACCTGATCCAGGGTGTTCGACTCTTCCGCCACCGAGATCATCTCGACCACCGTCATCGGAAAATGCTCGCAGCGTCCCAGCGGCGCCGCCAGCGATTGGCCCGACGAGATGTTCTCCGACGCTTTGGCCACGGCTTCCGACAAGATGCGATTGCCGGCGGCCTGGCGGCTGATCTGCAGCGACCGCAGAATCGGCACGCCGTTGTGCAGCAACGTGCCCAGCACGCGGCAGAAGCGGGCCACGGCCAGGCTGGTGAACACCGGGCCCAGCATCGGCAAGCGGAGTTTCACATAATCCCGCCACCGCCGGCCTTTCTCCGTCTCCAATTGCTGCTTGATCACGACCACGGCTACAACGGCGGCGGCCACGACAATCAGCCCATAGCGGCGCAGAACGGTGCTAAACGCCAGCAACCAGTCCGTCATGGCGGGCAACTCGCCCCGCTGCCGCAAACTGTCGAACATCGCCGCAAACCGCGGGACGAAGAAAATGACCAGGCCGCCGACGACCAGCGTGCCGATGATAGCTAAGAAGACGGGGTAAGCCAGCGCGCCCGCCGTCCGGCTCTTGAGATCTTCTTGCTGCTCGGTGAATTGCGACACCCGCTCCAGAGCATCCTCCAGAAAACCGCCTTCACCGCCCGCGCGGACCATGTTGATCGCCATCTCGCTGAACACACGCGGATAGCGGCTCATCGCTTCGCCCAACGTCGAGCCGTCTTCGACGCGGCGGTAGATGTCGTCCAGCACTTCGCGGAGCCGCGCGTTGGAGGTTTGATGGCGCAAGACGTGAATCGAGCGCAGCAGCGGCACACCGCTCCGCAGCAGGGAAGCCAGCTGGCTGTACGTCGTGGCCATCAATTGCCCGCCGACGCGCTTGCGGCTAAGCGGATTGGTCTGGGCCTTCTCCAGCGTCACGGAGATGGGAAACAGCGACTTGCCCGACAGAATCGACAGCACTTCGCGTTCCGAAGTCGCGGCGACCGAACCGGTCACGCGCTGGCCGCTGTTGTCACGGGCGATGTAGGCAAAGTCGGGCATGGCTTAGGTTCCTTGGGCCGGCGTGTAATCGGCCAAGGAGATCTCCCGATCTCCCTTCGTCACCCGCAGCACCTCGTCCACGCTGGTGACCCCGCGGATCGTCTTTTCCCAGCCGTCCATCCGGAGCGTCGTCATGCCTCCGCGCAGGGCGGCTTTCTTGATGTCCCAAGTGCTCGCGTTCTCGTGGGCCAGGTGGCGGACTTCTTCGCCCGTGATCATCAATTCGTACAGGCCCAGCCGACCGCTGTAACCCAGGTTGCGGCAGCGGCGGCAGCCGACCGGCCGATACAGTTGGCCGTCACCGAAATGCTCCCAGGGGAAATCCGGCGGCAAATCGTCGCGGCGGGGGCGGAACCCCTGTTTGCAGTGCTCGCACAGCCGCCGGACCAGCCGCTGGGCCATCACCGCTTCGACCGTGCTGGACACCAAGAACGGTTCGACGCCCATGTCCACCAACCGCGTGTAAGCGCCGGCGGCGTCGTTGGTGTGCAGCGTACTGAACACCAAGTGGCCGGTGAGCGACGCCTGGATGGCGTTCTCCGCCGTCTCCAAATCGCGGATTTCACCGACCAGAACCACATCCGGGTCGTGACGCAGAATGCTGCGCAGCGTATGCGAAAATGTCAGACCGATCTTGGCGTGGACCTGGATCTGGTTGATGCCCTCCAGTTGATACTCGACCGGGTCCTCGGTCGTAATGATCTTGATGTTGGGCTTGTTGATTTCCAACAGCGAACTGTACAGGGTGGTGGTCTTGCCGGAGCCCGTGGGGCCGGTCACCAGCACGATCCCGTGCGGCAGATCGATCAATTGGCGATAGACCCGATACGTCCGTTCGTCCATCCCCAGCGAGCGCAAGTCGAAGACCATCGCGCCTTTGTCCAGGATGCGCAGCACGATGCCCTCGCCGTGAATCATCGGAATCACGGACACGCGCACGTCCACCTCCCGGCCGCGGACTTTCAACTTGATGCGCCCGTCTTGAGGCAGACGCTTCTCGGCGATGTTCAACCGGGCCATGATCTTCAAACGGCTGACGATGGCCGCTTCAAAGCGATGAATTTCCGGGGGCATGGGTTGCGGCTGCAGCATGCCGTCGACGCGATAGCGGACCACTAGCCCCGACGGCTGCGATTCGATGTGGACGTCGCTGGCCCGCGTTTCGATGGCCTCCAGCAGGATTTCGTTGACCAGCCGGACCACGGAAGCCTCTTGGGCCATTTCGGACAGCTCCGAGCCATCCGTCTCGATGCCCTCCAACAGCAGCACTTCGTCGTCCTCGGAGGTTTGGGCCATCAAGCCCTCGACCGTCTCGCCGCCCACCCCCAGGTATTTTTTGATCAGCTTGGCGATCTCTTTCCGCCCGGCCAGGACGGGGGTCACAAACAGGCCCGTCGCGGCGCTGACTTCGTCCAGCGGATACAAATCGAACGGATCGCTGGTGGCGACGACCAGCGATCCGTTGGTGCGGCGAATCGGGAACAGCGACTGGCGGTAGATCAGCTTCTGCGGAAAATCCTTCAACAGGTCCCTCAGCGCCTGTTCGTCGTCCATGACGGCCAAATCGACGTACTCCAGTCCGACCACCTCGCCCACGGCGCGCAGCGCGATTTCTTCGCTGACAAAGCCGAGTTCGATCGCGGCATCCAGGACCGACGCGCCGTTGGTCTGCCGCGCCTGGTCCAACTGCCGCTGATCGAGCAATCCGCGTTGTAAAAGGATTTCGCCTGCGTCCATAGGTCAAGTATTCCCAGCGGCGACAAGTCACCGCTCTCCAAGATCTTGCTGCGGGCGCGAGGACGGAGCGGGCCATCCTCGCACCTCATTGCAGCCGCTGGCTACTGGCCACCGCCGCCACGACGGGCGCCGCGTCCGCCGGGAGCATCGCCCTTTGCGCCGCCCTGGGGACCGGCTTGCGGGCCGCCCTGCGGCCTGGGGGGGGCTTCCCACTGGAACTCAAACGGCTCGCCCATCATGTCCTTCCATTTGGCCTGTTGTGCGGGCGTCAGCACTTTGAGCAGTTCGTTCTGGGCCTGCGTCCGCAACTCGGCGAGTTTCTTGCGGATCTCTTCTTCCAGTTGGTCCGACTTTCCACGCAGTTTTTCTTTTTGCTCGTCCGTCAGGCCCAACTCCTGCGCCGTCTGGTCACCCATCCGGCCCAGCCCGCCACGTAGACGCAACTGCATCTCCAGCTGTTTCGCCCGTTTCATCTGGTGCGGCAACAAGATCTTGCCAATCTCCGCTTCCAGGTCCTGCTGAGACTTCTGGAAGAGTTCTCGCATCTTCTCGCCGCGCTGCTCCTGGGGCACGTCCCGCAAGCCGGAAAACAAATCCCGCATCTGATCCCGCCTGCCATCGGCCAACTTCTGCAGTTGCGCCACCTGGTCATCGAGCAATTCCAGGTCCTTCCGCACGTCCTCGCGGCGGAGCGTTTCGGCCAAGCCGCCAAATCCAAAGCCCCCGCCGCCGAACGCGCCCGGTCCGCCAAAGCCGCCCGGTCCACCACCCGGACCACGCTGCGGCTGAGCCTGAGGTTGCGCGTCAGCATAGGAAGCGGCCAACGCCACACCGCAACCCACGGCGAGCGCCCATACCAACCCGATTCGCGTCTTCATTGTCAATCGCTCCTGTTCGCCCCGGCCTTGGCACACGGCCTGCAAGATGTCCGGAAACACAACCGCATGTGCCGACGGGCTGCGTGCCTCAATCCCTCGGCAGCGGATATCCTACCGCGGCAAAGCCGCATTCGAAATCCGAAATCTCAAATCCGAAACAAATCAAGGCCCCGACAAATGCTATCTACCGCTGCATGGACCAGCGGGCGTATTCCTCGATCGTGATCCGGCCGTTCCGGTCGGCATCGGCGGCCTCGGGGTTCTTCGACATACTCGACCATTCGTTGGGCGTTAACTCGCCGTCGTTGTTCGAGTCATACTTAATGACGACTTTCTTAAAATACTCGTAGTACCGCGGATCGACCTTCGCCGCCGCCGGCGATGCACCAGCGGATGGCGCGGCGCTGGACGCCGGCACAGACGCACCCGCCGCGGCAGCTTCGGGAGCCACCGCTACCGCCATGCCTCCCGCCGGAGACGACGCCGGCGGCGGGCTATTGCCGGAACCGCCGATGCTCGCCCCGCGAATCGCGCCCTGATTCTTGGCCGCCAAGCACTCTTGCGGCGTGATCAGGCCGTCGCGGTTCATATCGAATTGATTGAATTCGGCCAAGACCGCATCGGTCCAGGACACCGAGAACTCCTTCATGGCCACTTGACCGTCGCCGTCCGCGTCGTCGCGGGCAAACCACTCCGGCATCCCCTCTGGCAAACGCTCGATGGGCGGCTTCCGGCGGTACGACTTGAGGTCGTTGGCTGCAGCCTCCGGCGAATCGTCTTGTTTGTCGCCGTTTCCATCCCGCCGACGATCCTCTCCGCCCCGCCGATCATCGCCGGACGAACGCGATCGATTCCGAGTATCCTGCGTGTTGTCGATCCGGCGGCGGGCGTAACGGTATTCCATTTCATTCAGCGTGAGCACGCCGTCGCGATTCTTGTCGAACACGGGCAAGTCCGATCCGTAGCGGCTGCGGCCCATCTCCTCCGAATCGATCTTGCCGTCCTGGTTGCGGTCGTAGTACCGGAAGGACCGTTCCGCTTCGCGCCGGTCCTCCTCCGTGACCTCGATTGTAAACAATTGTGCCTCGGCGCCGAAACCCGGCGGCGGCGTGGACATGCTGGCCACGCCAAAGCCTGGCACCAACGGCTCGATTTTGGTCTCTCGCGAACTGTACGGCGAGGACTGGCTATTGTCCGACGAGCCGCGGTCCCTGTCACCACCGCGCCAATCGCCGCCAGAGGGCGGTCCGCCGCCGAAACCAGGTCCGCCACCAAAAGGCGGTCCGCCACCGAAGGGCGATCCGCCACCGAAGGGAGGTCCGCCGCCGAAACTGGGTCCACCGCCGAAGGGAGGTCCGCCACCGAAGCCAGGTCCGCCGCTCCGCCCATCGCCACCCCCGCGCGACCGCTCCTCCCGCATCCGCTCGAATTCCGAAGCGAGGCGGTCAAGTGGGATCGGCCGCGACAGATCGATGCGCGGGTTGTTCTCCGCCATTCGCCGCACGAACGAGCCCATGCGGCCTTCCAATTCGTTGGGATCAAGCATTCCGTTGCCGTTCTCGTCGACGCGGCGCAGGAAGTCGACCGGCCCCTGGGCGCGCACGCCAGCGGCAACGGCCAGGAAGATAACGGCCACCAGCAGCTGTGTTCTCGACCCCGTCGAATTCATGGCAATCCCCATTTTCCCCGCGATGACTGACAGAATCCCTCAGATTTGCCTATTCCTATTGTCCCAACTGCGGATTCCGTCGTCGAGTGACCTTTTCAAGTTTTGGTATTGCAGCGGACTTGCCGCAAGCCGTTATCCCGCTTCGATTTCCAACACTCACTGCGGCGGCGCGTCTATTTTCTCGAGCGCGCGACGTGCCGCGTCGCGAACGGCCTGATCCTGGTCGCGGAGGGCATCGCTCAGCGGCGGAATCGCGTCTCGCGCTGTCGGTCCCAGGTCGCCCAGAACGGTGGCGGCCCACTGACGCACGTTGGCGCGAGGATTCGCCAACTGGTACACCAGCACGGGGACGGCATCCACGCCCAGCCGCGAGAACGTTTCCGAGACGACGGCCTCGAAAGCCCGTTTTTCGGCGACCAGCGAGTCGAACTCTGTCTCCGCCTGCAGCTGGAGCTGCGAGATGCCTTCATCCGTCGCTCCCACTTCGTCCTTGAGGCGATCGAGTTCCGCTTGCCGTTGGTCGGCGACCAGCCGGTTTTTCGCCGCTTCGGACCGAAACTTCTCCAATTCGCTTTGCAGTTTCTCCGCCTTGGCCTGGCCGGACGACGGCGTCGTGGCTGTCGCCGCCAGTTCCGCCGCCAGAACCTCTAACAGTTCGACAGCCTCGTCCACCTCGGCCCGCAAGGCGACCTGTTCCGCGTTCTTCTGATCCAGCAACGCCGTCCTCTGTTGCAACAGCTTCGTCTTCTGGTCCAGCAGTGCTTGCAGACGCCGAATCTGAACTCGCTGGAGGAAAAGCTGCTCGATTTGGGCGCCGCGCACGGCCGAGCCCTCCCCGAGGCCCGACTCGGCAACGGTTTCTCCGCCTGCGTTCGGCGAACTCTTCGCCGGCTCCCCAGACACGGCGCTCTGACGGTAGTAGTGAAACGCAAAGAAGGCCCCCGAGCCGATTAAAACCGCTCCGGTCACGTAGGCAGCCCAGGCAATGAGTCGATTGACAAGGTCCATATCGCTCTACCACTACGGTCAAAATCCGAAATCCGAAGCACGAAATCCGAAACAAATCCGAAATTCGAATTTTGAGTGGTCGAAACAAACACAACGATCCCAATCGCCGCGCCGTGTTTCGTTCAGCGTGGTTTGGGACATTTGGATTTTGAGTTTTGAATCTGTTTCGGATTTCGGATTTGAGATATCGGATTTGGTTTCGGCTTCGCCGCGTCGGGGTCTCCCGGCGGCGCCATCATCGCCCGCGAGATCGGCCACTCGACGAGCGGCCGCCACCGCCCCCGAACCCGCTTGGCGGAGCGCCGCCCCCGAACCCGCTAGGCGGACCGCCGCTCCCGAATCCGCCAGGCGGTCCACCACCACCGGCCCCGCGCAACTGCTGGAAAAACTCGATCCGCCGTCGAATGTCATCCGGATTGGCGCCGCCGGAACCACTCGAGGGCTGCGAACCGCTCGTTGACGAACGCGAGCCTGTTCGCCCCGCCGCGCTGCCCAGGATCGAGTTCAGGGTCTTCTGCACCAGTTCCGGATCGGAGACCTTGATCGGGACGACGCTGACTACATCCGTGTCGGGGCTGCCTGGCTGGTCGATCTGCCGCACGAAGGCTTCGACCTGCCGGTACAACGGTTCGGGGGCCGTCACAATTACCGAGTTACTGCGCGAATCGACGCCCACGGTCATTTTCACCGGTTCGCCCCGGGTTTGGCTGTCTTCGCGGCGCGATCGCTGGCCGCGCAGCGCCCGCAACAGGTCTTCGGGGTTAGGCTGTTGCCCCTGGCCTCCCCCCTGGGTGGTCGCCATCCGATCGGCAAACGCTTGGCGAACCACGTTCGCCACCTCGTCGGCGGTACTGTAGATCACGGGAATCAAACGCGTCACGCCGGCCGTCTCGATATCCGTCTCGCTGCTCTCCTTGTCGATTACGCGTAACATCTGCTCGATGAACGCGATATCGGTCGGATTCGCTTCGACAATCAGGGCATTCAGCCGCGGGTCGGAAACCACCGTCACCGGGCCGCTGGCCTGGAGCGCCGTCGTACCGCTCGAACTGCCGCCGCTGGTGCCTCCGGCCAAGCCTCCGACCAAGCCGCCGATCAAGCCGCCGCCCAAAAGGTTCGACGCCATGTCGCCGAGCAGCGAGCCGCCGGCTTCCGACGTATGGCCGCCCAGGACCTCCTGCAGCAACTGATAGGCCACTTCCGCTTTGGCATACTTCAGATAGAAAACCGAAATCTCGCGCTGGCCTTGCATCGCAGTTGGTCCGCTGACGGTGCGCAGCAATTTTTCCAACTCGTCGAGGGCCTTGGTGTCCTCCGACGCGATAATGATCCCGCTGGACGTCACCGCGACGCGGATTTCAGCGGGTTCATTGGCGGATTCCGCGGTCTGTTGCGCAGCCGTCTCGGCAACGGCGGACGCCGCTGGCTCGTCCGCGGGCTTCGGCTGGCTCACGAATTGAAAGCGGGCGTCTGCAGGGGCCGGGGCGGGTCGAAATGAAGGCCCGTCCTGCGCAGACTTGTCAGCCCCGGCAGCGGGTTTCACTCGACTTCCGGCCGCCGGGTCTACGGCAGGAGCGTCGGACGGAAACGGCACCGGGGACGCATCTTCCGGCGTTCCTTCCGGCGCCGCATCCTCCGGCTGCCCTTCCAACGGCGTAATGACTCGCAACTTGATGTCTGCCGACGGCGTCAAGTTCGACGGCGTTACCATCCGGATCTTGTTCTTGAGCGTCCAAAACTGCTCGATCGTCTCCAGTGCCGACTTGGCCGCCGGGCCGGACAGCGGGATCGTGCGAATAGTGGCACCGGACCCTCCTTCCGCTTCAGGCCCCTCCAACTTCTCCAACAGGTCCTTGACTTGCTCGATCTGCAATGCCGTCCCGCGGACCCACAACTGCATGGTCACGGGATCGCCGTCCACGATTGGGCCTTGAGCCGGAGCTTTCGCCGCAGTCTTGCTGTCGCCCGTCGTCGAGGTAAGGCCAAAGAACTTGTTGATCGCCGCCACGGCCAATTGCGGATCGGTGCGTTTCAACGGGATGACCTCGAACTGCAAGTCCTGCCCTTCCAACAGCTTCAAGGTGTCTTCGATAATCTTATGCTCCGAGGGACGAGCCCAGGCGACCATTTTGCCCGAAGTCGCATCCACCTCCAAACGCACGCCGGGCAGATCGGCCAGCAGCGTTTGCACGACCCGCAGCACGACCTGCGTATCCGCGGACTTGATGAGATAAGTCGCTAATTTCAGCTGCTCCGGTTCCTTGGCCGCTTCACCCGTCTCGGTCGGAGCCTTGTCGATCTTGGGAATCAGTTCCCGCAGCAGCTGCAGCTTGTCCGCACTTCCCGTGGCCCAAATTCGTGTGCCCAGAAGGTCCACCGACAGACTGATATCGCTGCCGGAGTTCTGCCCTTCCGGGATGCCCAACAAGGGCCGCGCAATCGAGAGCAACTCTTCGGACGAGGCATGTTGCAGACTAAACTCGGCGACCGTCTCCATGCCGCCCATGGTTGGGTCTTCATAACGGCTGATCATGTCGCGAATCGTCCTCAACTTGCCGGCCGTCTCGGTGACCAGAATCTGCCTGGCTTTCGGGAACGGAATGACTTTGCCCTGGGGACCGATGAAGTCCTTGATCATGGCCGCGGCATCCTCGGCCTTCATTCTGGCCAGCGGGAACAGGCATTTCACCAACTCGAATTGGCCCCGCTTGTCGAGTTCTTCGGTCGTCACCAAGGTTACCAGTTCGTCGGGTATCGGATTCTCGACGTCCACCACCAACAGAATGCGTTCGCGGCGGATGAGCGTGTACCCCTTGGTCAGCAGGTAACTGTTGAGCAGGTCCAGGGCTTGGTCAAGGGTGTACGTCCGATCGTCGCGGTACGTGAACGAGCCGACCGGCAGGGTCTCGATGGCCAGGGATAGGCCGGACTGCTGCGCCAGCCACTCGAGTACATCCTTCCAAGGCGCGGCATCGAATTGAAAACGCAGCAACCCGCTCCCGGCAGCGGAACTCGCAGGCGGCGTGGCAGGCCCCTGCGCCTCGCTTGTCGCGACGGTTGGCTGAGTCGCCATATCTTTCGCTGATTCCGCCGTGGTGGCTGCCGGCGTGGTTAGGGCCGGTTTTTCGGCGTCGCTGGCCACCGCAGCCGGTGGCATCACCGCCGGTTTCTCGACTTCCTCCGTGGTGGCTGCCGGCGTGGTTAGGGCCGGCTTTTCGGCTTCGCTGGTCACCGC
>CAZXYZ010000009.1:0-27196 GCA_964645045.1 uncultured Pirellulaceae bacterium | reverse complement strand
CTGCCGGCGTGGTTAGGGCCGGCTTTTCGGCTTCGCTGGTCACCGCAGCCGGTGGCATCACCGCCGGTTTCTCGACTTCCGCCGTGGTGGCTGCCGGCGTGGTTAGGGCCGGCTTTTCGGCTTCGCTGGTCACCGCAGCCGGTGGTGTCGCCGCAGGTTGCGCCGCTTCCACCGCGCTGGCAGCCGACGGAGTCATGGCGGGCTTTTCGGCCTCGCTCGCAGATACCTTTGCGTCTTCTGGCTTGGTGGTGGCAATCGGCCCGTTGGGCGCGTTCGTCGGCGCGTCCGACAGCCCAGACAGTGTCTCCCATGTCGCCCGCTGCGATTCGTTCAGAATCGACGCCAGCTTGCGTTCGTACACCGCGCGTGTGATCCGCCGCTCGCTCTCACCGCCCTTGGTCAGATCCCCAGCCCGCTGAGCCAACAACTGTTGGACGGCCGCCTTTTGTTCGACGGACAAATTGAGCGATTCCGACAGTCCGGGCTCGGCCAGCGCGCTCATCCCCTCGCGGGCCAACCGGATTTGTCGCAGTTTCTCTCGCTGGGCGACGGTCAGCAGGGCAAATCCCAACCGTTCCGACTCTTCCACGAAAGGCGTCAGCCGCGCAATCTGCTCCATCGGCGGCAAATCCTTGATCGACAGGACAATCTCCAGCGCTGCGTCCTCGCGCTCGTTGACCAGTTGTCGCAAGCGGCCAAGGGCCTCGTTGGACAATCCCAGTCGGTCGGCCACGTCCTTGTCCACCGCCAAGGCCAGAACACCGACAAACGACGGGTCTGCCGCCGAGGCGGATTGGCCGATCCCGAACCACAGTGGCAGCACCCACGTCAGGCATAACACGACCCCGCACGATCGTTTCAAACCGTTCGATTGAACCACGGTATCACCTCTGTTGGCGGCAGCGAGGCTCGGAGGGTCCGGCCTCTGCAAGACTTAAGTAATCGGGACCGACCAGTTAATATAGTCCGTCAAAAGCGAACTTGCACCTCGAATCCTGGACCCAAAGGTTCGATGCGCGCAGAAAATCCCTACTCATTTCAACCCCGGCACAGAGGTAGGGTTCCGCCATCCATCAACCAAATGTCAATTTCGATACTGGCTGTTTTCGTTTTCGTAGATGTCGCGACTGAACCGGAATTGCGGGCGACACAGTTGTTTCCGTGGCGGACGACGGATCGTGAACCCGCTCGCACACGTCCTCTTCTATTTTTTGGGAATCGTAGCGACCAACCCCAGGCGGCACGTCAAGAATAACCATCCACAAGGTACCTGATTGTCCTCCTTCGGCTTGCCGTTAAACGACTTTGGTTTCGGCCACAGCGAGGGCTTTCGGCCGTCAGCGTGTGGCAGGATACGCGCAGCCACGTTATGATTGCCGGCGGCTGCCAGAGACTGGACAGCGGAGGATTGCGGCCGCGAGACTCTCGAAGGAAAGGGATCAGTTCCGATGGCGAAGGCATCACAGACTCGAAAGGTCGCGGACAAGTGCCGCGGACCGGGCGTCGCTCCGGTCGGTAGAATTGTTGCCTCGTGCATCGTCTGGTTGGCCTTGTGCTTCAGCTCGGTTCGCAACGCTCCCGGGGCGTCGCCCGGCAGCGGCCCCTTTGATGCGCAGGTTACGCAGCACGTCGCTCAGCTGGAGGATACCTCGCCGGCCGTCCGCGCGTGGGCGGCGGAAGCGTTGGGGTTTCAGCGGGCCTACCGCGCGGAAACCGCGCTTGTCGAACGCTTGCGGGATGCCGAAACACCGGTCCGCCGCAACGCCGTGATGGCCTTGGCGTGGTGCGGCGGACGAGCGGCGGTGGCGCCGCTGATCGAGATGTTGGCCGACGAAGATTGGAGCGTCCGGCAATCGGCGTGGGTCGCCCTGACGAACTTGACCGGCATGGAGTTTCCGTTCGACGCGCCGGCCTTGCCCACCCAACGCAAGCTGCAGGCGGAGCAATGGCGGCAGTGGTGGGCCGGCGTTCCCGCGGATCGTCCGCCGGACGAGGTGCTGGCGCTGCTGGGGCCGCGCCGCTCGCGCAGCTTGGCTTACGGTGCCAAGGTGACGGTGTCCAGCCAATACAAGGGCGCGCCCGGCGATTTGGTCGACGGCACGACAGAAGGCGGCGCCTTCTGGCAAACGAAGAATGTTCCGTTCCCCCAGTGGTGCCAATTGGATTTGGGCCGGCCGCTGGAGATCGCTCAAGCCATCGTGTATCAGTATGGCTCCGAGTTCTGCATGACGGATTGCGAGTTGGCGGTAAGCCTGGACGGCACGCAGTTCGACGTCGTGACCCACCACACCGGCGCGTCCCCGGTCGTGTGGGCGGTTGGCTTCCCCGCCCGCCAGGCACGGTATGTGCGGATCACCAGTTTCGACACGGTGCGGCGGATCTACCCGACGACGTTGTATGAAATCGAGGTGTACGCACCCGGTGCCGAATTGACGATCGCAGCCGCGCCCGCGGATGAACGGGCATGGCGCGAAGAACGCGGCGCCCGGGCGCTGGGCGCGCTGGGCGGAATCGGTGCGGCAGCTGCCGTGCTGAACCTGTTGGAGCCGGAGCCTTCGGCGGTGCCACGGGACCGCGTGGCCGTGCGGACCGCGATCCGCGCGCTGGGACGGCTGCGGGATGAGGCAGGCTTCCAGAAACTGCTGACCTTGCTCGACCGGCCGCTGTGGGCCCGGAACGCGGCCGATGCGTTGGGCGAGTACGGCGACCGTCGTGCCGTGCCGCACCTGCTGGCCGCTTACGCCCGCTACGCCAGACGGTTGGACGGCACCGACCCGCCGGATGTCCCGGCCGACGACCGGATGGGCTTTCCCAGCGAGGATCGCATGCTGGAGACTCCCTACTCGATCGCCATGGCGCTGTGCCGGTTGCCGTTGGACGCGGCGGAGGACCAGCCGACGCTCCGCCAGCTTGCGCCGCAGATCATGGCCAACTTGCCGAGCGATTTTGACAGCTACGTCGTGTACGAGCCGGAAGTGTACCACCGGCTGACACGCCACCTGGTCGAGCAAGCCGGAGTCCGCCGCGACGCCCTCGAACATGCGTTCGAGCGGCTTGGCCAACCGCGTGCCGCAGCAGCGGTCTCCGACGCGGAAATGTGGCCCGTGTTTCCGCCACGCCGAATCGCGACCTGGCTGCCGGCGCTGTGCGGCGAAGACGCCAACGACGATCTGCCACGCCTGGCCGCCCTGCTCCAACACGACAGCGGCTGGGTGCGGATCTACGCTGCCAAGGCGCTGGCTTGGATCGGGGACCGGCGCGCAATCGGGCCGCTGGCGAGAACGCTGGCCGAGTCCAGAGCCGAAGCCGATTTTGGCTACAGCGGACGCTTCAAGGATGAGGAGTACAACGATCCCTGCCCGCGCTGGCGCGAGGCGATTGTCCGTGCTCTGGGACAATTGGACGCTGTCGAGCACACACCGCAGATCGTCGCCGTGCTGAACGACGAACGGTCCGTGCTGGAAGTGCGGCACGCCGCGGCGCAAGCACTGGACGAATTGGGCGACCCTGCGGCGCTGGCGGCGCTCCAGGAAGCGGCCCTGCGGCATCCGTTCCTGAGCGTCCGCAACGTGGCCCGCGATGCATTGGAACGTCGGGAGGTACGGATGGAGGCCGCTGGGCATCTGCCGGTTGTGCGCGGGTCTCCCGACCCCGCACCAAGCGCGACCGCTAGGTCTCCGGAATCCGGGAGACCTGCGGTCGGCGGTTTCGGCGAGGTCAGGAGACCTGCGCCGAGCGCGGAGGGGAGACCTGCGCCGAGCGAAGTTCCCGCCCCCGGTTTTTGGCCGCGGGCCGATTTCGACGCGTTGGTCTTCGTCCAGGGCGACAACAACATTCCCAACACGCTGGGCACCGTGGAACAAGCCGACCGCTGGCGGCAGACCTACGTCGTGACCGACTCCGGCCCCGAATATCGGCCGGGCAACAATCTTTACCGCCTCAACCCGCCTCGGCCCGACGGCCAAGTCACGCCGCTCACGAGCTTTCCGGACGGTTACGTCGCCTCGCCCGAGATCTCCTGGGACGGACGGCAGGTCATCTTCACCCGGCGCGAACAGAACGATCCGTGGTGGCATGTCTGGCGGATCGGCGCCGATGGCAGCGGACTGGAGCAATTGACGTTTGGCCCCTATCACCACATCCAGCCGGCGTTCCTGCCCGACGGCCGGATCGTGTTTGGTTGCAGCCGCGTGGGCATCCGCGACGAATATCACGGTTACCCCTGCACTTCGCTGCACGTGATGAATGCCGATGGCAGTGACATCCACACGATCGCGACCAACATCGGCCGCGACAACGAACCGGCCCTGCTGCCCGATGGACGGATCGCGTTCAGCCGCTTGGAAGTTTTCTATTCGCGAAACAAGACCGAATTGACGCTGCACGCCGTCCACGCCGATGGAACGATGGACGCGGTGTTGTATGGCCCCGAGCGGCGCTTGTTCTGGCGGAGTCTGGACCATGGCGCTCCCGGCCCCGACGATGGGCAAGAGGCGCCCTTGACCCACCGCGTGCTGCGGATGACGCAACCGCAGCCGATGCCGGATGGCCGGCAGATCGTCGTCTCGACGCAAGGCGGATTGACGCTGGTGGGCGGCCGGCGCGACTGCGAAACGCTGCTGATGCCCGATTTCAAGACCCGTGCTTACACGACGCCGCTGCCGCTGGCCGACGGCTCGATCCTGTGTGCATCGACCGCCAAAACGCCGGACCGCGCGCAGGTCGACTTGGGCTTGTATCGGTTCTATCCGGCGACCGGACAGTTGGAGCTGATTTACAACGACCCTCGCACCGCGGACTACGAACCGCGGCCGCTCGTGGCGCGCCAGCCTCCCCCAACTCAACCCCTGCTCGCCCGCCGCAGCGGCTACACCGGCCGCCTGGTGTGTGCCTCGGTCTACAACACGCAAGAGCCGCAGGTTCCTCAGCGGGGCCGCTGGGTGCGGCTGGTCGAAGGCACGCCGGTCGTGGGCCGGCACGAGACGCACACCGGCCCCGACGTCGTCTGGCGGAACCACGGCGGCACTTTGGCCCGGGTGCTGGGCACCGCGCCGCTGCTGCCCGATGGTTCGTTCAGCGTCGAGTTGCCCGCCGACCGGTTAGTGCATTTCCAAGTGCTGGACAGTGACCGCCGCGTCGTGGGCAACCAATTGACCTGGATCAACGTCCGGCCGGGTGAAGCCAAGTCCTGTGCGGGCTGTCACGAAAACCCGCACACAGCGCCGTTGGCTCCGGGCGCCCAGGCCGCCCTGTACCCGCCGCTGAAGCTGTTGCCTAACGGCTACGAGTTCCGCTACCGCGCCAAAGCCTGGTTCAAAGGTTCGCTGCCCGGCGACCTCGAAGAACGGACCCGCACGGTCCACGCGGTGAACCTGATCGCGAGGTAGTTCGAGGCATTCCGGATCAGCACGTCGAAGGCTTCACGCTGCCGGCCGCGTTAGTCGGGTTCGCACGCCACAGTTCGTCGAGATTTCCATCCAGACCGTTCGACACAGCAGAACCTGCCGTACGGGATACCGGCTACAGCAGGTTGACAACCCGGTCGGCCAAGCCTTTTTCGCCGAGCACAACGTTCAGCTTGCCGGCCAGGGCGATCCGTTCCAGGACCTCCAGTTCCCGCAACCGCATCAGGGTCGGGCTGTCCTGCAACAGCTTGGCCGTGTTGGCTTGGCTGCGCATGGCCGCCGTTTCCTCACGGCGGCTGATCAAGTTGGCCTCGGCCGCTTTCTTGGCCTCGGTCACCTTGTTCATCAGGTCCTTCATCTCGCCCGGCAGGATCACGTCGCGGATTCCGACCGAGGCGATCGCCAGTCCCAACTCGCCCGCTCGGCCGCGCAGGGCCTGTTCAATCTCCCGGCTAACTTGGTCCTTGTCCGCCAAGAACGCATCCAGCTCGCGCCCGCCGATCGTGGCCCGCAGCGCTAATTGCGCTTCGCGGTACAGGGCCTGACGCACGTCGTCCGTGCCGCTGACCGCCTTGCGCGGATCGGCGATGCGGTACGTGACCGCAGCGTTCAGACGCAGCGTGACCTTGTCGGCGGTCATGATTTCCTGACCGCTGATGTCGGCCGTCGTTTCCCGCAAGTCGACGTCGACCACCCGGGCGTCCGCCGCGCCTTTCCAGAATGCGTACAGGCCCGGCGGCAACGTCTGCACGTAGGCGCCGTCCTGGAACAGCACGCCCAGCCGGTCGCGTTCGACCGTGCAGATATCCAGCGCCTGGGCTGCCGTGCGCGACCGAGTGATGACCTTCAAGTCGGCATGCTCGAACCGCACCTGACGCGCGTCGATCACTTCGACCCGGACGTCTTTCTGGCCCGCCCAGAAAGCGTACAAGCCCGGCAGCAGGATGTGGCTGAAACGGCCGTCGATCCAGATTAAACCGCGCTGCTGGTCCTTCAGGTCCACGACCACGGCGCGGTCCCGAAGCGCGCCGGATTTGACGATCAAGTCCAGCTTGTCATGCACCAGCCACGGATCGCGGCGCGAGACGACGTCCACGCGGACGCGGCCCAGCGGGTCCAGGATCCAGTGCGTGCCGGCATCCAGCACGCCCCGGAACTCGCGGTCGCGGAAGTACAGGCCCATCTCGTAGCTGCGGATTTTGTATCGGTTCAAGAACATCGTTGCGGCTCCTCCTCGTGGAGCAAACCAAACTTCCTGGTTGTTGTCACGCCGTTGGGCGACGGTGCGTGCGCCGATCACACCGCCCAGCGCGGAGTGCCGCTTGAGCCGCCCCGGCCTTCGGCGCCGGCGGGCCGTGGCAGTTGAGCCGGCGTCCGGCCGAAGCCGGCTGCCGCACTCGAGCCACCTTGGCCGGCGACGACCGAGAGCCGCCAGCGGCGGTATCCACACACTACAGGGCGCTGTCAGGTGCCGCCGCCGTCAGCCGTCACCGCCGCCGCGTTCCTTTCCCGGCCAGCCGCGAGGCCGGGGCGGGAAAATCACTTGGCGACCGCAATCGGCCCACGGCGGCCGACCGAACGGACGACCGTCTCCCTCGGGCTTCATGGTGGCGTTTGCACGCCTGGTTGGAACAGGGGTTTAGCCTGTCACAGTGGTGCGGGAGTCGAACCCGCGACACCCGGGTTAATGGTCCGGTGCTCTCCCCATTGAGCTAACCACATTCACTCAACGCCGCCTTGTCAGAACCCATGTCCGGAACGCACCGGGCGAACACCCGAATCGGGCTCGCCCCGTACGCCGCTGGCGCAGACGGCATCGAACGCTGCTTGCATTGGCACTTGGCTCCGAAAAAGGAAACGCCGGTGGGAGTCGAACCCACTTGAAGCCGCTCTGCAGGCGGCCGCCTAGCCGTCCGGCTCCAGCGTCCCGGGAATGTCTTACAAGGACGCGAAATCTCTAAGGAGGTTCGGGCCGAAACGGAATCATGTGGTTTCCAAACCGAACCGGTCGAGCAGGACGTCGGGAGCGCTACTCCCACCGCCGAAACAGTCTCGGGTAATCCCTGGCCGCATCGAAGACCGCTTCGACGACAATATCATCGTCCAGCGGATAGTAAATGATGATCCAACGCTTGTGGCGAAACGCTCGGTAGGTCGCTCCCAACTCCGGACGAGCCGCACCGAGCAGCGGATTTGTGGCGTACAGGTCGCACTTCTTGTGGATCTCCCGTACGATTCTCTCTGCGGTGAGCGGACGGGCATCGTCCACCGCGATGGTACAAGCGATGTCTTCGAGGTGCCGTTCCGCCCGCGGCGTCCAGAGTATCCGAGGCATTACGGGGTGCTCCCGTGCAGGGCCGTACGAGTTCGCACCCTTTCCATCAACGCATCGACGTCCAGCGGCTTGCCCCTTCCCCGGCGATACTCCTCGTGTGACTCTCGCAGTTCGGCTTGAGCACTTCGCAACTCCTCCTGATAGGCGCGAAATTCCCGCACGCTTTGTTCCGGCGTGATTGTCGGATCATCCATCCGCCGGCCCAAGAACTCATAGAAAGCTTGGATTTCGTTGACAAAAGCATCGGCGGCCATTGGTAATCTCCACATGACACGAGGACAAACACCCCGTCCCGAACGTAAGAGCATTATAAGCCGTTGCCGGCAAAGTTAAAACGGTGGTCAACGCCGGTTCGAATTGCCTGGTATTTCGGCATTACCTTGCGTCCATTCGGCGAAAGAATCCAGTGAATTCTTGCGAATTCCGCTCTGGGTCTCATGCTGCCACGGGGCGCACCCTGCCCCGCCTTGCTACTCCCGCCGCAGCACGATTTCCTTCAACTCCGGCACTTGCTGGCCGGGACAGGTCTGGGCCTGGATCGTCATCGTGTTGCGGCCGGCGGGGAGGGGCAATCGACCCAGGGGGAGCGAACCCCATTGGCGATTCACGTATTTCCCGCGACCGGTCTGGTCGCGATGGGCCAAGGGAATCACGGGCGCTTCGGCGGCGGGAACCGTGGCCTCCAGTCTTGCATCCCCGGCGGTGATAGAAATCTCCGCACCGGCGTCGGCCGCCGGACAAGCGTACCGCAACTCGACGGCATAATCGCCCGGCCGAACGACGTCCATCTCGAACCAGATCTTGGACGCGGCGTCGGTCCAGCCGGTGAGCCAGTCGTGCGCGAAACCGGGGCCGGCGAAGAACCGCGGACTGCCGCTGAAGAATGCCTGCGGTGCGTGCAAGATCACCGGGTTTTCCTCGGCGCAGCGTAGCCGCGCGTCGGAACCGGTCCCAGAGCGCCGCGAATCAGCTCGGCGTCGAAGTAATTGTTGATGTGGCCGTTGTGGAAACCAAAGAACTCGACGAAACCCTGCCCGGGCGGTGTGTAGGGGTACTGTTCGCCGTTGTGCCATTTGCCGATGCACGCGGTGCGGTAGCCGCCGGACCGCAATCCTTCGGCCAGGGTGACCTCATCCAACCGCATCGTCTCCTTGCTGTGCGTCACTCCCCAAACGCCGCACCGCAACGGGTAGCGGCCCGTCAGCAAGGCCGCGCGCGTGGGCGAGCAAAACGAATTGACGTAGAACCGCCCGAACTGCGCACCGGCTCGGGCCAGGGTGTCGATGTGGGGTGTCTGCACGTAGGGATTTCCATGCAAGCTGAAATCGCCGTAGCCCTGGTCGTCCGTCATGATCAGCAGGACGTGGGGTTTCGGCGGGTTCTCGCGGGCCGGGGCGACCCCGGTGAATTCCGCGAGGGGCATCCAAACGAGCAGGGTGATCGCAAGTTGGCCGGCGCGCGGCATGATTCATGCTCCCAATCAGATTCCTGCAGGCGGCACGCGGCGTGACCACGGAGTGCCGCGTCATACGTTTCCATGTAGGACGGTTTGCCAAACCGTTCCGGACGGAACGGCATTCCGTCCTACGGGAATTCGCAACCTTGTGCGTCAGTGTACATTCGCCGGAAAGGCCGCGTCTGCGCGCCACCGCCAAGAAAACGAAAAAAGGCCGGCCCCCGCCCTCTGGCTTGGGGTCGGCCTCTCGAATCGGAGAACTACCTACGCGGGGGACTAGCGCATGTAGGTGAAGGAGAACGTCGGGCCGGACAGGCCGATGTCCTGATGGATCAGGCCGACGACCGGCGCCCATTCCCAAGCCTGGGCTTCCCACACAGCGGCCACCGAGATTTGGCCGCCACGAGCCAGGCAACGCGACCATTGGACGCCCAGGCTCACTTCATTGATCTGCATCATGTGGTCGTCAACGTAGGCGGCCACCGGGAGTACTCCTTGCAACTCGCCGACCGGAAAGACGTCGGTCGTGCCGTACATCCAGGAGGACCGGGCGCTGCCGACCAAAGCCAGTCCGCGGGAGCCGATCGGCCGGACGACATTGGCCGCGATCGTCGGGCCGATGCCCTCGAAATCCATGCCGATGCCGCCAAGGGTCGGCTGGTTTTGGCTGAAATCGCCATAAACGCCCACCCCGGTCTCGATCGTGGCATAGCGGAAACCGCCGGCCAGTTGGAACTCCAGTTGTCCCAGGCAGCCACGCATAGTGGCCTCGAAATCGAGTGTATCAGCGTTCAGCCACGACGCAGTGCCCAACACCGGACCAAAGAAGCCGTGAGCAGGATCCTGCGGAAACGCCAGCGTGGCGTCCGATTCGAAGGTCCAGTACCGGGCTCGCACGCCCACACCTTCGGCATTGTCCCAGCCTAACCAGATGCGTGGTGACGCCTCGTAGTCGAAACTGGGCGTGAGGTCGACCGCCGGGTGTCCGAAGAACTCCGCGCCGAGCGTCCCCATGTGCGGCTTCAACACGGCAAGATCAAACCCGGCATAGAAGTTATTCGTCGGGCAATCGCTGCACGACAGGTCCTCGCACTTGTCCGTGTCTCCCGCGCGGACAGTCCCTGCGATCAACAACGGCATCAACAAGGCCGACAGTAGAAATCCCTTTCTCATGACTTGAATTCTCCTTTTCCGTGGGTCCGTGGAAGGTGTGTCTCTTTCTGCAGGCGACGTTCCGTTTCACGAACGTGCCAGGTATGTGGTATCTCGACCGACATCGACGGTCGTTACGAGCTTTTTCGGCGTCCGCATTACGACCGTCGAAGTAGGGCGGCTTTCGTTAATCGTCAAAGTTTCTCTCGCGGGTGTCCCGGCTTGTATGTCCGCGGGCGGGCAGGTATCCTGTCGGTACGTCACGGTTACCCACCGTTGCCTTTCTTACCCAAGTCCCCGTTGATTTTGGACGCAAAGAGGTGAAAGCATGAGCAAGAAGACTCCGGGTATTCCCCGCCGAACTTTTCTGAAAACCGCCGGCTCCGCAGTAGCCGTCGGCGCGGTGGCCGCGCCGCACGTGATTCCTTCCGGCGTGCTAGCGGCGGAGGGGCGGGTGGGCGCCAACGACCGTTTGACGTTCGGCCACATCGGTGTGGGCGGGATGGGCGGCTACCATCTGGGAGACATGGTGGGCCGGATGCAGCGCGGCGAGGTGAATATCGCCGCGGTGTGCGACATCGACGAGAAACGGCTGCAGAATGCCTCCCGCACCGCCGGGCCGCAGGCGGACTGTTACCGCGATTACCGGTACGTGCTCGATCGCCAGGACATCGATGCCGTGGTGATCGCGACCCCCGACCATTGGCACGCCGTCCAGACGGTGCATGCCGCCGAGCGCGGCAAGCATGTCTACGTCGAAAAACCCGCCTGCTGCACGATCGAGGAGGGCAAGGCGATGATCGAGGCCGCCAACCGGGCCCGCATCGCGGTGCAGGTGGGCTCGCAGGGCCGCAGCCAACCGGAAGCCTATTTGGCGCACCGGTACCTGGCCAACGGCAATATCGGCCGGGTCACGCAAGTCGATTGCTTCCATTATCCCAGCCCGGTGGGCGGGTTCACGCCCGACAGCGATCCGCCGGCCGAATTGGACTGGGACGCCTGGCTCGGCCCGCTGCGTTGGCGGCCGTTCAATCGCGGCTATTGCCACGGCACGTTCCGCTGGCTGATGGAGTCGGGTGGCGGTCAGATCCGCGACCGCGGGGCCCACGTGATGAGCTGTGCGATGTGGTGGATGAACGCCGACGGCACCGGACCGGTCGAGGTCGAGGCGACGGGCGAGGCACCGCAGCGCGGTCTGTGGGATTCGGCCGTCAAGATCAGCGTCAAGTACACGTTCAAGAATCCCGATTGGGTGCTGACCTGGAACCAGCCGGGCGAGCCGGCGCCGCCGGAGGAACGCACGGGCAAGGAACCGGGTGGCCGGATTTCCCGCCCGGGCTATGGCGCCGTGTACCGCGGCGACAAGGGAACCTTTACCCACTGGGGCGGCGACGGCGGCACGTGGGCGGAACGGAAAGCCCGCGAGTGGCAACCCGGCCCCGGCGCGGTCGAAGTGTACCAGAGCCCCGGCCACAAGGAGGATTGGTTCGAAGGCATCAAGACCGGCAAGAAGACGATCATGAACGTGGAAGCCAGCGCGGACGTGGCCATCCTGACCGTGCTGGGCAACCTGTCGTTCCTCCTGGGCCGCAAGCTGCAGTGGGACCACAGCCGGCGCGAAATCGTCGGCGACGAACAGGCCCGCCGCCTGATGGGCCGGCCGCAGCGGTATCCATACACGCTGTGAGCCAGACAGGCGATTGTCGACCACCTACCGAGCACACCGAAACCAACAAGGATTCCTCCAATGGAACAACTGACACTTGACGTTCTGATCAAGAATATCCAAAGCACCGAAGACGCGGTGCGTGCCGCCGCCCGGGACGGCGCGGGTCCGGTGGGAGCCCAGGCCGTGCTGCCGCTGGCCAAGCTCGCCGCCGATGGGGAACTGGAGACCGCACGGGCGGCCCGGGGCGCCATTCGGAATATCGTGTATCACGCCGGCCGCCCCGGCGCGGACAGTGAAGCGAAAGCCGTGGCGGCCGAATTGCTCAAGCTGCTCGGCGATTCCCAGCCTGTCCAGCTGCGCCGCGACGTGCTCTGGATGACGTGGCAGATCGCCGGCGAGGAAGCGGTTGCACCGGTCGCCGCCCTGCTGACCAACGCGGATCTGCGCGAGGATGCGCGGATGACCCTCGAGCGTCTGCCCGGGGAAAAAGCGACGGCCGCACTGCAAGCGGCGCTGACCGCCGCCGCGGACGCCGACAAACCCGCGCTGGCCCACTCGCTGGGCGTGCGTGGCATCCAGAGGCCCGGCGTTCCCGACCTGCGGCTGACGCCGACGAAGAAAACGTCGGTGCAGCCGGTGGGACGCTAAGCGCCGTTGGGAAAATAGCTGTCCGGTTTTCCCGTGGCGTAAGCTTCCAGCTTGCGGCAGATGTAAGCACCGCAAGCTGGAAGCTTACGCCACTTTTTTCTCGAACGGTGCGAAGCCGGATGTCCGCGTCTCGTCCGTCCGCCGCTTTCCCAGCGGATAATTCACGAGGAGGCTGTCGAATGTGCCAGCGGCTGGTCGTCGGGTTTGCCGGATGCTTAGTGCTTATCGCCGCGGGGTGCCCATCTGCCCCGCGCACCGACATCGCGCCGCGCGAAGAAGCCTCAGGGCATTCCGCCGCTGCGCCAGCCGCCCCGGCCCCGCCCATCGCCGCTCCGGCCGCCGTTGCCCAGGGCGACGCCAAGGACTTTGCGCCGGTCCTGGAACGTATCCGGCAGTGGGACGGCCAGACCGAGTTCGACGATCAAGGACGGCTGATCGCGGTCGACTTGTTGCGCGCCAGCTTGTCGGATGCCGACGTCGAACTGCTGGCCACGTTGCCGCATCTCCAGCGGCTGCAGTTGAAGGGCGCGGGGATCACCGATGCATCCATGCCGCACCTGGCCCGCCTCACCGGATTGACCTCGCTGGCGCTGGACACCGTCGGCGTGACCGACGCCGGGGTACGCGCGCTGACGGCGCTCGAGAATCTCCAAACGCTGCGTCTGCACCGCTTGACGCGGATGTCCGATTCGGCGGCGGCGTATTTTAAGGACCTTCCGCGGCTCGAACACCTGCTGCTGACCGACAGCTATATCAGCGACGGCGGCCTGTTCTCCATTTCCCAATTGCAGAATCTTCGCACGCTGGATCTCGACGGCAGCGACTTGATCGGCGACGGCGGGCTGGAACTGGTCGCCGGCATGAAACAGCTGCAGACGCTCCGAGTCCGCAGCCGCTCGGTCAGCGACAGTGGCTTGGAGTACCTGGTGCCGATGAAGCAGCTGCGCACGCTGGCGGTCGAGGATTCGCTGGCCGTCAGCGACGAGGGCTTGCGATTCGTCGGCCAGCTGACCGATCTGGAAGACCTGTCCCTGGCCCAGGCTTTTCAAGTCACCGATGCCGGCCTGGAGCACTTGGCCGGGCTGACGAAGCTGCGGCGGCTGGACGTCCGCCGGTTGGCCATCAATGGCATCGGCCTGGTCCACCTGCAGGGCATGACCACGCTGGAGTCGCTCGACCTGGGCGGCACGCCGGTCAGCGACGAGGGCCTGCTGCATCTGAAGGCGCTGCCCAACCTGACGACGTTGAACGTGATGGGCACGCCCCTGACCAACGCGGGAATGCAGACGCTCGGCGAACTTCACGGAATGCGGACTTTGATCCTCCGCGATCTGAAGATCTCGGACGACGGCCTGGTGCCGTTGGCAGCGTTGCGCAACCTGGGACGACTGGAACTGCGCGGCGTGCCGCTGACCGACGCCGCGGTGCCGCACTTGTCGCGGTTCCCGGACCTCAAGGAATTGGACGTTTCGAAGACCGGAATCTCTGCAGCGGGGCTGGCAGAACTGAAGAAAGCCCTCCCCCGCGCGAAGATCGCTTTTAGCAGCCCATGAGCCCCTCGCCGGAGGACCCGCCGTGAGCATCCGGAAGGCAGCCATGTTCTGAATCGCGAGCAGTGAGTGACCGCAAGTCATGCAAGCTGAGGCTCGTGTAGCTGCGGAATCGCATGTGGCCGCGTCAGTTCGTTTTCGCTTGCGCCGTCCAGGCGATTTCGAATCCCTCTTGCTCGAGCCAAGCGGCAATTTCGGCCGGCGAGCGGTGGTCGGACACGGGGAACTGCTCGCCCACGTCCTGCGCCGGGTTGTGAGGACCGTATCCGCCGGGTGCCGTCGAGCTGCCGGCACTCATCTGCGTGATGCAGATCTTGGCCAGCGTGTTGCGCAGGTCGCCTTGCTCGCGCGTCGACAGGACCAGAATTGCTCGGGGGAATGCAATCCGCAGCGCGCAATAGAACCGAATCAGGTCCTCGTCCGAGATCGCAAAGGGAATCTCGAAATCCTGGGGCGCTTCGTGGATCCGCGGCAGGCTGAAGGCCAGCGTGCGATCGGGGAATCGGTTTGACAGGTAGGCCGCGTGCCGCAGTAGGGCCCACAGGTCGGCACGCGGATCGGCCAAGCCCAGCAGAACGCCAAAGCCCAGCCGCGGCATTCCGGCCTCGGCGGCCCGATCGTGGGATTCCAGCCGCCAATCATAGGATGCCTTGGGCCCGCGCGTGTGGTACTTGGCGTACAGCGTCCGATCGTAGGTCTCCTGGTACATGGTCAGCGAACAAGCGCCGGCCGCCACCAGTTCGGAGTAGGCGTCGATCGTTTGCGGCGCGATTTCGATACCGGACTCGAACCCGTCGTCCGCCAGCGTCTGGATGATCTCGCGATAGTAAGCCGGAGTCGTCTGGCTGGGAAACTCGCCACCGACGATCAGGATGTTCTGAAAGCCTCGTTGCCGGAGAATCCGCGCCTGGTCTAGACTTTCTGCCACGGTCAAATGCCGCCGCGGGATTTGGAGCGGATAGCGGAATCCGCAATACAGGCAGTAGTTCACACAGTCGCTGGAAACGTACACCGGGGCGTACAACAGCATGCGGTGGCGCACAGCACGCTGCGAGCCCGTCGCGGCCGAACCCGAGAAATGTTGCTGCGTCAGCCGTGCGGCCCGCTCGGTCAGCCGGGGCAAGGGGTACAACGGATCGAGCAACTCGATGGCTTCCCGGATCGAGGCCGTATCCACTTCCGGATCGTGGACCGCATGCCGCGTGCGGCGAGGGGCCAGCTGGTCGCGTCCGGCCAGTCCTCGAGCCGCCTGGTCCAGCATGTCGACCAACGCTTCACTTTGCGGCGTCAATGCTCCGGCATGCTCGTTCAAATGCTGGTACCGCCACCGCTCGACTTTTTGCGCCAGGCCAACCCGCTCGGCTGGCGACGCAGCGTCCGAGTCCAGGGCCTCCTGGACGCGCGCCAGGAGAGCTAAATGGTGCTGGGCGTGGTCGTCGGTCGTCTCGATCCAGTCGGTCAGCGAATTCAGTTCCGGCAGCGTCCAGGTGGTCATCACGTTTTCGGTTTCTCCTGTTCAAATCTTATTGCTGCCACACGAAACGGCGATTCCACGCTTGGGCCATGCTTTGGCCTCTGTAAAGGTGTAATTTCCAAAGGAATGACAACGTTAGGCTCCGTTGGAGTCCACGCTTTAGCGTGTCCGGCGGGCGATGCCCGCCACCTGAAACACGCTGAAGCGTGCACTCCAACGAGGTTCGCCGCTCGACAGGGATAATCTATCCATCCCGCAGGATTTCTTCGGCGGCGTTCTTGCCGCAGGCTCCGATCACCCCGCCGCCGGGATGGGCCGCAGCGCCGCACAGGTACAAACCCTGAACCGGCGTCCGGTAATCGGCCCAACCGGCAACGGGACGCATGGCAAACAGCTGGTGCAAGTGCATCGCACCCTGCATGATATTGCCGCCCGTCAGGCCGTAGGTCCGCTCCAGGTCCAGCGGGCTGAGCACCTGGCGGTGTTCGATTGCCGCGGGCACGTTGGGCGCGTAGCGTGCCAACAGCTCGATACAGCGGTCGGCAAAGTCCTCCTTGATCTCGTCCCAACTGCGGCCCGCCAGGCGATAAGGTGCGTATTGGACAAAGATCGACATCAAGTGCTTGCCGTCCGGCACGATCGTCTCGTCCACGCTCGATGGCATGGTCAGTTCAAGCACCGGTTCGGTGCTGGGCCAGCCGTACTTGGCATCGTCAAACGCCCGCTCGATGGTGTCGAGGGTGGGGCAGATGTGCATCGTGCCGTGATGGTGGTCGGCAACGCCGCGGGACGGATCGGCGCGGAAGTTGGGCGGTTCCGAGAGCGCCAGATTGATCTTGGCCGAGGCCGAACTGTAATCGATGCGCGCCACCGCCTGGCGAAACGCGGCGGGCAATTCGGCCGGATCGCACAACCGCTCGAACGTCACGTGTGCGTCGGCGCTGGACGCGACGACCGGCGCGTCGATCACCGTGTGGTCCGCGAGCGACACCCCCAGCACCCGGCCCCCGGAACTCAAGATGCGCGCGACTTCCGCTTCGCGGCGGATGTCCACGTGCAGATCGCGGCACGCGGCTTCGAGCGAGTTGGCCAGGCCGCCCATGCCGCCTTGGACGTAACCCCAGATGCCGCGAGCCCCGCCCGCGGTGCCCATCACATGGTGCAGCAGGACGTAGGCCGTGCCGGGAGACGACGGCGAGGCAAACGCTCCGATAATTGCGTCGGTGGCCAGTGTCGCCCGCAGCACTTCGGCCTCGAACCAACGTTCCAGGATCGGCCGCGCGGCCCCGGTCACCAATTCGATGGCTTCCGGCAGATCGTCGCCCAATTCCGCCAGCGCCTGGTACAACTCCCACAATCGGGACGTGTCCCGGAAACGCTTGGTAACGCCGATCTTGCGCCATTCCTTCGACAAAGGCAGCACATCCGGCGGCGTCTTGGCCAGCACCGGTTCGATGGCCGCGGCAATCCGTTCCAGCAGGGCTTCGTATTGCGGGAAAGCCTCCGCGTCCCGTTTGCTGAACTTGGCGATTTCTCGCAGCGTCCGGCTGCGGTCCGGTCCCATCAGCAGCGAGCGGCCGTCCAGCAGCGGGGTGTAGGACGAGGGGTTCCGGGGCAGGATCGTAAAGCCGTATTGCTTCAGCCGCAGATCGCGAATGATCTCCGGCAGCAGCAGGCTGACGACATAAGCGGCCGTCGAAACCTTGTATCCGGGCCACAGCTCTTCCGTCGTGGCGCAGCCGCCCAAGACGTGCCGCCGTTCCAGCACGCAGACCGATTTCCCGGCTTGGGCCAGATACGCCGCCGCCACCAAACCGTTGTGTCCGCCACCGATCACCACGCAGTCGTAACGCTTACGTTCCGCCATTTGGATCCCTTCCCGCCATGCGTTGTCCGCTTCGCTGAGCCGTGACGGCGATTGTAGTGACTGCCGGTTACAGCCGAAAGGGCTGGGAGCACATCACGAAAACGCTCTTGACGCTGGGGCTAGGGCACCACGGCGGCCATCGCCTCCAGGGGAACGGCTGCCTTGCCCGACGAGTGCCACCATCCGTCTTGGTTCCAAAGCGATGCGGACCGCTTCACCCGCACCCCGCAAACCTCCTGAGATCGCCGACAAATAGCAGAAGCCCTCCCGCCCGTGGATCAGCCGGATGACTCCGCTCCCCTGCTTCCAGGCAACCGCGCGGATGGGCGACAGCTTGAGTTACTTTCTCCGGCGTGCCGTCTTCCGCTTCCTTGCGTGTCAGCGGGCCAAGGCATACAATGAGTTCCGTTGCCGCGGAGCCGACGCGGGAAGACGTGCAGCGGGGATGGAGAAAACATGCCAGTGACGTTCGAGTGGGACAGCAACAAGGCCGCCTCGAATCTGAGAAAGCACGGCGTCGCATTCGAAGAAGCCTGCACCGTATTCGGCGATCCGCTCGCTGCGATTTTCGACGACGAAGAACACTCGGCCGACGAACGGCGTGAAATCGTGATCGGCCATTCAACCCGTCAGCGTCTGTTGGTCGTTTCCTTCACGCAGCGCGGGGCAGACGTGGTTCGGATCATTAGCGCCCGGAAAGCAACAAAGCGGGAAAGAACGGACTATGAAGAAGGCACAGGATCGTAAGGCAACAGACGGCACGAGCGACGAGTTGCGAGCCGAGTATCGGTTCGACTACAGCAAAGCGAAGCCCAACCGGTTCGCGTCTCGAGTTGACCCAACTTGCTTAGTCGTCGCGTTGGACCCCGACGTGGCCGAAGTCTTCACTACGCCCGATGCCGTGAACAAGGTCCTGCGGGCTTTGATCCAAACGATGCCCGGGAAGAACAAGGCACGCGGCCGTACCTGACACGCGGCCACACGCCGAAATCGCCTCCCTGATTGGCGTCCGATTCTTCAGCCATCGCCTCCAGGCGACCGGCTGCCTTGCCCGACAAGGACCACCAGCCGTCTTGTTCCAGAGCGACGCGGACCGCTTCCACCGCACCGCGAAAACCTCCTCAAATCGCTGACAAATAGCAGAAGCCCTCCCGCCCGTGGATCAGCCGGATGACACCGCTCCCCTGCTTCCAGGCAACAGCGCGGGTGGGCGACAGCTTCATACTGTCCGATTCGACAGTGGAGACATGACGGGGGCGAATCACCTGACGCCGGTGTCCTCTTAACCCGCCTTTCGCTCCTTCAAGGACTGGCGGAGACGGATCTTCCAGTACCCCGGACGGATGCGCATTTCGTCGAGCAGGCGGGCCGCCACGCCGCTGACCGGGCGAATGCCCTGCTCCCAATTCCGCAGCGTTCCGAGCGAAACACCAATGAAATCCGCGAAGACCCTCTGGCTGCAGTCCATCGAAGCTCGCAGCTGCTTGACGTCCCCAGCCCCGAAGGCGCGAGGCCGAAAGTCCACTTCCACCGTACGCTGACGGTACTTCGCTTTGATCTCTTCGCCAGGCAACTCCTTCAAATCGCGGGCGAACGCCTGTAAGCCAGCCAGCATCTCGTCCACCAATGCCTTACGCCCGCTCTTGCTTGCCTTTGTCATCTGCGCTCCCCCTGCGAAAACAGCTTCTCCAAGTGCGTTTCGATATCGTCGATTGCCGCGTTCAGTGTCGGCTTCATACTTTCCGGGATATCGTCCATCTCGCTCTTGGAGTACACGATCAGCAGCGTGACCGCACGCCAGCGCTCGAAGTACACATAGCATACCCGCAAAGCACCGGACTTGCCCTTGGGCCATGACGCGGGCGAATACCGCATTTTGCGCAGCCCTCGTGTTCCCGGAATCACAGGATGCGATTGCGGCCCAGCCATGATCTCGATTTCCAGATTTCCTAACTCTTCATCGGGAAAACCGTACTTCTTCCACCGCCTCACAAATGGCTCCAGTTCGAAGAACTCCAACAGCGCTTCGGGAGGCAGTATCTTCTTCGCCATACGCCGGGCTTCCGAAACAACTGCTGAGACGACGGATGCCCGTAACTATACACCGGCGTAGTACCTGGTCAAGCCCGGAAGCGGGGATGCCCCCGGAACAGTTCCAAGCGGGGACGCAGGATTGGTTGGGCGGCTGGTATTGGGTGAAATCCTGGGCATTCGTGGTGCGGACAAGCATTCTACGGCGGCAATCCCAACCGTCTGACGCCAGGGTGAAACGATCCGCAAACAACTCGCCCGCCGCCTTCTTGGCCGTTTGCTGAGCCTGCGCGTCCGGGACGGGCGTCTTCGGCTGAGCGGCCAATTCGCCTGCCGTGGCGATGCATGACGCCAGGAACACCATTCGCACAAAAACACCGCGACGGCTAAACGGCATGGGTGGTCTCCTTGTTATTTGGCTCGTGTGACCCCAGACATCCTGATTCAGTCTCTGATGACAAAAAGACTGATGACAAAAAGACGGCATGCATCCCACGTTCCCAAGCCACATTTTCTTGTCATCAATGTTTCTGTCCTTGCTCTTCGGCAGTCGCGGACGGCGAAATGTCCCGCTCGCGGAGGCGCTGACGGGCTCGTTCTTTCACTTCATCCGTGAATGGCTGCTCCAACTCGCTCCACACCAACGTGGCTTGTTTCACCAAATCATCCGATTCTGATTTCCGGGCTGCGGCCAAAGCGCGCTCAATGACTCGCTTGGCCATTTCGATCTGCGAATCGAGAATGGCCTTGTCCGCGAGCGACAGCAACTCCTGCCCGACCGCTTGCTGCCCGGCCGAGGACGAAGCCCGCTCGGCGGCTGCCTGCAGACGCTTGTCGGCTTGCTCCAAAGTCTCCACAGGTGGCGGCGGCAAGCCGCATGCGGAATGTGACAGGACCCGGCCCCATTTGCAACCATCCGCATGAAAAACCCAAAACCGATAAAATTAGCTTGTAAAGGGATTATGACGCCACCTATACTGTCCGCTCTTGACCATTCTACTCGGGACAGCGATTGGGGCTTAATCGATAAGGCGCAAGCGCCTTGGTGGAGGACCGATATGTCCAGAGCAAGTTTCGTCGGCAAACAAGCCGGAACTTATCGCAGGAAACGCCTCGTGCGCCAGGCTGGGGCCAAGCGGCGTAGCATGTCAAGGAGAACAGGAGGCCCCCCCGCGCGAACATCCCGTTTTCGTCGCCTGACGATGGAATGTCTGGAAACGCGCGCCATGCTGACCCTGTCGTGGCAGGGTTTTTACGGCGACTTTCTCGTCGATGGCAAGGAACGCTGGGAATTCCCCAACGGGATCATGGAGGGCACCGAGGTGAGCCTGGGGGAACCGCATTTCGATAAGCCATCCTTCCAGCCATGGGGCGACCGGTTCGCCTATGCCGAACTTCCACCGGCAGAGCAGTACGTCATCGACGTCACCTACGAATTGTACACGTGGAATTCGTACGTTCCGCCCTACGGTGCCGGCCAGGATGCGGATTCCACCTCCGTCTTCTCCCTCAGTCTGCTCGACACAAACCCTCTCAGCTTTGCTTCACCGGGCACGAATTACGGACGCTTGGGAGGGCCATTTCACCAGAATCCGTTGGACTTCAATGGCCTTGGGATTTCCTGGGGAGGCGGAAACGCGCGCAGCGGGACGTTGGCGAGCGTGAGAGAGGAAGAGACGCTCGTCTTTTCCGGCTCCAATTCGCCGCAGTACCTTGTGCTTGCCTCGACCTTCGATAGCCCCGGAATCAAGCTGGGCGGAGTGCCCTTTACCTATCCCGCTTGGGGCACATTCAAGATCTCCCTCCGCGATCTGGCGGCGGGCGAGTTGTTCCGTCAGGAAAACGGCACGCTCGACTACTCCTACACCGTCAGCGGCGAGCCGTTTCCCAGGGCGGAAATTGGCTTCTACTGGGCGACGGGAGATCAGGTGACGGATATCCTGGGTGGAATCGACAAGCCGTTCCATCGGGATGTGCTGAATACGGTGGAGGAGATGTCGCCGGGCGTGCATCAAGGCCGCGCTAACTACGCGGCCGGTTATGGCCGGCCTCAAGAGGCCACGCACGTCCTGATGGTCATGGACTGGCAGCAGTCGCTGGACGAGGTATACCGCCGCAATAATACCGCGTCCCTCCCGGTCGCCGACGTCTTGCCCCTGAAGATCGACGTGCTCGGGGGTGGCTTTCGGGAACAGTACCTGCCCGAACGGGATCTTTATGCGCACGTTTCGTACCCCGATCCCGCCCGATTGCTGATTGGTCTGGCGCCTGCCGCGGGCCGGTCATTCCGACCCGATGTGGAACTCGTCGGATCGGCGTGGTACTCGCGGGCGTGGGTGCATTTGGAGGGAACGTTTTACCAGCTCGACTCGGCACGCAACCGAACCTCGCAACTGTTCACCGGCGAGGTGTGGATCCCGAAAGGCAAGGGAGCGAGCACTCGCGTGCTCGAGGAGCCTGGCGGCGGAAACCAGTACGCCGTCGCCGGATCCCCGCTGGACGTGACCGGCCTGAGGTTCGGCGAGGAGGAGGTAGGGCTTCAAGGCAAGGTACTGCTCTCCCAGCCCGCCGGGGACGGCCTGCTTCCGCTGGACGGAGACAATTGGCTGGTGCTCAGCGACAGCGGAGTTGCCATGAGCGGCTTCGAGATTCCCCTGCGGGACTTTTCCATCTCGCTCGACGGCGACGAGGATCCGGATTTTATTGCCAAGGACATGTCGGTCGGCTACGTTCCCGCGGACGAGGAAGAGGTGGAGAAGTTCGTAATTCACGGCCATGCATCGATCCCCAAGTGGGGCGGTCTGAGTGCCGATTTCACCGGTGACAATTACATCCAGTACTCGGCCGGCGAGTGGGACATGAAGGGGCGGCTTGCCGCCGGTCCGATCACGTTTGTCGAAGACAAATGGGTGCTCGAAGAAGCGTACCTCGAGTTCGACAGCAGCGAAGGGACAGCCAAGGGAGGAGGCAAGATGCGCACCCCGCTTGGCGTCGAACTGGGGGGATCGCTCGGAATGGTCAACTGGGAACTCGATTCGATGGAAGCGACCGGTGGTGGCGGACTTCCCATTTTCAGCACCGGCTACCAACTCACCGAGGCCACCGGCAAAGTGGAGCACTTGGCCAGCTCCGACGAGGAACCCGTGTCGCTCACCGGTAGCGTGACCATCGAATCTTTGGCGAAAACGACTCTGGACAAATCCGGCGGCGCCCTGGGCGATTGGCTCTGGGAGACCCTCGGTGCTCCGGCGGATGCCAGCCAAATCGAAGCCACCCTCCACCAGTTCGAGGTCACCGCGACGGTAGACGAGAATCACCTCACTGGCAAAGGGACCCTGTATTTTCCCGCCATCACCATCGGCGACGGAGACCCGACCGCCTTGATCAAAGTCGGCGGTGAGATGGAGTTCAACTGGGAGAAACGTTTCTTTAAGGGCAACGGCACGGTCACCTTGTTGGGTGACCTGGTGACGGTCGAGGGCCGCTTCTTCATCAACGGCGACGGTGACGTCGTCATCGAAGGGAGCGGCGCGCTGCGGATGCCCACGATCGAGGGCACCGAATTCCAAGGGCAGCAATTCGAAGGCTCCGTCAACGTCCAGTACGTGAACGACGGCGATCCGACCAATGACTACATCCGGGTAGGTGGCGAGATCCCCAACGACGAGCAGCCCGAACTCACGGTGAAATTTGGCCTGTGGTTGGACTTCCAGGGGAACATCCACGGAGTCCACGAAGAGCCCCCCCCGGAGCCAGAAGCCGATTCCGCACTTCAAGACAGCAAAGCATCGGCTGCCGAGGGGGGAACCCTGGTCTCCTCGAGCCCGGACAAGGCGTTGCTGTGGGTCTCGTGGACGAACGACATGGGGACGCGAGCCATTGAAGTGGTCGCGCCGGACGGCACGGTCTACAGCGAGGCCCAGATCCGTGCCGATCCCGAAATGGCCCTCATCGATCGGCTCGCCACAGCAACCTCGAAGACCGTGGTCATCCGGAATCCGGCAACGGGTGCCTGGAGGATCCGGCCGGTGGACGTGACCGGATTGGGACCTGTGTCGGCGGGACGCCTGAACACCAATCATCCGCCCAGCCTGGAGATCATCGAGCAGATCGTCGATCCCTACACGAATGATGACAAGATTCTCTATCGGGCCTCCGATCCTGACTCGCCTTTTCAGGTCGACTTCTTCCTCGATACCGATTCAAGTGGAAACGACGGCATCCCTTTCAGGGGGTATGCCTTTCCGTATGCCGGGATCTACACGGCGACACTTCCGATTGAACCTCCCGGCACCTACTGGGTCTACGCCTCCATCACCGATGGTTACAATGCGCCGCAGGTGGTCTATGCGCCGTCACCCATGACGATCGAAAACTCGCCCCCCTACGTCTTTCCTCCGCAGGATTACGACGCCTTTCTGGATGTGGGCGAAACGCTTCGTCTGGAGTTCGAGGGCCGGGACCGCAACCTGGGAGCGAGCGTCATTTTCAATCTGGGGGACGGCGCGCCCGCCGGGGCCGAGATCACTCCGGATGGTCGGCTCACCCTGAGCCCTGACCCGCGGCGATTGGGGTCGTATGATCTTTTCATTCCCGTCGAGATCACCGACGGACAGCCGCTTTCGCTTGGACCCAACCGCTCGTCATACGACCTGTTTGTCCGGGTGGCCGGCCCGCAGGCCGCCGCCGGGGCCATCCAGACGCCGGGGCAATCGGATCTGTGGCGGATCCAGGCAACCGCCGGACAGGAACTGGTCTTTGTTCCCTCGAACATCCCCGGCGAGGCCCTCGTGGTGACAATCCGCGGGCCCACCGGCGCCGTGCTCCATCAGGGGCCCGCTCATGTCCCGCAGCGGGTCGCCTTTTCCGAGTCCGGCCTGCAGACCGTAACGATCACCGGTGCAGCGGACGCCGGGACCGGGGCCTATCAGTTCCACTTCCGCGAGGTCGCTGAAATCGGCCGCCTGCTGGAGGACCTGCGTTCGGCGACCGACTTCGACGAGTTCGAGTTCCAGGGTACGGCCGGCCAAGTGGTCTTCCTCGACCTCACTGCGTACCGCCAGGGAGAGTTGATCGCTCCCGGCGGCGGATCCCGCACGGTGAAAAGCTCGGCCGACGGCGGCGGGCTGCTGGCGTTGGACCAAACGGGCCGCTACGTGCTGCGATTGGAAGGCGTTAACTCTGGCCGTCCGTACAGCGTTTTGCTCCGCGACGTAGCCGACGCCGTGCCTTTGACCCCGGCTCAGCCCGTCGAACTCGATTTGCAGCTCGAACGCGGTTTGTTTCTCTTGAGCTATGCCGGCACGGCCGGGGAAGCGATCGAGTTCACGGGCGGGACCGGTCTCCTCTTCTTCGACGCCGAGGGAAACCACATCGAGTTGGAATACGGAGTTCGACGGGTATACTTGCCCCAAACAGGAGATTACCTCATAGCCCTGATCGAACAGGGCGTGCGGCGGTTCGAAGTCGTGCTGGAGACGAGTTCGCCGCCAACGCAAGCGTTGGTCTACGGCCAGGCTTACACCGACACGACCGCTCGCTCCGGGATCGATGAATTCACGTTCACTGGGACCGCAGGCCAATGGCTCTATTTTGAAAAGCTCGGTCAGGATTCCGCCCGCGTCGACCTCGTCGGCGTGGATGGGCAAGTAAGACACTGGAATAGCGAGCAGGTGGTGCGTTTGGAACAGACGGGGGCGTATCGTCTGGCCATCACGAGGTGGGGTGAAGCCCGCTCGTTTCGCTTGACCGAGGTAACCGGCCTAGCCGAGTTGCCGCTGGAAACGTACCTTGACGACCAGCTCGCCGGCATCCCGGGGAAACTGAACGTGTACCGGTATTCAGGCACTCAGGGGGAAGAGATTCGGGTCGCGACCCGGGTGCCCAACAGCGGTACGGCTTGGACGCTCTACGATCCATGGGGAGCGGTGATTGCCGCGGGAAACGACGGCCTCGCTGCCTATTTGCAGGCCGGCGGCGATTATTTCCTTGTGGCCCGCGGCATCGGCGTTGGCCCGATCGACTATGAGTTCAAGCTAACACGGAATGCTGTCGTTTCGCAGCCGCTGTCGCTGGGCTCCCGCGTGTCGGCCGTCGTGTCGCCGGGACAACACCATCGGTTCGTGTTTGGAGGAACGGCCGGCCAACGTCTACTGTTGAACAGCAACGATTGGCGAGGCACTGCAACCGTAACGCTCTTTGGCCCCGACGGCACAGAATTGCACCGGCAACTCGCCAACCGCCGCTTCCCCGTTCTCGATCTGCCCGCCTCCGGCGAGTACACGCTGCTGATCGGCGCGCCAGCAAGCGGCGGGTACTACGACCTGACGGCCATCGACGTCGACGGCCAAGCGGCGGTCTTTGAACCTCAAACGCTCCAGGGCACCTTGGCCACTCAGCATGACGAGCAGTGGTACGCGTTCAGCGCGAAGGCGGGCGACACGTTCGCGGCTGCCGACAATCTGCCGGTCGGCTCCGGCGGAATGAAGACCCTCTTGAACGCGGATTTCGAGGCCCTCGCGCACGCCCCCTTCGGGAGGCCCATCTCGGTCGCCTTGCCGAACGCGGGCACCTACTTCCTGTCGCTCCAGGGGAGCGTCTGGGGAGCGACTCCGTACCAACTGAGCTTGCAGCTCGGGCCGGACGTCAACCAGCCGCCAACCGCGAACGCCGACAACGTCCGGATCGCCCCCGGGGAGGCAGTCGTGATCGACGTCCTGAATAACGATCTAGATCCGGAATGGCAGCCGATTTCGGCCGTCTTGCTCGCCGGCCCAAGCCACGGCACCCTTGATCTGCAGCCCGACGGGTTCTTCCTCTACCAGGCCCAAGGCGGCTATGTAGGTTTGGATCAGTTCAGCTATCGGGCGACCGACGGGGTGATGGATTCCAACGCGGTCACGGTAACAATCACGGTGACCGCTGCGATTTGGCAGAATCCACTGCACCCCTACGATGTCAATGCTGACGGTCAAACCAGCCCCATCGACGTCCTGACGCTGATCAACGATATCAACTCCAGCGGTTCCCGGGGCCTCGTTCCCCTTATCTCGCCGAGTCCCCCACCGTACTTGGATCCGAGCGGCGACGGTCAGATCACCCCGAACGATGTGCTAGTCGTGGTCAATTATCTCAATTTGAGCGGAGCGGGGCTCATCTCGTCGGCATCGGCCGGGGAGGGGGAGTCTGGCTTCATTTTCCACCGCAACCAACGGCCAGCAGAAACGGGTGGCGACACGGCGGACAACGGCGACAAGCTGAAGCTCGAGCCCGGCGTCGTTGCCGAAGTCAAGTGGCGCTCGCCTGGATCGCGAGTCAGATGGCCTGCCTCTATGCAGAGGGATTCAACAACCACGTCCAAGGAGTCGGGACGGCGGCCGCATGGCGAGTCTACGAGCTATGAGCTTGACGCGGACGAGTTGGAGGAGGCGGTTTCTGCCATTGCGCACAGACGGGTGTTGCAGGCAAACCCAGCACGGTGGCCCGGTGCCTCGTGAATGCCCGGTGAAGTCGACGGACGAAGTGAGTTTCGTGGACACCGGGGAAAGCGTCACGAGCCTGGATTCCCACGGGCCGGAGTGGACCTAAGATGTGCCACCCTTGTGGTTCA
>CAZXYZ010000008.1:0-155696 GCA_964645045.1 uncultured Pirellulaceae bacterium | reverse complement strand
CGCCCGCCAATTTTGAATTCTGTACGTCTGAGCCCTAACGTGATAGCCCTTTTTTTCTCCCGCTCGCCTTGGGACGTGCTGGCGTGCCATCAACGGGTCTCACTCAGTAGTAAATCGTCGTCTTGGGCAGTTCGCGGCGCAGCCGTGCCACCGCCGCTTTGGTGGCCCGCGTATTTCGCAAGCCCAGGTTCTGCAGTTGTTGGAGCGAATTCAGACTGGACAGCCCCACGTCGCCGACCGCCGTGCCGTCCAGCCACAGATGTTCCAAGTTTTTGAGGGCCGCCAAGTGTTTCAATCCGGCATCATTGATTTCCGTCTCGTTCAGGCCCAGGCTTCTCAGGTTCGTCAGTCCGCCCACGAATTCAAGACCCGCGCTGGTCACATGCGTCCGGTACAAGCTCAGCTCCTCCAAGCTCGCCATCCCTTGGACGTGTTGCAGACCGGCATCCGAAATCCCGGTAGACTCCAGCCGCAGAAACCGTACGGAATCCAAGCTGGCCAAGCATTCGAGTTGGCCGTCGTCCACGGGGGTGTCACTGAGAATCACCGCCGTAACCTTCCCGGCGTGATCCAATTCCAGTCTGGCCCCCGCCTTCCGTAACGTCCCCGCCGCCCGATCCGCCGGATGCACGTCCGAACCGCAGCCAGCCAACGCGCACAGTATCCCGGTGGCGACAACAGCGGCAACAGAAAACCGGCTTAACGCAGACGCGTCACTCCGTGACGTCAAAAGACCCCGGCTCAGAGCGACGGGGCGACATTTCTCTGCCGCGGCCCGCCTCGGCGGTTCAGCCTCACGTCTTTGTGCCGCACACCACATACTGACCTCCCCAGGAACACCAACTTAACCAGCTTTCCATCCCGCGTACAGCGCGCCACCGCGGCGGCAGGAACATCAAGTACCGGGTCCGCAACTCCCCCAATCCGGCCGCAATCAGACCGGCGCAAACCTGTGTGGGCGACACCAAACTGGCGTGGCGGTCGATCGGGGTGTGGCTAACCACCCATCGGGTTGCCGGGTTGCGCGGGTTATGCTCAAACACGTACAGTCGTCCGGGTGAAGCCAGCACGCGCGCCGCCTCGTGGAACAACTGGCTGCGCGACTCTGGCGTGACATGATGTGCCACACAACACACGACCACCAAGTCAAACGCCCCGGAAGAGTACGGCAGAGTGTTTCCGGCAACCACCTCCAGCTTGGGCATCGGCGCTCCGTTCCAACGTCGGCGAGTTTCTTCCAGCATCCGCGTGGACGGATCGCAGCCGTGCAATTCACCCGACCAGCCGGACTTCGCCAAGAGCTGCAGGAACACCCCCGCGCCGCACCCGTCGTCGAGAATCCGTTGGGGTCGCGTCGGATCTCCCCGCCCGCGGAGCGGATGCCGCTGCAAGTCCCGCAGCAACCAGCGGACTTTGACGGCAACGAATTCCTCGGCCGACCGCCCCACCAGCCGTTTTAGCAGGTGCTCCATGCCGGCGTGGTAGCCATCTGCGTACTGATCGAATTCCACCATTAGAACCGCCTTCAACCCGAAGATTCCGCCAACCGCTCGCGGCGTCTGTTCTTGTCCGCCTGGACGGTGTTGCGGCCGTTTGCGCCGGCCAGTTCTTGCACGATGTACAACGGCCGGCCGAGAGACTGCTGATGGATTCGGCCGACATACTCGCCCAGGATCGCTTGGCCGAGGAGATTGGCGGCCCCAAACAGGACTACGGCCAGCAGCACCGCTGCGCCTTCATCTGGCCACATCGCCGACTGGCCGGGCCAATCGCGCGCGACCAGCAGCCACGCCAGGTACCCGAGGAACACCAAAGACAGGCTCCAGCTCGCGTGGTACGCCAGACGCAGCGGCGCCGGACTGAAGGCCACGATCGCATCGGCCGCCAACCGTACCATCTTCCACAAAGGCCACTTCGTTGCCCCCGCAGCCCGCGGCTGCCGATCGTAGTAAAGCTCGGTGGACGGAAACCCGATCCAGCCCACCAGGCCGCGGATGAAACGGCTCGCCTCGCGTAAGCCCAGCAAGGCATCCACGCTGCGCCGGCTCATCAGGCGGAAGTCCCCCGCCGCGGCCCGTACGTGCCGGGCGCCCAGCTTTCGAATCAACCAGTAGAAAAACGCCGCCGTTCCCAGCTTCAGCGCATGCTCGCCGCGCCGGGTGCGCCGCACGGCGTAGACGATGTCGAAGCCGTCGCGCCACCGTTGCACCATTTCCGGTACGATTTCCGGCGGATCCTGCAAATCCGCGTCCAGGCACACCACCGCGTCGCCCCGGGCCAGCGCGTACGCACACGTCAAGGCCGCCTGCTGGCCAAAGTTGCGAGAAAGCCGCGCACCGCGGACCCGATCATCCGCCGCGAATCGGCAGATTTGCCCCCACGTTCCATCCGCGCTGCCGTCATCCACCAAGACGATTTCGCTGTCACAGTCCCACTCCGCGTCCAACGTCCGCGCGAGCACCTGCAACTGTTCGATCAGGATCGGTAAGACCTCCTGTTCGTTGTAACAGGGCACGATCAGCGAAATCAGGACGCGGCACCGCCCCACTTCGTGACTGCTCAACTTCATCGGGATCCTCCGCTGCAACGCCTGCGCGAATTCGCCGACAGGAACCGCGGTTGCGCCGTGCGTCGCGTAGAAAAATGGAAACCTGAGACACACGCAGTACGCGTCGGTTGGCGGCTCACAAAGCGCCAGGGCCGGTATTTCGCATCCTGCTTGAGTTTGTGCAATGGGACCATTTCACCTCTCCGTGCCAATGTCGCTGGCTCAATTACTTGCGTTATCTTGCTCCTGCGGGCTCGGCACCACAAGGCAGTTCAGATCAATGGTAACTTTCTCTGCCTCTGGGTGATCCGTCTGAATGACGAGCCGCCCGACCAATCGTCCGGGATCTTTCGGTATGCACAGGATGTCAAGCCAGTGTCGCGGCGCTGCCTTGCTCTCGATTGCCCCCATCACAAACGATCCATCCGTGGACGTCTGACCGATCACTTGAAACGGCCTTCCGTCCCGCGAGGCAAGCAGCACGCGACGTCGCTGCTCCTCGTGACGCCGTACGACCCCGAAGTGAACCGACGAGGGGCAAACGACACTTTGCGTCTTCGCCCAGATGACACGAATTGGAATCCGATCGCCTCTTCCCAGGGCGACAGAACGCTGCAGGACCAATTCTGTTTCGGTTTGCTGCGATGCGGTAGACTGATCCACCGCAGTGTCTAATGTCAGATTCAGACCCCAACTCCTCCGGTACAGACCCGGCTCCAACTGCTCGAGCGCCTGTGGGACAACGCTACGGAGGGACCAACCGAATACATTTTCTTCCACACGAAAGGTGGAGTCGCCAGCGGCGTTCGCGGTGCGACCAATGACAATCACGCGTACGGGAACACTTCGTCGAGCCCCGTCGGGAGAAGGGCCGCAAAGCCGGATTTCGGCGGGCTCGACGCTGATCTTCGGTAATACATGTACCTCGGATGCCAACCTGACCGCTCTTTCAGCGCCATCGGAGCGACGCACCCGAATGAGAGCCTCCGCAGATTGTCGTCCCGGCTCGGCTTTCAGTCGCCGTTGAATCTCGACGCCACTCGTCCCATCCCGCGGCAGTTGAACCCGGTCACCCACGTTCAATTGTCTGTCGGTTCGCGTCTCAACGACGGCCACACAATCGCAATTTCTGCCGATCAGGTCCAGTTGGGCATCGAAAGGCGTGCGATTCTCAATGATGAACTCGACCGGCAATAGCCGACTACCCTCGACCAATTCTTCAAGTATTATCGTTCGAGGTCGATCTGGCCCAATGATCGTCGGCCATTCCGCATCACCAACGTCGGAAATGCCGTCGCACCTAATCGCACCCGCCAGGAGGACTCCAAACAGAGGGAAAGCCAGGAACCCAAGCCACCGTTTGGATGTATTCATCTGATATAACCCATCTTGGCGACTCTCGCATATCGCCCAAGAACCGCGATCGAATTATTCTTGCACCGAGCGATCCGTCCGGCAAAACAGTCATTCCTTTTGCGAGTCGCACACCATGACATCGCGAACCACTAGACCTGGATCCGGTTGGGGAACTATAGGCACGGTGCTGCACAGGCACCGGCCCGTAAATCCACCCATCCAGTCGCGTTCTTCCAAGCAGAACTGCTCATACAGGATTACCGGCATGTCCTGAAGCCAGCGGACGCACTCCTCATAGGGCATGTTGCTGCACTCTGCCTGATTCCATGCAGAACCGATGTCCTCGATACAAAAGCCACCGTCCACCTGGGTACACCAATTCATTGCCGGATTGAACACGCACGATTCCTCACCCACCATAAGGTTGACCGGCGGAACCATCTCCGCGAGAATGCACCGTCTACTGGACTCGACAAATGGATAGTCTTTGCCTGGGACGCCATGCCTGCCCGGGCCGCCACCTCCACCGGAATCTCCCCGCCCGGAGGGAATACCTAGGCTTGTCAACCATGCTCCACACACCAGAAATCCCACAAAATAAAACCTTTGTCGCGAAGTCATACCTATTCTCCCTTTCTTCTGAGCCCCTTCTTAGGCAGCGATTCCGTTTCCGTTCAGAGTGTGCGCCGGTATCGCCGCCAAAGAATAAATGAAACGCAACACACGGAAAGTACAATCGCCACGACAAGCGATTCGACTCTCCTCGTCATCGCGTGGCCTCTTGACGCTTCTTCGTCCCGCTGGCGACGCGCGTAAGCAGCGACATCGTCAACACGCGTTGGCAGCGTATCCCTTCTTACCTGCCCGTCTCCTGTCCGATCGACGACCAGCGTGCCCGCTGGCGCCGTCACCGCAAAGGAATTTTCTGGGAGGTCTTCATTAAATCGTGCGTCTTGAATGGAGATCACCCGGATAAGAGAAAGCCGCTCGACGACATACTCCGCCCTTACCAGCGTTCGCGGGAAGAGGACCCCGTAGTCCCCTTGAATGCGGCCAAACTGTTGAATCTCGCGCATTCGGCGGCCGTTGTTCCACGTCGCGGCAAGCACAAATCCCGTGCCCGGTTCGACCGACATGCGCAGCCCCTCCGTGGTCAGTAACAGATTACCTGTGGGGTCGGAAGCCAATTGAAGGCCAGCCAACCATGCGCGGTCCGCGGCGGGTACGAACCTCAAATCGAAGATCGTCAGGGACGCCTCTCCAGTCCGACTGGGGAGGATGTTTGCTTGTTTGTGCGATGGCGACATCCGCAGCACCGTCTGGCCCTTGCCGTCGAAAACGTTCTGGGAGACCAGTTCGCCCTCTCGAAGAGCCTGCTTGCCGGTTTCTTTCAATTTGTCGCCTTGAATAACGATTTCGTATTCCCCCCACCGAGCCACCGGTGGATGATCGCTGGGGCCCACACAGAGTGTGTCGAACAGTTGGATCAGTGAATCTGGATTCGTTGCCAAATCGAGCGAGGCAAGGAATTGATTGACCGCGGGACGCGTCAGGTCATTGACACGCGACGTCTGAATCAATCTGTACTTGAGACGGGCGCTGACAATGGCTGAATGCTGACCCGCCCACTGTTCCACGAGGCGATCTCGAACGACGCTATCTTCAAGGGCAACTGCGGCGCGCGCGGTCTCGGATACCGCAAGCGCAGCAAAGATGCCGACGACGAGCCGGGACGCGAGACGCCTCAGCGATGCCGGCCGCGATGACGCTGTCGCTCCAGCCTGCCAGTTCTGTCCCGGCCATGCAGCCGCATGTGTTATCACGGACCATCCGACCGCCGGACGGTGGCGCGAACCATGTTTTACGTCTTGGCGGCCGCCCCTGCTTTGCCCGGCAGCGGTTGACGCAGCGCGCGGTTCGCCATCAGGTTGTCGTGACATACTCCCTTCGTACGGCATCGGTTTGCCCTTTCGTTGTCCGCCGTTGCTGCTCTTCGACTCTAGTAGTACCAATACCAACTCACGAACATCGCGGAGTAAACCGCCAGGAAAAGCCCGCTGATCGCCAGCAGCGCGGCGGCCAGCGGCGGCGGCGCGCGGTGCAGCAATTGGCCCAGCACGAGGTACACCGGGAACACGACCGACGCATACCGGGCTTGGGAGTTCATGCACGTGCGGCTGCCCTGCAGAACGTAGGCGATCCCCAGCAACCCCGCGGCCAGCAGCAACTCGTTGGCATTCAGCCAACGTTTCCATGCTCCGACGCCGATCACCGCCACGGTACCCAGGAAATACACGGGATTGGCGGCCTTGAAATTGAACAGCACATTGCCATGCGGCGGCACGCGCGCCCAGTAACAGGAACATGCAGAATCGTACACCGCCCGGATCGGTTCCAGTGTCAACAAGCCCACCGTCCGCTGCATCAGGTCCGTCGGTCGTTCCACCCAATGGACTTGGGTCTTGAGAAACGCCAGAGGCTCGCCGAATGCCAGTGCCTGGAACAGGACATATCCCGTCAGCCCCCAGCAACACAGCGGCAACCAGACTGCCCACCGGACAAGGCCGACTCGCAGCGTTGGAGACGTCCGCCAAAGGTGGAAGGCGACAACGGGTATCAACGCACCTCCAACCGTTCTGGTCGCGGTCGCCAAGCCAACGAACAAAGCGATCCAGCCGATGGCCCAACGCCGTTCCATTCCGTACAGCGTCAACACTGCCAAGAGCACAAACAGCGATTCGGTATACGTCATCCGGAAGTAGAACGTGGTGGGGAACAGTCCGAACGCCAGCAGCGTCCAGGCCGCCAAGTCGGGGCCGGCGGTGGGAAACCGCTGCTGGACGTAAGCGGCCACCAGAACGAAGGCCGCCACCAAGGCCGCGTGGGACACAATCAGCAACGCCCACTCCGGCCGCAGGCCCGTCGCGTGGACGATCGCGCCGGCCAGCCACGGATAAAGCGGGAAAAACGCCACGCTGGACATCCGCTTCGGATCGTAACTGTACCCGGCCGACGCGATCCGCACGTACCATTCGCCGTCCCAAGCCGAAAACGCACTCACCAGATCGACACGGGTTTGCGAACTTGGGTGCGATCGGTGAAGGGGCACGAAATCTACCGCGAACACCACGCCCACGACGACGATCAAACTTGTGAAATAGTAGAAGGCGGCGCCGGGCACAAACGCGTCCAACGCCGGCTGTGCATCGGGGCGAGGCGAGCAAAGGAGCCGCGCGCTGCGGGTCTGCCCATCGGCGTCGTCGGATTGACGTTCTTTGATCCCTAACTCGATCATCGCGCCTCCCAGAACTTTGCATCCCCACTTGGCCGCGCGTTACGGCACGTTTGATTGTTGCTGTCCATAAGAGCCTTCCACGTGCATTCTTCGGACCGCCTCATCGAGCTCGCCACCCTCCAAAACACGCCTGAAAAAGCCCTAAAGCAACAACTGGCCGATTGCCTCCCCGGCGATACTAGAACACCCAGTAGCACCCAGCAAATAGCGCGGCGTAGACGAACAAAAAGCACGCGCTTAGGGCGACAATCAGCGCCGCCGCTGGGCCCCCAAGCTTTGCTAGGACCCTTCCGAACACGATGTAGACGGGAATTACGACGGCTGAATAGCGCGCCATCGATATCATTCCGGTTCCCAATCCGCGTAGACCGTAGGTGACTAACAATAACGCAAACCCGAGCGCCACCTCCTCGTGCGTAAGCCACCGTCGCCACGCCCCAAGGATCATTGAACCAACGACGACGCAGAAGTAACATGGATTTGCGAAGGAAAGGTTGAACAAAGCCAGGTTACATGGCGGGGAATTGCGCCAGTAAAGTGACGGGACGTCAGAATCGAAGGTTGCCCATATCGGCTCGAACGTCACGAAACGCAAGACCCCTTCCCATGCGCTGCTCGGCAAGTCGCGCGCGTGCCAGTGCGCTTGCGCGCTCGAAAACGCAAGAGGGTCACCGTATTGGCAGTACTGAAATAACATCCAAGCAAGGAGACCGGATAAGGACAGCGCCACAGCCCCAACGATGAATCCACACTTTTCCTTGCGGTCGTGGACGCCCCAAATAACCAACGCCACGATGATCGCCACCCCGACGGCCCGAGTGGCTGTGGCCAAGGCGACGCAGACCGCCACGAGCGGCCACTTCCACCGTCGGATCATCCCGAATAGGGCAAATGTCATAAGGAAGAGGAATAGCGATTCTGAGTATGCCAACCGAAAGAAGATGCCCGGTGGAAAGAAAGAAAAAGCAAGAATGCAGTAGGCCTGAAGATGCAAGTCGCCTGGAAAACGGGTTCGCAAGTATGCCGCGAACATCAGGAACGTCCCAACGAGCGAAGCGTGGGCCACGAGGAGGAGGGAAATATCCGGCGGGAGACCGGAAACAGCCGAGACCAGTCGCGCCGCAAGGGGATAGAGCGGGAAATACGCTATGTTCGAGGCACGACCAGGACAGTAGCTGTAGCCCGTCTCCAGGATCTTGCGGTACGCTATCCCGTCGCAAGCCACGAACGCCCCGATGAAGCCACCTCGCTCGCGTGCCTCAGCGGGACTCGCCGGACAAATGGGTACGAACAAGACCGAAAAAGCAACCCCCAGAACAACGACGAAGAGTGAGACGTAGTAACATGCGACCGCAGCCGCGCCCGACGTGACATCAAGACCCGTAGCAGGAAAATTCGTAGCCCATGCCTTCGAGCTGCGCAACCCAACCATTATGCCGTAAGCCTCCTCAACAACGCGCTAGGATTGCCGAACGCTGATCTTCTTGGATCTCATCCACACCCAAACGACCAGAACGGAAAGGAAGAGTCCCCCAAGAACAAGAGCTACCGGGAACCCGCCGATTCCCTTGGTCTGGCTTCCATCCGTGTGTCCCGGATGTTCTCGACGCTCCACCTCCGCCAGATAACGATCGAGGCTCGCACGACAACGTTGGGACCATCTGTCGAAATCGTCAATGTGCATGCTCTCCTGTTTGTCCAACTTGAACAAGGAACGCAGATCTTTCGCCTCGACGACTTCCGTTCCCACGTTCAGGGACAACGCGAGCGAATCGCGGGGCGGTCTTGACAGATCGAGATCAACGAGCTCGATGACGGTGACAGCGAGTCCCGATCGTCGGGTCCATGTCAAAACCGCGCGATCGCAGATGTAGCCCCCATTCTCGCATTTCCGAATGCTCGTTGCGATGGTCTCGCCGGCCTTGCTTCCATCTGGATTCTTGAACACCGCCCGCAGGGGAACGCACCCGCGTCGAACGTCGAGATAAAAGGTGAGAAACGGTGCGCCATTCGGCGACGGCTCCAGCCCGGTCTCGATTACGTCAACGAGGCTTCCGTCAATCGTCTCAACGCCGGAGTGCCGGCAGTAGAACCTCTTCTGGCGTGCGCCGCGTATGATCTCGGCGGGCGACAGAGTCTCACCAGGCCCCATAATGCCCATTGAAATCGGCGTGTAGACTGCCGTGTACGTACCATCCTCTTGAAGGCTGGCAAGATTGAAGAGGCGAGAGCAGTCGACCCGGCGACGCTTTTCGTTGGAATATAGTTCCGTCAGTGGTAAGCAAGCCACTGTCGTCACAATACCCTCGCGATCGCCACCTTCCGCGACGGTTTCCGGATTTGGCGGGTCGACTCGGACCTTCTCGTCACACAACAACTCGTACCTGCCGTCTCCGCCATCACTAATCCAAAGACCAGTCTTTGCCACGACCTCCGTCAACCGTCCGTCCACCGCCTCGGTGATGTCCGTAGCATGGCCCTCGAGGATACGAAAGCGGCACGTGAAGGCGTGAAACAACTCCCGGTTGTGTAGATAGACCTGTTCCATGAATTCAAGCGTCCCGTCACCAACAGGACGCTCAACTTCTTCTTTGCCGTAGCAAGGAACATATAGGGTAGCGAAGGCAAACAGCAGCAGCAACAACGCTACGGTCAACGAGTTGCGTGGGGCGAGTCGGCTTCGCGTGGCCGAAAACGTCGGGGGATTGACAAGGTACATTTCCCAGTAAAGCTCCGGGGCAAGATTGCCTGTATGCGCTAGAGCAAGCCTTCTCACACAATCGCAATTGAACTGCAGTACAGAGAATTAAACCCGTCAGCCGCCTGCTGGCGGCTTGCAGGCTGCGGCTGTCCACATTACCGCATTGCATCTGCCATTCAGACCATAATGGCAAAAATACATTGCGTCGTACATTTGACCTGTCGCACAGCAAAGGTACTCACAACGCGTGCAATTCCCTTCCGCGGGCGGGTAGCCACTGGGACGTGGAAAGTCAACCTCACGCTCGCAGTATCCTATCGGATGAAGAGGGAGATTTGCCCTGAAGTACTGGCACTTGTAAAAAGGGAAACAGGAGTCGTCTGGACAGTGGAAGCCGTATCCGACGCACGTGCCCCAAAGAGGATCAAATTGCAGACACCCGTCAATTCGGCGATCGCACCACGATGGTTCATCGTAGTTCGCGGGGTTGTGGCAGGCGCCAAAAGTTCCATTCTCAGGTGGCTGCGCTGCGCAATCACGCGGGACAAAAGAGGCGAGTCCCAGGATGACACCGAGGCAGAGACTAACGGCGGCTACGCAGATGACTGGTCTTGATAACATTACATACCTCCTGAATCGCGCGAGTAGATTTGAAGGACAACCACCCTAGAGCATACCATCGGTGTCATCGCTACCATCCACCATTGCCACGACCGGCACCACAATAAGTCGCTGCAGTGCGCAATCGGTTTCGACGACCACCGCGCAAGCATACCGTTTCGCTACCACTCTCTCTTGCATGATCTCGATTTCAAGGGCTGCGCTGTCCACCTCGGACGCTGATCGAAACCTGACAATCGTTGCCGAATCCAAAGAATAAGCCCGCTGCACCCGGAACGTCAGGCCGTCCCTCCGCTTCACGATGACGGTCCTGCGAGATGCTTCCGTTGACCGGGCTGGCAAGGTGAAGAGGAGCCTCGGAGGTGACACGGAGAACATCTCCTTGACACGCCAGCAGACAGGAAGTTCGAGGACAGTAGGCTGGCCGGTAGATTCAATTCTTGCCACTACAGCAAGCCCATCAAACGGTTTCGCCCCTGGTGGCAGAAAATCTACTCGCAACTTCACTTCTCTGGTCGTCAATCCGACACCGGCCCCTGGCTTCACATGATCCGTGAGGACCGTGCATACTAGCGGGGAACTGCTTCCCTTTACATCCGAGACTCGTGCTGGGACAGCGCCGTCCACTGCAGCCGTTGTAAGAGTAACGAGCCCGGACGTCCACATCCCAGGCGTAACCTCTCCAAAGTCCAAAGCGTGGGTATCGAACTGCGCAGGACGAACAGCGCGTACAGAAGCGACGAACGTTTTCCTCGGCTCTGCTTCGTCGTCCGTAACTAGCGTGCATGAAACGGTACGTTGATGATCTTGGTTTGAAACCTCAATACTGACGGTTAAGTGACTACACTCGCCCGGCGCAAACTCGCGTCTTCCGAGCTGCGTACGAGTGCATCCGCACGACCGCAGCACGTCCAGTACATGCCAGGTACGCGTGGATGTGTTTCGTAGCGGGAAAGTGACGTGCGCAGTCCCGTCGCCCCCGCAGAGTAAAAGGTCAAATTTGCGATGACGCTCGCTCGCTATTGGCCAGTCGCCGCTCGGATTATTCGCTTTGGTCGCTTCGCTGATGGCCCCCAGGAAAACCGCTGTCGTCAACCAGGCACCAACTATCCAAGCGTGGCGAGTTGCGACTTGGCCTGAGCTTACGACCCAATGCGTCGGCAAGCTTAATCGCCTAGGATCTTCTCCCGACACATCTGAGGAGACGAAGCGAAATCGAGGGCGGAAACAGCACAGCCCAAGGAGAACGAGCAGATCGACTGACAGAACAGCCCACGAACCCGTCAGAACACGTGCTAAGCCATCTCGTGTCGCATCGCCCGCAAGGGGTTTTGCTATCGCAACGAATGCAAACAGCAGGAACGTTGCCACCGCTGTCCACCAAGCCCAACGAATCGCCACGCCGGAGATTAGCCAGAATCCCAAAAGGATTTCAAATTGGACCACACCGGTCAAGAACCAGCGGGACTCCAGGAGACCAATACCAAGCACAGGCTCGGTCGCCAATTGGTGAGTCTTCAGCACGGCGGCAGTGAAAAGAATCGCCGCTACGGCGAAGCGAACGGCATCAGACGCCGTCCACAAACTCCGCCAGTGGCGGAATCGTGCCGCGAACCTAGCACCGTTGCGCCCCCCCCCCGGCAAGAAATACATGGCACGTTGGCTCCCTCGAAAGGCCGCATCCTTGCCGCAGTTCCGACGCTAACGAGAAGTACCACGCTTCGGTTGTCTGCAACCACAGCCAACCTTAAGGCGTGAATATATCCGACCCACGAATGCCGTCAATAAGGTGGGAGTCAAAATTGTGGAAAAAAGTTCCCGCAAGAAGTGGCGGTTTGTCCCTTGGTTCAGCATTAATTCGGCGAAGGATGAAAACCCAGTAGGACGGCCGCAGAAGACACTAGCCCGGTCTCTCCACCAGGCCCCTCACTCCGCCGGCCCGATCCGCAAGTGGCGGAACCACACCTCTTCGCTGTGGTTCTGCAGCCCCAGGAACCCCTTCACCAGCCGGTGTTTGAGTTCCTCGGCCGCGTTCTCGTCGGCCGCGATCACGTCGATGCCGTTATGCGTCACGCGGTAGCTCATGGCCCGGCAGTTGATCTCCATCGTATTCCAATCGCCTGCAGGCCGTGCCACGCGCGGGTCGGCGGGCACGATCGCGTATAGGCTGCCCGTAAATTGGTAAGGCTTCAAGCTCTTGTAGCGATCGGCCGCGTCGTCCAAGATCTGCACTTCGATCCCGGCGCCCTGGCCATGATGATTCCCATCCGAGGGCACCCGGATGTAGACGCCGGAATTGCCGCCCGGCCGCAATTTGTACTCCAGCCTCAGATTGAAATCGTCGTACTGCTCGCAACTCCGCAGCCAAGGCCCCTTTTGGCCCGTACACATCAGTAAACCGTCCTGGACCTTCCAGCACTGCGCCGCATCGCTGCCGCCGCCCTCCCAGCCGCTAAGGTCCGTGCCGTTGGCCAAGCTGCGGAACCCGAGTTCCGTGACCACGATGTCGCGGAACTCCAGTGGTCCGCCGCAAGACGCGTCGGTGTACAGCCCAAGCCAACCGCTGGACTCGGCTAATCCGTCAAAGGTCCAGACGGGCTGGGCGTTGATCTCCAGTTCGGCCGTCGTGCCGGCGACGCGCAGCCGCAATTCGTTCCACTCGCCGGGCTTGACCAAGCCGGGTTTTCCCGTAAGGGCCGTACCCTCCAAGTCGCCTTCCAAGCCGGGCCGGAGATGAATCAGATACCGATCGGGGCAGATCCTGCCGGGAGCCGGCAGTGCGGCGCGGAAGCAGACCGCGCCGCGCACTTCGGGCGAGCGTGCCCGCCACTTCAGTTCCAACACGAAATCGGCGAACCGGTGGTGCGCCCGGACGAATCCAACGCCGCCCTTCAACGCCAACACGCCCTCTTCGACGGCGAACTCGTTTCCGCTGGTAACGCAGCGGTCCAGATTCGCTCCCTCCAACAACGGAATACGGTACCCGGCGGTGGAATCGTCACCGGCCACAGGACCACAAATCGCCAACAGTACGAAGGGCAGAGAGTAAAGAAACGCTGGCATCGCAATTGAACCTATGGATCGCCTGGTGAAAATCTGATTGTCCCAACGAATGAAGGGATCAACGAATGGGGAGGCCGGTATTCGTTGACTCCTTTATTCGTTGGGTCCATTCCGGTGATAATTGGAATCAAAACAGAAGAACCGAAGCAGGCTAAAGTGCCATCCAGGTTAACGCAAGCCGTGCCCCAGTGACAGCACCCCTAAATCGGACGTTGTCTCGAAACGTCCGACCGGCTTGCCCAAGCGTCCCATTTGGCAAAGAATAGGGCAGTTTGCGGAATACCCGTGCGAGCCGCTCCGAGTGGATCGAGGCTGCGCCGCATGCGCCGCCGCCGAAAATCGGATGGGAGTTGGGAATGAAAATCGTGACGGCGAAAGCCATTTTGAAGGCCAACGACCAGTTGGCTGCAGAGAATCGGAATCGATTTACCGCCGAACGGGTGTTCGGCATCAACTTGGTGGGTTCGCCGGGTTGCGGCAAGACGACGCTGTTGGAAGGTCTGTTTCAGAGACTCCAGGGGCGGCTCGCGCCGGCCGTGATCGAAGGCGACATCGCCGGTCAAGTCGACGCCGAGCGGATGGCCAAGATCGGCGTACCCGTGGTGCAGATCAACACGGACGGCATGTGCCACCTGGATGCCAGCATGATCGCCGCTGCGGCGGACGGCTTTGAAGACGGCCATGATACGCTCTGGATCGAGAACGTCGGAAACCTGGTCTGCACGGCGGGCTACGATTTAGGCGAGCATCTGCGGATTGTGGCGTTGAGCGTCCCGGAGGGGGATGACAAGTTGGTCAAGTATCCGGCGATCTTTCAGCGCAGCCATGCCCTGGTGATCACCAAGATCGATCTTCTGCCCTACTCCAATTTCGACTCAACGCGAGCCCGCGGAGACATGCAGCGATTGGCGCCGGATGCCGAGGTCTTCGAGGTCTCGGCGTTGAAGGGCGACGGACTGGATGCACTGGCGGATTGGCTTGTGCGGAAACACAACGCCGAATTTGCGTCCTAGGTTTTCGGGATGTAAGCCGACCATCCGCTTAAATTCGAAACACGAAATCCGAAATAAATTCGAAAGACCGAATCAGCAAGGTTCAAAACGGTCGGCAGAATCCGCTGGGCAGCCGGGAGTGGCGGAGCACGTTTATAGCATTTGGATTTTAAGTTTTGAATTTGTTTCGAATTTCGAGATTCGGATTTCGAATTTTTGATCTGTTTTCAAGGTTTCGTTCCGATCCAAGGCATTCCGCCGATGACGACGCTTAACGCCGCACTGCCTGTCCAGCCTCGCCGGCTGCAGATCACGGTGCGCGGCGTCGTGCAAGGCGTCGGCTTTCGGCCGTTCGTCTACCGGGCGGCGTGCGAAGCGTCGCTGAGCGGTTGGGTGCTGAACGAAGCGGACGCGGTCCGGATCGAAGTGCAGGGCGGCGACGGACCGCTGGAGCGGTTTCTGCACGCGTTGCGGCACAGTCATCCGCCCCAGGCCCGGATCGATTCGATGGATATCGGCGAAGTTCCGGCCGAACCGGCCGCGCCATCGCTGCCGGCGTTTGAGATCCGCCGGAGTTCCGGCCAAGCCGAACCGCGTCCCACGATCCCCGCAGATTTGGCCACCTGTGCCGAGTGCCGGCAGGAGATCTTCGACCCGCAACAGCGGCGTTATCGCTATCCGTTCACGAACTGTACGAACTGCGGCCCGCGCTGGTCGATCATCCGGCAGTTGCCCTACGACCGGCCGCGCACCTCGATGCAGGGCTTTCGGATGTGCCGCGATTGCCAGGCCGAATACGAACATCCCGGCGACCGACGGTTTCACGCCCAGCCGATCGCCTGTCCTCAGTGCGGTCCGCGGCTGCAACTGCTCGATAGCGGCGGACTGCCGCTGGCCGAAGGCGACACGGCGTTGCGGCAGGCGGTCGGCGCCGTTCGCGAGGGCCGGATCCTCGCCCTCCAAGGACTTGGCGGGTTCCAACTGGTCGTCGACGCAACCAGCGAAGCAGCGGTCCAGCGGCTGCGCGACCGGAAACGGCGGCCGGACAACCCGCTGGCGGTCATGCTGAGCAGCCTGGGCGAAATACGCCGGCGTTGCCGGGTGTCCGACGAGGAGGCCGCCGCACTCCAGTCGGCGGCCGCTCCGATTCTGCTGCTGGAACGCCGCTCCGACCGGCAAGCGGCCGATGATATTGCCCCGTCCGTCGCGCCCGGCAATCCTCAACTGGGCGTCATGCTGCCTTACACGCCGCTGCACCACCTGCTGTTGGCCGACGCCGCGCGGCCGCTGATTTGTACCAGCGGCAATCTGTCCGAAGAGCCGATGGCGATCACGGCCGAGGACGCCTTGCAGCGTCTGGGGACGATCGCGGACTTCGTCTTGACGCACGACCGCCCCATTGTCCGCCCGGTCGATGATTCGGTGGGACGCGTCGTTTTCGGTGATCTGCAAATCCTCCGCCGCGCCCGCGGTTATGCGCCGTTGCCGATCCGCCTGTGCCGCGAATTGCCCACGATCCTGGCCGTCGGGGGCCATCTAAAGAACACCGTGGCGCTGAGCCTCGGTTCGGCGGTGGTCATGACGCCCCATATCGGCGACTTGGACACGGCGCTCAGCGTCGCCGCCCACCGTCAGGCGATCGACGATCTGGTGCAGTTTTTCGACGTGACGCCCCAAGCGGTTGCTTGCGATCTGCACCCCGACTATGCTTCCACGCGACATGCCGAGCATTTGGCCGCCGCGTGGGGAGTCCCGTTGATTCCCGTCCAGCATCACCACGCGCACGTCGCGGCTTGCATCGCCGAGCACGGCCTGGACGGGCCGGTCTTGGGCCTGTCTTGGGACGGCACCGGCTACGGGACGGACGGAACGGTTTGGGGCGGCGAAGTGTTGCGGTGCGACGGCGGCCAGTTTGTCCGCTCGGCTCACCTACGGACGTTTCCCTTGCCCGGCGGCGATCGGGCGGCCCGCGAACCGCGGCGGTCGGCCTTGGGCCTGTTGTACGAGATCCTCGGCCCCGGCGCTGCCGACGTGGCGAGCCCGTGGTTCACGGCCGAGGAATTGCGGTTATTGTCGGCCGCTCTGAAACGCCCGAAGTTGTTTCCGCGGACCAGCAGTCTGGGCCGTCTGTTCGATGCCGTGGCCGCGTTGTGCGGGCTGCCCGCCCGCGTGACGTTCGAGGGTCAGGCCGCCATGGCTCTGGAGTTTGCCGCCGACGCAAACGTCCTCGACGCGTACCCGTTGCCCGTGGAAAACCAAGACCCGGCCATCTTGGACTGGGGACCGCTGGTCCGCACGATCCTGGCCGATAGAATTTCGGGGCTGCCCGTCGCCGTGTTGTCTGCCAAGTTCCACAACGCTTTGGCCAATGCGGCGGTAACGGCAGCTTGCATGGCCGATTGCCGTCGGATTGTGTTGACCGGCGGTTGTTTCCAAAACGCCCTTTTGACCAACGTCGTCCATCGGCGACTGGCGGCAGCCGGATTCCAAGTGTATCATCATCGCGAAGTGCCGCCCGGCGACGGCGGAATCGCGCTGGGCCAGATCCGGGTCGCTGTGCATAAATTACAAAGTGGAAAAGTGGAAGAGTCGCTAAGTCGAAGAGTCGGAGAGTCCGGGTAACGCAGGACAAAGCAGACCGAGCTCAACCTCAACGCCGGATCCCGCCTTACGCACTTTCCGACTTTTGGACTTTTCGACCTAGTGACTTTTTGACTTTGTCACTTTTCGACTTAGCGACTTCCCCCTGACCCCCTGACAGAATTTTTATGTGCTTAGGCATCCCCGGTAAAGTATTGGAAATCCGCGAGCAAGACTCCTTGCCGATGGGCCGAGTTGAGTTCGGCGGCATCGTCAAGGAAGTCTGCCTGGCTTACGTCCCGGAGACGCAGGTCGGCGACTATGTCTTGGTACACGTCGGATTTGCGATCAGCAAGATCGACGAGGACGAAGCTCGCGAGATCTTTTTCTATATCGAACAAATTGAACAGCTGGGCGAGTTGCAGGACACGGAGCCTCCGCTGCCCGCGGCGGGTCTGCCCGGCGGGGAGGCGGCTTCATGAAGTACGTCGACGAGTACCGCAACGCCGATGCCGTCAAACGCTGTGCGGATGCGATCCGCCGGATCACGACGCGGCCCTGGAACATCATGGAGGTCTGCGGCGGCCAGACGCACGCCATCTTGCGGTTTGGGCTGGACGAAATCCTGCCCCGCGAAATCACGCTGATCCACGGTCCGGGGTGTCCGGTGTGCGTGACTCCGATCGAGATCATCGACAAGGCGATCGCTATCGCCGCGCGGCCGGAAGTCATCTTTTGCTCGTTTGGCGACATGCTCCGCGTGCCCGGTTCGCAATGCGATCTGTTGGCGGTCAAATCGGCTGGCGGTGACGTGCGGATCGTCTACTCGCCGATGGATGCGGTGACGCTGGCCCGCAGCCATCCGCAACGGCAAGTGGTGTTCTTTGCCATTGGCTTCGAGACCACTGCGCCGGCCAATGTCATGGCGGTGCTGCAGGCCGAGCGACTGGGTTTGGAGAATTTCTCCGTCCTGGTGTCGCACGTGCTGGTGCCGCCCGCGATCCGAGCGGTGCTCGATTCGCCCCAGAACATCGTGCAAGGTTTCCTGGCCGCTGGTCATGTCTGTGCCGTGATGGGCGTCGAGGAATACCGGCCGATCGCGGCCCAGCACCGGACGCCGATCGTCGTGACGGGCTTCGAGCCGTTGGACATCCTGCACGGGGTCCAGGCGTGCGTCAAGCAGCTGGAGGAGAGCCGGGCGGAAGTGGAAAACCAATACGCGCGCGTGGTCCGCGACGAGGGCAATCCGGCGGCCCTGGCTCAGATCCACAGGGTATTCCGCACGTCGCCGCGCAAGTGGCGCGGCATCGGCCAGATCCCGGACAGCGGCTGGTCGCTGCGGGAGGAATACACCCGGTTCGACGCCGAACGCCGTTTCGCGGTCGAAAACATCGTTGCGGACGAGCCCGCGGCATGCATTGCAGGGGCGGTCCTGCAAGGCCACAAGAAGCCCTTCGACTGTCCGGCGTTCGGCGTCGCCTGTACTCCGGACAATCCGCTGGGCGCCCCGATGGTGTCCGCCGAAGGCGCGTGTTCCGCGTACTACCGCTACCGCCGCCAGGGTAGATCGTGATGTTTTTGGAGTGCGGCGACTTGTCGCCGCTTTCGCGGAGGAAGAAAGAGCAGGGGAGAGATTAGGCCCTTATCGGCAGAGCATCAACAATGAATTGCCGATGCTGCCAAACGGGGGAGGAGATATTGGCGGAAGACAAATGGTTATAGATAATGGGCTATAAATAAAATCGTTGAACGGTCACCATGCCCTTCATTTATACCCCCCCCATTTATAACCAGCCAAAACGATACCATGACGTCACAACCCATCGATCCGTTGGCCCTGTCCTGTCCTGTGCCGCTGGCTCGTTACGACACGGTGCAGTTAGCTCACGGCGGTGGCGGCCGGATGATGCGGAACCTGATCGAAGGTTTCTTCCTTCCTCAGTTCGCCGCGTTGGCGACGTCAGGCAAGACCATCCCGGCTCCTCACGACAGCGCGGTTCTGGATGTCGGCGGCGGCAGGCGGCTAGCCTTTACCACCGATTCCTATGTCGTCAGCCCGTGGCGGTTCCCCGGCGGCGATATCGGCAAACTGGCGGTCTGCGGTACGGTCAACGATCTGGCCATGGCCGGCGCCGTGCCGCGCTTTCTCAGTTGCGGTTTGATCCTGGAGGAGGGGCTGCCCTTCGAGGCGCTTCGGCAAGTGATCGCGTCGATGAAGCAGGCCGCCGACGAAGCCGGCGTCCAAATCGTCACGGGCGACACCAAGGTCGTCGATCGCGGCAAAGGCGACGGCATCTTCGTCAACACGGCCGGTATCGGCGTGATTCCGCCGGGCATCGACGTTTCTCCGTCGCGGGTTTGCGCCGGCGACAAGGTTCTGGTCAGCGGCGACTTGGGCCGGCACGGCATCGCGATCATGTCGATCCGCGAAGGTCTGGAATTCGAGGGCGCACCGGCCAGCGATTGCGCTTCGTTGGCCGGCTTGGTTGGTGAACTAACCGCATTGGGCGCCGACCTGCACTGCCTGCGCGACTTGACGCGGGGCGGTCTGGCTGCGGCGGTGATCGAAATCGCCGAGCACGCTCGGGTCGGGATCGAGTTATCGGAGCCCGCGGTGCCCGTCTTGCCGTCCGTGCGCGGCGCCTGCGAATTGCTGGGGCTGGACCCGCTGTACGTCGCCAACGAAGGCCGGCTGGTCGCATTCGTCCCCGCCGCCGCCGCCGACCGGGCCTTGCAGATCATGCAGCAGCATCCGGCCGCTGCCCAGCCGGCCCTGATTGGGACGGTCACCGAACGGCATCCCGGCAGCGTGGAACTGCGCAGCGCGTTCGGCAGCGGCCGCCTGCTGGATCTGTTGTCCGGCGAACAGATGCCGCGGATTTGTTAGTCAACTGCGCCGCACGTTCATGTCTGTGTCAACGTCGCGGACGAATCGCCGGTCGCGTTGGACGTCTGATCGGAGAATCACAAAGTTCCCTAACCCCAGGAGGCCGCCACGATGATTTGGACCCTGAGAATTGAGTGCGTCCGAGGAAGGTATTTGGATGATCAGTGGGTGCGCGTGTACGAGGTGGACTCCAAATCAAGCTTCCTCGACCTGCACACCTTGATTCAGACGGCCGCCGGGTTTGACCGTGACCACATGTTCGAGTTCTTCGCGGGCCGCAGTCCGCGGCATCGTGGCGCGATGTTCGGCGACGAGGAGGAATCGGAGGACGATTCCGGCAATAGCGAGGAACTCACACTCGAACAGATCTTCCCCCTCCCGAAGAGCATCAAGCTGTACTACCACTTTGACTTTGGCGACGACTGGTACTTTGAGATTCGGAAGGGTAGGGCGAAGCCCAAGCCTGCGGAGCCGCGCGTCAAGTACCCGCGGAAGGTCGAGGCGATTGGCCCGAAACTCCGACAGTACGGCTGAGGATCGGCAGAGATGCAACGGGGACAAATTCCGTGGGACGGATTGGTAACCCGTGCGGCATTGTGGACGGTCTGAAGGACCGTCCAACGTTGATTGCGAAAATGCTCGTGAGAGTCCCGATTCGCCGAAAAATACGCCTTTCGAAGCCTGTGACGGCCTTGCATCTTGTGGCAAATCGACTTTAATCACCATCTGTCCCGTGGAGGACAGTCAAGTTTTTGGTTCAGTTCCCATAGAATGGAAGGAAAAACGCGTGGCCACAAAGACGACTGGCGCCCCCAAGCCCCCGAGCAAGACCGAAGTCCTGGCAAGTCTCGCCGAGAAGACCGGTCTGTCCAAAAAGGATGTCGCTGCGGTGCTGGAAGCCTACACCGAAGAAGTCACCAAGAGCCTGGGCAAGAAGGGTCCGGGAGTGTTCGCCGCCCTGGGGCTGGTCAAGATCGAAAAGAAACTCGTTCCCGCCCAGAAAGCTCAGAAGGGCGTACCGAACCCGTTCAAGCCCGGCGAGTTGATGGATCGGCCCGCCAAGCCGGCTTACCAGAAGGTCAAAGTGCGGGCTCTCAAGCTCCTGAAGGACGCCGTCAAGTAACGTCCTTTCCTGTCACCTGCGGCTCAACACGAGCACAAAGAGCGGCTGCCTGCGCGGAGCGGAATTCGTTCCGCCTGCGCGGGGCGGCCTGTGAGCGTCTGTCCAAGAACAACACCGCGGTTTTGTCGCCTTTCGTTCCGCGACAGGGCGTTCTTTCGCGGAGCGAAAGACGGCACTGGTCGTGGCCGAACCCTAACCGTTTGTCGTCGCCGTTTCAATACCGTTCATGATCCTGGGAGATACCGATGTTCCGCTGCCTTACGTTTGTCGCCGTCACTTTGTTTATCTCCGCCACCCTGGCGGCCGAGGGGCCGCAGCTGGCTCCTGCCGAGCCAGCGGAAATGACGTGTATTTTCAACGGAAAAGACTTGACGGGGTGGGACGGCGACCCCAATTTATGGTCCGTCAAGGACGGCGTCATCCACGGCGAGACGACGCCGGAGAACCCCGCCAAGGGCAACACGTTCCTGGTCTGGAAGGACGGCGTGACGAAGGACTTCGAGGTGCGACTCTCGTTTCGTTGCAGCGCTGCGAACAACTCGGGAATCCAGTACCGGTCCAAACACATCACCGAGGGGAATCCGCGGAACAAGTGGGTTGTCCGCGGCTACCAGCACGAGATCCGCAATGAACTCGCGCTGCCCAGCGTCTCTGGATTCATCTACGACGAAGGCGGCAAGCGCGGCCGGATTTGCCTGGTCGGCGAGAAGGCCACGTGGGGAGAGGACGGCAAGAAGAAGGTCAACGAGACGGTGATCGATGCGGAAGCGTACCGGAAACTGTTCAAGCTGGACGACTGGAACGAAGTCGCGATCATCGCCCAAGGCCCCCACATTCAACACTACCTGAACAACGTCCTGGTGCTGGATTTCACGGACCATGATCCGCAACTGGCCTTACGGGAAGGCGTTCTCGCCTTGCAACTCCATGCCGGCAAGCCGTTCTGGGTCGAGTTCAAAGATATTCGCATCAAAGCGATCGAGTGAACGCCGGGGATGCACTACGGTCGAATCCGCCGCTCGCGCTTCGGACGACCATCGCCGCCCTCAGGCACGGCGCGAAACGAACCGAAATGGACGGCGGGGATGGCGTCCAGGCGGTCGGCCGAACCGGGCAACCGCCAGCCGAGTTGGAGCGATCCACCGGAGTCCGCCTTGTAGAAGTGCCGGATTTCAAAATAGCAAGGCTTGCCGGTTTGGAATGTGATGCGCGGCGATGTCACCGCTTGGCCCGGTTCGCTCACGACGATCTTTTGCAGCGTGTCCTCGGCGGCTCCTGACCGCTGCAGGTACAGGGCCGCTTGGCCGCTGCCCTCCATCCGCAGCGTATACTCGCCGTTCTCCGGCGGAAACAGGAACCCCTGGATCCTGTCCAGACAGTCCCCGGTCCCCACGGGTGCCAGGTACGAGAGCGACTCTTCGACCGTACTGGTTTGATCCGGCTTGCTTCCCAGCACCGCCGCGATCTCGCTCGGCGGGCTTGCCGCCGCGATGTCGTACCAGGTGTCACAGACCAGTACGCCATCGGGCTTGATTGGCGGCGCAGGCGGCGGCTGAAAGGTGCCGTCGACGATGGTTTTGAAGTCCGCATGGCTGAGCCGGTAATCAAAGAGGCGAAGATCATCCAGCACGCCTGACAGGCCCGTAATCATCGTGCGCTCCCACGACGCCGGAGTCGCTTCCGCATACTGCTGACAACCGCGGTGCTGGCCATTGAGGTAGAAGTGCAATTGCCGGAGCCGCGCCGAATACGTCATGCCCAAGTGGACCCAGGCGTTCAAGTTGGCCGCCAAATCGATGCCGCGAAAACCGCCTGTGGTCTCGTCCGTGTTTGGTCCCGGCAACGGCTTGAGTCCGCCGATTTCAACGCAGGGGAAGCCACCCCGGACGAAAACTACGGTCTTGACGCCACTGATCAGCGTTACGTCCGTTGCGGGCAAGCTTGACAGATTCATCCAAAGGCACACGGAGAATTCACTCACCTCGCTGAAGCTCGGGGCTCCTACCTCGAACCAAAGTCCGGGAGCAAACTGCAGGGCCCGGCCAACGCGGCCGTCGACGTAGTTGGCTTCGCCAATCGTGATGCCGTCATGCCGAAGGCCCGTCCGATCCGTGGTATCCCCATCAAACGGCCAATACGCGACCAGCCGCCCAAAGCCGCTGGTGAAGCCGTTGACGGTGGCCGACTGGAACTCTGCATCCGTGACCGGTAGCGGGCCCGGCGGCGGTGATTCCACCGGCGGTTGCGGGGCATCCGCGACGCTGGGCGGGCTCGCCGGCGCCGGCTTTTCAATCATCGTCTCGGCAGGCAATTCAGCTGGTTTCGGCTGCTCGGGCGTTTCGGGCGCCGGTGCCGGCGTGACGGCGGGCGTCACGGCGGGGGCAGGCGGAGCCATGCTGGCAACCTCCCGCCTCCATCGAGGACGGTATTCGCGGTGAACTCCGTTCACCAGCGTGATGCTTTCGAAGACTTCTTCGTAACCCGTCCGGCGCAGGATCAGGCGGTGCCGCCCCGAGTCCAACGTCAATTCCGATCCGGGCGGCAACGGCTGGGGCTTGTCGTCAAGCAGGAACTCCGTGATCTCCTTTCGCTCGTCCTGGGTCAGCACCAGGAGCAGAACGGGGCGCGGGCCCGAGTCCCGCGTCGCGGTCTTGTTTCGAGGGGCCTTCGACGGCGGGCTATCGGCTGCGGGCGTGAGCAGCAAGACCGCGACAATCACCGCCGTGATCCCAATCGCCGCCAATCCGCCGACGGCGATATACAACAGTCTTTTCGACGAGCGCCCCGATTCCAAAGGCGTTTCAACCTCGTCCCCCTCGTGGCCCTCCCCAGCTCGCTCGTGGTTCTCCCGGACGAGCGTGGCAGGCGAACCACGAGTCTTCAGAGGCGGTGGCTTGCCGCGGGTGTCCAATTGGGCGGCGACGGTTCCGATTTCGATTCGCGGAGGGCTGGTAACCTTGGGAGGTGTAGGAAAAGAGGGTGGCTCGACGGCAGGCGGAGTCGGCGACTGGGCAATTTGCGGAGGCGGCGGGACTTCGGTGGTCCTGGCGGTGTGCTTACCTTCCTCGGCCTTCAGTTTCTCCCGCAACTCTTGATCGTAGTCGGCTTTTTTCTGTTGGTTCAGTAGGCTCAGCCGGGCGCGGGAGATTTCGTTGAGCAGTTTTTGGGAGTGGGAAGCGTCGTCGCCCGCAGCGAGTTCCTTCAGGTACCCCATCAGGCGGTTAGCAGCTGCGTCGATCACATCGCGGTCGGCCTCGAACAGTTCAATCCCCAGCAGCCGATAGTGGTGCGGCGGTTGATCCTTGGGAGGAATTCCGAGCCATTTATAGTACGGATCGAACTTTTCGGCCATTACTCGCTCTCTATCGCCGCAGGACGGAAGCTACGGTATTTTGCGATTTAATGGCCAATCGTGCAAGGCATCAGAATTCCAGATCGGAAAAGACCTCCGAGTCCGGCTCTTCGTCCTCGAAAACATGGGGCCCCTCAAAGTCGGCGTTTTCCGCTGAGGTGGGTGGGCTGGCGGGCGAGCCCAGCGCGAATGGGGGCGGCTCGGCGGGCAGGGCGGTCGGCGTGCCCAGAAGCGATTGACCGGAGGCCATGCGTTGCTCCCACTGCTGAAGTGCCATTTCGGTCATCCCGGAAGCCCGCTCGACGGTCACCGATGATTCGATCCCCATGTCCGGCAGCGACGCCTTGACGCTCAGGCGTCCGTTGGCCGCGTAGTAGAATTGCACCACGACCGGGGTCTTGGCCGGCAGTTTCGCCGGCAGATCCGAGACCAGGCACTTGCCAATCGCTGTCGCATTCTTGCCGCTGTCGTCGCCGCCCTCGACGACATGAACGGCCACGCTGCGCTGATTGGCGCGGTGCGTCACGAACGAACTCTTGCTCCGGGCGGGCAGCTTGGTGTTGCGGGGGATCATGATTCTTCGCCGCTTCATGCCGGTCGCTTTCTCGATTCCCAGGACGCCCAGGTCGTGCGAGTTAACGTTCTTGACCACCAGACTGCGGTCCGCAGCCTGGCTGCCCCGCTGCAGAAAACCGGCGTACAAGGCCGCTCCATGAGCCACCGCTTCATCGGGCGACAGGGACCGGTCCACACTCCTGCCGGAGGCCTGCTCCAGCATCTGCTGGACCATCGGCATCCGCGTCGAGCCTCCAACCAGCAGCAGCCGAGTCACGTTGTCAAACCGCAGCCGAGCCGTCCGCAACAGCCGCTCGACGGTGAACATGGTCCGCTGCAACAGGTCGCTGGTCAGGGCCTCGAATTCCTCCCGCGTCAGCGCCACTTGGACCCGTTTGCTCTGGTAGGCAAAGCGGACGGTCACGCTGTTCCGATTGGTCAAAGCCCGTTTGGCATCCTCGGCTTCCTGGAGTAGCATCTGCAACGCCACGGGATCCTGCCGGGGGTCGGTCCCGTGTTTTTCCAAGTAGTGCTCGGCCACGAAATCGACGATCCGGCGGTCCCAATCGATGCCTCCCAGTTGCACGTCGCCGTCGGTCGCCACCGCGGTGTACTGACTGCCTTCCAGTTGCATCAGGGTCACGTCGAACGTACCGCCGCCCAGGTCGTACACCAGAATCGTTTCCGCTTGCCTGGCCTCACCCGTCGCCGACACAAACCCGGCTTGCACGCCGTATGCAATGGCGGCGGCGGTGGGTTCATTGATGATGTCCAGGACTTGCAGGCCCGCCAAACGTCCGGCGTCCATGGTTGCCTTGCGGCGAGGTTCATTGAAAAACGCCGGCACGGTGATCACGGCCTCGCGGACTTCGCCTAGTTTATGTTCGGCGTCCTGACGCAGTTTCCGCAGAATCGTCGCCTGGACTACCTCGGGAGGCAGCCGTGTGCCGCGAATCGGCTTGTCGCAGAACGGCTTGCCCATCTCGCGTTTGACGTATTGCAGAACCGATTCCGGTTCGTACACGGCCGCCTTGATCGCTTCCTTGCCGACGACGACCTGATCCTGCTCGAAATACACAGCGCTGGGAGTGCTCAGATCGCCCTCGGCATTCAGGATCGTCTGCGGCATGCCGTTCCGCTCCAAGCTGGCCACGACGGAAAACGTCGTGCCGAGATCGATTCCAACGACGGGGGCCGGCTGGCTGCTCACAGTGGGTTGTCCTCAATGTGCAGGAATTCGATGTCAATGCGACTGAAGAACTTAACCGGCTGCGCCGGGACCTGAAGTCCTAGTCTTTCACTTAATCTTTCACTTAATCTTTCGCTTAGTCTCTTCCTACAGCCTGGGAGCCGCGGGAGATTAGGTGAAAGATTAAGTGAAAGATTAGGGTGCTCTTTATCCCAACCATCCCAGAGCTGCCACTATTACAAATTCCTACAGGCTCAAGGTAGCATCCTACGCGTCAAGAGAGCGACGTTGAAGGGGGGATGGCAGGTGGAACCTGCCGAGAGTCCAGAGCCGCGTCGGTTGGCCGAGCCCGGACGGGGAAAAACGGCCCGTTTCCGGCCGGCTTGGATAGATCACTTCATCGCTCCCATCGCTTGTCAGGCAATCGCCTCAACTAGCCCGCTAAGGCCGTGGCGTCCTTGGCGAAATCATCCTCGAGCATGTACGGGCAGAAGTACTTTGCCACTTGCCTCCCCAGGACTTCGATAAACAGCATGCGGAAACGGGCTTCGGTCATTTCCGTGGCGTGCCGCGGCCCGTTCTGGGGGAAAGTGAAATCGGGCATGGTCCGGCGGAAGGCGACCTTGCCTTCGTCCTGCATATCGTACACCGAGATGGTGAGTGTGACGTGGCCCTGGTACAACGTCTGGCCTTCGTGTAAACGCAGGTCGCCGACATCAAGCGCAAGCACCATATCGGCGTTCACGCCCCGCCCAATCTCCCGGTAGTCCATCTGGTTCCAGTCATTGCTGTCGATCCAGTCCGCGACATCGTCGGACGGGATCACGTCGATCTTGTCGCCTTGTTGCTTGAGCGCCATTCCGACGCGGCGTTCGAGTTGCGAGCAAAAGGTATTCGGCCCGTACGAGCTCGAATTCGAGACGCAGACCACGGCCACGCGTTTCTCCTTCATGTCCTTGAATTCCGGGTCGATCTTGTTTCCGCCGTTCACCAAATACAGCAGTTGCGCGGTCATGCCGACACAGCCGGTGCTGGTCCCCACAGCCGCGGCCATTCCCAACAGCAAGACGATCCGGCATGCCCAGCGGAGACCGACAAACATGTGTACATCCCTGTGTCAAGGTGCGAGGAAAAAGCGGACACTCCAATCGATCAGCGTCACCGCCATCAGCCACCAAACGGCGACGAACACCACGCGCTCGCCAAGCGGCCTCCACAGCCAACGTCCGCGCCAACCGGAAATCAACGACCAAGGCGCCAACAATCCCGTCACCAGCCCCAACAACGCTCCGCCCACATTGTCCCGGAACGCTTCTCCGACCCGGCCGCGCACCAAGTGCGTCCACGACGTCGTCATCCCACACGACGGGCAGCGATAGCCTGTCAACTGCCGGAACGTACACGGTGGCAACCCCAGCCGTTCGTGCGTGCCAAAACCTCGCGAGTCGGGAGCCAAAACACCCGCCAATGCAAGCAACGAAAGCAGCGCAACGCCGGCCGAGACCAAGACGACCCGCTGAGCCCACGGAAGACGCGATGAAGGAGTTTGCAACGGTTCCACAACGATCAAAAAACGGGTGGAAGAATAGCGGCGCAAGCAAGTCCCCGCAAGGTCGATTCGGCGACGCGATTCAGCGGAACGCTACTTGCCTTTCTTGCCGCGGTTCGCGAAAATATCACCGCCCGACGGAGCAACCAAATTCTACATGACGCAATCCCTATCCACACCCGTTGACGGCCAACGCTACTTGGCGCTCAAAACCGTCATGTTGCCGCGAGATACCAACCCGCACGGGACCATTTTCGGCGGGGTGATCCTCAGCTATATCGACTTGGCGGGCGCGGTCGGAGCGCAGCACGAAATCCGCAGCCGCAGTTGGCCGGACCAACTGCTGGTCACCGTGGCGATGAAAAGTATTGAATTTCATCGGCCCGTGTGGGTCGGTGACGTCGTCAGCTTTTACACGCGCGTGGTCCATGTCGGCCGCACGTCGCTGACGATGCATGTCAGCGTCGATACGGAACGGGACGGGACCGCGGTCCACCTGACGGACGCAGAGGTCACTTACGTCGCGATCGAAGGCCCCCCCCAGGATCAACGACCTGTTCCCATTCGCGGGGACACCCCGTCGACGCCGCGGGCAGGACCGCCGCCTGCCGGTCTGCGAACTTGACCGGCTGCGCCGGAACCCAAAACCCGAATCTTTCACCTAATCTTTCACTTAATCCCTTCCGACTGGCTTGGATCCGAGGTGATTAGGTGAAAGACTAGGTGAAAGATCAGAGCAAAGAATCACCAGTAACAAATTCTCACAGGCTGAACTTGACCTGGGGAATTCTACCGGCACGGTTACCGACGAATCGCACGCCGATTCCGTGGTGTAACCGCGGTGCCCGCCTCATTTCGCTCTGCCAAGTGATGCGTAACTCGTTTTAAGACAACATGATACGTGTTCAGTACGGCATTCGATCGGCCGGTCAAGGCCGGGTTGCCACCACGAAAAACCACCCATAATGGTCGTGAGTGGCTCGGACCCCTGGCCAACTTAAGTCGATATACTTCACGCCGGTTCTTCAAGCAGCCATTTACAAACCTGCATTTTTCAGCATAATTTTCGAGTTTCGGCTCATACGGCGATTTACCCTGACGCCGATGTTTCGATGTCCCGGCCTGGAACAGGTCCGGGGGATGATTCCTGGATGCGATAGCACATGTTTGACTCACTCCAAGACGGACTCAAGTCGGCCTTTAAGAGCTTGCGCGGCAAGGGCAAGCTGACCGAGGCCAATATGCGCGACGGCCTGCGGCTGGTCGAGCAGTCCCTGCTGGAGGCGGATGTCAGCTACTCGGTCGTCAAGGAGTTCATGGGCGAGGTGTCGCAGCGAGCGCTTGGCGAGAAGGTGCTCCTGGCGTTGGACCCGAGCCAGCAGGTCGTCGGGATCGTCCACGAGGAGTTGCTGCGGCTGCTGGGACCTGTCGACCCTTCGTTGCACCTAAAAAAAGACACCAACGTCCTGATGCTGTGCGGTCTGCAGGGGTCTGGAAAGACGACGACCTGCGGCAAGTTGGCGCGGCTGTTGTTGGATAACCAGGTCAACGCCATGCTGGTCGCGGCGGATCTGCAGCGTCCGGCGGCCATCGACCAGTTGCACGTGATCGGCCAGCAGCTTGGCGTCCCCGTGTATTCGGAGAAAGGCGCCCAGGATCCGGTCAAGGTTTGCCAGGACGCAGTCCGCAAGGCGCGCGAGGACGGCATCAAGGTCGTGGTCTTGGACACCGCCGGACGACTGGCCATCGACCAAGAGTTGATGCAGCAATTGCAGCGGATCGACACGCGAGTCCAGCCCGATCAAGTGTATCTGGTGGTGGACGGCATGACGGGCCAGGACGCGGTGAACAGCGCCAAGGCATTCAATGAGGCTTTGGAACTGGACGGCGTCATCATGACCAAGCTGGACGGCGACGCGCGCGGGGGTGCGTTGCTGTCGGTCAAGCGGGTCACGGGCGTGCCGATCAAGTTTATCGGCACCGGCGAGCACTTGGACGCCTTGGAGCCGTTCCGTCCCGAGGGCATGGCGGGCCGGATTCTGGGACTGGGCGACATGGTGGCGCTGGTTGGCGAAGTCCGCAAGGTGGTCGACGCGGACGAGCAGGCGGCGCTGGAAGCCAAAATGCGGGCCGGCGAGTTTACGCTGGACGATTTCAAGCTGCAGATGCAGAAGATGTCCCAACCCGGACTCATGCAGAAGATGATCGGCCTGATGCCGGGGATGGGCGAGTTCCGCAAGATGATGGAGCAAGAGGACACCGAGAGCACCATCAAGCAGACCGTCGGGATCATCGATTCCATGACGCGCGAGGAACGCCGGAATCCCAAGGTGATCGATCCCAGCCGCCGCAACCGTATCGCCCGCGGCGCGGGCGTCGAGCCGCAGGATGTCAACCAGCTGGTGCGGCAGTACGAAATGATGTCGCCGTTGATGAAGGCAATGGCCGGCAAAGGCATGGGCGAACGGATGTCGGCCATCCGCGAATTGCAGAACTCCGGGTTGTTGGATCCCGGCAGCCGCGGCCCGAAGATGAAGAAGGGCACCGGCAAGCGGCTCACGTCCAAAGAAAAGGCCCAACTCAAGAAGCAACGCGAAAAGGAACTTCGCCGCAAGAAGCGTGCGGAGAAAGGCAAACCCTGACAGTTTTCAACGCAACAGGAGTGAATGTCCGTGGCAGTTAGAATTCGAATGAAGAAGATGGGGCGGAAGCATCAGCCGTTCTTTCGCATTTGTGCGATGGACGTGCGTTGTCCCCGCGACGGCAAGGTGATCGAAGAGCTTGGCTACTATGACCCAATGGTCAAAGAAACCGACGCCCGCGCGATCCTCAAGGGCGAGCGGATCAGCTATTGGCTGAGCGTGGGAGCCCAGCCGTCGGAAAAAGTCAAAGTGCTGATTAAGAAATATGGCGTCAACGGGACGCATACGGAGAAACAGAAGGCGGCCTTGGAGCGTGTCAAGCTGTCGAAGCCCATGGCGCCGCCGCCCCGTGTCGTGCCGAGACCGAAGAAGGAGGAGCCGGTGGCACCGGAGGCTCAGCCGGTGGCCGAGGCGGTGACGAACGAGGCACCTGCGGAAGCAGCGCCCGCCGAAGGCTAGACGCGGATTTGCCACGACGCTGTCGGACGGATTACCAATCCGTCCGACTGGAGGCGGCAGCCCAGACATGCGTTTCGATGTCTTGACCCTGTTCCCGGAAATGTTCCCCGGTTATTTGGGTCAGAGCCTGTTACACAAAGCCATCCAGCGCGGCCTGGTGGAAGTCTGCATCCACGACATCCGTCGCTGGTCGGGAGACAAACACTGCAAGGTCGATGATCGTCCGTTTGGCGGCGGTCCCGGCATGGTTTTGCGAGTCGAGCCGGTGGTCGAGGGTGTCGAGGCGGTGCAAACGCTGGTCGCGCAGCCGGGGCGGGTCGTGATGCTGACCCCGCAGGGACGGCGGCTGACGCAAACGATCGTCGAAGAACTGGCGACAGTGCCGCGCTTGATCCTGCTGTGCGGACGGTACGAGGGTTTCGATCAGCGGGTGATCGATATCCTCCAACCCGAGGAGATTTCCGTCGGTGACTTTGTGCTCAACGGCGGTGAAGTGGCGGCGATGGTAATCATCGACGCCGTCGTGCGTTTAGTGCCCGGAGTGCTCGGACATCAGGACAGCAACATCGACGACTCGTTCTCGCGAGGAAATCGATGGCTGGAGTTTGCCCAATACACACGGCCGCGGGAGTACCGCGGCCACCAGGTTCCCGAGGTGCTGCTGACAGGTCACCACAAGGAGATCGCTCAGTGGCGGCGGGAACAGAGTTACGAGAAGACAAAGAACCGGCGTGCGGATCTGTTGGAGGAACCCGCTCCACCCGACGCCGAAGAGCCCTGTGAAAGGACCAGTCATGAGCCAGGAAGTGATCAAGTTGGTTGAGCAAGAGTACGTCAAGAAGGATGTCCCGCAGTTCGAGATCGGCGACACGGTTGACGTGCATACGAAGATTCTGGAAGGCAACAAGGAACGCATCCAGATCTTCACCGGAACCGTGATCGCCCGTAACGGAATTGGCGCCGGGCAGATGTTCACTGTCCGCCGCATCGTGTCGGGTGAAGGCGTCGAGCGGAAGTTCCCGCTGCACTCGCCGCGGATCGACAAGGTCGAGGTCAAGCGTTCCGGCGTCGTCCGCCGCGCGAAACTGTACTACCTGCGCGACCGCGTCGGCAAAGCCGTCCGCCTGCGGGAACGCCGCCGGACCAGCGAGGCGCCGGCCGAAACCGCCGCGGCGAAGGAATGAGCGACGGCCGATGTCGGAAAGCGAGCGGACGCCTTCAAGGTCGGTCTTGGACCGCACTGCCTTCGCTCGCTGCGGATCAAGATAAGCCAGGCCGTGCCGGCCAACGGCGAACGGATGTTTCGCTGTCCGATGGAAGCCAATAGCGCCACCGGGGCACCGGGTAAGATGAACATGTTCCTGCACGGCTTCGACTAGGCCCGCGTCGAGTGGTGCGATACGCTCCGCCGCAAGTCATCCACGTTGCAGCCGCGAAGCGGCGGTAGCGCATAGCTGCGGGTGTCAGCAGAGCCGCGAAGCCACCGGAAATGATGTGACGCATGGGCAGTTACACACACTTGCCCTACCACATTGTCTTTGCCACGAAATACCGACGCCCCAGCATCCACGACATCATTCAAGAACGACTCTACGAGTATCTCGGCGGCACTTTGCGGGCGAAGAAGGGGCATCTAATCGAAGTCGGTGGAGTCGCGGATCATGTCCACATACTCGCACGATTGTCGCCATCGTTGGCCGTCGCCGACGTCGTCCGTGACGTGAAGGCGAACTCATCAAGATGGATGAATGAGCAACCAGATGTCATGCCGTCATTCGAGTGGCAGAAGGGCTACGGTGCGTTCACCGTCAGTTATTCGCGAATTGAGTCCGTTCAAGATTACATCCGGAATCAACGAGAACTTCATCGAGTGACAACCTTTCAGGAGGAGTACATTGACTTCCTGGTACGGCATCACATCGAGTTTCGATTGGAATACCTGTTTGAGGACGAACATCATGGTTAGGCGTCTGCGGACTGACGCCCGCAGCTACGTGGTGCCGCCGCTTCGCGGCTCCGGGTGATGTTTCGAACGGCGTCTGCGGGCTGACGCCCGCAGCTACGTGCTGTCACCGCTTCGCGGTTTGCCTCCTGCTGCAGCCGCGGAGCGGCGCTAGCGCATAGCTGCGGGCGTCAGCCCGCAGAATCGGAACGAAAAAGGCAAAGCGAGCCGCGAAGCGGCGGCAGGAGGCGCGGGTACAGATTCCCGTCCTGCAACGGCTGATCCTGAAACCGCGAAGCCATCGCGCAGGATCGCAACCTATTCGCGTTCAGCCTCCCGCCACGGCAACTGCAACTGGCCGAGCGATACGTGTTATTCGACGACGACAAGAACGTTGGACCAAGCCGGGCGCTACGCCGCGTTGCGTTGCCGTGATCGCGGGGCCAGCCGGTACAACAGCGAATTGCCTGCCTTACCAGCCTCTTCCGCGAGCCTCATCTTCCGCAGGCAATAGGCAATCCGTTGGGCGATCCAGCGGGGCACGCCGCATTGCTCGGCCAAGTGGCCGGTGTGAAAGGGTTCCGGCAGACTGTCGGGCAGCAACTGGAGCAGGTCAGCGCCCGAGCGGAACCTGTGTACGCGATGCACCCGTAACAACTTTTGGTCTTCGATCTGGTGATCGTTCGCGCGCCACCTCCGCCGCCGTCCGTGCCCCGGATACCGCCACTCCTCGATTTCGACCAGGGGGACTTCCAACGCGAGATTGGCGTGCGGGAAGACGCGAGTGAAGTAGACCAGTTCGTGAAACAGATCCAACACGACCCCTTGCTTGGGACTCCGGCGACGGCTGACCACTCGTCCGCCCCGTGCATCCTGGCGGACAATCCACTTACAGCTGACGATCGGCTTGACCACCAACACGCGGTGCGCAATTAACAATTTGGCTACCTTGTCGCGAATGGCTGCCAGCGAGCCATGCTGGATCTCGACCAACTCGCCGCCGCAAACCACGTCGATCCGGAACGTATCCAGCGGCGCTTCGAGCTGGGCCTCGCCGTCGGCGTAGATTTCCTTCAGCTGGCGATGAAGCGAAGTTTCCATAACGGCGGCGACATCCATCCGGGGAATTGGGCAAGCGCGACCACAAACGCGCAGACCTGGGAATTATCCTCGCACGGGCCGTAACGAGTCCAGAGCGGATTTGCGATTGCCCCGGTCCGTTGGACACCGCCGCCGTTGAGCCTATGCTAGCGATGGCAACTTTCCGTTTTCGAGTCAAAACGGAACCGGATCCTCGTCCGCCCACGCATCGCCGTCGTGATACGCGACGATTCCTTGCTCGTCGATCAACACGACCCCGCGCACGATTAATCCGTTCAATACGCCGTTGGGATCGATGCCCGCCTGGTTTTGAAAGAGGTACCGATATCTGCTCGATTCATGGGCTGCGGAAGGGGCAAGGATAGAGAACCTAGAACAAGATTGAGGTCGTCACGCTTGACGAATGGTCATCTCGGCGAACGTGGTGACCACATGGAAAATCCGGCAGTCACTCCAGCTGGGTCAGAACACTTTGGTCTTGCCGGGCATCGCGATTTCGTAGCGTTCTTCCGTGACGTGGCATCCGTCCGGGTGGGGCTTCGCGGGCGCTTCATCCTGGAAGGACCTCAGGCGGTCAAAGTCAGCCAGGGCGACATTGGAGTTCAGGGCCTCGTCCCACTTGACCACTTTGCCGGAGTACGTTGCCAAGCGGCCCAGAATGGCCGTCATCGTGCTGTGCGCGCCGAATTCGGCTTCGTTGTAAATCTTGCCCTGGCGGAGCGCGGCGAACAGATCGTAATGCTCCTCCTGGTGACCGCCGCCACCGCCTTTGCCGCTCCAGATCAACTCGCCGCCCGGGCTGTAGATTTTGGCGCCGCTGATGTCGGCATAGCCTTTCGTCCCGTGCGCGTGCTCGGCAACGCTGTTCCAACAATTGCGGATATGCCGGCATTGGCTGAACATCTTCACGCCGTTGCCGTAGGTGAATTCACAGAAGTGGTGATCGTAGATCTCGCCGTACTCTTTCCCGGTCCTGACTTGGCGGCCGCCCATCCCATTGCACTCGGCGGGATGGTCCTTTAGCAGCCAGTTGCCGACGTCCAGGTTGTGGATGTGCTGTTCGACGATGTGATCGCCGCCGGTCCAATTGAAGTAGTACCAATTCCGCAATTGGTACTCGAGTTCCGTCTGGTCCTCCTGCCGCGGCCGGACCCACACGCCGCCGCCGTTCCAGTAAACCCGCAGGCAGACGAGATCGCCGATCGCGCCGTCCCACAGCCGCTGGATCGTTTCCTGGTATTTCCTCTCGTGGTGACGCTGCAAGCCAACGGCCACCAGCAGGTTGCGTTTCTTGGCTTCCTCATTGGCCGCCAACAACCGGCGGACTCCGGGCGGATCGGTGGCAACCGGTTTTTCCAGGAACACGTGCTTGCCGGCGTTGACTGCGGCCTCGAAGTGCAAAGGCCGGAATCCCGGCGGAGTGGCCAGGATCACCAAATCCAATTCGCACTCCAAGACCTTTTGATAGGCATCCAAGCCGCTGAACTGCCGGTCCTGCGGCACGTCGACCAGGTCGGCGTGCTGGCCCTTGATCGAGCGATACGCGGACTGCAGCCGGTCTGCGAAAACGTCGCCCATCGCGACCAACTTGATGGGACCGTTGGGCGCGATCGCCGAGTTCTTGACGGTATTTAACGCCTGCTGAGCCGCACCGACACCGCGGCCTCCGCACCCGACCAGACCGATGCGGATTTCGTCACTGCCATAAGCATGGGCCGCCCGCGCAACGTCCAACCCGCCGCCAACCGCACCACCGGCTACCAGCAAGGAAGATGCCTTGATAAAGTCGCGGCGCGAGGTAGCGTTGGCAGCAGGCGGGACCAATTTTCGCATCGGAGGTTCGCTTGGCACGCAAGGGTGGGAGGAATAAACGGAAGCACGGCTGGCTTCGACGCCAGACAATAGCATAGCGTCTGGGCGGACGATTTTCAAGGAATCGGCTTGGCAAACTTGGCTTGCCAAACCAGAGCGGCCCCGCGGATATCCGCGTGCCGTCCTTCATCCGTGGGTCGGCTTTGCCATCCGTGGGACTCGTACGAGAAGAAACTAGAAAAACACAGACATTCTGATAAATCCATCTTAATCGAATGCCGGAACTGCGGACATCTCGTACTTTTTCCAGCCGCGGGACTCATGAACCTGGGGTTTCTCGTCCTCGACGCACACCATCAGGCAAGCGACTCCACATGTCCGCTCGACCAAAGTTAGGCCTTTTTCGACTCCCAGCACGCTGACGGCAGTTGCCAAGCCATCGGCGGCCATGCCGGTGGGGGCGATGATCGTCACACTGCTGCGCGAGGTCAGACCGAGCCCCGTCTTGGGATCCACGATATGCGAATAACGCCGCTGATCGATCTCGACGTACTGCCAAGCGTCGCCTGACGTCGACACGCCGCAGTGGGCCAACCGCAGAAAGCGGCTGGGCGGCTGGTTGGGCTCGAGTGGGGCCACGCCGATCCGCCAGCCGCTTTCGCCCGGCGGAGGCTCGCCTAGTGCCATGTCGCCGCTACCGTTGACCAAGACCCGGGTCAGGCCATGCTGCTTCAAGACCGTCAGCGCTTCATCCACCGAAAACCCGACGGCCACTCCACCGAAGTCCAGCCGCATGCCGGGCACCGCCAGCCGCGCTTTCCGCGCCGCCGCGTCCAGCTCCAGGTGCTGATATCCCACGCTCGCCAGGGCTTCGCGCAGCCGTTCGGGCGCAGGCAACTGCTTCTGCCGCCGAGCCCGCCGCCAGAGACGGCTGACCGGGCCCACGGTGACATCAAACGCGCCGTCCGTGGCCCGGCTGAGCTGAGCCGAATAGTCCAGCACGGTACACATCTCCGCGCTGACCGGGACCGCTGCCGGCATGGGCGAAGCGTGACTCAGCCGGCAGGCTTCGCTTTCCGAATCGTAGTCGCTAAAGACCTGATTCAGCTGTTCGATACGGGCAAACGCGGCCGCCAGGGCACGCTGCGCCGTCGTCTCGTCCGGCGCATAGGCGATGATCTCGAACGTCGATCCCATCCCCGGGCGGAGTTCCCGGTAGCGCTGCAACGGTTCATCGGCCCCGGCACAAACTGCCGCGGCCGCGATCAGGACCAGCGTGGAAAACAAGGGGCCTCCCGTTGGCGCTACCGCCGTGCCTTCAGATTCTTGATGACTTCCGGAAGGTCGGGGCCGACCAGACCGCGGCCGCCGCGGCCTTCGCTCATCCGGTTGTCGACCCCGTCGCGGGTGTCGTCGTCGTCGATGGCCCAGTACCTTTCCTTCGCATCCCGCGAGGCGGGATCGGCCAACGGCCGGATGATCCGGAAACCGATGCCGCGGGTTGGGTCGCTGGTGAACCACCAGGGGCTGAGCGGCAAGTTGGGATCTTCCGTCTTCCAGTCGCGTTCCTGCGAACTGAGCCGCGCGGCGCTGCGGCATTCTTCGGCGTCGTCATCCCAGTTTCCGCCTCGAATCGCGCGCGGGGTCAGCGTCTTCGGCCAGACCAAGGCGTCCGCTGCTTTCACGGTCTTGCCGGCGAACTTCTGGTAGCCGTCCTCCAGCACCTGGTCGATCGTCCACTCGGCCACGTTGCCGTGCATATCGTACAATCCCCACGGATTCGGCTTCTTCTCGCCGACCTTGTGCGTTTTGCTGTCGGAGTTCTCGAAGAACCAACCGTAATCGCTCAACTGGTCCGCATCGTCGCCAAAATGAAAGGCCGTCTGCGTCCCGGCACGGCAAGCGTACTCCCATTCGGCTTCGGACGGCAACCGGTAGAATTGGCCCGTGATCCCACTCAACCACTTGGTGTACTGACGAGCCGAGTATTGGGTCATCGTGACCGCCGGCAGCTGCGGATCTTCGCCGTGCTCGAACGTAAAGCTTGGATCGTACAGTTCCGTGGGGGCCGTAATGGCATCGATTTCGTTCTCCGCCGTGACTTTGCGTTCCCCACGCGACTGGAACTCCTTGAAGATCCCGTACAGGGCCATGTACTGGCGGTATTCGGCCCACGTGATCTCGTATTTGCCCATCCAGAACGGCGCGACATCGACTTCGAATTGCGGACCTTCATTGTCCTGGCGGCCTTCCTCGGCCTCCGGGCTGCCCATCTTGAACTTGCCGCCGGGGATCGGAACCATTTCAAACGTCGCGTTCGTTCCCGGAATCGTGACCCTGTACTCGGTCATGTAACCGAGGTCCGTCTTGATCGCGCGACCTTCGGCAGGGGCGGTCGCCGATAGCCCAACCGCCTCGGCGGCAGAAACGGACGTCCCCATCGCCACACATACCATCGCTACGAACCAAGTCGTCTGAAAAAACCGCATGATGTCCTCGTCGCCTTTCTCTCCAAGGTGGAAACGTTACTATGTCCTCAACCTCCCGTCGCCCCGCGCCGGCAGACCAACGTTTCAACATACTCCAACAGCAAGGCCGCTACGTCAAGGTGCAACGCGGCGGAAAGGGCCTTCCAGCCCGGCACCCCGTTTACTTCCAACACGAATTCCCGGCCGGTCCTGTCAGGCAGGATATCCACACCCGCGAAAGGCGCACCGATGGCCGCGGCGGCACGGCGAGCCGTTTCGATCAGCCCTGGGCTGGGGACAAACGGCTCCGCTCGCGCCCCGCGGCTGACATTTGTCCGCCAGTCGTCGGGGTTCACGCGACGCATACCGTACACCTGCTCGCCCAGCACCAACAGCCGCAGATCGAAACCGTTGTGAGGAAGGTACTCCTGAAGATAGATGACGGACCGCAGTTGTGCCAGGGTACTGAAGACGCGCCAAGCCAGCGATTCGTCATGCACGCGGAGGATCCCCCGGCCTTCACCGCCGAACAGCGGCTTGACGACCACATCGCCCCCCAATTCGTGGAAGCCCGCCAGGGCATCCGTCAGGGACTGGCACGCCAAGGTCCGAGGCGTGCATAGGCCGGCGGCATGTAACTTGGCCGATGCCAAGTACTTATCGACCGCCGTCTCGATGGCTCGCGGCGGGTTGATGACGACGACCCCCGCGTCGAGCAAGACGCCCAAGGCATCCATTCGAAAGACCACTTGTTCCAGCGATCCCGGCGGCATGGTGCGAACGACCACGGCGTCGAAATCGTTCAAGGGAATGTCGGCCGTTGCGACCCGGCGACCGTGGCTGTCCAGGCAAGCCGTCAGCCGGTCGAACGCCACACCGACGACTTCGTGACGCGACCCAGCAGCACGCTGCAGGTCGCTCAAGTACCAGCTGTCGGGCGCAGCGAGGACGGCCAGCCGCATGAGTCACCCGCCTTGCGAAAACGACTGCTGGATGACTTCCGGGCACAGCCGGCCAAAGCGGTGCGAGCGGCCACTGCTGAGGTTGATCAAGGTCACAACCGCGGGACTGAACAGCAGCGGGTCGATCCGGTAGAAGTCGTGATCGTACCGCTCGAAGATCGTGCCGAACGGTTGGCCGTGATCGGCCGACGATGCGCTGGGAATCCGCGGACCGAGGTCCTGCAGTTGGGCATCGTCCGCCCGCACCCACAACGTTACCTCGCCACCGTACAGGACCGCGTCATTGGTCCGGCCAATGCCCGTCAGATCGTCGGCGGCGACCGGCGGCAGAGGAGCGACGCCGTATCCGCTGTGGACGCAGGCCAAGTCAAAACCGACCTCGTGCAGTTTGTGCAGGCAGGTCTCTACGGTTCGCGCGACCACTTGGATCGTTCCCGCCACGCTGGCGGTCCGCGCAACCAAGAACGTCAATTGATCGGGCGCTACCCGGCAGTCCGCAGCAACCCGCCCGGCCACCTCCACCGGCGGCAGCTTGCTGGTCTCCAGCACGCCCACGGCTCGCGATACGGATTCGCGGAATCCAATCTTCTCGAACAGATCCTCGCGACCGCTAGCCGCCCGCATCGGGCCCGACCCCATCGCAAAATAGCCTTCCGACGCAATCTGCCAACCCGCGTATTGGGAAGCCATACATGCGGCGACCGGATGATCCGTGGACACCTGGACTGCCGGTCCGGGCCAAACGTCGGCACGGCCGGGAACCAGACGCACGTCGGCCAAGTCGGCCAGACAGACTTCCGCCAGTGCCACCCCGGCTTGCAGCCCCCCGATCGCTTTCACTCCGCAATCGACGACGCGGACGCCGTTGGGCAGCGCATGAACGTCCAGCCGCAGTTCATCGGCAGCTTCGATCAATCGGTCGCATCGGCGCCAAGCACGGTCATTCAGGTTCATACGTGATTCCGCCTGCCAGGACTTTTCCCGTAACGATTCGCCCAATGTACAGCCAACCCGCGCCGGCGACAACGGAACAGATACGACAATATAGGTAAGCTGTAATGTCTTTGCCGATTATTGCGATTTTAACGAAAGTTCCGGTTGCGAAATTTCCGATACACAGGCCACGGACGAAATGGATTCGGTGTGGGGGTCACTTTCAAGCGACGTAAGGATAGCGCCCATGAGATTCGTTATGCGAACACTGCAAACGATTAGTATGGCGGGACTGATCGCCGTCACGGCCGTTGCGGCCGAGGGCCAGACGAAGTCAACCAGGAACTCAACGGGCTCGGCGGTAACGAGTGCGCCGAGGTCGACCACGACCGCGTCGCCATCGGTGATCCAGCAATCGCCCGAAGTCTCGTCCCGCATGGCCCGCCGCCTGGCGGGACCGGGGGCGAAAATGCTGACCGTGGACGATGTCGTCGAGGGCGGTGTGTACTACGAGGATCCGGTCAGCGGCAAGCTGATTCTGGGCGAAGCGCCACCCAAGGGACCGATCAATATACCTGACAGCGTATCCGGACGCGCGCCTTCAAGAGTCGCGAGCAAGTCGCCGGGCAGCGTACTGGGACGCCCATCGCCAGGGGTCGCGAGTAAATCGTCAAGCATCGTGACCAACCGGACGGTCGAGGCTCCTGTCGCGACGCAGATGGGTTCGATCGAGGATGTGACGATGGAGGAACTCGAAGTCGGCGACGCTTGTTGCGACGATGGCACCTGCGGCGAGTGTTCGAGCTGTCTTGTACCATGCGGATTCATCTTTCCCGCAGGCAATCTGGAGTTGTTCGCCGGCGTGCAGGGGTTCACGGGCCCCGCCAACCGATCCGCGGGTGGCGGCAGTTTCGGATTCAACGAGGGCTTGAACTGGGGCATGCCGATTCCCTTGTTCGGCTGCCTGGGCGGACAGGTCGGCTTCCGCGCGACGCAAAGCAACCTGTCCGGCTCCGATGCTTCGGATGACACGCGCCGGCAGGCCTTCGTTACGGCCGGTTTGTTCCGCCGCGTCGATGTGGGGCTGCAAGGTGGCGTCGTGGTCGATTGGCTGTCGGACGGCTGGTACCGCGACGTCGATCTGGTCAACCTCCGGATGGAACTGAGCTGGATGATCGATGGCACGCATGAACTCGGCTTCTGGGGCACCGGAGGCACGAAGACGGCGAATGAACCGGACGCGAACGAGCAGATCGTCGACTGGGAGTCGACCGATTTGTATGCATTCTTCTATCGCTACAACTTCGGAGCGTGTGAACAAGGCGACGCCCGCCTGTTTGCCGGATGGTCCGGCCAGGGCGACGGGCTGATCGGTGCCGACGCCCGGCTGCCGTTGAGTGCGACCTGGGCCCTGGAGACCAACTTTACGTACCTGATCCCGAACGAAGGCGATGCCGTTACGTTTGCAGCCGATCATGTCCAGGAGTCGTGGAACATCGCGATGAGTCTGGTTTGGTATCCCGGCCGTGCCTGGGGACGCGGCGACTCCTACTATCGTCCGCTGTTCCGCGTCGCCGACAACGGCGTATTTATGATGGACCGGGTTGTGCCGTAACGAATTTCAAGGATCTCCGAATCCGTGACGCTCTGGGCGAGTGGGCGGGGCGTTACCGGCCGAACGGAATGATACCGTTCGGTGGGTAACGACCCGCCATTTTGTTGGGTGGTGCAAGCTGGGCTCAGACGTACAGAATTCAATTTTGCCGGGCAAACGGCTATCGTATAGTATCGTCAACCACCGGCAAAATTGAATTCTGTGCGTCTGAGCCCTTGTCCAAAGGAGCAGTCATGGGGCCCCTGCAGCCGACCATTCTGGAGGTCACGCCGCACATCCGTATCCCGTTGAGCGAGGTCGTCTTCACGTTTGCCCGCAGCAGCGGCCCGGGCGGCCAGAACGTGAACAAAGTCAACTCGAAGGCCACCCTGCACTGGCCCATTAGCTCTACCAGCCTGCCTGACGATGTACGAACGCGTTTTGTTGCCGCCTTTGGCGGCCAGATCAACAAACTGGGCGAACTGGTCCTGCAAAGTCAGCGGTTCCGCGATCAGGAACGCAACATCGAGGACTGCCTGGAGAAACTGCGTGGCATGTTGCAGCGCGTGGCAATCCCACCCAAGCGGCGGAAGAATACCCGTCCCAGCCACGCCTCGAAACAACGGCGGCTGAATGACAAGAAAGCCCGCTCCGAAGTCAAGTCCCGCCGTAGCGGACCATCCCACGAGTGACGTTGCGGACGTGATACTTGCTTCAACACGAATCTGTAGGAATCTGTAATCGTAGCGACTCTGGGATGGTTGGAACGAAGAGCAACCCTGATCTTTCACCTAATCTTTCACTTAATCTCCCCGGCTCCAAGGCAGTAGGAAGAGATTAGGTGAAAGATTAGGTGAAAGATTAGGGCTTCAGGTGCCGGCGCAGCCGGTTAAGTTCACTGCTCCTCGTCGTCGTGCAAGATGCGGACGGCAGGCGTATCCAAGTCATCCAATTGTCCACGGCGGACCGCCCAGATAAAGGCTGCCACGCCTGCCACCGCCAGCACCGCCGCCGCAGGCAGCAACACATAGATCACGCTCATGCCCCGTCTCCGATCCTCGTCGCCAGGCGATTGCCTGGAGCAAGCAACATTTCAGTATACCGCGTACAGGCCGTCGTGATACTGGAGTGTCGCTTCGCGCGTGTGGCCCTGGTTCCTGGCAGGTAGCCGCATTCGCCAGAATGCGGGAACGCGGGGAAAGCCCGCATTCTGGCGAATGCAGCTACGCAAAGATTGCCTGGATTCCAAACCACAAAACGCTTCGCCAGGCCCGCGTCAATTGCTATTCGGCATTGCGTGGGGCATGGAGTACAATCTGCCGTTGCCAACAGTTCGACGTAGGTTCGTCGAAACGAAGTCGCCAACCTTCTGCTGCTTGCCCCGTGTCACCGTGAATCGTCGCAGTCGAGATCCCAGCCGAGTCCGTGGTAAGGTGAGCCGCTCGCCGGAATCGACCGCACCGTCGGGTTTACCGCCGGCAGGACCAGCGGCAGACGCGGACAGCAGTCGGCTCCAACCGCGCTGGCATCGATCGGCGCTGGCTTGGTCATTGCTCAGCGGCATGCTGCTATGGGCGTCCTTCCCGCCGCTGGGCTGGTGGCCGCTGGCCTGGGTCGCCCCCGTCGGCTGGCTGCTGTTAATCCGCTGCGACCGCTTGCCCGGCCGCAGGCCGTATCGATCTCTAGCATTGGCTTGTCTGCTGCACTGGCTGGCCGTCTTGCAGGGCATTCGACTCGCTCACCCGGCCCTGTACTTCGGCTGGTTCGCGTTGGCGGCTTACATGGCCGTCTATCCCGTCCTCTTCGTCCTGCTTGCGCGAGTCGCAGTCCAGCGGTGGCGGATTTCGATCATCGTGGCCGCGCCAATCGTCTGGACGGGTCTGGAACTGGTGCGAGGGCACGCAATTACGGGGTTTTCGATGGCCCTGCTGGGGCATACCCAGGTGCCTTGCATAACACTCTTGCAGATTGCCGATGTGTTCGGCGCCTACGGAGTCAGCTTTGTGGTAATGCTGGTGGCTGCCGCCTTGGCCCGCATGCTGCCCCTTGCGGCGGAGATCGGCGCAACGCCTGCATCAAAGTGGACGTGGTGGCCCGCCCTGCCGGCATCGCTGGTCATGGCGTCCGTGATTGCCTACGGGATCTATCAGCAACGTCCTGCCGACCGGATGACGCCGTCTCGCGAGGCATTGCGGGTGGCGTTGGTTCAAGGTTCGTTTGACACGATCTTCGAGTTCAATCCGCAACGCAATCGCGAGGTTTTCCAGCGATACCGGCAGTTGAGCGAACAAGCCGTGACGCAACATCCCGGCGTCCAACTGGTCATCTGGCCTGAATCCATGTTCAGCAGCGATCTGGGCGAGGTCCTGATCGACGGGCCGATCGATGTGCCACAGGACGTGCCACTCAATCCGGAAGAGTACCTGTTGCGCGCCCGATCGCGAGCGCTAACGTTTGGTTACAAACTCGAAGACGTGGCGCGGCGGCTGAACACCAGTCGCCAGCCGCCGACGGCCGATGGCGATGCGGGCGTCCACCTGATTGTCGGCACGGACACACTACAACTGGCCGGCAGCCTCACGCAGCGGTACAACTCGGCGTTGTGCGTCAGCCCGGCAGGCCAAGTGACGGGACGCTACTACAAGATGCACCGCGTGATGTTCGGCGAATACCTGCCCTGGGGCGGCCAATTCCCCTGGCTGTATCGAATGACGCCAATGACGCAGGGACTCGATCCGGGACAAACCCCCGAGTGTTTTCGGGTCGCCGGTTGGAGGATATCCCCCAGTATCTGTTTCGAGAGCACGGTCCCGCACCTGATTCGACGACAGTTGGAAACCTTGGGACAGAACGAGATGCCCCCCGACGTCCTGATAAATGTCACCAATGACGGCTGGTTCTGGGGGTCCGCCATCCTCGACCTGCACTTGGCGTGCGCCGTGTGCCGGGCGATCGAGAACCGCTTGCCCCTTTTGGTTGCCGCCAATACGGGCATTTCCGCGGTGATTGACAGCAATGGCCGAATCCTTGCTCGTGGACCTCGACGCGGCGAGGCGATATTGTATGCCGAAGTACAATCGGATCATCGCCAGAGCTGGTATCGGCAGCTTGGCGACATTCCAGCCGGACTGTGTGCATTGTTCTGCCTTGTGGCAGCATTTGCTTCGGTGACAGGCCGGCGTTGGAATAAATTGGGTTAAACGGGTCGATATTAGCTGAGCAGACTACTTTCGGCAGTTTTCCAGGGGCTGACGCCCCTGGCTACATCCTGCCGCCGCTAGACGGCTAAATCCCGGCGAAGCCGGTTAGGTTCATTGTCGATGAAGGAAAAAACGCTCCAGTGCTCTACCAGCCGTTTTTTTCGGCACACGAGGACCATATTATCCATTTTGCCTGCGTTTTCCAGTTTCCGTTCCTTTCGTTGACACTATGTTTTGCGCAGAACTATACTAGTCTTGATTATCCGGTTCTGGGAGTCGTTCTAGGGAGAACGTCATGACAACGCTCGGCAAGGTTTTCACGGTGCTCATTTTCATTATGAGCATCTTGTTCATGGGTTTTTCCGTCGTGGTGTTCGCCACTCATCGGAACTGGAAGATGTTGGTGGATAACACCGATACAGCCAAGGGCCCACTGGGTCTCAAGCAGCAGCTTCAGGCGCAGGTCGAGACAAACAAGGGTTTGCGTGCGGAACTGGACAGCTTGACGAACCGGCTGGCCGTGGAAATGGCTGCGCGACGCAGTGCGCTCAGCGCCTTGGAAACGAAACTGGCAGACGCGCAGCAGCGGCTAACGCAGAAGGAGGCCGAGTTGGCGGGTCTGCAGGCGGCGCAAACGGAAGCCACGGCAGCGATTAACCTTGCGGAAGCCAGGCTGGCGGAATTGGTGGTGGATATCCAGAAGCTCCGCGACGAAATCCGCGTCGTTCAAGGTCAACGCGACGAGTCCTTCCAGCGCGTGGTGGATCTGACGGACAAACTGTACTCGGCGGCCGGCGTGGAACGGAATTTGAAGGAACGCGAAGCCCAGTTGATCGGCGAGATCAGCAAGTACAAACGAGTGACGGACGTGATGGGCGTCAATCCCAGCATGCCGGTTGAAATGATTGCTCCGCCGCTGGACGGCATTGTTACGGCGGTGGGCGACAAGAACCTGATCGAAGTGTCCCTGGGCTCCGATGATGGTTTGCGAGTAGGCCATCGCGTCGAGGTGTTTCGGGACAACAATTACTTGGGCTCGGCCATGGTGCTTAAGACCGACCCGGACCGGGCTGTCGCTCAGATGGATGAGAAATCCCAACGAGGTCTGATTAAGGTAAAAGATCGTGTCGCTACAAAACTCAGCCGGTCCGGAACTAGCTAGCGTGCCCGTCGAGCAGAAGCCTCGAGCCAACATCTACACGATGATGCTGGTGCTGTCGCTGTGCGCCATCATCGTCGCGTGCCTGGTGCTGTGGCTCGAGCTAAAGTCGTACGGCGATTACCCCTGGTGGGACACCAAGGGCGTGGCCCCCGCCGCGACTTCTTCGTTGTCGCCCTTCGATTCCGGCGGCGATGCGATCGTCGCTTCACCGGCAGCACGGCTGGCATAGCGGGCCGTGAAAGGAACGCACGGTGGCGGGGCAGAACAGCTCGGCGTTCCGTTTTGACTGTCCGGCCTGCGGCGGGCGGATGAAGATCCCGCCTGGTCAAGCCGGTCAGAAGTGCCGCTGTCCCCGCTGCAACGCGGAAGTTCTGGCACCCGCGGTCCCCGCCCAGGACGCCGTCCCCATCAACACGCCTCACGCTGGCCACGTGCCAAGTGGCTCCGCGTCTGTCGTCGGAGCGAAGCCAGCGCCGCATACCGTTCCTGTGCCCGCGGTGCCGTTGCGCGAAGATGCGGCTCCGGATGACGACGAGGAGTTCCGTCTGGGCGAAGTGGTCGAGCGATTGCCTGCGGCGTATGGATTGCCCGCCAGCTTGCACGACCGCGCTACGGCCAATCCTCCTGCTGAGACTTCGGCACTGGCGGCGCCGCGGACAACGGGCGGACGCGCAAACGTCGGTGGCGATCATGCGGGTCGGGTGGCAGCCACGGCAACGGCGGAGGAAATTCAGCGGGCCGGGGCGCGGTTGCCCGAGCGGCCATTCGTCACGTGCTTGGTTTCGTTCTTGTCTGACAGGGCCGCCCAGCTGCGATGGTTCATGCTGACATTTCTTCTGTATGCGGCGGTCGTCTTGTTCGGCTGGATTGTGGACCTGAGCCGAGGTTCGGGCACGGCCCAGATGGGCGCTTTGATCATAACGTTGGGGGCAGTCGTCGTGACCGTGGTTCTCGTAGCGACGGCTGCGGCCATTGGCTTGGCCATTCTCCAAGACACGGCCAGCGGCCGCGACAAGGTCGAAAGCTGGCCGGGCATGCCGTTCACCGATTGGGTAATGGACGTATTCTATGTGGTCAATGCCTTGCTGACGGCGGCGCTGCCCGGATTGTTCGTGGGTGGAGCACTGATGTGCTTGGGCGGCAAGGTCGGGTCGGCGATCTATGGCGGTGCGCTAAGTGCGATTGTCTTGTTCCCGCTGTTTCTGATTTCGATGGTCACCGAGGGCTCGGCATTTTCCGTCGCATCTCCGGCCGTCTGGGGCACGGTTCGAACGCAGCCGCGTTTGTGGGGCAAGTTTTACCTGCTATCAGGTGCGTTGAGCTTGGTCCTGCTGATGCTGGGCCGAATGATGCTCGGCAGCGGATTCTTCCTCCAGGGGCTGTGCTCGGCCGGCGCCGTGGCCGCGAGCATGATCTACTTCCGGCTGCTCGGCACGCTCGCCTGGTGCTTGTCCGAAAAATAGGAGTTCATGAGCGTTTGTCCGCGGTTCCTCCGTCCCGTCCGCGCGAACCTCAAACGCCATCATCGCCTTCCGCTTCTTCCCCTGTTCGACTTAGCCACGTTCGAGAAATAACTGTCCGGTTTCTCCGTGGCGTAAGCTTCCAGCTTGCGTGAGATCATGGCATCGCAAGCTGGAAGCTTACGCCACTTGTTTCTCGAACGGTGCTTAGCCACGCTCCGAGTTCCGCCCTCCAGCGATAGAATAGAGCCGGCGGCCCGGGGGCCCTAAGTCACTGATCTACTACGTGCAAGGCGATCCCCGCACCTACGTCGTGCCGGATGCCTTTGTGGCCAAGGGCATTCCGCCCAAGAGTCGCCGCACGTACAAGATTTGGGTCGCGGGCAAGGCGCCGGACGTGGTGATCGAGACCACGTCGCGCAAGACGCGGCGCAAGGACACGGCGGTGAAGCCTGAATTGTACGCCCGGCTGGGCGTGAAGGAGTACTTTTTGTTCGACCCGCACGGTGAGTACCTCGACCCGCCGTTACAGGGCTATCGACTGGCCGGCGATGATTACGTGCCGATCGAACCGGATGACGACGGCGCGCTGGACAGCCGGGAATTGAAACTCCGATTGAAGATCGGCGAGGGACACCTGGACTTTGTGCGTAAGGACACGGGCGAGCGACTGCTGACCCAAGATGAACGGGCGGAACAGGAGGCCCAGGCCCGGCAGCGAGAGGCCGAGGCCCGACAAGCCGCCGAAGCCGAGATTGTCCGGCTCCGCGAGGAATTGGCGCGACTGCGGCCATCGGCGGAGTGCTCTGCCGGGTTCGCGTGATGCCTGTTGTCACAAGCATCAGCTGCAACTAGTTGCGCTCGGCGACGCACGGCTTGACTTCCGCGCGCGGCATGATCTTGAGGCAGGGCTCGAAGCCAAGTTCAATGGCGAGAAAGCCACCCGCGGCGGATAAGGCACTAGACAAGGGCAACGGGCAACCTCTCAAGGTCGGCCCGCCGCCGCTCGAGAAAAGTAGAATGTCCCCTTTTTCGCCGCTCGAACTGGCGGCTGAGGAAGCGGTCAGTGAGCAGTGATCTGCGTGGTGCCGGCGGCTCGCCGGGGCCTTGCTCCGTAACCCCGGCTGCGAGGCCGTTGGCCGGCAGCGCTCGGTGTGATTGTTCGATCTAACGACCTCCGTCCGCGCGGACAATGGCCGCCAAACCTTCGCGGTAGGACGGGTACAACAGGTTGAACTTCAGGGCCGCGAGCATTCGCTGGTTGCTAACGCGTTTGCTCGCGCTCGCCCGTTCCGCCGCCGGCGCGTCTCGCCGCGGTTCGCGGAACTGCGGTTCCGGGGCGCCCAACAACGCGGCCAACTCGCGAAAGTACTCCCCACGGACCACCGGATGCCCGTCGGAAACGCAGTACAGAGCCGGCAGCGCAGCCTGTTGTTCCGCAGCGATCACCGCGCTGGCCGCATCGTCGACGTGAATCAAGTTCAGATAACCTGCGCTGGGTGCCTCGATCGGCGTGCCCGCCTGCAACTCCTTGCGCCGAGGGATCCGGCCTGGCCCATAGATGCCGGCCATCCGCAAGATGATCGCCTGCCGGCCCAACGGGATACCGCACAGCAGTTGCTCAGCCTGCCAACACGCTCGGCCGCCCTCCCGCGTCGGCTCGCAGGGCGACTGTTCATCGACCCAGGCATCGCCCGACTGGCCGTAAACGCCCGTGGAGCTAACGTAAATGAAGCGCGCGATTTGTGTGGGCAGATGCGCCAGCACGTTGCGCAGACCTTCGACGTACAACTGCCGAATCGAATGCCCACCACCTCGGTCATATCCAACCGCAAACAGGACCGTGTCCGCCTTGGGGAGCTCCTTCAGCGTCTCCGGAACCATAATATCCGCGACGATCGGCTCAATGCCGCAGGATCGCAGCTCGCAACATCTTTCTGGATAACGCGTTACAGCGCACACACTACCGCCTTCCGCCACCCAGCGGGATGCGGCACGCATCCCCAGATATCCACAGCCAAAGACTAATCGTCGCACGTGTTACACCATTACAGATAAATGCCACCGACCATAAAGAGTGATGGCAAAGTGCCCCTAGCCCCTAAAATGACAATAAGTGTTTACAAATCTCCGAGGATTGTGTATCCATTTGGATATATTGCGCATTTTTCCTAGCTCTCTAGGTTTCTCGCATGGATGCCTGGGGAGCTGGCAGTTAAGCGGAAGTCGCCCGATGATTCGAGGGCGCTAGTTGTATCGCATCCGAACGAGACGCGAAACGCCATGAGCGGATATTGAGGTGAGTCGATGAGCAGCCCAAGTCGAGTCTGGGGAACTTGGAACATCCTTGCTTGCGCGGTGTTGCTCTGCTTGGTTCCCTGCTCCCGGACGTGGGCCGAGGCGGTTACGACGACGATCGCGTCCCCGGAATTAAAAAAAATCTTCGCTGGCGGTCAGCCGGCGAGCCTGGCCGAGTTGCGGCGGATGGAACAACATCAGCGGCTGCTGTGCGCCAAGGTCCTGGCGTGTACGGTGGGGATCGTCATCGGTCCGTCGCACGGCAGTGGAGTTATTATCAGCGAGGATGGTTACGTCTTGACCGCCGCGCACGTGGCGGGTGCTCCGAATCGCAAGGCGATTATGATCTTGCCGGATGGACGGGAGGTTTCCGGAGTGTCTTTGGGCTTGTACCGGACGCTCGATGCGGGCCTGATGAAGATCAACGACGCAGGACCGTGGCCTTATGCGGAACTGGCCAAGTCGGACGAAGCCAAGGTCGGTCAATGGTGCTTGGCCACCGGTCATCCGGGCGGGTTTGAAGAAGGCCGAAAACCCGTCGTCCGGATCGGTCGCATCCTGCTGAAAGACAAATCCGCGATCACGACCGATTGCACGCTGATCGGCGGTGATTCGGGGGGCCCGCTCCTGGACATGGAGGGACGGGTGATCGGCATCAACAGCCGCATTGGGCGGTTCTTGACGACGAACATGCACGTCCCGGTCGCGGCCTATCACGAAGCCTGGGACCGGCTGGTCAAGGGCGATGCCTGGGGCAGCCTCCCGGGACTCGGCCCCTACCTGGGCGTTCAGGGCGAGCCGGATTCGAAGGACGCGAAGATCTCCCGTGCCATCCCGGGCTCACCGGCCGAGAAAGCCGGCATCCAGATCGGGGACATTGTCGTCAAATTCAACGGCAAGAGCGTGGGCGATTTCGCCTCGCTGCAGACCCTCGTCAGCGAGTGCCAACCTGGCGAAAAAGTGCCTCTCGAACTGTTGCGCGGTAGCGAGCGCGTCAAGTTGGAATTGGAGGTCGGCGAGCGTGAGTAACGAGAAACGTAAGAAGCCGGCAGCGATCCGAGTCGGCGGGATCGCCTTTGGAACGGGTTAGCGACGAAAGGTTGGGCCATGAATATGCGACCGGGATGTTGGATCGCGATGCTCGTGCTGAGCACCATCGCTCAGGCGGCGGACATGACCGAACGCGACGCTTATGTCGTCAAGAACGCCTTTCGCGAGGCCGTCAGCACGCCGGCGCACAGCACGGTCCGTGTCCTGTGCGACGGGCGGCGTGTGGCGTTGGGGACGATCGTCGGTGCGGATGGCCTGATCTTGACCAAGGCCAGCGAATTGACGGGCAACATCGGTTGCCACCTGTTTGACGGCCGGCATTTGGAGGCCAAGATCATCGGCGTCAGCGAGGATGATGACTTGGCACTCTTGAAAGTCAAAGCCGATCAGCTCCCGGTGGTCAGTTGGAGCGAAGGCGATCCGCCGCCGGTGGGCAGTTGGCTGGCGACGCCGGGCTTGGAAACCGTCCCCCTTTCGATCGGCGTCGTCAGCGTTGCGCCGCGCGTCGTCGAGCGGCGGATGCCGGCGCTGGGAGTCGTGATCGAGGAGGGCGACCAAGGTCCCGTGGTCCGTGAAGTGCTGCCGCGGAGCGGCGCAGCCAAAGCCGGTCTCAAATCCAGCGACGTGATCACGCAGTTGGATGACAAGAAGATCGTGACTCGGAACAGTCTGGTCCAAGCGATTCGTGGCCATCGCCCCGGCGATGCTGTGCGGTTGCAAGTGCTCCGCGCAGGCAAGGCACTGACGGTCGACGTGGAGCTGCTGGACCTGACCGAACTGGCCAACGGCGAGACCTTTCAAGAGGATATCGGCGGGCGGCTGAGCAAGCGGCGAACGGGATTTCCGCTGGCTTTGCAGCATGACACGGTGCTGCAGCCGAATCAGTGCGGGGGGCCGCTGGTCGACCTGGACGGCAAAGTGGTGGGCATCAATATCGCCCGCGCCAGCCGCGTTGCCAGCTATGCCCTGCCCGCCGCCGTGGTCAAGCCCGCTGTGGAGAAACTCAAGTCGGGCGAATTGGTCGCAGCCAAAGCAGCGAATTGAGAATTCCCTTACCTTATTCCGCCCCGTTCCACCTCCGCACCCGCTTCGCACGAACGCCGTCGCTGCTTCGCCGCCGACCGCGTTCACTCCTGCGTCTCCGCCACCGGGAGAGGGGCAGCTTTCGTCAGCGCCTGGGCGTTATCGTCAATGGAGGGCATCCCGTTGCCGATCACGGCTTCCCCTTGATGTATTGTTTTTCGGCGGCTCCACCTCGGTGTCCTGTCACAGATACATTACCGAATCCAGGCCCGTTCCAGGCTGTGCAGAAACGTCACGAACCATTTATGCTTCAATGACTTAACATCGTTGCTCGTTTGCCGTGCATTATCGGTAATAGCGGTAGTTATCGGTAATGAGACGCCTGCCTATTACCGATAACTCTTCAATTACCGTATCTTCTTCCACCGTCTGCCCCGTTTCTCGCCAGTGGCAACAAGGCCCCCCTCCGCCTCCAACTCGCGCAAGACAATCCGCAGCATCTCGCGGCTGACGCCGGGGCAGGCCAGTTCCAGCTCCCGCGTCGTAAACTCGCCTGGAAAGTGCAAGGCGATACTCCGGGCGAGATTCCGCTTGGCACCCGGGGCCGTCGTAACCAACTCCACCCGCCGCTCCATTTCTCGGTAGGCGGCCACGATCGTGCCCAGCAGGTAATCCCGCCAGGGCGCGAAGGCGTGCTGCCCGTCGTGCCAGCCTTCGCTGGACGCCTTCAGGGCGTCGTAGTACGACTCCTTGGACTCCTCGATGACCCGCTCCAGGCTGACATACCGCCCCACTTGGTAGCCCGCCTCGTACAGCACCAGGAGCGTCAGCAGCCGGGCCATGCGTCCGTTGCCGTCGCGGAAGGGGTGGATGCACAGGAAGTCGAGGATGAAGGCCGGGATCAATAGCAGCGGCTCGACCGCCTCCTGTTGCCACAGCCGGTTGAAGTCGCCGCAGAGCCGCTCCATCCAGTCGGCCGTAAGCACGGCCGGGACGCAACGGAACCGAGTCGTGCGGCTGCCGTCCTGGCGGACGTCGGCGATCTCGTTGTCCACCGGCTTCCACTGCCCGCCTCGTTCGGCCGAAAACTTGTACAGGTCGCGGTGCAGTTGGAGGATGACGCCCGGGCGGACCTTCACGTGTTCGTGCGAAGCGTGGATGGTGGCCAGCACGTCGCGGTAGCCGGCGATCTCCTCCTCGGAGCGGTTGGCCGGCGTGGTCTTCTGGGCGAGCAGCTCGCGGAGCCGGTCCGGCGGGGCCGTGACGCCTTCGATCCGGTTCGACGACTCGGTGGACTGGACGATCGCCACTTCCTGGAGCTGCTTCAGGACCTCGGGGAACCGCTCGTTCCACATGTCCTGCTTCCCCTTGAACTCGCCGATTACCCGCACGGTCGTCAACAACGCCGGCGTGAGCGGCTGACGGAGAACGTAGTTGTGTTCGAAGGACTTCATAGCTTGTTACCCATCGGCGAAGAAGCAGAGGGAAAGGGAGCGGGGGAGATGATTTCCCGACGCTCGCGTTCATGCGTGAGTTCCTTTCCCGACGCGGGCATCGCTGCGGCATTCACGCCCAGTGCCAGCATCACCCATTCGGTTTATGCCAGCCCGGTTCAGGAATCATCCGGCCCTACTCCGGTGGTCCCAGGACGACGGCGGCGGTTTGGCCGGTTTCGGACTGGTTTAGCACCAGCGCCGTCCGTTTGTCGAGCGACAGCGGCTGGCCGTGGACGACGTTGACCGGGCAGGCGGGATCCGGGAATTCGTAGTTCAGCGTCACAGGGAGTGTGCCGGTGGCGATGGCCAGGACGCTGGCGGCCATCTCGACGGCGCCCGTCCCGGCGCCCAGGCAGCCGAAATAACTCTTGGGCGCCGTGACCGGAACGTCCCCCAGGCAACGGCGGATCGCTTGCGATTCGAAGCGGTCCGCGTCGATGATGCCGGAGCCGTGCGCGTTGACATGCCCGATGTCCGGTGGCCCCATGCCTGCGCTGCCGAGCGCCCCTTCGATCGCGCGCCGGTACCCGTCCGTCCCGGCGGTGTGGCGGCCGGACACGAGATCGAAGCTGCGTCCAAAGCCCCGCACGCTCGCCAGGATGTTCGCGCCCCGCGATTCGGCATGCTGGCGGCTCTCCAGGACAAACGCCCCGGCGCCTTCGCCAATCACGGTGCCATCCCGTTGAGCGTCGAACGGACGGCACGCCCGCTGCGGCTCGTCGTTGCGGTGCGACCAATAGGTATCGCCCCGGTACATGATGCGGGTCAAATTGACCCGCGAACCTTGGCCTCCGGCGATCATCACATCCGCCGCGCCGCGCTGGATGTAGCACACACTCTCGATCACCGCCAGCAAGCTGGAAACCTCGTCCAAGGTAATCGTGTTGTTCGGCCCGCGGGCGTCCTCGGTGATGGCGATGTGGCAGGCGACCATATTCGGCAGGTACTTGAGCATCCACAGCGGGTACATGTCGCTCATCGCGCCGGCGCCCCACAAGTCCGGACGCAGCTGGCCGTCCACGACACATTTCCGGTAGGCGCCGGCCAATTCGTCCAAGTCGCAGTAGAACATCTCGCTGCCCAGCACCACGCCGAACCGGTCCGGATCGACCTTCCCGGCGCTCAGTCCGGCATCCTGCAAGGCCAGCACGCAGGCCGTGTAGCCGATCTGGATTTCGCGGCACATGACTTTCAGGCTCTTACGCGGCTTGACGAACTGTTTGCCGTCAAAGTCCCGGATCTCTCCGCCGATTTTGACGGGCAAATCCGATTTCATCGCGGCCGCCAGCGGCCCGATACCGCTACGTCCTTCCAGCATCGATTTCCAGTACGCGTCCTTGCCAATCCCGATGGGGCTGGCAACCCCAATCCCGGTAATGACGACATCGCCTGAATCAGTCATCGCGTTTCACCCGATCGTTGAGTCTGCTCCCCGGTGCCTGGCGAGGAGGATGTTGTTCTCGAAACACGGCGTTTGCTTTCCAACGGGCTGAACGCCTCTGGGCACGAATATACGCCCCAGGGCAGCGATTTGACCAGATGTCTTTGCCTCGTTTTCATAACCAGGGCGTCTGCGCTCAGCGGTTTCTCCGGCCGGTGGTTTCCAAAATGGCAATCAGACTCAGCACGCACAGGATCAGCAACAGGATAATCCCCGCTCCGACCGCGTCCACCCGGTACAACAGCAACGCCCCCAGCCCGCATGTGGCCGTGGTCAGGTAGATCGTCAGTACCGCTTGCCCTTTGGTCAGACCCAACTCGACCAGCCGGTGCGAGAAGTGGCTTTTATCGGCTTGAAATGGGCTGCGTCCTTCGCGGAGGCGGATCCACAACACCGTGGTCAGGTCGTACAAGGGAACCGCCAGCACGCACAACGGCGCGAACACCGTATGCTGCGATGTGCTGTCGTAGCTGGCAAACGTCGCTTGCAACGTGCAGATGGCGATGCAAAAGCCCACGAAATAGCTGCCCGCATCGCCCATGAACAGCTTGGCTACGGGCCGATTGTGCCAGAGGAACCCCAGCAAGGCGCCCACCAAAACCAGCAAGAACCCGCCCACGAACAACTGCGGCTGGCGCGTGTCCGGCGCAAGGGTCGTCAGCAGCACGGTTGCCAACAGCCCGGCCGCAATCGCGGCAATGCCGGCCGACAAGGCGTCCATGTTGTCCAGCATATTAAAGGAATTGATCAGGGCGACGATCCACAGCACGGACAGGAGCCAGGTGACCAACGGCACATTGATGAAGGCGGTCAGCCGCCAGTCCTGCAAAGTCACACAGGCCGCCGCCACGCCGAATTGGACCGCCAGACGGATTTTCCAGCCCAGTCCCCAACGGTCATCCAGCAGGCCCAGGACCATCAACACGGTGCCGGCAGCCAATAGAATCCATAGCCGCGGCGACTGCGCCAGCAAGCCCGCGACGTGCGGGCGGGCTGCGGCCGGAAGCCACTGGGGACTGACCGCCCCGGACACAACCAGCCAGAGCAGCACCTGCCCCACGGCAAACGGTAAGACAACGGCTAACCAAATCGCCACGCCGCCGCCCAGGGGCGTTGGGGTGACATGGACCTTGCGCGCCGCCGGTTTGTCGATCAGTCCCCAGCGCGGGGCCCAATGACGGACCAGGTACCCGGTCACCAGCGCCATGACGAGGCTGGGCGCGAGAACCACGGCGACGAACCAGAGCGGAACTTCAGACAGCATGTTTTCTTTCCCGCAGGTAGCTGCGGCAGCGCGTGAGGAATTCGTGATAAGCGGCGCTGCGATAATCCGGGTAGGTCCAGTCGCGAGCTTGCCAACCCCGATCACGCTGGTAGTGCAGCGTCACTTCGGCATAGATGCCTCGTCCCAAATATAGGCGATGATCGCGGTCCTTGGTGGTCGCCAGAACCAGCTTGGCTTCCGTCACGTAGCCCGGATCCAGGTTCAGCGGACGCACTTCCTCCCCGCCAGACTGCCGGCGATAGTGCTCCTCCCACTCATTGGTTTGGTGCTTGACTTCGACCAGCATCGCCGGATCCACCAGATTCTCGAACGCGAACAGGACCTTCTTCAACCCGCCCCCCATCGTCGCTTCGTAGTACCCGGTATGGTCAAAGTCGAACACATCGCTGGCCAGCACAATCGGCCCCCAGTGCCCGCAAGCCTGCTGGCGAGCCCAATCCAGCGCCGACTCGTGGCGGCTGAAAGCGGCCAAAAACAGGACCACCGGGAAATGCGGCCGAATCTGACCCATGCTTGGAACGCCTTGACTCGCTCTGGCCAATAGCCGTACTGACCACTGACCAATGACAAATGACCACTGACAAATGACTCAATACGCCTTGGCAAAGATGGCGCGGCCCGTACTCGGCTTGCCCGTAAAGATGCACGTGCCCGGTTCCGGCTCCGCCTGGTGCGGGATACACCGGATCGTGACCTTCAAATCCGCCAGCAGCTTGGCGACGGACTCGTCCTCCGCCCAGTGACACGACGCGAATCCTCCGTGAATCTCGGGTTTGTCCGGGTCCCGGGGCGTAAAAAACTGGCGGAACTCGTCCGCGTTGTCGATCGGACGCGTGTTGGCTTCGCGCAGGGCCAGCGCCCGTTCGTATAGATTGCGCTGCATCTGGTCGAGAATCGAACCGACATTCTGCACCAATTCCTGCCGCCCGATATTTTGTTTTTCGGACGTATCGCGGCGGCCCAGGAAAACGGCGTTCTTAGCGATATCGCGCGGCCCGACTTCGGCCCGCAACGGCACTCCGCGTTTGACGTGCTGCCAATTCTTCTCGCCGCCCCGCAAGTCGCGATCGTCGATCCAGGCCCGCACTTGGCCGCCGGAGAACGATTGGGCGTTCAATTCCTGCCGCAAGCTCTCGCAATACGGCAGCACCTGCGAGCGCTCCGCATCGTTGCGGCAAATGGGCAGGATCACGACGTGTTTGGGGGCCAACTTCGGCGGCAGCACCAGACCGTCGTCGTCGCTGTGGACCATGACCAGAGCCCCCACCAGCCGCGTGGAAACGCCCCAGGAGGTCGTCCAGGCGAAGACTTCTTGTCCGTTCTGATCCTGGAATTTGATCCCTTGGGCCCGCGAGAAATTCTGCCCCAGAAAGTGTGAAGTGCCGGCCTGCAGAGCCTTGCGGTCCTGCATCATGGCCTCGATGCTCAGCGTCGACACGGCCCCCGGAAACCGTTCGCCCGCCGTCTTTTCGCCTTTGATCACCGGCATCGCCATCCAGTTCTCGGCGAAATCGGCGTAAACGTCCAGCATACGGGCGGTCTCTTCGCGCGCCTCCGCTTCGGTGGCGTGCGCCGTGTGGCCCTCTTGCCACAGGAATTCCGTCGTTCTCAGGAACAGCCGCGTACGCAGTTCCCAGCGGACTACGTTTGCCCATTGGTTGATCAGGATTGGCAGGTCGCGGTACGACTGGACCCACTGAGCGTACATGGCGCCAATGATCGTCTCGCTGGTGGGCCGGACGATCAGCGGCTCGTCCAGCTTGCCGGCGGGCACCAGTCCGCCTTCCGGTCCCGGCTCCAGCCGGTGATGCGTGACCACGGCGCATTCTTTGGCAAAGCCTTCGACATGCTCCGCTTCCTTTTCCAGGAAACTCATCGGGATGAACAGCGGAAAATAAGCGTTTTCGTGCCCCGTGGCTTTGAACATCCCATCCAGCACCCGCTGGATGTTCTCCCAGATGCCCCAGCCCCAGGGCTTGATGACCATGCAGCCGCGGACCGGCGAGTTTTCCGCCAGATCGGCCGCTTTGATCACCTGCTGGTACCATTCGGGATAATCTTCCTCCCGCGTCGGGCTGATCGCGTGCTTCACCTTGTCTGCCATGTCGATTCCTTTGTTGGAGTCCAGGCTTTAGCCTGTCTTCTGTTGGAGTCCAGGCTTTAGCCTGTCCTCGACGGGTTCTAACCCACCGTTGGCGCAGCCGCACCAGAGTGTCGGTCTTCTGTTTCGGCAAGAACGCCGCCCAATCGGCAGCGTTGACAACCGAAAAAAGCCCCCGCCGTCTTTCTCGAGTACAGCGAGAATTATGCAGAGGGACGGGCAAACCCACAAGCGGTCCAAGTTTTCATCCGCGCCCCGGCCTTACCGTGCTAAACAGGATCGTTCGAGAAGCAAGTGGCGTAAGCTTCCAGCTTGCGATGCCACGATCTCCCGCAAGCTGGGAGCTTACGCCACGGAGAAATCGGACAGTTATTTTTCGAATGGTGCTGAGGATATTCGCCTATTCACCAAGCCCATGCTGGCGGCAGTATTCGTATAAGGCCATCGAGGTGGCCGTGGCGACGTTATAGGCATGTGGCAATCCGTAGACTGGGATCTCGACCACGTGGTCCAAGAGGTCCAGCACGTCTTCCGTAATCCCCAACCGCTCGTGGCCGATGACCAGCACACTCCGGACCGGAAACGGGAAGCGGTACAGGCACTGCGAACGGCTGGCTTGTTCCAGTCCGACCAGCGAATAGCCTTGCGACTTGAGTTCCCGCAGCACGGGCGCGAGCGAATGATGGTGTTCGAGAACGACCTGATCGAGGGCATCGCGGGCGATCTCGCGGTCGATCTTCGGCTTGCCGCACACGATCATCCGCCGCACGCCGCAGCAGCCGGCGGCGCGGACGATCCGCGCCAGGTTCACGTTGGTACGCAGCTTGGGACAGGCCAGAATCAACTCGCTGGCGCCCGGCAAATCGAGCGGCGGCTTGTGGCGTTGGTGGACGAAATCGGTCATGGGGTAATGTCCGTGGTCAGTGGTCAGTGGTCAGTTGGGCGTGAGCGCCGCGTCAGGTCGCCGGCCAACCGAGCCACCAGCCGAGCCATCCCGCTACTGCCCCGCCTAGGACGAGCCAGATCGCGCTCGTCTTCCAGCGCAGCGCCGCCACGGCGGCGGCCGCGGCGATCAGCAAAGCTGTCGCGTTGGGCCACCAAGAACTTGGGAACACGATCCGGCCGGCGAGCTTGAGCGTGACGGCGGCCATCAGGCCCAACGAGGCGGCATTGACGGCGTCCAGGAACGCGGCGGTCCAACGGCTGCGGCGCAACCGCGGCACGATCGGATTGGTCACCGCCACGAACACGAACGACGGCAGGAAGATCGCCACCGTCGCCACGGCAGCACCGGCCAGCGCCCGCCACGGACCGTCCTCGGCACTCATCACAACATAGCCGATGAAGGTGGCCGTGGACAGGATGGGCCCCGGCGTGAACTGGCCGATGGCGATGGCATCCAGCAGTTGTTCGTCGCTCAACCAGCCCAACTCGCGGACCAGTCCGCCCTGCAGGTACGCGATCAACACGTAGCCAGTCCCGTACAGGACGGCGCCGATTTTTAAGAAGAACCAAGCCAGTTGCCCCAGCGTCGCTCCCGTCGACACCGTGGCCGCTGCCGCCGCCAGCGAAGCCATGATCGCTGGCTTCGCGCCGTGGGCACTGCTGCCGGCTGCCCCGGTGAGCAGCACGGCGCCGAGCCTCAAACCGTCGGCCGGCTCCCCCTTGTCGCGACGATGGCGGTACCAATACAACCACGACATGCCGATCAAGCTGCATGCGAACAACACGGTGATTTCGCCGGCATCGCCCACCGAACCGATCGCGGCGGCAGCGAAGACCGTCCCCACGATCCAGCCATCCACCGCTTTGCGCCCCAGTCGCCAGCCGGCGGTGAAAATGACAGCCAGCACAGCCGGTTTGATCCCGGCGATGATCGGTTCGACCTGCGGCTGCCGTCCATGCTCGACATACAGCCAAGCCAGCCCGGTGGTGATCAGGACCGCGGGCAAGATGAATGCCATGCCCGCCACCATCAAACCCGCCCAACCGCCGCGGACAAAACCGATGTGGATCGCCATCTCGGTCGAATTGGGACCGGGGATCAAGTTCGTCGCGCCCACGAGGTCCAGGAAGTGCTGCCGGGACAACCAACCCCGCCGTTCGACCACCTCGTCCTCCATCAGCGCCAGGTGCGTGGCCGGGCCGCCAAAGCCGATCGAGCCCAGTTTCAGGAACAGACCGGCAATTTCCAGGAGACGACGGGACATGGGATTCGCTGGTTTCTCGACGGTGTTCACCGAGACCGGTCACTCCGTGACCCGACCATCGCGTCACGGGTAAAGCGGCGGTATGCTGGCAGCGTGACGGCACAGTATAACGTGGCGGAGCCGAAATGCGAGCTACGGAAGTACCTTCACGCCCCGCACGAACGCGTTCGATTTGATCTGCTCCTGCTTCAACGGTTTGCCGTTGATGACCACGTCGGTCAGCGTCACGTTCTCGATGGCGTTTGTCTCGCTGAATCCGGTGAACTCCAATCGCGGGTCCGTGCCGACCGCTCGAATGTCCTTGAACACGACGCTGTCGATGTGCCCGCGGGTCTCGTCGCGGGTCCAGACGGCCGTGCCGATCCATAACGAAATCAGCCGCCGGGTTTCCTCGATGCGGATGTTCTCGAACCGGATATTGCTGATGCGTGCCGAATCGCAGTGGTACACGCGCAGGGTCCATTCGCGGCCCAGATCGTGTATCACGTCGCAGTCGGCAAACAACACGTCGTCCACGTTCTCGCGGAGTTCCGCGCCGACGCTCAGCGCGTGAGCGACCTCGTTCCACAGCACGCAGTTCCGCGTCACGATCTTGCGTAACTCGCCCTGGCCTTGGTCCGACTTGACGACGATCAGGTCATCCAGCGTGCGGATGAAACAGCCATCCACCGCGACGTCGCGGCTGTTGCAGATGTCGATGCCGTCCGAGTTGGCGCGGTAGCCGAGCAGCTTGACGTTCTTGACCGTGACGCGGTCCGACTGCCGGATGGGGATCGTCCAGGTACTGGAGTCGCGCAGGATGACGCCTTCGATCCGGATGTCCTGGCCGCGGACCACCAGCATGTTCCTCGCGTGCGTCGTGCAGCGGCTCCCATCCACGATCCCGCGCCCGCGGAAGACGATTTTCTCGCCCTTCAGCGTAAACGTCGGCGCGTAGGTCTTCAGTCCGCTGTAGCTGCTGATGCGGAACGGCTCATCGGGTTCGATCACGCCGCGCACGATCGCGCCGCCCGCCACGTAGACGGTCTTGCCACTGGGCACGGTAAGACTGCCGACCTCGTGGATGCCGGGGCCGTAGTAGATGACGTTGGGATCGTCCGGACGAGGGGCATCTGTCTCCGGCGGATTCCCGAACAGGTGCAGTGCGCCCACCCACGTGCCGTTGATCTCGACGGTCAGGTGACGCGGCTGGTCCAGTTGAATCAAGATCGTCTTGCCGTCGATGGACGGTTCGATGCCATACGAGGACGGCAGAACTTTGGCCGAGCGGACCGCTTCCGGACAAGTGATCTGAATGCGGACGGTGCCTGCAAAATCGAAGTAGGTGAAGGACGCTTGCTCGAAGAAATCCGCCGAGTTCTTTTTATCGTCCATGGCCTTCCAGCGGGCTTGCCGATCGGCGGACGCGACCTTCGCCACGTACACGGGCGTGTCCCGGCCGTCGACCTGGACGGTGTAGTCCGTGGAAAGCACCTCACCCTGCGGCGCCGGATAGACCGTCACGGTGGCAGCCTGGGAAATGCTCTGCAGCACGAACGAGAATGCGACTGCCGCCCAAGTACACACAACAGGCCTGTGATCCATGATTTCTTCCTTGTGAAACGAGACCTTGAACCAGGAACCAGTCCGCCCAGATCGAGGATTGCCGGGCGCCGATCCGCGGGCTGCGCGCCGGGGTGATGCCGGCACCGACATAGCTTAACTTTTCTTCTTTGACCGCGGTAGATTCTCGTTGTTGATGCGCAACATATCGATGGGGGCCACACTTCCGCCGCCGAAGGCGGCGGACAGCTGGGGGGAGAGAATAGGGAGGCTGGGACCGGGCTAGCTCGTCAGTCATCGTTCTGCCGGCGCTGGGCTTGAGCACGTTCGCTCTGTTTATGGGCTGGCATGGCAAGCACCTAATCGACTTCTTGGACGCTCACTGATATAATCTGTTCCGACGGGGAAGAACAACTCGAACCAGTACTCGCGTAAGCGCTCGGTTCACAGTGGACGAAGCCCCGTTCCTTTTCTCGGCGATCTCCGCGTGAGACCTCTCATGCTCCCGTCTTTGTGGTTCGCGTAGGCCGGAAGAAACTACCTCCATTTCAGTCCTTCAAGGAGAACTTCCATGCCCAGGCACTTCGCACTGTCCGTGACGTACCTGGTGATCGCCGCCGGCGTTCCGGCCGCCGATCTGCCGGCGAATCTGGTCACGAATCCGTCGCTCGAAGAACCGGTCGGCCCCACGGGACTACCGCCGGGCTGGGGCAGCTTCTATTCCAATCCGGCCGGTGCCTATCAGGCGCTGGTCGTCGGCGGCGGCCGCACGGGCAAGAAGGAGTTCCTCATCGACAACGTGGCCCAACCCGACGAGGCCCAGTTCGGCGCGATGCCGGCCAATCGCGTGCCGCTCGACCCAACCAAACGCTACGTGGCTCGCGGGTGGGTCAAGGTGGCTGGCGGCCAGCGGGCGACGGCCGACGTCAAACTCCATTACTACGCGGAAGGCGGCGCGTATCTCGGGCAGACACGGGTCGGTTTCGCCTCGCCGGGCAGCGACGAATGGCAACTCGTGACCGTCACGGATCGAGCGGCCGATTTCCCACAAGCCAAGCTGGATCAGAAAAAGGGGTCGGGTGTCTTTGTTTCGTCAAGAATATCCTATGGATTCCGTCTCGCGCCGGCCCCGGGAAACGAGGCGTTGCGTCCCGACCTGATCTCCATACCGCACACTGCAACCAGAACCTTTCCGACCCTGGGCGATAAGCGGCCCGGACGGGCGTCTACGGATCCGGCAGGATCACGTCGCCGCGGCGCGAGACGGGAGTGACGTTCAACTCCACGATCTTGCCGTCACGCACCCGGCCCTCGAGCACGGTCCGGTAGGGGGCGTGCAGTTTGAAGTCGGCGTCCCAGTCACGGGGCCACGCCGGCAAGAGGAAAATCCGCTTGCCGTCCGTCTGCAGCAGCATGGACTGCAGCGTTGCACACAGCACGCCGCCGTGGCATTGATCGGGGGTCCAATCATAGTTCGGGCCCCAGAAGGCCGGGAACCGCGAATCACGATCGTGCCGGCGAGCGCGGCTGACGATCGCCTTGCGCACCGAGTCGGCCAGGCCCAGATAGGCCATGAACAGGTCGTCCTGCCGCCAGCCGCTGTGCCCGCGATCCCAACGATGATTCAGGGCCGCGACGCCCTGATCGACGTCCGGCCGCCCCAACGCCACCAGGCGAAACGGGAAGACGGCGTACAGTTCCGGATTCTCGATGTTCCGTTTCTGTTCGAATCTCTCGGCCGGTGCCAGCGCCAACTGGCCTTCGACTTCTCGGCGCGGCAGCGGTGGCATCTTGTCTCGCAGTTTCCGCCACAACTCGCGCTCGGCGACCGTTGCGGCGTCCGGCGGCAAAGCGAGCAGCCGTTCCGTCACGGCCAAGCAACCGGCCAGCTCGGGCATCGGATTGACGCACTCCCACCATGTCTCCAATGCCTGGGAAGGATGCATCACCAGTCTGCCCCCCGCATCCGTCTGATAGTGCTGGTCGAAGAACGTCAGGATTTCGCGCGCGAAAGGCAGCAGTGTCCGGTCCAGGAAGTCCCGGTCCTGCGTGTGCTCGTAACAATCCAGCATCAGCCAGCACAATTCCAGCCCGCCGACCCATTCCCATTTGTGCCAGCCGCTTTCCTGCAGCTTATCCTGCCGCTGGTCCCACGGCGTCCAGCCGTAGGTCTCGCTGAAGATGGCCCCCCAGAACATGATGCACTCCGGATAGAACGCCCCGTCGTGGCCGCAGTACTTACGCGTGCGATACTTGCACAGTCCGAGCAGGTCGTCGGCATACATACGAAACAGCGGCTGCAGCAAATCGTAGTCACCGGCGGCTGTCATGGCATAGTAGGGCAGCCGCGTATTCTGCCACCAGTAACCGGGTCCCCAGCGGCGATAGTCCGGGTCGCTCTGGCCGTCGGGCAGCGGCACGGTAAAGATACTGCCGTTGAACTTGATGGGATAACGGCCTCGCCCGGCACAGGCAGTCACGAACCGCTGCAGCTGGTACATCTGGCTGACGTAAGCGGCCTCATCGCGGATCGCTGTGCTGGCGTCGCCGCCGACTTGCCGACCGTCCACGTACAGCCGGCACCCGCCGGCTGCGTCGGCCACCGCAGCCACGTGCGTCCAGCGGCCCGCAGGAACTGCGTCCGGCAGACTGAGTTGCATTTGGCCGCAGATGAATCGCAGGCTGTTGCCGGGGAAGGTGTCGAGCAAAAACCCGTCCGCACCACCCGGCGTGATCTTATCCACGATTCGCGCTCCTCCGCCGGGCAGTTTCTCCGGCTGGACCCAAGCCTCGATCGTCAGGCCGCGACTCAAATCCCAGGCGGCCGAGTCGGCAACGGGGTCCGGCCGGCTGCCGGAGAACAACAGTCCCGTCTGCCCGCTGGTGCCCGTCTGACGATCCGATTCGGCCAGGGTTTGGATCTCTTGGTCGTTCAAGACCCGGCCGAAGACGCTTACGCGCGCCAACTCGCCGGCCCATCGGTTGCCGCCGCCCTGGTCGCTGCCCAGCCGCAACGGATGCGGATTGGCGGGTACGGCCGCATCCGCCGTGGTTTCGGCGCCGGGCCGCAGCGCCGCGCGAATCCAGCTGCGGTCCCAGAACTCGCACCACCACTGCTCGTGCGCTGCACGGCGTGCGGCAAAATCCGCGCCCTCGACGCGGGCGATGGTCCGATCCATCTCGGCCAGCCACTCAGCCGGGGTGGCGGGATGCTGCGTCAGCACGTACACGTTGAACCGCTGCGATTTCGCCGCCGGACACTGCCAGTGCAGGTCGTCCAGTCGCTGGCCCCGCTCGGCCGTTATGATGGCGCCAAAGGTCCGAGCCAACAGCGGGTCGGGTTGCGCGAACTCGGTCAGGCCTTGAACCTCGCCCAACAGTTGCGGGCCTACCGACTTGGCATTGTGATGATACCAGCCGATTCGTCCTGCTTGATCGGCCAGCACCGTGTCGGGCTCGATGATCGTCGGTGCCTGCTGGCCGCCCGGCAGACGGCGGTTGACCATGACGTCGCTGGTTTGCAGTTGCGTATACGGCTGTTGCACCGTCCGCCACAGTTCGATCGCGACCGTCGCTTCCAGCGGTGTTTGGCTGTCTGCCGTGACATGGATCACGGGCAGATTTGCATCGACCCAAACCCGCACGACGGTGTGGCGATCGCCCTCGCCGGCCTCGATCGCTGTGGTGGCGTCACGCAAGTGGAGCGTCTGACGAAAAAGCTGGCCAACGGCAAAGGGATTCGGATCCAGATGCACGCGGACTTTGCCGATCTTGACCAGCCGCGCGTTGTCGTCCCAGGCGTCGGTCTTGCTGATGAAGAACTGCAGGTCGCCATCGGCTTCGACCCACACATTCAGTCCGATATCGCCGTTGCCCAGGGGGAGCGAACCGCCGTAGTTTGCGCTCGGCGAATCCCAGACCACGTTATAGCTGTTCAACGCATCCGGCGCCGGTTCGGCGGCCGGGGTTCTGATTCCGCCGGCAAAAACGGCAACCAGCAGCACCAGCAGACTCCCAACGGCGCTGGCGTTGGTCGAGTCCCGCCGTGCTTCAGATCCGTCGATGATTCGTCTCCGTCGCATGGCACACCTCTTTCGCGACAAAAAGGGGTCGGGGGTCTTTGTTTCGTCAAGAATTTTGCGCGGCGTCCTTCTTGGGCCGCCCCCGGGAACGGAGCGTTGAATCCAGGCCCAGCCGCCGGGCCGTGCGCTGCAACCAGTCAGCCTCGCCGAAGGGCGTCCCGCGCACCACCGAGCGGCGCAACGCCTTCAACTCCGTCTCTGTCTCCGCCCGATTCACGTGGCTCACCCACGCCCTGCCCGCCGACACCGGCCAAGCTGTCAACGAGACAACACTGCTCCCCTGCAAACGATGCCACAAACTGCTCCAACGCCACTCCTCCGCCCGATCCACCAGCTGTGCCCGCAACGGGTTTCGCTCCACATAGCGACACACCCTCAGGAAGTGCTCGTCCTGCTCGATCGGGAAGGATTTGAAGCGACCTTGATACAGGGAACCACTTCCGGAACTGTGGTAGTGTGAGTGCCACCGTTTCGCGTGCGTGACCGTCAGCCAGCGCATGTACTCGGACAGATCGTCATCCCCGCGGGGCCAGAGCACGAGGTGCCAGTGATTGGGCATGACACAATAGCACAGCAACCGCATGGGCACCCGCTCGCCCGCCTCCTGCAGCACCGCCTCAAACGCCTGATAGTCCTCCGGCTTCCAGAATATCTTCTCCCGCGCGACCGCACGATTGAGGACATGGAACAGCAATCCGCCCGTGGCAACTCGTCTACGTCTTGGCATGCCCGGATGCTATCACGCAGCCGAGTCCGCGTCAAGGAAAAAGACTCCCGACCCCTTTCTTCAAGCCATACACCGGTGAGCTTACGCCTCACCGTTTGCCAGAATTTCTGCAACGTTTGGGCGGCATCACTCTTCCCGCAGGGCGGCCAGCAGCGGGGCCCGCAGGACGGTGTGCATCGAGGCCCAACTGGTCAGGCAGCCTACGGCCAGGACGATGATCAACAGGATCGTCAGGTCGCCCAGCGGGATCGAGGCGCCGCCGACGAGCATGTGCGGCAAGGTGGTGACCAGGGCGGCTAGAAAGCCGGTCAACAGGCCGCCGGCCAACAGGGCGAGGGCTTCGAGCATCACCAGACGCGCCAGCCGGCGGCGGCGGAAACCAGCGGCCCTCAGCAGCGCCAGTTCGCCCCGCCGCTCAATCACGTTTCGCGCCTGAACCGCGGCCAATCCGAAGGTGCCCAGCAGCAGCCCCAAGGCCCCCAGGCTCTGAAAAGTGCTCAGGTACGTGTTCTGAACCGCCAGCAGATCCTGCAATCGCTCAGGGGCTGAAGCCGCGTCGAAGCCTTGATCGCCCAGGCGATCTTCCAGCGCGGAGGCAACCGCCTGCGAACGGCCCACAGGAGACTTGATCAAGAAGTAGCGGTAGCCACTGACTTCGGGAAACTGCCGGACGAAGTCCGCTTCGCCGATCAGCAGGCTGCCCTGCAGGACGCTGTTGCTCAGCAGGCCTGCCACGCGGAAACGGACCGGGCCCGTCTCCGGATAGGTTAACTCGAACTCCTCGCCGACGCCGCCGTACAGGTGCAGGCTGTACATGGCGGTGTTCTTGTCGAGCACGACGGGGATGACCGGCTGTGATGCGGGTGCCACCGGGATGACCGCCTGGGAAGGCTGTCCTACGGTGGGGACGGGTTGGGAAACCCATCCTACGGGAGAGAGCAGACGCCAGGGGTTTGCTCTGTCGGCCGGCGACTCGGCTGCGCTGGCCGCCCAGGCAAAGGCTTGCACATTCGGATCGTCGAAATAACGCACCAACGGTTCGGTGACACCCAGAATCCGCGGTTGGGATGCCTGGTACAAGTTGTTGCAGCTGGCATCATCGCCGGCCTGCAAACGCAGCGGCAAGACCGTGCCGCCGTCGAGGACCGTGGCACGGTCCGCCAGCAAGGCTTCCCGGCCCTCCGGTGTATTCCAGTCGCCAAACACCGGCCCGGAGCTTTCCGCCACCAGATCGAAGCCGCCCGTGCCAGCCGCAGTCGGCGCCAGCCGGAAAGAACTCATCGCCACGATCAGAAAACTGGCCACCGCCATCAGGCCGACCGTCAGCGTGCTGCGTCCCGGATTCCGCGCCACGTTCCGCGCCGCCAACCAGCGCAGACTCCATCCGCCGCGCCGTCCCCCGGCCTGTCCGCCCGTCTTGAAATAGCGGCGGACGAGCATTAGCAGGGCAAATAGGACGAGCGTGCCGGAACCGACGAAAGCACCTGCTTGGGCCTCGCCGCCCAGCCGCGACGCCGCAAAGGCGAAGGCCGCCGCCGCGGCAAGCAAGATAACTGCGCCGATCCATCCCCAACGGCTGGCAGGGGCGTACACCAACTCGTCTGCGCCGACCGCCTGCCCCGCCAGCAAACGCCGCACCGAAATCCGCCTGGTACGCCGCAAGCTCAGCACGATCGTCAGCACGCAGATGACCACGCCGCTGACATAGCCGATGGCCAGGCTGAGCGGCTGGATGAACAGTTGCAGGAAGGGCGTCGAGATCGCGCCGATCCACCAGGTCTTCAAGCCGGCGAGCATCAGCCAGGCGTAGCCCACGCCGACGGCGACACCGATCGCGGCCCCGACCGCCGCCACGGCGGCGCCCTCGACGGCGAACAGCCGCGCCGCCAAGGGCCGCCGAAACCCGACGGCCAGCAGCGTGCCAATCTCGCGAGCCCGGCGTTCAACGCCCAAGCGGAACTGCAGCGCGACCAGCATCAGCGCGGCGACGATCACGAAGAAACTGAGGAACAGGAACAACACGTCGAACGGCGTCGTGCCGGCGGATGCCGCCAAGCCGCGCTGCTTGACGGGCAAGAACTCGAATCCCAACGCCGCCCGGGCCCGGTTCAAATCCTCGCGCAGCAGAGCCTCCAATTGCTCCGTGAACGCCGCAGCCTGCGTGTCGGGCGGGACCGCGACCCGCACCGACGTGATGTCGCCGAAACGGCTGCCCCAAAGGCGTTTTCCCGCCGCCAGCGAAATGAATGCTTTCGGCGTCGTGCGGTGGTTCCGCCAATACTCGTCGTCCTTGGGCCGGAGACGGCTGTTATCAACGGGAAACGGCGCTTCCCACCGGTCAATCGACTCCTGGTCAGTCACGCCCTCGACCGTCGGAGTCAGATCGGGATCATTCGCAATTGTGGGACGCAGCTTGTATTCGGCGGGCCGGTTCCGCCGATAGGGCCGTTCCGGTTCCGTCAGCGGAATGATCGCCTTCAGGACGAATTGTGCGGATTCTTCCTCCAGGCGGCCGTGCGTTGTCTCAGGCTTGTAAAAAGTTACGCGGATCGTGTCGCCCGGCTTCGCTTTCAAATCGGCGGCGGCCCAACTGTTCAAGGCAATCTCGTCCGCCGCCAATTCGATGGGCGTTTGTCCCTCGGAGGCCAACAGCGGTCCCAAGCCGGGTAGCGAATCGACGGCGGTCACCAGCGAATACGGGATGACCGGCGAAGGGGCCTCGCCGCCGGTTTTCTCCAAGGCATTGGCCAAGTACGTCGACACCGGTTGTGGGTCGAACGCCTTCCAAGCGCGCCGTGCCGCTTGTTCCGCCGACGGCGAAAACAACATGCGGTCCGTGGTCAGACTAAGGCAATCGGAGACCACTTCTTCAGATGCTTGGGGGCCGTCGGGTTGGAACGTGCGCCGCACGCGGTGCATTGCAAAGCCGTAGTCGGCCAGCGTCGGCTGGAGCGCATCGGCCAGTGCGGCCCGGGCCTCCGCCCCCGGCGGCTGGTGGGGCGTTTGGCCGGCGACCAGAATGGCATTGACGCGGCCTTCCTGACCAAGTGCGGCCTGCAGCGTCTCGCTGGCCACATAGGCATTGCGAGGCGTCGTTTGAGTGGCGGTCAAGCTGAATCGTCCCAGGCTTGCCGCGGGAATGATTTCGATCACGCGCAGACCCGGAAGGGCGCGGATCCGATCCGACTTGCGCCCCAGCGGACTGTCGGCCGGCACTTGGTTCGATTTGGGCAGCCGCAGCACCACCGTGTCGCCCACCCGGGCCTGCAATTCCTCGGCCAACGGCGCGTTGAGCACGACCTCGTTCCGCCCGGGTGTCCGTGCGGGCCGGAAGTTCGCATCGCCCAGTTCCCAGAACGCCTCGCCACAGCCGACGACCAACACTTGTGCAGCCCGTCCGGATTGCACGGAACCTTGCTTTTCCAACGTCCCGCGCGGAAACAGGATCGCCGGGACAGCCGCGGAAAAATACTGCCGGAACCCCGCCGCCGCCCGCAGACGCTCCGCCAGCGGTTCGGCAAAGAACCGGTCGGTCACCAGCACTTCGTCAACCCGTCCCAAGCGATCCAACGTCAGCCTCCGCAGACTGCCGCGCACCGAATCGCCCACCAGCAGCGCGCCCGTCAGGACCGCCGTCGCCGCCGCGACGCCCAAAGCCACGGCAAGGTGAATCCGCCAGTGATACGCAAGGCTGCGTCGAATGTACCGCCAAATCGACATCATGAGCATGCCTTCTCCGGCCAGGGTTGGGCGATCACCTGAGCCATGATCTTTCGCACATGGGGCTCCGCCCGCTCGGCGGCGCGGATCACGTCCGCAGCGCATACGACCTCCGGGGAATCGGGGCGGGCGACATTGGTGACGATCGACAAGGCCAGGGTCCGCAAACCGCACCCGGACGCCGCCACGGCTTCGGGCACGGTGGACATGCCGACCACGTCGCCGCCCATCCGCCGCAAAAGGCGGTACTCGGCGCGGGTTTCGTAGTTGGGGCCGGTCATGGCGACATACACCCCGTGGTGAGCGGCGAAGTTCTCGCGGCGGGCGATGTCCAGGGCCTGTTCGATCAGGACCGTGTCGTAGACCGGCCTGCAAGCCGGCCGGACCGTCAAGGCTTCGGCAGGCAGAGACCCCTGAGGATCCCGCTCGACGCTCGGCGGCCGGGTGCGGACATCGCCACCGCCGCCGGACACGATCGCCGAGATCCCCAACAGCAGACCGATGTGGTCGGACACCACGACGACATCCCCCGAGGCAAATTTCGGATTCAATCCCCCGCTAGCATTGGAGAGAATCAACAGCTGGACACCCAATGCGCGCATGGCGAGCACCGGCAACGTCAATTCGTCCAGCGAGTAACCTTCGTAGCCGTGGCAGCGGCCGTCCATTGCAATCACGGATCGCCCGCCGAAGCGGCCGCATACCAATCGGCCGCTGTGGCCGACCGCCGTGGAACGAGGAAAGTGAGGTATCTCGGGATAGGGAATCACGGCCTCGGCTTGAATCAAGCCGGACAACTGGTGCAGGCCCGTGCCCAGCACCAGCGCAGCTTCCGGCCGGCCGTCCCAGCGGTTGCGGATCGCCGCAGCCGCCGCCTGGACGTGCGGCGAGCCGACGCAGCTGCCGTATGCCCCCTTCATGGTTCGTCCTCAGCGTTCAGTCTTCTGCGTTCAACCCGTAGTTGCACCCCGAGCGGCGAACGGCTGGCGTCAGCCCGCCGGTTCTTCCCTATTCCCGCACATTTGCGTGAGGAACCGGCAGTATCCCTTTTAATGAAATCATCAGACGGTCGGAAAAGTGGTCGCCGGGACAATGCACCAGTGGGCTGACGCCCACCGTTCGCCGGGACAATGCACCGATGGGCTGACGCCCATCGTTCGCCGGGACAATGCACCGATGGGCTGACGCCCAACGTTCGCCGGGACAATGCACCGATGGGCTGACGCCCAACGTTCGCCAGGATTTCCGTAACGTTTCGGGCACTTCTCACTTCTCACTTCTCAACACGCCCGTTACCAGCGCGCACAGTTTCGGTTCCGCGGCGTTGGCCACGGCGATGATCTTGTCTACGTTCGCCGGCTCCAGGGCATCCGGCAGGCACATGTCGGTGACAATCGAGAAGCCCACGACGCGCAGTCCGCAATGGACGGCCACGATGACTTCGGGCACGGTGGACATGCCGACGACGTCCGCTCCGATGATGCGCAGGAAGCGGTATTCGGCCCGCGTTTCCAAATTGGGGCCGGGCACGGCCACGAACACGCCTTGGTGCGCCACGATGTTCTCGCGGCGAGCCACCTCCAGTGCTCGGGCGATCAGTTCCCGCTCGTACGGCGCGCTCATATCCGGAAACCGCGGCCCCAAGCGGTCATCGTTGATCCCGATCAGCGGGTTATCGCCCAGCAGATTGATGTGGTCCTCGATGACCATGATGTCGCCGCTGCGGAAGTAAGGGTTCATTCCGCCGCAGGCATTGGACACGACCAACAGCTGCGCGCCCAGGGCTTTCATCACGCGGACCGGCAGCGTGATTTCTTTGAGCGAGTAGCCCTCGTAGCGGTGGAACCGGCCTTCCATCGCCATCACCGGCAGCCCTTCCAGTGTTCCGCAAACCAAACGCCCGCGATGGGCCGGCGTGGTGGAACGCGGAAAATGGGGGATCTCGTCGTAATCCAGCGTCGCTTCCACAGCGATCTTCTTGACCAGGCCGCCCAGGCCGGTGCCCAGGATAATGCCCGCATGGGGCTGCGCCCGCCACACGGCCCGGATCGCCGCTGCGGCGGTTTGAATCTTGTCGTACAGATCAAGCATGTTTTCCTATCCTTTCGATTATCGGCTGTGACTGGCGTCCACCAGGTCGGCCAGCAGTCCTTTGGCGGCACCGCTGTCCAGGGCTGCGGAGGCCAGAACCGCACCTTCCCGTAGCGAGTCCACCTTTTGCGCCGTCCACAGCGCGGCGGCAGCGTTGATCACCACAATGTCGCGGGCCGCGCCGGTTCGGCCGTCGAGCACTTGCCGAATCAGGGCTGCGCTGGCTTCCGGCCCGTCCACCCGCAACTCGGACAGTTCGCCCGACGGCACTCCGAACATGTCCGGCGACCAAGTGAAACCGGCAATTCCGACCGGCGTCACTTCGCAGACGTCCGTTTCTCCGGCCAGCGTCACTTCGTCCAGACCATCCCGTCCGCAGACCACGACCGCCCGCTGTCCGCCCAGTCGCTGCAAAGCCGCCGCCAGCAGCGGCCGCAGTGCGGGCCGCCCGACGCCCAACAGCTGGTAGGGAGCCGCCGCCGGATTGCACAGCGGTCCCAGCAGATTAAAAATCGTCGGCACGCCCAACCGGCGGCGAACGGGAGCGGCGTGCCGCATCGAAGGATGCAGCAGCGGCGCGAAGCAGAAGCAAATGCCCACCTGGTCCAGACACCGTTCCACCACTTCGACCGGGGCCTGAATGTCCACTCCCAAGGCGGCCAGCACATCCGCGGATCCGGACTTGCTGGTCACGCTGCGGTTGCCATGCTTGGCGACCGGCACGCCTGCGGCTGCGGTGACCAGCGCGGCGCCGGTGCTGATATTGAACGTGCCCGACGCGTCGCCGCCGGTTCCGCACGTGTCGATCACTCCCGGCCGCGAGGTGCGGATGCACGTCATGTGTTTCCGCATCGCCACCGCCGCGCCGGCGATTTCGTCGACCGTCTCACCCTTGGCGCGCAGGGCCAGCAGCAGGTCCGCGATCTGGTCCTCGTCGCAGCCGCCCTGCATGATCTGGTCGACGACCGCGGACATTTCGTCCAGGCTCAGGTGCGTGCCGCGCCGGAGGCGTTCGACGGAATCCGATATGCGCATGCGTCAGATCCTTCACAAGAGGCAACCAAGTTGGCGGCTATTGTGTCACGTGCCGCGTTCGACGGCAAGCGTACCCGGCGAACGACGGCCGGGGCCGCATAGACCGGATGCATCCGGTCTTTGCACACCGAGAGGCGAACGGCGGGGTGGATTTCCCGACGTTTGCGTCCGCAAGGCTCTCTTCGAAAGGACGCCTTCTTGCGCCTCAGGCTTCATCGCGCGGTAGTTCAAATTGGTCGGTTGTCCGACGTTTGATCAGTCTCCGAGCGCGGTCGGCGTCCCCGGCGCGCACGAGCAGCTTCGTTTCGACGATCTCAATGAACCCGCCTTGCGAGACGCCGTCTAATTCGCACTTGATACCGGCGTCGTGCAATTGGTTGCGAATGATCTCGGCTTCGTACACATCGTCCGTCGTATAAACTACCTCGACTTCGTTCACGTCGCGTGTCATTTCTCGTCTCCTCGTTTCGCTCTCAAGGTCATGGACCGCGGGGTTAATGGTCAGCATACATTCCAGCAGCGCAGCGCCACAGGAGGGCCACGTCGTCGGGGGGGCGGAACCTAAGAACTCGTTTCGCCGTGTCGTTGCGGAACTGGCCTTGGGGTACGTCGCCCAAGATAAAAGACACCTCAAACCGCGTCAGTACCTTCGCTAAATCGATCTCCAGTCCCAGGCGAAACGCTTCCGCCGCATCGCGCCAGGAAACGGCCTGCACGAACTCCCGCTCGTCGCCCCACAACGGGTCGAGCGGCTGGCCGGTGGCGGATCCCGTCCGCATCACCTTGCCGATCCTCAGCGCAACCACCTCTAGTTGCCGCGGACGGACAAATTCGCGGCTGGTGCATTCCGCGAGATACTCGGCCAACGCCGCCGCGTCGGCCAGGGCGTGTGTCCGAACGAGAACTCCGGCGCCACCCGCGACGGTCACCCCCGCTTGCTGCAGGAACCTTCCACGTTTCATGGAATCGGACACTCGATTCTCCTTGACCGACGGGCGGCACAGCGTTGGCTGACATGCGCAACGGGCGTGCATTTCGTTCGTCGCTCAAACTACATCGACTTCGTTCCCCGGCAATCACCATCTGCGATATCCATTTTACGGCTGAATGCCGTAACAAGCCAACGACGCAATGCGTTTTATCCCGAACTCCCGGTTGAGATGGCGTCTCGACCGGTTTTTGAGACGTGTTATAATCCCCTCGAAAAACAAAAAGCCGCATTGCACGTAAAAGACAATGGGCGGGCGTTTCAGCAAGCATGCGATGAAGACGCATGAGAGCGGATGCAACGATCGCAAACCCAAGGGATCGAACGAACAACCGCGTCTTGAGGATGGCAAGTTCCATGAAGACGGCAAGCATCGCAACATCGCTGATGTTCGGCCTCCTGCTTGGTGCTACGCCGGCGGGAGCAGCCGAGCCCACATTTCGCCACCAGTTCGTCGATCGGGAATTGCCCGGTTCGTCGTGGGGGCAGACGGCTGTGGCCGACCTGGATCGCGACGGTCGCCTGGATTTCCTCACCGGCCGCAGCCGCGGCGAAATCCTGTGGTATCGCCTGGAGAGCCCGAACCGCTGGCGGCGGCATCGACTGGGCGAACAATCGCCGTCGGATGTAGGTGGTGCCGCGTTGGATGTGGACCGCGACGGCGGCGTGGATTTCGTGACCGGCGGCGCCTGGTACCGCAACACGGGTCAGCCGCGCACGGAGTTGTTCGAGCGGATCGTCTTCGATCAAGCGTTGGCGGCTGTCCATGACGTCGCCCTGGCCGACTTGGACGGCGATGGGCGAAGCGACGTCCTGACCATGTCCGACAAGAACAACTTGCGTTGGTACCGCATTCCGCAGGATCCGCGCCAGCCCTGGCAGCGGTGCGACATCGGCCCGTCGGTCCATGCCGGTATCGGGGCCGGCGATTTGGACGGCGATGGGGACATCGACGTCGTCCGCTCGAATCTGTGGTTCGAGAACGCCGCGGGCACGGGCCAGCAGTGGGCCACGCACGAAAACATCCCGTTTGGCAATCCGAACCAGCCGTATCCGCTGGCCACGCACTGTATGGTCTTGGATATCGACCGCGATGGCGACAACGATCTGATTATGACCGAGAACGAGATCAAGGGCGGGCGGATCGCTTGGCTGGAGAACATCGACGGACGCGGCGGCTCCTGGCGGATGCACGAGCTGCCGGCCGGGGACACGGCCGTACGGGGCGCTTACCATTCGCTGGCCGTCGCCGATTTTGACAACGACGGAGATCCCGACGTCTTCACGTGCGAGATGGAGGGCATTCCTGGCGCAAGGCCACCACGCTGGTTTATTTGGGAAAACACGGACGGCAAAGGCCAACAATTTGTCGAACGGGTCGTTTTGGACGCCAACCTGGGCGGCCATGTGGCCGTCGCCGCCGACTTCGATGGCGACGGGGACGTGGATCTGGTCAGCAAGCTTTGGCGCCCACGTAAAGACAACGCCAACGGCGGGAATAACCATGTCGATTTTCTGGAGAATCTGACGCGGAGCCCGCAGTGATATCCGGAACCGGCGGCTAGTGCCTTGCCGGCCACTTATTTCTCGAACGGTGCTGAAGCCGGCACTGCGGACGGAAAGCTCCCGCGTTTTTCTGATTGGTTACCGTGTGCCACTACTCCCCATTCCCCTTGCTTCCGCGTACCATATCGTGTCTTGACGGCGTGATGCTGCAGCGATCGGCGGCCGTTCGGCAGCCGTGACGAACGCCTTGGATGCACCGCTTGCCACTGTCTTCCATCGGTTGGAATCCTCATGGCTCTATTTGACCGCGAATACTACCGGGACGAAGCACCGCCACCCGGTCTGCAGGCTTCGGACCGAATGATGGTCACCAACCTGGTGATCCTGAATGTCGCCATCTACGTGGTCGATGTCTTCCTGGGCCGGCAGCACTGGCTGATGGACCAGTTGAGCCTGAGTTCGGCGGACTTGGCAAAACCGTGGCTGTGGTGGCGGTTTCTGACGTGCGGCTTTGCCCACGCGCCGTATCCGGAAATGGGACATATTTTCTGGAATATGTTCGGATTGTGGATGTTCGGCCGCGACGTCGAACAGATCTACGGCCGGAAGGAATTCTTGAGAATCTACTTGGTGACGATCGTCGTTGGCGCGCTGGTGTGGGCCTTGCGGTATCAATTGTTGAGTGGGGCAACGCAGGCCCCGGGGCACCTGCTGGGGGCTTCTGGAGCCGTGACGGCGGTGGTGCTGCTGTTCGTCCTCCACAATCCGACCCGGACGATTCTGCTGATGTTCGTCCTGCCCGTGCCGGCTTGGGTCATGGGCGTGCTGATCATCGGCGGCGATCTGATGCAAATGCTGTCGAATCCGGAACAACGGTCGGTGGCGTTCGACGTCCATTTGACGGGCGCCGCATTTGCCATCCTGTACTATCGCCTCGGCTGGAATCTGGGCCGCTGGATGCCGGATCTGCAGGGATTCCTTGGGTCGGCGGGGCGCTGGAAGTCCAAGCCGCGTCTGCGGGTCCACGACCCCGGCGCGGAGGACAGCGAGGACGACGATGAGGCCGATCAGTTGCTGGCCAAGGTCAGCCGTGAAGGCATGGAGCGTTTGACGGCCAAAGAACGCCGCATCCTGGAAGCGTACAGCCGCCGCATGCGGCAGAAACACCGGCCGGATTAGCAGTGGGGGTTGGCTCCCCGCGAGTAGCATGGCTCTCCCGAGCCGTGCATGGGTGCTTGAAAACACAATGAATACGCACGGCTCTGGAGAGCCATGCTACGCCGTTCCCCGCTTCTGCAATTCGCCTACCACGTTGCGGACGATGCGGGCCACCTGCTCCGGGTCGATCGCCAGGCTCGCGTTACAGCCACCGACGGGTTGGTCGGCGAATCCTTCGGCGGCCAGCAGGCATTGGAGTTGCCGGCTCAACTTGTCCAATTCGATTTTCTGCACTTCGGATTTGGGCTGTCGTCCGGCGCCGGCCCGGATGCCGCGCAGTTTCAGTGCCGCCCGGAAGCCTTCCGGGAACTCGGCGGAATACAGCATCGCGTCGAACAGCGTCAGCAGGCGATACTGCAGATCGCGGGCCTCGTCCAACCGCCCGGCAAGGGTCAGGTCGTACAGCTTGCGGGTGATCTCCGGCACCACGCCGCTGGTGGCATTCGTGCCGCCGTCGCAACCGATCAGCAGCATGGGCATCAGGGCGGCGTCCCAGCCGGTCAGAAAGCTGAATTCGGGCCGCTGCGGCCGGACCGCGGCGATCATCCGCATCATCTGCGGCAAATCGCCCGACGAATCCTTGATGCCGACGACCTTGGGGCACTCATCGGCCAGCCGGGTCACAGTCGGGACGTCGATCGGCGAAGCGAACATGGGGATGTTGTACAGCGTCACGTCGATCGGCGAGTGGTCCGCAATCTCTTTGAAGTACGCATAGACGCCGGCTGGGCTGAGGCGGTAGTAAAACGGCGAAACGATCGCCACGGCGCGTGCCCCCAGTTCGTGATAACACTCGCAGGCTTTAACCGTCTCGCGCGTGTTGGCTTCCGCAGCGCCCGCCAGAATCGGCACTCGCCCGGCCGTCTGGTCCGCCATGATTTCGATGATCCGCCGCCGTTCGTCGGCCGTGAACCGGGTGAACTCGCCCGTGGACCCGTTCGGATACAGGCCATGGACGCCGCGGGCAATCAGCCACTCGACGTAGCGGCGGAGTTCCGGTTCGTTGATCTCGCCGCGTTCATCCAGCGGCACGACGTTCGGGGTGAAAATGCCGGTTAAACGTTTTGTCTCGGCCATTATCTTGTCGCCATCCGCAAAAGCCACAGAACCAGTCCTCGCCAGGCCCCAAGGTCGGGGCTCGGGCCCGCAGAACCATGGGAAATCATAGCTTGCGCTACCGGCGGTCACGGAAATTCGAGCGACCAGCCGTGGGCGAACGCGAGCACAAACCGGACGGATTGCCGCATCCGATCCGCGTCCACCTGGTGGATTTCCAGAGGCGCGCCGATACCCTGCAGCATCGTCAGCGTCAATTGGCCGCCCAAGTGCTGCCGGAATTCCTCCAAGCCGCGGAACAGCGTTTCCGTCTCGTGCAGGTTAGGGGCTTGCAGCGGAATGCCCAGCCGCTGTAAGCAGTGCAGCACGCGATCGGAATCCTGGCTGGGCAAGCCGTGGACCAGCGACGAGTATACGGAATCCACCGCGACGCCGATCGCGACCGCTTCGCCGTGCCGCAGTTGGAACCCGCTCATGCTCTCCAGCTTGTGGGCCGACCAATGCCCGAAGTCCAACGGGCGGGCTTCGAGCATTTCAAACGGATCGCCGCCCTGGGTGATGTGCTCCAAGTGCAGCAGGGCCGTGCGGCGGATGATGGGCAACGCCGCGGTCATATCGCGGCGTCGAATCCGCTCGGCCGAGTGGCACAAGTCGTCGAACAGCGCCGCGTCCTTCAGCAAGGCGACTTTCACGGCTTCCGAAAACCCGCACAGAAAATCGCGGTCGCTCAACGTTTGCAGCAGCCGGGCGTCGTTGATCACCGCCCAGGGTGCCGCGAAACAGCCCAGCCAATTCTTCTTTTGAAACAGATTGACGCCGTTCTTGACGCCGACGCCCGAGTCGCCTTGGGCCAGCGTCGAAGTCGGCAGCCGGACCAGCCTCAATCCGCGATGCGCGATCGCCGCGGCAAAGCCGACTGCGTCCAGGACCGCGCCGCCGCCGATGACCACGACGTAACTGCGCCGATCCAGATCCGCTGCGTGAAAGACCTTCAGCATCCGCTCCAGCAACTGGACGTCGTTCTTGATCTCCTCGCCCCCGGGCACGATTTGAATTCCGCCTCCCGGCTGGATTCGCTCGCGATGCCGGGCGAAAAACTGCTCGATTTGGGACCGCAACGGAGGATTGGCCTCGTCCACGTTGGCATCGATCCAGAATTGGACGCGAGCCGGACTGGCACCGGAAGGCTCCAGCACGTCCGCCAGGACCTGCTGATCGGCGTCAAAAACGTCTTGCGTGAAACGCAACCGGTGCAGCAGCGGCACGTGAAAAGGGCGGTCGATGACGTCCATACTTGGTTCGGTGCTCGAAAATTTGGTTAATCTCACTTCCTTTTACTCTAGTCGCCCGGTCCGGCTTCTTGCAACCGGCCGACGCCTTGACACAATAGTACACAGTTTTGCTGCGCACGGTGCGCGCAAAGTTCGAGGGACGAATAACCGGGAGTTACGTGACATGATGATTTCCACACGCGGTGTGATGTTGTTGATGGTCGCTTGCTTTCAGACGTTCGCCGCGCCCTTGGCGGCGGCGGACGGGCCGGGTGATGGATTTGTCGCGCTGTTTGACGGCAAGACGCTCGATGGTTGGGTCCAACGGAACGGGACGGCGACGTATCGTGTCGAGGACGGGTGTGTGGTCGGCAAGACCAACGAAGGCAGCCCGAACTCCTTTTTGTGTACCGAGAAGAACTACAGCGATTTTGAGCTGACGTTCGAGGTCAAAGTGGCGGACGAACTGAATTCCGGCGTCCAGATCCGTTCGGAGAGCAAGGAAACATACAACAAGGGCCGCGTCCACGGTCCGCAGGTCGAGATCGCGACCAACGGCACGGCCGGCTATGTCTACGGCGAGGCGTTGGATACGGGTTGGCTGAGCGAAGACCGCTCCAATCCGGCCGCCAAAGGCGCCTTCAAGAAAGGCGAGTGGAACAAGTATCGCGTGCTGTGCGTCGGCAAGTCGATCAAGACGTGGGTCAATGATGTTCCGGTGGCCGATCTGACGGATGAAAAATCGGGCAAATCCTGCGGCTTCATCGGCCTCCAAGTCCACGGGATCGCCAAGGGAACGGGCCCCTACGAAGTCCGCTGGCGGAATATCTACCTGAAAAACCTGGCAAAGAAGTAGTCGATGAGTCCGACTGTCTTACTTCGGCGAACGGTGGGCGTTAGCCCGCCGGTTCTTTGGCTGCCAGCCGTCAGTACCCCCGGAAAAACCGATCGGCTAACGCCCACCGTTCGCCAAGAACCGAGGCGATTTCGACGAAGTAAGACAGCCGAAAGCGTCGAAAGGTCAAGAATTCGAAAAGGCAAGAGTCAAGAACACGACGCTGTGGCCAGGCTCTTGATCGAGCCACCCGGCCGACCGAAGGTCACCAGAATCGAAAGTTTTGTGGCATGCATCACCCGGACTTGAACACCTTCTGCCGCTTGGCTGAAAACCACCAATTGATTCCGGTCTATCGCCGCCTGGTCAGCGACACGCTGACGCCGGTGACGGCCTTTCACAAGATCGACACGGGCGGCAGTGCGTGCCTGTTCGAAAGCGTGATCGGCGGCGAACGGGTGGGACGCTACAGCTTTCTGGCGGCGGAACCATTCTTGGAGATGACGGCCCGGGGCACCGAGGTCGCCATCACCGCAGGCGGCGTGACACGCCGGTCCACGGCGGCTGACCCGCTGCAGATCCTGCGGCAGCTGTTGAACGAGCCCAGGGCGGCCCTGCTGCCGGAACTGCCGCCCTTTGGCGGCGGTGCGGTCGGATACGCCGGTTACGACGTCGTCCGATACGCGGAAAACTTGCCCCACGCACCGCAGGACGATCGCGGCCTGCCCGATTTGGCCTTCGGTTTCTACGACCGCATGGTCGTCTTTGACAACGTCGACAAGACGATGTACGTCGTGGTCATGGCGCGCGTCGCCGGCTCGGCAGACGCCAGCCGCGCCTATGCCGAGGCCCAACGGCGCGTCGACCAAACAGTGGCCGAATTGACGGACACGCCCGTGACGCTGCAGAGCACGGACATTCATCCCGTGGGCGAGGCGTCGATCCCGTACCGCTCCAATCTCCGCCAGGATGAATTCGAAGACGCTGTGCGCCAGTGCGTCCGCTACATCCAATCCGGCGACATTTTTCAGGTGGTGATCAGCCAGCGTTTGGAACTGGAATTACGGGTCGACCCTTTCGAGATCTATCGCACGCTGCGCGTCGTCAATCCCAGCCCGTTCATGTTCTTTCTCCGCACGGGCGACGTGACGCTGGTGGGCAGTTCGCCGGAGATCATGTGCCGGGTGGTGGGCGGCAAAGTCACCGTGCGGCCCTTGGCCGGCACGCGGCGCCGCGGGGCGACCGAGGAGGACGATCGCCGGTTGGCAGCGGAACTGCTGGCTGATCCCAAGGAACGCGCCGAACACGTGATGCTGGTCGACTTGGGCCGTAACGACGTGGGCCGGGTCGCCCGCTTTGGAACGGTCGAGTTGTCCGATGTGATGGTCATCGAACGGTACAGCCACGTGATGCACATCACGTCCAACGTGACGGGTCAACTGGCCGACGGCAAAGACGCCTTTGACGCCCTGACCGCGTGTCTGCCGGCCGGAACGGTCTCCGGCGCCCCCAAAGTCCGAGCGATGGAGATTATCGACGAGTTGGAACCGCATCGCCGCGGACCCTACGCCGGCGCCGTGGGGCATTTCGATTACCACGGCAATATGGACACCTGCATCGCTCTGCGGACCATCGTCGTGCAGGGCGACAAAGCCTACATCCAGGCCGGCGCCGGCATCGTCGCCGACAGCCAGCCGGATTTGGAATACCAGGAAACGTTAAACAAAGCCCGCGGCCTGTTGCGTTCGATCGAGATCACCGAACAGCGGCTGAGCGGCGCGGCCACGTAGCCCGATCTTTCCAAGACCGGAGTCATGGGACTCAGGCGAACGTGGTGGCGTCAGCCCCACGGTAATTGGTCTAGGTGATCGACCACCGGACGGGCTTACGCCCGCCGTTCGCCGGGGTTGGCGCAACGTTTGGTTCCACTTCATCTCGCTGGCGATTCGGGTTCCGATCATCCGCCCTACTCCGCCAGCTTCGTGATCCGGAAATCATCGAACCGGAACCAATGCTCGGCGTCCGGCGGCCCGTTGTAGCATTGGATACTGACCTGATCGTCGCCAGGTGCCGGTAGTTGCCCCGTCCCCGCCGTTTCGAATTCGCCCTTGCCATTGGCACGATACTGAGCCGTCCAGCTGTCGGCTGTGACGATCAGCCGCAACTGCACCGACTCGGCCGCCATCGGCTTGCGGCCCGGAATGATGTACAGCCCGCCGTCGATCAGTTCATGCACCAGCTTGAACACCGGCTTGCCGTCGTGATACCAGGTGATGCCGCCCTGCTCGAACTGCTGCGTCGGCGGTGCAGTGCTCGTGACCGTGACGTCAATGGCGAACTTGCCTTCGCGGCGGTCGGGCGACTGGCGGAGCAGCGCGTTCTTGACGGTCCCCGCCACTCCGGGCTGGACGCGGATTTCGAGCGCCGCGTCTTTGAACCGCCACGCCGCCGGATCCTCGCGCAGCCAACTCCATCCTTCGCCCAGTTTTCCGTCAAAGCCGTCCTCGAAAACCGGCTTCGGCTCCGCGGCCCAGGCCGTCAAGCTGGCGACGCACAACGCACAGAAAAATCCCGGGATTCGCTTCACGATGTTTCTCCTTGCTCGGGGGTCCAACAGCAAGACTCACTGCCACGCCGCCTATTGTATCGTGGCTGAACGAGATTGGCATTCGCAGGTTGCGCAAAACCGCCGTTTTCGGAGAGATCGTCGAGCGGGGAGCGATGCCGCACGAGGCTGCGATCGGCGCGTTTTACCGCGTGCGGCATAAGGCAGCCAGCAGGAAATAATCTACCCAGCGGACCTTGTCGAGCGTCGGATAGCACGGATGGCAAAGCCGAGGCACGGATAACGAAAGAAGCCTAGGCCTTTCATCCGTGCCCCGGCTTTGCCATCCGTGCTACATTCGCGTGGGTAGTTCACTTTCTGCGGTATGCCTAACAGAACCGGACTCAGGCCGCCCGCAGCGTGCGGGCGTGGCCGGCCCATTGAATCCACTGGGTGACTTCCTCCAGGTCCGGTGTCTTGCTGCTGCGGAGCATGCGTTTGGCTTCCTCGCTCTGCACAAACGGCTGGACCGTTTTCCACAAGGATTCCGCGTCCAGCTTGGCCAGGATTTCCGGATCGGTTACGCCGCAGGCCACCAGGATCTGTGCGTCGTGGCCGCGGAGCCAGGGCACTCGGCAGACGAGGGTTGCCTGTTGCTGCCAGATGCGGATGACCTGGGCGTCCACACTGCGGCGTTTTAACCGCGCGGCCGTGGCGGCCGGATCGGCCTGAAGGAAATCGGCAACCGTGCCGACGCCGATCGCTCCCAGACGCTCCGCTGTCCGCGGCCCGATCGACGGGGCCTGCTCGATGGGATCGGTCAGTTCCAGGTAGAACCGGAGCGGCGTCTCGCCCTGTTCCATTTTCAGCACGACCGGTTTGGATTCCTCACGGGTTCGCGTCCGTTCGGCGCCGGCCGGCTGGCGAACCGCTCGCGCGGCGGCAGGTGGGCGGCGGCGTTCTTCGCGTTCATGCGTAGGACGCAGCGGGCGGCGCAAGTTGTCACTGGCGGCCCGGTTCCGCTGGCGTTCGCGGCGGGCGGCGTGAATCCATTCCGTCAAACGCGACAATTCGTAGCGGTTGCCGGACCTCAGCAGGACGTCGCCCGTGCTCGTCTCGGCAAAGTGTTCGACGCGGCGGCGGAGTTCGGCGGCTTCCAATTGAGCCAACTGTTCGGGCGTGCCGATCCCGCAGGCGACGAGGATCCGCGCGTCGTAGGGCCGCAACCGGGGAATGCGGCAGGTCAACAGCGACTCGGCTTGCCAGCGGCGGATCATGGGGGCCGTGATCCCGGCATACCGCAGGCGATCGGCGGCTTCGGCCACATCCAACCGGAGCAAATCGCGGACGAACAGCACGCCGATCTTGCGGAACCGCTCGGCGGTCGCCGAATCGATCGACGGGGCGTCCTGGATCGGGCTGGTTTCCAACAAAAAGAACTCGGCCGCCAAGTCGGCGTCCAGCGGTTCCGGATCGCGGATGGGCTCCGGCGTCTTGCTGCGCACGCGGTCCGTCAATTCGCCGGGAAATTCCTCCGAACTCCACATGGCGCGTTCCCGCACCGGTGGCGGGCCGGCCAACTCTTCGGCAATCATGTTCAACTGCTGGTTGATTTCGTTCAGGGAAGGCGTGATGGCTGGCGGAGCGGCCTTGACCGGCTCCCGTTGGCGATCGAACGCCGGTAATTGCCGCACCGGCACGTCCAGCGACCGGAAGCGGTCGGCCACGTGCTGGTGGCGGGTGAACAGCAGCACCTGGTGGCCCTGCTGGCAGTAGTCACGCAACACGGCAGCAGCGGTCGCCACGCCCGGGTTGTCGATGTTGGCAAAGGCATCGTTCAGGATTAACGGCAGCCGCGTGCCGCGGCGGGCATAGGCGGCCACCAGGGCCAGGCAGACGCTCAAGTAGACCTGCTCCCGCCCGCCGGAACCAAGTTGCTGGTAGGCCAGCCGCTCACCGCGGCGATGGTGAATCCACAGCGAACGATCGCCGTCGATCGTCAACTTCAGCAGGTCGCCGTCGGTCAAGCGGCGGAGCAACTCCGAGGCTTCCAGCACGATCGCAGGCGTGCGGACGTGCGCCGTCAGGCCGCGCAGCTCGTCTTCCAGCTTGGTCACGGCAGCCATCAGTTCCCGGCGGCGTTCGAATTGGCGCAGATTGACTTCGATGCCGTCCAGTTCCTGCTGCTTGGCTTTCAGGCGCTGTTCTTCGAACTCCGGATCGCATTCCAAGGCGACTTGCCGCCGTTGGTCGCGGAGGTCGCGGAGTTCGGCTTCCAAGGTGCTCAGGTCGTCGCGGATCATGTCCCGGCGTGCCGTCAAGCGGCGTAGCTCGGCGTCCCACTGCAGCAATGTTTCGTCCTGCAACGGCTCGTCGGCGTGGCTGGGTGCCGAGTCCACGGACCGCGGATGGTGCTGGCAATGGCACAGGCCGGAGCGGTCCGGGGGCAGGGCCACCGGTTCCGCTTCGCCGTGGGCCGCCAAGTCGGCCAGCAGCGCGTGACGCTGCAGGGCCAGCCCGGCCAGGGCCGACCGCAATTCGGCTTCGCAACGCTGGAGTTGGCTGAACTCGCCGTGGGTTTCCCGCTGCTGCGAGCGGACTTCCCAATCGCTGAGTTCGTTGCACAGGCGGTAGACGTCTTCGCGCAGGACGGCCAGCGCGGGGTGCAGCGTGGAGCGGAGCGAAGCGCATTGGCACTGCCCGGGTTCCGCCGTGGCCAGATCGGCGACCGATTTCTGCAGCCGGTCGAGGCCGTCTTCCAGCCGCCGCAGGTAGCGCCGCGGATCGGTGTCGGTGCGGAGATCGAGGCCGGGAACGAAGCCGGCTTGGTCCCGCAAGCGACGGCTGCGGTCTTCCAGGTCTTGCAGCACACCTCGCCAACGCTCCAGTTGCGCGTCGATTTCGCGCAGGCCCTGGCGGCGTTGCGTGTCCAATTGCAGTTGCCTCTGCCGCGAGTCCAGCAGCGAGGCTTCCCGGCCCTGCTTGTCAGCCTGGCGAGCTTCGATCTGGGCGCCAACCGTGCGCAGCTCGTCCTCCAGACTCTCCACCTGCTCTTCCAAGTCGACGATGTTGGCGTCCAACTGGCCCAGCCGCCGTTCCCAGGTCGCGCGGCGGTCGTGGAGGGATGCCTGCAGCGATTCGGCCTCTTGTTGCAAACTGCGGCGGCGACGTACCAATTCGTCGAATGCGATCTCGGCGGTCGTGATTTCCGCCAGGGCCTGACGTTTGCTCTGCAGCCGCTCCTGCAACTCGGCGACCCGGTCTGATTCGGCTTGAGAACCCAACAGATCAAAGCCTTCGGCCAAGGCCGTCTGGATCAGCTTGTCGATGTCCAGGTCACCCTGAAATTCCACCTGGAACACGCGTTCGTAGACCCCCTGCCGCACGCCGCCCAGCAGATCCTGCAGCCGGTGCATGCCGCCTACGGCCGCATCCTCGTTTTCGACGATCAAGCGATCGCGCCCGGGCCCGTCGTCGTGACGGACGATCGTGCGGCGTCCGAATGAGCCTTGCACGGTCAACGCCCCGCCCGCTTGCGAGTCAGCCGGCAGGTAGCGATGGCGGACCTCGTCGCCAAATCCGTACAGCATCGCGCCCAGGAACCGCACGACCGTTGTCTTGCCCGAGCCGTTGGGGCCGTAGATGACATTCAGTCCTTCGGAGAAGCTGGAAAGCCTCAAGTCAGCCCACACACCAAACCGTTCCATTTTCAGACTGGAAATGTACACCTTTGTGCTCCTGGCAAAGAAGCTAGCGGGGTCCGGACTATCCGCGCGGGGCGGCCAAGGAGGCGGGAGAGTAGCAAAACCCGGAAATGGGGGCTACGGCGATTGTAGAATTTTCAACAGGGAAATTGTGCGGGCGGAAAACCGGCGGGCTGACGCCGGCCGTTCGCCTCTTGGTAGGCAACTACGGGGTGCGCTTGGCGACCCGGACTCGACCACTCACTCCGAATTCGTTACCTTACCGCCTGTGTGCATAAGCTGCCGATCGTGCTAGCAGGGGAGACACAATGATCGCGATGATGACATTTACTTGCGCCTCGTTCTTGGCCGGTGCCGCAGAGCCTGCAAACTCTCCGCGACTGCCGGAGATTGCTTTTGAAAAGTACCAGTTGCCTAACGGCTTGCAGGTCATCCTCCACGAGGACCATTCCACGCCCATCGTCGCCGTGAACGTGTGGTACCACGTCGGCTCAAAGAATGAACGGCCGGGCCGAACCGGTTTTGCCCACTTGTTCGAGCACATGATGTTCCAGGGCTCGCAGCATTACGACAAGGACTACTTTGGTCCGTTGCAGCAGGCCGGCGGGCAGCTGAACGGCTCGACCAATCAGGATCGCACCAACTATTGGGAAACGGTGCCGTCGAATTTCCTGGAAACGGCCCTCTGGATGGAATCCGACCGGATGGGTTTTCTGCTGCCCGCCATGACCCAAGAGAAATTGGACAACCAGCGCGACGTGGTGCGGAACGAGCGGCGGCAGAGCTACGAGAACCGGCCCTACGGATTGGTGTACGAAGTGCTGCTGGCGGGTACGTATCCGCCCAACCATCCTTATAGCTGGCCGACCATCGGGTCGATGGCCGACCTGCAGGTCGCCTCGCGAGACGACGTGGCCGACTTTTTCCGCCGCTACTACCACCCGGCTAATGCTAGTTTGTGCCTGGCCGGCGACTTCGATCCAGCGACGGCGAAACGTCTGATCGAAAAGTACTTCGGGCCGATCCCGGCCGGTCCCAAGGTCGAGAAAGTGACACCCCCGGCGGTCAAACCCTTGCCGGCAGACCTCCGCGTGCGGATGACGGACCGCGTCGGTCTGGCCCGTTCGTACCTCACCTGGCGCACCGTGCCGCTGTACGCAGAGGATGACGCCGAACTGGACGTCCTGGCCGACATCCTGGCAGGCGGCAAGACCTCGCGGTTGTACCGGCGGCTGGTCCGCGACAAGCAGATCGCCCAGGACGTCCAAGCCTCGCAGAATTCGCGCGAAATCGCCGGCGGCCTGATGGTCGTCTCGACGGCGCGGCCGGGACAGCCGCTGGCCGACTTGGAGGCCGCCGTGCTGGACGAGATTGCCCGGCTGCAAAATGAGCCACCGACAGCGGAGGAAGTGGCTCGGGCCATCGCCCGCCACGAATCGTCGGTGGTCCAGCAGTTGGAGTCCGTCGGCGGTTTCGGCGGCCGGGCCGATCAACTCAATTTGTACAACGTGTATACGGGCGACCCCGGATTCCTGCAGCAGGATTTCGACCGTTACCTGAAAGTCGATCCCGCCGCGGTGCAACGCGTGGCCCGGAAGTACCTGAGCGCCAAAAAGCTGGTCCTGGAGGTGACGCCGGGGCCGGAGACCACGATCACGCCGGATCCGCGCGAACCTGCCGCAAAGATCCGCGATGAACTGGCTAAAGGATACCGCGAGACGCCGTTGCCAGCCGCCCCAGCGGTAGCGGAAGACGACGACCGCAAGCAACTGCCGCTGGGTGCGGCGCCGCCCAAGTTCGCGTTGCCGCCGGTCCATCGCCGCACGCTCAGCAACGGCATACAGGTCTTGGTCGTCGAGAATCATGAACTGCCCAGCCTCAGTTTGAGCGTCGTGTTTCCCGTTGGCACATCCAGCGACACGGTGGGCAAAACCGGCCTGGCCGATCTGCTGGCGGCCGTCTGGAACGAAGGCACCCAGACGCGCACGTCGGAGCAGATCGCCGAAGCGCTGGCCAATATCGGCGCCCGGCTGTCGGTCTCGGCCGACTGGGATACGTCGGGCGCGCAGCTATACACGCTGAAGCGTACCTTGCCGCAAGCGTTGGAGGTCTTTGCCGACATCCTGCAGAATCCGGCGTTTCCCGCGGACGAACTGGAGCGTCAGCGGAATATCGCCATCGGCCGGCTGATGCAGGTCCGCAACGAGCCGAATGCCTTGGCCAGCCTGGCGGCCGCGGCCAAGCTGTACGGCCCCGAGCATCCCTACGGGCGGCCGGAGTACTCGTCGGAGCAAGCCCTGAAGTCGATCAGCCGCGACGACCTGGAGGCATTTTACCGGGCCCACGTGCGTCCGGACCGCGCTTCGCTGATTGCCGTCGGCGACATCACGGCGGACGAGATCATCCGTGAATTGGAGCGGGCCTTGGGAGGCTGGAAGTCGTCGGGCAGCCCGCCGGAGATCTCGTTCCCGCCGATCCCGGCGCCCACGCCGCCGGCCGTGACACTGGTCGACAAGCCCGGCGCGGCTCAATCGGTGATCTCCGTGTGCTTGATTGGGACCGAACGGAAGACGCCCGACTATTTCTCGCTGAGCGTGATGAACTCCATTTTCGGCGGCCAGTTCTCCAGCCGGCTGAACATGAATCTGCGCGAGGAAAAGGGCTACACCTACGGTGCCCGGACGGCCTTCGACTGGCGGGTCCACCAGCCTGGTCCGTTTGTGGCGCGAGCGTCGGTGCAAACCGCCAAAACCGCTCCGGCACTGGTCGAGTTCCTCAAGGAGTTCGAGGGGATGCTCGGTCAGCGGCCGGTCGGCGACGAAGAGTTGGAGTTCAACAAGAACTATCTCACCCGCAGCTATCCGTCGCGTTTCGAGACGCCCAGCGACATGGGCGGCCAGTTGCAGGCGATCGTTCAATTCCAATTGCCCGACGATTACTTCAACACGGTGATCCCGGGCATCACGTCCGTGACCGGCGACGAGGTGGTGCGCGTGGCCAAGAAGTACCTGGACCTGGACCACCTGTCCGTGATCGTCGTGGGCGACCGCAGCCAGATCGAAGCCGACTTGCGCGCGTTGCCGATCGGCAAGGATCTGGAAGTCGTCCAATTTGACGACGATTTCCGCCTGGTGCCGGTGAAGTGAGGGGGGAGATACCGGATCGCGGTTGAGCGGGAGTCGTTTAACCGCGTGGGCAACGCCCCGCGCTGGTCGTTTAACCGCGACCCAGCGGGGAGCGCGAAAGGCGAATGCCAGACATGGCGAACGCGCTCCCCGCTGGGTCGCGGTTAAACGAAGAGAGCCCCAGCCGCCACTACGCGGCGAAGGATTGCGATCCCGCTATCGTGCGTCCTACGCGGCCCTCTTGGCCTTGGCCCGCTTGGGTTTGGCATTCGGAGCGGCCGCCTTCGGGCCCACTAATTTCTCCAGCAGCCGCGGCACGTAGCCGTTGGCGCGTCCGGGCGCTGCCGGATCGTTCTGCGGCAGTGTCTTGAGCACATCCTTCAACGTAGCCGCCTTGTCCCCCAACGCGTCCACGGCATTCAGCGCCAGGATCGAAGCGTATGCTCCGTTGGTCTTCGGCGAAGCGTTCTCTCGGAGCACGCCTAGCGCCAATGTCAGATCCTCGGCGTTACCATATTCGCCCAGAGCCCTGGCCGCGAGGATGCGGACGGTCGGCGAGTCGTCATTCAACGCGGCACGCAAATCCTCGCGGGCCGCCGTGACCGCGCTCGAACCGCGAATCAACAAGCCCTGCGCGGCCCAGTACCGCACGCCGCTGTCCGCGTCCTTGAGTCCGGCACGCAACTCGTCCAGGGCGTCCGGCTCGCGCGAGGTCGCCCGCTGAGCCATGTCGAAGATCTTCTCCAGCGGATACCGTTGCCGATCGTGGCCCAGCTCGTAAATCGACGTGTCGCCCGCGCGGCGGTGCATTTCCGCTTCGGACAGGAACCCCGCGTCGCGGATCGCCAACACGTGTTCGCGGTGGGCCTGACGCAGTTCGTTCAGCACGGCTTGATGGTCCGCCGAGCCGGCGAGGTTGTGGACTTCGTCCGGATCGGCCTGCAGGTCGTACAACTCCTCGGCGGGCTTCGGTTCCCAGAAATACGTTTGCGGCGGGACCAGCTTGCCCTGGTCGTATAGCGTTTTCCAGACCTGCGTCGTCGGCGTCTGGAACATGTAGCCGATATGTTGGCCGTAAATCAAGTGCGGCATGTAGTTGCGGACGTAGATGTAACGCTGGTTGCGCACCGAACGGACCATATCGTAACGCTCGTCCATCCGCCCGCGAAAGCCGAACAGGTATTGCTGCGGAGCAGCCTGGTACTGTCCCATGAAAGCGTGCCCCTGCATCCACTCGGGCGGCTTGACGCCGGTCAGACTGAGCAGCGTCGGCGCCAGATCGACGAAAGCCACCAGGCGGTCCGTCGTGCCGCCCGGCCGGTAATCCTGCGGCGCCAAGTCGCGGAATTTTTCAGGAACGTGGACGATCAAGGGCACGTGCAGGCCGGAGTCGTAAGGCCAGCGCTTGCTGCGGGGCATCCCCGAGCCATGATCGCCATAGAAGAAGACGATCGTGTCCTCGGCCAACCCGGCCTCGGCAAGTTCCGCAAGCCGCTGCCCGGCCTGGGCATCCATCGTGGTTATATTGTCGTAGTATTGAGCCCAGTCGTGGCGGACTTCCGGCGTGTCCGGGTGATACGCCGGCAGCGGGGCTTGCGCCGGATCGTGCTCCAGCGTGTGGGGCCGCGAGCGGATTTGGCTTTCGTGGGTGATCCCCAGATTGAAGATCGCGAAAAATGGCTGCTCCGCCGGCCGGTTCTTCCAGTGGGCCTTGCCCGACGAATCGTCCCATACTTGGCCTCGCTGGGTCAGGTTGTAGTCCTCCTTGCTGTTGTTCGTGCAGTAGTAGCCGCGTTCGCGGAGGAATTGCGGATACATCTGCATGGACTCCGGCATGCGGACTTCGCTCCGCATGTGCTCGCCGCCCAAGCTGGTCGGATAGACGCCCGAGATGATCGTGGTCCGGGCCGGAGCACACACCGGCGCGTTCGACCACGCGGTCAGGTATCGCAGGCTGCGTTTAGCCAATCCGTCCAGATTCGGCGTCTTGGCGTACGCGTCGCCGTAGCAGCCCAGTTCGGGCCCCGTGTCTTCACAGGTGATCCACAGGATATTGGGCGATTCAGCCGCGCCGGCCGAAGGCCAGTTCAGACAACAGGCCAAGGAGAACAACAGAGGCAGCCAGGCGAAACGGACATACCGGGTCATGGCGTCAACTCCTTGCAGGTTTGAGGTCTTGAGGTTCCGTCATCGTGGCCGAGAGAAGATGCCACGTCAACCCCGTCGTTGCAGACCGAGAGGCGAACGGCCGGCGTAAGCCCGCCGGTTTTCCGGGTGCCAGCGAGGACCGCAAGGACTGCCTCGAACACGTCCCTGGCCTGCTCGGCGATTCTCAGGGCATCAAGTCGGTCAAACCGGACTTGAGCGTGCCGCGCCCCTCATTGCCGGACGTCCGAGCCCTCGACCGTGCCAGACGCCGCCTCCAGTTTCAAATCGAGGACGTTCTTGCCTCCGGCAAGTTCCTGATCGAACAGGTAGGTTCTGGCAACTACCCGGTTCGACGCGCGGAGCGCCTGGCCGGTTTCGCCGCCGGGCAGCGGCTGGCCGTCCCGCTGCGTGAAGTGCGTCACGCGAATCTTCCATTGACCGGGGGGCAAGCCGGGCTTGTCGCGGTAACCGACGTACAGAGAGCCGTCTTCGGTCGTCATGCCGAAATACTGTTGGGTGGCGTCCGTGGCCAATTCCACGACCACTTCCGCTCCGCGGACCGGTTCCCCGTTGTGGGTGACCGTTCCCGCGATGCGTGCCGCCGAACCGCCGCAGCCGGTCAGGGCCGCAGCAGCCGCCCATGCCACTCCCAGAATCAGAGACCGGCAAGAGGTTCTGGTTCGCATCGGGCTGTTCCGTTCTTTGTTGCGGAAACGACTAGAGCTGGCTGGCGTTAAACGCCTCGCCATCGTTGCGGATGCTGAAGTAGCGGAACATCGACGCATCGACGTTGTATGTCACAATTCGCACCGATCCGTCTACCAGCACGGCGGTGATCCCACCGGGGTGCGTGCTCCCGAATTGCCTGTCGACGGCCCCGTCGGGGACCACGGAAATATCAAGCGGATCTGGCTCCGGCGGACGAGTGCCCAGACGAACGACATCATCGGACGGACCGCTGGTGTAGGCGTCTTCGTTGTCCGAACAGCAACCGCCGCTGTCCATAAAGGCGCGATGGACGCGTCCCTCGGCGGCCAACAGCGTATTGGACGTTCCATCAATGACATCGCTCATGCCGACGCTGGGCGGCCTGGGAATGGCAATTCCGTTGTTCCCGCTACCCTCGCTCACCGAATAGTCGCACTTGGCCACGTTCTTGTAAAGCTTGACGCCCCGCCGCGAAGGGCAGTAATACGTCGCTACGATGCTCTTCTGGAGGTTCGCATAGTTGGCGGGATCCAGACCGAAGTCATAGATCGCCTGTTGTTCGACGAAGGGCAGGATGTGAAAAGGCCAGGAATAGCAGTGGATCTTTCCCGCGCCGGCCGACGTGTTCGTCGTGGGATCGTTGGGGGCGATGCAGTTATCCCCGGTAAACGGGAACGCGCGGTAGGTGTCGTGGTAGTTTTGATACGCGACTCCGATCTGCTTGAGGTTGTTCAAGCATTGCGAGCGCCGGGCCGCCTCGCGGGCCGCCTGGATCGCCGGCAACAGCAACGCGACCAAGATGCCGATGATGGCAATCACCACCAGCAGTTCGACCAACGTAAATCCGCTCCGACCCAATCTCGGTTTGCCGTTCATGGTCATCTGCCTGTGAGAAGATCGTCTGCAACGCCGGGTTGAACAATTCCCCTGATTCTCACCAAGTCTATTGCGTTTGCCTAGCCTGTCAACGGGGCGCAGGACGGCGTCCACACGTTTTGGGGGCCGATGGGGAAGATGTCTCTTAGCTCAGGCCGGCCAGAACATTCCCTTCATTGCGTTTCGCGGCTCAGGGGCGATTCTGCCTTCGTTGGCAAACGCTGCGGCCGCGTTCAGCTCATCGATCACGGCCAAGACATCAGCCGCCGTCAGTTCGCCGTCGCCGTTGACATCGTAGTAGTAGACGGGAACGCCATCGCGTTGCGCCAGTTCCGCAACAGTCTGGGCCCCGAAGCGATTCACGGCGTTGATGATCCGCAGGACGTCCAGAGGAGTCGTCAGGCCATTGGCATCGACGTCCGTCGGCAGACTCCGGTTCTGCAAATTGGGAAGGCCGACGATCTGTACCGAGGCGACGTCCGTCTGCCCGAACGGATCCGTGACTTGGTAAGTGAAATTGTCGCGAAAGCCGAACGGCGTGACCGGTTGCCAAGGCGTGTAGGTAAACGCTCCGTTTTCGTACAACGCGACATCTCCCTGGTACGGGCCCATCTGCCGGACCGCGGCAAGACCGGTCCCTGTGTCGTTCGCCAAGAGGCCGGACAGCGCATCCCGTTGCACGGTCCCAATCCAATCCGCCATGTCGACCTCGAATAGATCATCCACTGCATCCGGCGGAATCGCCGTCCAGAACGGTTCGATCCGCATAATGTCCGGCGGGCCCACGATCGGCTCGTAAGTGAGCCATTCGGCCAATCCGCCGGCGTCCATGCCAATCAACGCCTCGTATCCGCCGGTTGCACTCGGGACCAAATCCCCCGAGGCATCGATGGCATTGGCCAGCCAAGGCCCGGACGGGGTGCCGTGATTTAGGAGACGCTCCAGTGAAAACCACGGGTTCTGAAATTGACCTGCGTGGTTCGTGTCCAGCAGGCGAATGAACTGGTTGCGGATGACGTAGTGGTCGCTGTTTTCCAGGACAAACGCCTCGTGGGCCGTCTTGGGGCTGGTTGCCGAGCCCTCAAACCCGCCGGAATGAAATGCCCAGGAGAACTCACTGTGGGCGGCAAAGTTGACCGTGGCCGTATTGTTGGGGTAGTATCCGTTGAAGGGAACGTCGGTGGCCGGGTCGAGCAGAAGGATCGAATTTACGCGTTGCCCCTGACGCGAAACCAGTTCCTCGGCCAACTCGTCGGCCACATAGGCGCCCCAGCTGTAGCCCAGCAGATTCACGCTGCCGACGGCGAAGCCATAGTCGTCCAGTGCCGCTGCTGCCCAGCGACCGACCGGCTCGATGCGAGACTCGCCGTCCCACAGCCCCGTGGCCGCCGTCTCCCAATCCAGTAGCAACACTTGGTCGTCAGGGCTGTACCCATCGATCGCGGTGGCCAGGTCCTGGTAAATCGGCTGCGCCGCCGCACCCAACCGCCCGTGAATGACCAGCCAGGTCGTCCGGTCGGGATCAATAAGCGTTCCCACATTGTCGCTGCGTGGCATAATTTTCAGCGGATAAACCGTGCCGCTGTCCACGATCGAGCCCGTCAATTCGGCGAGCCAACCCGCCGGATCGGCTGCGGCGGGAAATACGTCGCCCAGTGACACGTCCGCGGGCGACGCCGTCAATAACTGGCGATCCTCCAATGCCTCGAAGGCCAGCCGCCGCTGAGCACGGTTGGACAACGATCCAAGAAGGATGCGCCGCCAAAAAGGCGGGGTCGAGATGGCTTTATCCATGCTTCACGTCGTTCTGTCGGCGAGCCGGGCGGCGTCAGCCCCCGGGTGGAACCGTCGAAATTGCTCTTTCACGTTGTTCCGCATAGCCCTGTATCTGAGCGAGCACTCCCTGTTCGCTCACGATCGAAAACGGCGGCGGGCAAGACGAGATGGCCATTCCCACCCGATTCAGCATACGGCCGTCGGCCCCGGCAGACAAGGCACAGGCTCGTTGGCCCCCGTCCCACGTTTCCTGCAACGAACCGGGAAAGCAGCAGAAAAACAACGAGCTGCAGACGTGGCGCGTTAAGTCCAGCACGATCCCGCTATCCCAGGACTTCGATCAGTTCCGCCACCACGTCGATTCGACCGTCGTCATCACTGGCCAAAACAATCGGCTCGAAGTCGGGGAACCCGTGCCCGTGCTGACCAGCGTCGTCGTGCCGGCACGGACGGCGCGGATTGCCCGCTCCTGATGGCCGTTCAGATTGCTGATTTCGGCCAGGATGATCTGCCGCATGTGGGGATGAAACACCCCTTCGCCGATCAACTGCTGGACCGACACTCCCTCGCGAAAACCCCGCGACAAGCTGATATAGGGCCCGCGCAACAACGGTGTACGCCGCACCTTGTCCACCGACAGCAACTCGCGCATCTGCGTATTCAGCCGCGGGTACGAAAAGGGATACGCCGAAAGCTGGTACTTCAGAAAGCTGCGGACGATCGTTTCGGTGTAGACGATCGGATTGATGGCCATACGATAGTTGTCCGTGATTGCCGACCAGTAGTCTATCGAAGGGTTGTGTTGATTCGCATCTCTAGTTTTCGCAGTTCGTCCAAGATGGCGTCAAACGCGGGCTGCTGCTCGAAAAACATTGGCTCCATCGAAAGGTAATCCTGCCGCAACTCGGCAACGATCTTGTCATCTGGCACTAGCCGGAGCGATCCGGGGCGCGCCTGGTCGTACTTGGCCCAACTCGATTTGAAGTAGATGGTCTTGTGCTGAGCCACACGCTCCAACAGATCGAGATGGGCCAGGGCTCGATCCAAGACCGGACTACGAGACAAACGATAAACGTCATAATAGTGTCGCGACATTCGAGCGGTGACGTGCTTGTCTTTGGGCAGGTAGTACAGCGAATGAAGGATGGTCGCCTTCTCCCAGAACGTGCGCTCGGCTCCCAGCACGCGAACGCGGGCGACAGGGTCCTTCAGGGCATCCGGAAACGCCTCTGCAACGTACGGAATTACGTCGGCCTGCTCGACAGGAAAATGGTCCGAGCGGGCGCCGAGTTCCATCTTGACCGACGCGGCAAAGTAAGGGCTCAATCCCGACTTGATCGCGGCCGGGAATTGAAATAGCAGGGTCTGGTTGTCGGCGTCGGTTGAGTCCGGCGCCAAACTCCACGTTTGCTGCTTGCCGAGTCGGTCGCGGATGGCGTCGCGCAGTTTCGGTGCAAGCTTGTCGTGGATGGACACCTGGCAGGCTTGCTTGAGTCTCGCAATGCGACGTTACTGCTCCTTGCCGGTGGCTGCCTGCTCCGGATCGTTGTTCCCATCGAAGCCGAGGAAGCCGCGATCGATCGCGATGTCGACGTCCTCCGAAAACCGGTCGATCGCCTGATAGACCTTCGAAAGCGACGTGCCGCCTTTGAACGTCAAGTGATCCCGGAACTCATCGATCGAGAAGAGCAATCCCAGACTCCAGCAGACCCAAAAGTCTTTCTCGATCAATTGCGGGGAGAGTTGGCCATCGCGTTCAGCTGCCTGCTCGAAATAGAGTCGACGTTCGTTTGCTGGGAACACGGCAAATTGGTCCATATCAGGAACTCTCCGCATTCAGTTTCCGGAAGATGTCCCCAATCCACGCCGGCGCCAAAGCAATGTCTTTCAGCAGTGCCCGTCGATCATCGTCGCTCAACGTCCGACGCAATTTCGCGAGCACTTGCTCGCTCACGTGCCGTTGGCCGAGGTGGCGAAGCGCCTGGATGACCAGCCCACTCACGCGACCGGCGGCGGCCATGTTTTTGGGCGTCGTTCGTCTGAGGATGATCTCCCGGCGGCCTACGGTGATCCGGCGGTCGGTGGCGTCGGTCAGGAACACCATCTTGGCCGGGACCTGAGCCGTGAGCCCCAGCAGGTTGGCGGCGTAGGCACCGCAGGGTTGGATTCGCGACCTGTCCTTGTCGGCCAGCGCTTGGCCAATCTGCTCGGCCGTGGGCAGGAGATCTCCCAATGTGCGGTGATGTTGAGGATAGTCGTACAGGCCGGGCGCCATCCGGCGAATCAGCCCCGCGTCGCAAAGGCTTTTCAACGCCATGCCGACGTTGCCTCGGGTACCGATGTCGAGGAAGTGGTGTGGTGTGAATGTCCACCCACGCCTCTTGCTGCGTATTCGCTTAAGCACTTGATGCTTAACAGTTTGCGAGTCATGTGCAGTCATGTGTCGTTTACAAAAAGTACCATGTTTTTGTAAATATGACTAGGATCGAGACACGCCTCCCACGTCGAAGGTTCGAGGGGCTGCTTGTTTTTCCGTACACGGATCCACTCGTTGGAAAGCTTCTTCAAGCTGTCCTGTCCGTGAATCGCCAAACCGTGGCGGATCTTCGGTTTCAAAACAGGTTTCGCTGACCGTTCTCTTTCTCATTCCTCTTGCTCGACGCCGTCTCCCCGACGCCCCGTCATTTCCTGAACGGCTACCGGTTTGCCAGCGCGTTCACCCAGCAGGGCCGGGTATTATATCACGTGTAGACGAGCTTGGAATGGAACAGCGAGACCTCGCTCGGTTCGCCATCCTCCTTGACCAGCGGGTCCATGAAGTACTTGAGCCGGAGATCGGGAAGCTCCGACTGCAATCGCAGCAGCGGCTCGAAGCCGCAGGAACAGGTCAGCGACCCCACGCCAAAGGAACGGCCGTCACGGAGAGCGCGGTTCTGCAAATGGCGGCCGATCGAGTCCGCGCCCTCGGTGGAGATGTAGGCCACTAGAAAACGGCAAACGCTGGCCTTCGCCAAGTCCCGCTGCAGTTGCTCGCGGTATTCGAGCGATACAAGTTCTTTGCTCAGGAGTTTCATGATTATGCCGCGTCGTCCTCGTAGGTCATGTTGAATACCATGTCCTTGAGCCATTTCTGGAAACTCGGGTTATCGCTGAACTGTTTGAATAACTCAGTGTGGTCCGCCAGCAAGTCGGTCATCACCCGGGCGAGCGCCTTGTCATGTTCGAGCCGAGCCGCCGGTTTATCGGAATGCTTCCTTGCGTTCTGGTAGGCTTTGTCAGCCGCCACCTTGGCCGGGATCTCTTCGGTGATAACCGTTCGCACCTTGTCAGCGTCTTTCCACGGAATGTTGCCCCACTGATCGTTGAACGCCTTCACGATGTTGCTCAACAACTCGTACTCGATTTCGTGTTCTCGCATCATGCCGCCGATGGGAACGGGATCGACCGTGGCATCCTGGTCCGCCAGCGAAATTGCGATTTGTGCCTGGACTTCAACGCGGTAGCTGTCCATGTCAATGGACTCGAGGATTCCCTTGGAGAGATCCTCTTCTTTCGGCGCCGGCAGTTTGGGTATCAGGAAGTTCAAGAACGTCGCCAGCAGTTCCCATTCGCGGAACGAGTACGGCAGGACCGCGGCCAGAAAGCTGTAGGTGCGGACGAACATCTTCGCCTTGCCCTTGAACGCCACCTGGGCATCTTCGTCCAGGCTCGCGTTGTACGTCGCCACGCACGTGTCGAGGATCGGGTCCAGTTGGCCGCGCTCGGCCCCGCCGAGAAACAGCTCGACCAATTGCTCCACCGCCGGCCACGAATAAACTTGCAGCCTGTCCAAATCCCCCTTCAGGTCGTGCAGCTTATTGGGATCGGACTCTTTGCTCAGGACCGTCGTGCGGTAGTAGTCGCCGAATGCCTGCTCCATCGTGTCGGCGTCATTCACGAAATCGAGCACGAACGTATCGTGCTTGTCAGGATGCGCCCGGTTTAGCCGCGACAGCGTTTGCACCGCCTTGATGCCGGAAAGAACCTTGTCGACGTACATCGTGTGCAGCAGCGGTTCGTCGAAGCCCGTCTGGAACTTTTCGGCCACAATCAGAAACCGATACGGCTCCTCGCGAAACCGCTCGGGAATGGCGGCGCTGGGAAAGCCGTTCATTTTCGCTTCGTTGACGTTCTCTTCGCCTCGAAACTCGTGCTCACCGGAGAACGCCACGATGGCTTTGTAGGGGCTCTTGCGCTCCTGCAAATAGGCGTCGAACGCCGCCTTGTACTGCATCGCCCGCTCGATCCCGCTGGCCACGACCATCGCCCGCGCTTTGCCGCCGATCTTTCGCTTGGCGATCACCTGCTCATGGAAATGTTCGACCATGATCTCGGCCTTTTCCCGAATCGCGTGGTCGTGCGACTCGACGTACTTGCGCAGCTTTTTCTGCGCCCTCTTGGTGTCGAATTCCGGGTCTTCCTCCACCGTTTTGATCAAGCGGTAATAGCTGTTGACCGGCGTGTAGCATTTCAGCACATCGAGAATGAAGCCTTCGTCCGTGGCCTGCTTCATCGTGTACGAATGGAAGGGACGAAAGGAACCGTCCGGCTGCTTCTCGCCGAACAACTCCAGCGTCTTGTTCTTGGGCGTCGCGGTGAAGGCGAAGTAGCTTGCGTTGCCCAGCAACTTGCGCGACTCCATGATCCGGTTGATTCGGTCCTCAGGCGTCTCCTCCTCTTCCTCGCATTCTTCGGCCAGGGCCGCATGCATCTTGGCCGTCGTGCGCCCTCCCTGACCGGAGTGCGCCTCGTCGATAATCAGCGCGAACTTCTGGCCGCGGTGCGCGTCGCCGATCTCGTCCAGGATAAACGGGAACTTCTGCACCGTGGTGATGATGATCTTCTTGCCGGCCTGCAGGAACCGGCGCAGGTCGCCGGCGCGCTCGGCATGGCCAACGACGGACCCGACCTGGGCAAACTGCTTGATCGTGTCCCGAATCTGCTTGTCCAACACGCGGCGATCGGTCACCACAATCACCGAATCGAAGACGGGCTTGCCGTCGCGCTGTAGGCCGACGAGTTGATGCGCCAGCCAGGCGATCGAATTGCTCTTGCCGCTGCCGGCCGAGTGCTGGATCAGATAACGCCGGCCCGCGCCGCGCGCCCCCGCATCGGCCAGCAGCGCTCGGACGACCGCCAACTGGTGGTAACGAGGGAAGATCTGCCGACGCTTTTTGCGCCCCTTGTCGTCTTTCTCCTCCAGGACCTGGGCGTAGTTCTCCAGGATCTCCGTCAAATTGTCCTTGGTCAGGACCTGCTTCCACAGGTAATCGGTCTTGATCCCGTGGGGATTGGGCGGATTCCCGGCCCCGTCGTTCCAACCCTTGTTGAACGGCAGGAACCAGGAGTGCTTGCCTTGCAGGTGCGTACACATCCGCACCTCTTGGTCGTCAACGGCAAAGTGGACCATGCAGCGACCGAACTGAAACAGCAGTTCCCGCGGATCCCGATCCTGCTTGTACTGCTGGACCGCGTCTTCGACCGTCTGCTTGGTCAGCCGGTTTTTCAGTTCGAACGTGGCGATCGGCAGGCCGTTGATGAAAACGCCCAAGTCGAGCGCCAGCGCGCCGGCGTCCTTGCTGTAGCGGAGTTGCCGCGTGACGCTGAAGACGTTGGCCGCGTACAGCTCGGCGGATTTGGCGTTGCCTGGCGATGGGGCTCCGCAGAACAAGTCCACCGAGACCGGACCATGCCGTACGCCATTGCGCAGCACGTCGATGACACCCCGCTTGGCAATTTCACCCTGCAAGCGAGCCAAGAACTGCGCTCGCTTAGGGCTTTCCGCTTCGATTGCCAACGTCTCCAGCGCGTCGGGTTGGGTGGCCTGCAAGAACGCAAGCAACTTGGCAAAATCCACGGCGTGGTCGCGGTCGTAGTCCTCCGGCCGCCCCGGCTCGTAGCGAGCCTCGCAGATGAGCGACTCGACAATCAGGGATTCGAGGCATTTTTCGGAGGTGTCCGTGTTCATTTCAGCTTGTCCTTAAGGATCTTCTCGCAGCGGACGAAGCTTGGCAAATGCTTCCGCAACTCTTCCGGCCGAAGTTGTTCCAGCACCTCGAACGAACGCTTGCCTTTCTCGTAGGCATTCTTGCAGTTCACCAGCGTGTTCCTCCGACGAGACCGCGAAGCCACAAATCACCAAGCCGGTACGTCTTCAAGTACTCACTCAATTCGTCGTTCGCCTCTAACCGCTTGGCCTGCGTCTTGCCATCGTGCTTTTCAATGACGACGATCGCTTCCGGCCGCTCGGTCATCGCATCGACGAGCATATCGGAATGAGTCGTGACGACCAGCTGCGTCCGCTCGGAAGCGGCGACCAGCAAATCCGCGATCTTCGGCAGTATGTCCGGATGCAGACCGAGTTCCGGTTCTTCGATGCAGGCCAGCGCTGGAGGCTCGGGATCACACAGGATGGCCAGCAGGCACAAGTACCGCAGCGTCCCGTCCGACAGGCGACTGGCCGGGATAATGAAATCCCCCTCCGTCAAGAACACCTCGACTGTCCCGCCCTTGATCCGCACATCGAAGTCGTCCAGCCCGGCATACAAATCCTGCAGATGCTGGATGATCGTGTTCTTGGCCTTGGGCACGCCCCGCAGATGATTCAGGAACAACCCCAGGTTGGAAAAGTCTTCTTCCAGCCGGTCGCTCGGCAAGTCGGCTGATTGCGGACTGCGGAAAACGGAGTTGCGGCCGAACGACCACTCGCGATACAGTCGCACCTTGCCGTACTCGTCGCCCAAATGCGCGAGCTCCGGGTATTGGTCCGGGTCCTTCCGCTGGGACAGGATCGACTCGTCGGGAGCGACGTCCTCGCGCCGGAGTTGCCTTTTTCCTCCATCCCGCACCGACAGCGCCGGACGCCCATTCTGGAACCGATAGAAGAAGAACGGATCATTGTGACCTGAGTCAGCTGCGCGATTCTCGATCACTTCATCGAGCAATTCGAACCTTGACGCGGTCTCGGTGAATTCAAACCGGTGCCGCAGCGGTTGCCCGCCCGCCGGGTAGTCGATGACCGCCTCCACTTTGGCGTGGCCGTTCTTCGCCCCCTTCCAAATCCATTCCTTGACGCCGCTGCCGCCGGTCCCCCGCATGGGCGCGGTCAGCTTAGTTGGAGTCGAACGTAGTAGACCGATGGCCTCCACGAGGTTTGACTTGCCCGAGCCATTGGGACCGATCAGGACATTGAGAGGTTGCATGGCCAATGGTGGCGAGTCGGGGCCAAACGACAGCACGCCGCGCAGCGTGAGTTCGTGGATCAGCATTGGATGATCTCCGTAAGCGAGCCGGTGAGTTCTGTGTTACTCGGCATCGACCAGTTCCGCCTCGTCGTCCTCGGGAGGTTCCTCGTCGAGACTCTCGTCGGCGTCCATGTTTGTTAGTTCGTCCGCTTCGTGGCTGCCGGGCGGCGGGGCTAGGTGGCGAACGTCCAGCTTTCCCGTCACCACGTCGGCGATGAGCCGCGTACGGTACTCGCGGAGTAACGCGATTTCATTCTCCGTCATCGCAATTGCGGTGTGCATGCGGCTGCACTGTTCGGCGATGTCGGCAACGATTTCCTGTTGTTCGTCCAGCGGCGGAACAGGGAATAGACCTCCCTTGATCGCATTCTGCGGCAAGCCAAAACGGGTGACACCGTTAGCAGCAACACGAAACTGGATCGCAACCGACTCCGCGGTGAATGCCCGAGCGAGATATTCCGCATTGAGTCGATGAGGTCGTGGCCGGATCATGGCCAAGTGATACCCGCAGACGACGCCGTCGAGAGTCTTCGGAACGTAAGCAGGAACGGCAATGTCCTGCCATTCCTCCGAGTCTTTGGTAACTAGCACATCTCCCGCCTTGAGCGAGAATGCCTCAATCTCGCCTGCCGTTGCACTTCCCTGCATAAAGGGGATGGCGTCACTTATCTCATCGTTGTGATAAACGTCCACATAGTTGCACAAACGAACGGGCATCTCCCCGTCCGCACTAACTTTGTCCACGCTGCTAAGTCGCACAGTGGCAATCTGCCGGAGCCGGCGAACCTCCCAATGCTTTGGCACATCGCCGAGCCATTCGATACCGGAGGGTTTGAGCGGCACAGAGGCGTCAAGACCGCGGGTGACGGCCTGGTTGATGATTGCCTGCTTTTGCTCGTTCAGCACCTCGACCAACCGCCGTCGGTTGCGGATGAACTTGCGGACCAGCGCCGCGTTGGCGTCGAGGTAATCGGCAATCGCCTTTTGTTCTTCGGGCGGCGGATAGCAGGACGGCATCCGCTTGAAGTCTTCCCAATACAGCCGGTTGCGGTCCTTCACGATGCCGCGAGAATAGCCATCGACTTCCGCCATGTAGGCGGCGGTGCGGAACAAGTAGCTGAAGTAGCGCGTCTCGGTTCCCGCGAACGGCCTGGCCACGACGTAGGCCGGGCTGACCAGGCCATCGACCGGGGCAGCGCCCAGCGCGCCCTGCCACATCCGCATCATGTTGTACGCGATGTCCCCTTTGACAGCCCGCTTGTACTTTTCGCGGTCCGACATGACCTGCTTGCGCTTCAGATTCTCCATGTCGCGCACCCGCACGCCGGTTTTGAGCGAGACTTCGAGAATGGGCAAGTCGCCAAAGCCCGTCTCGTTGCGCTGCGCGAACAGCCGCCCATTCCGACAAACATCCCAGTGCTCTGGCACGTTCCCGAGCCAAGCCAACCCGGAGTCCTTGTATTCCGGATAGGGGCGCATTTCATCCGTCATGGCTTCCCTCCCTTGGGCCGATAGTCGCGGGAGTCGAGGCAAGCGTCGTAGGTCGCCCGGGTGATCCGCACCCACTCGGTCTTGTTAATGCCGCGCGTGTTCGCGTAGGTCGGGCTGCTGGGGAATGCGGTTCAGCAGGTATGGGGCACCTCCCACGCGCGGCCGAGAGAACCAAGAAAAACAGAACCCCGTCGAAGGCCTTGCGGCGTGTCCGACGGGGAGTAGATGAAATAAGTATCGGCTGGGCTCGCCGACGGGTCAAGTGACGTGCGTCCGATCTCGTCGAGTACGGCGAGATTGCACTTACTGCAAGCGACGATGGCACCGCGTGTTAAGTTCATTGCGCGGCCCCCGTGGCAACGATCTGGTCGAGCAGTCCCTCGGCCTCGGCTTGCAACGATTGGAGGTCGGCGCGAATCGCCTCCAGCGAGCGGAGCGGCTGCGGCTTGTAGAAGTGCCGTGTGAACGAAATCTCGTAGCCGATCTGCGTCTTGGTGTGGTCGATCCAGGCGTCGGGGACATGGGGCAGGACCTCGCGCTGGAAAAACGCCTCGACGCCGCCCGGCTCCGACAGCGGCACCTGCTCGGTGTCGCGCAGATCCGGATCGGGCTCGTACTCGACTCCCTTCTTGGTTTTCTTCTTGATGACCGGCTCGGCCTGCGGATCTTTGCGGGTGAACGCGTCGAACAGGTTTTTCAATTCGGAGGCCCGCAGCTTGATGTCGAGCTTATCCAACGCCGCCTCGAACTGCTCCTTGACGGAGTTGAAGTTTAGGTGCGGAGTTCCACCGCCGGCGATGTCTGCCAGCAGTTCGGCCGGCTTATGCAGCTGCTTGTCGGCCGTTGCCTTGAAGGCGGCCAGCTTCTCCGGCGTGACATGCGTGGCCAACCGCAGGGGCCGCTCGACGGTGATCTTCCAATAGCCAAATTCCTCATTGGGGAAGATCTTCGATTGCTCGGTCTCTTCGAAGGCGAGAAACCGTTCCGTGATTTGGCGGATCTGTTCGTCGGAGAATTCGCAGTTTTTCTTGCCGAGGTTTTTTCGCAACGGCTGGAAGATCGCCGTGGCGTCGATCAGTTGCACCTTGCCCTGGCGGTGTGGTGGCTTGCGGTTGGACAGGACCCAAATGTAGGTCGCGATGCCCGTGTTGTAGAACATGTTCAGCGGCAGCGCGATGACGGCTTCGAGCCAGTCGTTTTCGATGATCCACCGGCGGACGTTGCTTTCTCCCTGGCCCGCGTCGCCCGTGAACAGCGACGAACCGTTGTGAACTTCGGCGATGCGGCTGCCGAGCGCCGTGTCGCGTTTCATCTTGCTCAGCTTGTTCACCAGGAACATGAGCTGGCCATCGTTCGACCGGGTGATGAGCGAAAACTCCGGATTGTCCCCGTGGCTGACCACGAAACGCCGGTCCTGGATGTCCTTCTTGCCGCCCATCCGCTCCAGGTCGGTCTTCCAACTCTTGCCGTAGGGCGGGTTAGAGAGCATGAAGTCGAATTCGCGGGACGGGAACGCATCCTGCGACAGCGTGGACCCGTTCGCGAAATTCTCCGCCTCTTCGCCTTCGCCTTTGAGCAGCAGGTCGGCCTTGCTGATGGCGTAGGTTTCGGGCTGGCTTTCCTGGCCGAACAGGTGAATGGAGACTTCCTTGCCATGCTCGTCCGCCAGACGGTGCAGCGTGTCCTCGGCGACGGTCAGCATGCCACCGGTGCCGCACGCGCCGTCGTAGACCAGGTAGGTGCCCGACTCGATTTGGCCTGCAATGGGGAGAAAGATCAGATTCGCCATCAGCTTCACGACGTCGCGCGGCGTGAAGTGCTCCCCGGCTTCTTCGTTGTTCTCCTCGTTAAACCGCCGGATCAGCTCCTCGAAGATGGTGCCCATCGCATGGTTGTCGAGCGCCGGCAGCTGGACATTGCCATCCTCGTCCAGGACCGGCGCAGGGCTGAGATTGATCGACTTGTCGAGGAACTTCTCGATCAGCCCGCCGAGAATATCGGCTTCCACGAGCGTGGGGATCTGGTTGCGGAACTTGAACTTGTCCAGAATCTCCTGGACGTTCGGCGAGAAGCCGTCGAGGTACGCTTCAAAATCAACCTTCAGCTGCTGCTGTTTCGCGCGAGACTTGAGATCGCGGAGCGTGAAAGGGGAGGTGTTGTAGAACGCCTGCCGCGCGGCCTGCTTGAGCGCCGCGTCCTGGTGGGTGATGCCCGCCTGGTCGAGCCGGGCTTTCATGTCGAGCACGTCCTTCTTGGTGGACTCCAGCACGGCGTCGAGACGGCGGATGACGGTCATGGGCAGAATGACGTCGCGGTACTTCCCGCGGACGTACACGCCGCGCAGCACATCATCGGCGATATTCCAGATGAAGTTGGCGATCCAGCGCAGCTGGCCGTTTTCCATGATTGCAGGCTCCGGTCACGCGCCAGCCATGCAGGCTGCTTACGCTGTGGTAAACGAAATACCGCCATCGACAGGCACGATGATAGTGTCTTTCAAATGAAAACACAAACGGCCCGAAAAGTAGAGCAATAATGTTTCGTTCAACCCGAACCCAATGGCAACGGTGGTCCCAAAAACGGTCTCATGCTTTTACCTTCCTCTTGGCCTTCGCTCCCGGCTTCGTTTTCGGCTGCTCCGGATCGCCATACGGCGGGCCCCAGATCCACGGGATGGCCTGGGCGCGGTGGGCCCAGCCTTCCCAGGCGGCGGCCAGTTGCTGGACGCGGTCGGGTTGCTGGGCGGCCAGATCGTTCATCTCCGTGCGGTCGGCGGCCATGTCGTACAGTTCCCACGGGCCGCGTGGGCCTTTGGCCACCAGTTTCCACTGGCCGTCGCGCACGGCACGGTTGCCTTCATGCTCGAAGAAGATCGGCTCTCGACGCGACAACGGCCGGCCGCCGAACGCGGGTCGCAGACTGACGCCTTCCAGCGGCGTAATCGGGTGGCCTTGAACCTGCGCGGGATACGCGGCGCCGGCGAGGTCCACACAGGTGGCCATGAGGTCGATCAGGTGCGCGGGCTGCGGCTCCAACGCGTTGCGGCGGGCGGCGGGGATGCCGGCCGGCCAGTGCGCGATCAGCGGCGTGCTGATGCCGCCTTCGTGGACCCAGTGCTTGTACTCGCGGAACGGCGTGTTGCTGACGTTCGCCCAGGCCTCGCCGTAGCCGTGGTAGGTGTCCGCCGCACCGGGCAGCACGCCATAGCCCTGACGCATGGGGAAGCCATCGCGTGTTTGTTTCGGAATCATGTCGGGCTGGAGATAATCCGCGGCCAAGGGCGGCAGCGAGGGCGTGTCGGCGCGATGCCGGGGCGCTGGGTTGTTCTTGCCGCGGCCCATGCCTTCGGCGCAGCCGCCGTTGTCTTGCAGGAACAGGATCAGCGTGTTGTCGAACTGACCGGTTTGCTTTAGTTTTGACACGAGCCGGCCGATGCCTTGGTCCAGGCAATCCACCATCGCGGCATAGACCTCCATGCAGCGCAGTTCGAACTCGCGGTCCGGCACCTCGCTCCACGCGCCGCCTTGCTGGGGCGCCAACTGCCACTGCGGGTCAATCAAGCCGAGTTGTTTCAGTTTCGCCACGCGGGCGGCGCGGATGGCGTCGTAGCCGGCGTCATACTTGCCTTTATACTTGGCGATATCGGCTTCCTTCGCATGCATCGGCCAGTGGGCTGCGGTGGGGGCGACGTACATGAAGAAAGGTTTGCCGGTGTGATCGCGCGCGTGCTCGGCGACGAACTTTGCGGCGTGATCCGTGATGGCATCCGTGTAATAGAATTGCTCGGGCCGATACTCCGGATCGGCATACGGCGAGATGAACGTGTTGTCGCGGACCAGCGTGGTGGGGTCGTAGAAGCTGCCCCCGCCATGAATTGTGCCGTAGAAGCGGTCGAAGCCACGCTGCAGAGGCCAGTTGTGCCGGTCCGAATCGCCGCTGGGCCGGATGGACTTCGTCACGTGCCACTTGCCGGTCATGTAGGTCCGGTAACCGGCCGGCTGGAGCGTCTGTGCGATCGTGACGCAGTTGCGGTTGAGGTCCCCGCGATAAGCGTCCAGCCCTTTGTCTTCCATCATGTGTCCGATGCCGGCCTGGTGCGGATACAGTCCGGTCAGCAGCGCGGCGCGGGTGGGGCAGCAGCGGGCGGTGTTGTAGAACTGTGTAAAACGCACGCCGTCCTGCGCCAGGGCGTCCAGGTTCGGCGTGCTGATCTCGCCGCCGTAGCAGCCCAGGTCGGACCAGCCCATGTCATCCGACATGATGAGGATGATGTTGGGCCGCATGTCTTCGGCGGCGGGCAGCGGCGGCGCTGCCACCGCCAGAACGAGCAGCGTGAGTCCACCGGCCAGCGAAGTGATTTGCCTTATCATGTCAGGGCCTTTCTGTTCAGTTGGGGATTGCCGGTTGTGAACGCCCTCTCCGAATTTCTTGAGGTTCAAGGGCAGCGTCTTTCCACCTGTCGCGTCGCCCAGCGCACCACCTCGGTTGCGATACGCACCGCGCGACGATGCTCGGACTTTGTGATCGGGCTGGAAAGCCCGGGATAGCGAGCGTCGACGGCGAACCGCGTCAGTTGGTCCGCCTCCTGAACGTACTTCGGAACGCGGACGCCCGCTTGCACGAGCAAAGTCAGGAGCCGCCCTAGGTCGTGGATGTACGGAAATGCCGTGCCGTGCGCCATGAAGACCGCCTTGATGGCCTTCTCCGCCGCCTGTTGCGCATCGAAGCAAAAGTCCTCCAGATAGGCGCCGGGCAGCGGGCTCCCCGCTCGCAGCAGGTTGCTTTGGGCCCGGCTGAGCCACTCCAGCGGATCGTTGGGCTGCCGTCGCTTACGAGTCATACACGAGTTTTCCCTCTCTTAGTGCGGGCGATATGATCAGACAGGGATCGTCCCGATACCGTTCGACTTCGGCTGGCGTGACCACGATCACGTCCACCGGCGCCTCCACCCCCCGCAGATTACGATAGATGGCATCAACGAGCCGTCCCCGGTGGAAGCGACCGCTCTTGACGACCAAGAGATCCACGTCACTGTCGGGCTGCATCGAGCCGCGGGCGGCCGATCCGAACATCACGATCCGTTGAGGTTTCGCGACCTCAACCACCCGTCGCACAATATCTGCTAGGACCGGCTGTGTCAGGGGAGACTGTTTCCGATTCGTGCGATTCTTAACGCGAGTGGTCATTTCGACGATCTCCCGAAAAAGACACGCCCCCCAAAGCCTTGCGGCCCGTCGAGTGAGGAGCCGATGCAGGCTGGAACTCTTTCATGACTGTATCGCCCCAGGAACGAACGGTCAACGCATCGAAGAAAGCCACGAAATACCCCGCCAGTCAGTTTTTTGACGGACAGTCCGTGGCCGACACGAACTCAATTCGGCTATTTGGTCTTGCGCCGGCGGTCAAGGTAGGACTTGAACTCCCAGCGGTCCTTCCATTGCGGCAAGTACGGCGCGTACGCCGGGATCTCGTACCAGTTCTGGGGTTCCGGATCGGCGGGCACGACTTGCCCTATGGGGTAATCCCGGCCCGCCAAACTCGCCTCCACGGCCTCGTTCCAGGCGAGCAGTTCCCGTTTCATTCGCTCGAAACGCTCCGGCTGCTCGCCGCTTAGGTCGCGGCTTTCGTGCGGATCGGTTTCGAGGTCGTACAGTTGGAAGCCGCCGTTGCTCAGGCCGTTGGTCAGCAACTTGAAGCGGTTATCGACCAGGGCGGCCTTGGCGCCGAAACGGAAGGGAATGGGCTTCGGACGTGCGGTCAATTCCGCGGTGAACAGCGGCTTGAGGCTGATGCCGTCGAGCGGTTGAACGAACACTTCGCCGGGCAGGCCGAGGATGTTGGCGACCGTGGGGAACAGATCCATCGTACAAGCGGGATAGCTGGTGATGCGCGGCTTGATCACGGCCGGCCACTCGATGATGCCGGGCACGCGCAGGCCGCCTTCGTAGACGGAGCCTTTGTTGCCGCGCAAGCCGCCCACCGTCTCGGGCACGATGCCGGGCAGTCCGCCGTTGTCGCTGCAGAAGACCAGCAGCGTATTATCTGCCAGACCCAGCTCGCGCAATTTGCTCCGCAGAGTGCCAAGGCTGCGGTCCATCGCCACGAGTTCGCCGTAGTGCTCGGCGGAGGCTTGCTGGAGTTGGCTGAAGCCGGCCTTGTCCTCCGGCAACGCCCGGAACGGACTGTGCGGCGTCCCATACCAAACGACTGCAAACATGGGCTTGTCGCCCGCACGATGCTTGTCCAGAAATTTGACCGCCTCGGCGACGGCGATTTCGGACGAGTCGCCGTGGAACTGCTCGATGGCACCCGCGCGGCTCATGAGTGGATCCACATCGAAGAAGTTCGTGACCGAGACCCATTCGTCGAATCCAAACGCTCCGGGACTGCGCGGATCATCCCTCAGGACCGGTGCGCCGGGGCCGCGCAAGCCGTTGAGGTGCCATTTACCGAAATGTCCGGTGACATAGCCCGCGGCCTGCAGGGCCCGGGCAATGGTCTTCTCCTGCAACCGCAGCGCATAGCCGTGGCTGAGCACGCCTGTGCGGTCGTGCGACCGGCCGGTCAGCACGCTGGCTCGGGTGGGCGAGCAGACCGGCCCGCCGGCATAGAACCGCTCGAACCGCAGACCACCGGCCGCCATCGCATCAAGGTTCGGCGTCTGCAGCACCGGATGGTTACGATATCCGGTCTGGCCCCAACCCATGTCATCCGCCATAACGAAGACGATGTGCGGGCGGGGCGAGTCAGCGGCCGGCGAAAGACCGCCGAGGACGCCAAGGAACGCGGTGAAGAAAAGGATCAGCTTGTTGGTCATCGTCGCGTCGCAGCGGCAGTGGTTGGGGAAATGGGATCGGCTTCCAGCCAGTCGACTCACGGAGTCCTCGCTTGTCAGGTTTTCACGAATTGCGAATCTGACAAGCTGGCAGCCTATCCCGCGGACTTCATTTCGGCTCACGTTGCGCCAGCAGTTGTTCGACCCAAGGCACGATGTGCTTGTCGTAGGTGAAGCCCTCGTCGCCGTACAGTCCGTCGTCGTTGTCAAAGCGTTTGGTCAGCTGGCCGTCCGGGCCGTAAACGAGGACGGCGGGAATCGAACCCAGCTTGAGGCGTTGGAAAACGTCGTCGGCCGCGTCGCTGGAGATTACGTTTTCGAACGAGGCGTCTTGTTTGGTCAAAAACTGGCTGACCGCCTCGCGGAACGATTCGGGCGTTTCGCCGGCCGCCCCGGAATAATCCAGATTGAATCCCACGCACACAACGTCCGCGGGGTGGTCTCGCTGCAGCTTGACCAAGTTCGGGAATTCGCGCACGCAAGGCACGCACCACGTCGACCACAGATCCAGAACGACGACTTTGCCTTGCTGAGCGGCGACCGATTGTTGGATCTGGTCCCAGCTTTTCACGGACAGACGGAGGGAATCAGGCTTGCTTACGGGCGTTGCCGGCGGCGCGTCGGCGACGCCCTGCGCCGCGGTGGGCATCGGAGTCGACCGTTCGCTGCAACCCCAACAGGAGAGAACCACGATCCAGGCAAAAGCACGTTTTGCGTTCATGAGAATACCGGGAAACGCCTGTTGGAGTCCAGCCTTTAGGCTGTCCGGACAGCCTAAAGGCTGGACTCCAACTTGGGAAACAAAGCACGCCCTGCGCGGATGCGCAGGGCGTGCCGGATAACGCAGAACTTTGGCTGGGTGCCGTTAATCGAGGATCGCTTTCGTCCCCTCGAGGATGCTCTTGACGGCCTCTGCGTTCAGGCCGCCAGCAGCGACCGCGTGGTTGGATTTCACCGTCTTGCCCTTGTAGTGCATCACGGTGACTTCCGCTTGGTCGTTGATTTTGAAACGGTCGGCGTCGGCGGTAACCGTCAACGCCACGTTCTTCAGGTTGTGCTTCGTGCCGAACTCGGCGATTTTCGCCTTGTAGTCGTCCGTGGGCTCGCCGGTAAAGTTGATCACGGCCGCGAGCTTCTTTTCCTGGTTGTCTGCGACTAGCTTGTCGATCTGCTTGGCCAAACTGGCCAAGGCGTCATCGGGCGTCTTTGCCAATGCAAAAACGACCGGACGGCCGCCGAGCCGTCACGTATAGCACAACGATTTGCCGACGTCGATGCCGTCGTCGGCGCCTCCGCTCTTGGTACACGAGTAGCTCCCGATCGGATCGCCGACCGGAATGCCGCTGGTGAATCCCTCGGCCCGCAGGCACGAGGCGGCGGTGCATAGCAACATGGCTGCCGCCACCCATTGACATAGAACTTTCATAGGCTCTTTCTCCTTTTCACGAAAAACACAACCTTCATCGACTGCCGTCCGGCGGGCACCCAGCGCACTACCGGGGCGGCCTTCATCAACGTTCTGCGATATCTTAGCCACTACCGCAGCCGATGGAAAGAACCATCGCGGCTGATTCCATGCTTTGGGGGAATATCGGCGCGACTTGCCAGAATTCCCGAAAAAGGGGAACATAAAGGCTGTGGGCGCAGAATTCCGTTAAGAAAGGACACCATGCAAGAGCTTCAGGCCCTGGCGCCGCCGCAATTGTGCTGGCGTTGTGATCCCGCCCAATTCGACTTCGAGACGACGGAGCAGTTGGAGGATCTCGGCGAGTTTGTCGGGCAGGCCCGCGCGTTGGAAGCGGTCCGCTTTGGCATCACCATCCGCCGCGAGGGTTACAACCTGTACGTGCTCGGCCCGCCGGGCGTAGGCAAGCGGACCATTGTCAAGGCATTCCTCGAACAGAAATCGGCGGACGAGCCGCAGCCGGACGACTGGTGTTACGTCAACAACTTTGACAATCCTTACCAGCCTCGGGCGCTGCGGTTGCCGGCCGGCCGTGGCGGCAGACTGCTGCAAGACTTGGGGATCCTGATCGAGGACCTGCGGACCGCGATTCCGGCTGCCCTGCAAATGGAAGAGCATCGGAACCGGTTACAGGAAGTCGAGGAGGAGGTGAAAGAACGGCAATCGAAGGCTTTTCTGCACCTGGCCGAGAAAGCCGAGGAGCGGAAAATCCAGCTGATCCGGACGCCGGGGGGATTTGCTTTGGCCCCGCTTCGCGATGGCGAAGTCTTGAGCCCTGAAGAATACGAGAAACTGAGCGGCGAGCAGCGGGAGCAAATTCAGGCGGCGGTGGACGAGTTGCAGAGCGAGTTGCGGGCGCTGGTGGAAAAACTGCCCCTGTGGCGGAACGAAATCCGGCACAAAGTCAAAGAAATCAACCAGGAAGCAACCCGATTCGTCGTCGGCCAGTCGCTGGCGCAGCTCCGCACGTGGTATACGGACTTGCCGCAGGTGCAGAAGTACTTGGATGCCTTGGAAACAAACGTGATCGAACGATCGGACGAGTTTCGCCCGCCGGACGAAGAGGCAACCGATCCGCAGGAAGGTTCGGCCCGCCGCCGCCGGCCGGCCGACGCATACCGCGTCAACCTGATCGTCGAAAACGGCCAGACGGACGGAGCGCCCGTGGTCTACTTGGAGCACCCCAGTTATGTGAACCTGGTCGGGCGAGTCGAGCACGAGACGGAAATGGGGACCTTGCTCACCGACTTTTCGCTGATCAAGCCGGGCGCCCTGCATCAGGCCAACGGCGGCTACCTGGTCATCGAGGCCGTCCGGTTGCTGCAGCAGCCGTATGCTTGGGAGGCGCTCAAGCGGGCCCTATACTCGCGGCACATCAAGATCGAGTCCTTGGGCGAAAGCCTCAGCTTGCTCAGTACCGTGTCGCTCGAACCCGAGCCCATCCCGTTGGACGTCAAAGTGGTGTTGTTGGGCGACCGGATGCTGTACTACTTGTTGTACCAGTACGACCGCGATTTCGGCGAGTTGTTCAAGGTCGCCGCCGACTTTGAAGAAGAAATGGACCGCACGCCGGAGAATTATCGGCAGTACGCCCAACTGATCGCCACGCTGGTGCGGCGCGAGGATCAGCTGCCGTTCGACCGCACGGCAGTGGCCCGGGTGCTGGAACATAGCGCCCGCGTCGCCGCCGACTCGGAGAAATTGACGACGCACATGCGGACGGTAGCGGATCTGCTGCGGGAATCCGACTACTGGGCGGCGCAACAAGGCAGCCCGCAAGTCAGCGCCCCGCACGTCCAACAGGCGATCGACAAACAGGTCTACCGCGCCGAGCGTCTGCGGCAGCATGTGCTGGAGGAGATTCGGCGTGGCACGCTGCTGATTGACACCAGCGGGGCCGTCGTCGGTCAGGTCAACGGCTTGTCGGTCATCGACCCGGGCAATTTCGCGTTCGGCCGCCCGTCGCGGATCACGGCCACGGCACGGCTGGGCAAGGGCGAGGTGATCGACATCGAGCGGGAGGTCGAGTTGGGCGGCGCGATCCACTCCAAGGGCGTGCTGATCCTGTCGTCGCTGCTCACCTCGCGGTACGCGCAGCGGCACCCGCTATCCGTCTCGGCCAGCCTGGTTTTCGAACAGTCGTATGGACAGGTCGAAGGCGACAGCGCATCGGTCGGCGAGTTGTGCGCGCTGTTGTCGGCGCTGGCCGGCGTGCCGATCAAACAGTCGCTGGCCGTCACCGGCTCGGTCAACCAACTGGGCCAAGTCCAGCCCATCGGCGGCGTGAACGAGAAGATCGAAGGGTTCTTCGACGTGTGCCAGGCGCGAGGGCTGACGGGCGGCCAGGGCGTGCTGATCCCGGCGTCGAATGTCAAGCACTTGATGCTCCGCGAGGACGTCGTGCAAGCGGCCGCCGCCGGCCAATTCCACGTCTGGCCGATCGAGACGGTGGACCAGGCCCTGAGTTTGCTGACCGGTCTGCCCACCGGCCAGCCCGATGCCGACGGACGGTATCCTGCCGGCACCGTCAATGAACGGATTTCGGAACGGTTATGGGAGTTGTTTCAATTGCGGCAGAAATACAACTCGGAAACGCTGACGGAGAAACCAAAATGATCGTCGAGGAGGACGAACAACAGGGCACGCGGCGGATCGTTGTGACCCTGGACGCTTCGGCTTGCGGACGAGCCGCCTTGGAGGCGGCGGCACAATTGGCAGCCGGCATGCAGGCGGAGCTTCAGGGACTGTTTGTCGAAGATGTGGATTTGCTGCGTTTGGCGAACCTGCCCTTGGCGAGCGAGATTCCTCTCCCCGGAGCGGTTCCCCGGCAATTGGAACTGGCCCGGATCCAATGCGCGTTCCGCGCTCACGCCGCCAGGGTTCAGCAAGCGCTGGCCGAAGTCGCTGACCGGCTGCAGCTGCGCTGGTCGTTTCAAGTCCTGCAGGGCGACGTGGTGCGGACCAGCCGGGCGTTGGCGGAGGAAGCGGAACTGCTCGTCCTGGGCTGGGCCGAGACAGTCGCCAGCGGACTAACCCATCGCGCCGGGGGAGGGCCAAGCGCAGTTGCCGGTTCGATTTTGGTGATCGACGACGGCACCGCAGACAGTGATCGCGTGCTGCAAGCGGCCGTCGAGTTCGCACTGGTGAAACCGAGCGAACTGCTCGTGCTCAGTCCGGCGGCCCAAGTCGGCGAGCGCCTGCCGCGGGAGCACCAGATCGGCCAACTCCTACGTCGCAGCGGCGTTCGGCACACGGTTCAGGCGTTGCCCAAGCTGGATGGGCGGACGATTGTCGGCTTGGCAGACCGATTGCGGAGCCGATTGCGGTTGCTGGTGCTGCGGAGCGACTTGCTGAGTGAATCCGAGCTGGACATACTGGTCAAGCAACTGGAGTGCCCCTTGGTGTTGGTGCCCTGAGGTGGGTTCTCAGCCACAAGCTGTAACGAAAGGCAACGGGATGGACGGAAACCAATTACAGTTGGCGATTCGCCAGATTGAATTCGCTCGTGCGTACACATCGACCCTCTTGGACGAATTGACCGACGATGATTGGTTTCGGCAGCCGGCCCAAGGCATTACGCACATCGCTTGGCAGATCGGTCATTTAGCGATGGCGGAATACGGTCTGTGCCTGTTTCGCCTGCGCGGCCGACGGCCGGAAGACCTGGACCTGATGTCCAGCCGATTCCGCAAGCAATACAGCAAGGGTTCGCAGCCGGACCCGGAGCCGGGCAACAATCCTCCACCTGCCGAGCTTCGGCAAACGCTGGATCGTGTGCATCAACAAGTATTGAGCGAGTTGGCCACCTGTACCGAACAGCAGCTGGCCGACCCGATCGACATGCCGTACGCGGTCACGCCCACCAAGCTGGGCGCATTGTTTTTTTGTTCCCATCACGAGATGCTACACGCCGGTCAGATCGGCCTGCTCCGCCGCCTGTTGGGCAAGTCGCCCGTGCGATAGGCGGTTGACTTCTTGGCGTCGTCCAACATTTCGCGTAGAATCTGCCCGCATTCGCGACGAATTCGCGGGAGCGGATAGCGGAACAACGTAAGAACTCAGCAGACAGTAAGGAAAGTGCTCGCAGAAACAATGCACCGATGGGCTGACGCCCACCGTTCGCCGGGATTTCTGCAACGTTCGGGATGATTCACAGCATTTCAAGAGGATTGGGACGACGATGACCGACGCGACCAAGACGACTTTCGACCCATTTGGAACTCGTGACACGATTGAAACCGGGAGCGGCCCGGTGGGGATTTATCGGTTGGCCAAGCTGGAGCAATTGGGGCTGGGCCAAGTCAGCCGGCTGCCGTACTCGATCCGCGTGCTGTTGGAAGCGGTGCTGCGGACGTGCGATGGCTACCAGGTGACCGAGGACGACGTCAAGAACCTGACCGCTTGGCAGGCGGAGGCCGTGGCGGAAATCGAGATACCGTTCAAGCCTGCCCGAGTTGTGCTGCAGGACTTTACGGGCGTCCCGGCCGTGGTGGATTTGGCCGCAATGCGCAGTGCCATGCAGCGTCTGGGAGGCGATCCCAAGAGAATCAACCCGCTGATTCCCGTGGATTTGGTGATCGACCATTCGGTCCAAGTCGACTACTTTGGCAGCGACGGCGCGCTGCAGGCGAACGTCGAGTTGGAATTCGAACGCAACCGGGAGCGGTACGAGTTCCTGCGTTGGGGCCAACGGTCGTTTCAGAACTTCCGTGCCGTCCCGCCGAACGTGGGCATCGTGCATCAGGTGAATCTCGAGTTCCTGGCCAAAGCCGTGTTCTTAGGCCGCGACGGGCAGGGTTCCGTCGCCTATCCGGATACCCTGGTCGGCACCGACAGCCACACGACGATGATCAATGGGCTGGGCGTCGTCGGCTGGGGCGTGGGCGGAATCGAGGCCGAAGCGGTCATGCTGGGCCAGCCGCTGTACATGCTGATGCCCGAAGTCGTCGGCATGGAGTTGACGGGGCAATTGGCGCCCGGCGTGACGGCGACGGACCTGGTTCTGACGGTCACCGAAATCTTGCGCAAGCAGGGGGTCGTGGGCAAATTCGTCGAGTTCTACGGATCGGGCGTTTCGTCGATGTCGCTGGCGGATCGGGCCACAATCGCCAACATGGCGCCCGAGTATGGCGCGACGATGGGCTTCTTCCCGGTTGACGCCGAGACGCTGAATTACCTGCACCGGACCGGACGGACGGCTCATGAAGTCGATCTGGTCGAGCGATACACGAAGGAACAGGGACTGTTCCGCACCGACGACGCGCCGGCGCCGAAGTACACTCGGACGCTGACGCTGGACGTGAGCACGGTCGAGCCGTGCTTGGCGGGTCCGAAGCGGCCGCAAGACCGCGTGCCGCTGGCGCGGGTCAAGTCGTCGTTCGCAGCGGCGTTGCGGGCGCCGCTGAACCAGCGAGGTTTTGCGCTGGGCGACGAGGCGCTCGGCCGCAAGGGCACGGTTGAGGACAACGGCCGCACCACCCAGATCGGCCACGGCGCCGTCGTGATCGCCGCCATCACCAGTTGTACCAACACCAGCAATCCCTCGGTGATGCTGGCGGCTGGGCTGTTGGCCAAGAAAGCGGTGGCCCGCGGCTTGCAGGTCAAGCCGTACGTCAAGACCAGCCTCGCGCCGGGCTCGCGCGTGGTCCAGGACTATTTGGAAAAGGCCGAACTGATCGAGCCCTTGCGCCAGTTGGGCTTTCACATCGTCGGCTACGGCTGCACCACGTGCATTGGCAACAGCGGGCCGCTGCCCGAACCGGTGGCCAAGGCAGTGACCGAGGGCGATCTGGTGGCGGCGGCCGTGTTGAGCGGCAACCGCAACTTTGAAGGCCGCGTCAATCCGCTGGTCAAGGCCAACTATTTGGCCAGCCCGCCGCTGGTGGTCGCCTATGCGTTGGCCGGAGCCGCGGACATCGACCTGACGACCGAACCGCTCGGCCGGGATCGTGACGGCCGCGACGTGTTCCTGCGGGACATTTGGCCGACGCGAGACGAGATCCAGGAGACCATCGCCCGCGCGATCGATCCCGAAATGTTCCAGTCGCGATACGGCAACGCGTTCGATTGCAACGAGATGTGGAACAAGATCCCGGTCAACGAAGGCGATTTGTACGCTTGGAACGAATCGAGCACGTACATTCAAGAGCCGCCGTTCCTGGTCGAATTAACGACCGAAGTGCGGCCGATTCAGCCGATCCGCAGCGCCCGCGTGCTGGCCGTGCTGGGCGACTCGGTCACGACCGACCACATCTCGCCGGCCGGTTCGATCGGCAAGGACAGCCCCGCGGGCAAGTACCTGATTGCCAACGGCGTCCCGCCGACGGACTTTAACAGCTACGGCGCCCGCCGCGGCAACGACCGCGTGATGATCCGCGGCACGTTCGCCAATATCCGCATCCGCAATCAATTGGCAGGCGGCAAGGAAGGCGGCTGGACCCGGCATTTGCCGGATGGCGAATTGCTGACGATCTACGATGCCGCCATGAAGTACCGCCAGACGGGCACGCCCCTGGTGATTCTGGCCGGCGCGGAATACGGCACGGGCAGCAGCCGCGATTGGGCCGCCAAAGGCACCTTCCTGTTGGGTGTGCGCGTGGTGATCGCGTCCAGCTACGAACGCATCCACCGCAGTAACCTGGTCGGCATGGGCGTCTTGCCGCTGGAATTCGTCCAGGGACAGACTTGGCAGTCCCTGGGACTGAGCGGCGAAGAGGAATACACCATCGAGGGCTTGGACGACAAGCTCCAGCCGCGATCGACGATCACGGTCACGGCCAGGTCGGCGGATGGTTCGGCCCAATCGTTCTCGGCCCGCGTCCGTATCGACACACCGGTCGAGATGGATTACTACCGCAACGGCGGCATCCTGCAAACCGTGCTTCGCAAGCTGCTGGCGGAGTGACTCCGGATTGGGAGTTTGTAGGTCGGCCCTTCCGGGCCGACCCGACGGCCTGTAAAGGCCGTCCTACGAAAGGACGGCCTCGAATCGTGATGTCCGCTTTCCCGGCCGTTTGGCTTACTGTCGAACCGTGTCCAGCGGGATGATCGGCCCCGTTTCACTGCAACAGGTCTCCACGTGGCTGCTGCAACGAAGGCCGCAGCCTGCGTGACCGCAACCCGCGTGGCCGCAGCCGGGACGTCCGCAGTCTGGGCGACCGCACGGCGCCGCTGGCTGGCAGTGCGGGCAGAACTGCTCGCACTTGTCGCCGCTCAGTTGGACGACCGGCACCACCTGTTGCGGCCCCAGCGACTTGTTCACCACGCGTTTGGCGAGGGCGTGCAGCGCCTTGTCCCGCTGCGGCACGGGGACCATGACCGGCTTGGGACAGGCTGCCGCGGGCAGATTGACTTCGTAGAAAGGCAGCCACTCGCACGTGGGCTTACACTCCTTCAGTTCCCCTTCGTCGTACGCTTCGTACACGTACGTCGCCCGTACAGCAACAACCCGCACGGTTGGCATCTTGACCGGACCCAAGGACGCCAGAACCTTGTCGGGGTCCGTGCCGATGAACTGTTCGTACGCCTTGCACACCGGACTGTTCTTGGGCACGGGGAACAGCACCGGAATGTCCGGGTGCGCTCCCTTGAGGACGACCTCAAATTGCAGGGACTCTGGCAAGGGTTTGATTCCCTGCGCCAGGACCCCATCGCTCATCCGCTTCAACTGCACCGGCGTCTGCGTTTTCAGGTCGTCAATCGCCAGGTTCAACAGCACGTCGCGGACCACCGGCGTCGGCACGACCTCTGCACCCTGCGAGACGTTGGGAAGAACACAACACGTCGCCACCACAACCAACGAAACAACAAGTCGTAACATCGCGAATCCCTCCTAAAGTTAGCAAAAACCAGGTTACGAACGTGACGTTTCCCAGCAGAAAAGCCGTGCGGCGGCAAATCGCGCAGAGTTGCGCAAACCATCGGCGCGACCATGCCTGGCAGCTTTTCTGGACTAGCTGCGGCGAGGCGTCATTCGCGGCAAGAAATAGCGAACGCCCAAACAAGATGTGCGCAAACGCGCACAGAGAAACCGTTTGCCCCGTGAACTGACTGCCCCAACTGCCCCAGCCCTCCTTAACTGTTAAACTCGCTGTATTTTATCCGCGTGAGCCTGGAAATCCAACTAGGGGCAGGGGAAATTTGGAGATTGTTGAGAATTGGGGCTGTTGCGTCTGGGGGCAAACGACGCGTTTTCACCCGCTGCCAAACAGAAACGCCACGACCGAAAGGCCGTGGCGTTTGCTGCTCTTCACGGATGAAGAACGTCAGTGGCGGAACACGATCAAGGGCCAGAAATGGCGTCAACCTATTGGCTTCTGGGTACCGTTTAACTCATCGCGGCGCCTGGATCGCAATAGCAGTTACTTCTGGCAAGGACCTTTTTGGCACGGACCGGCCTTCTGGCAAGCCCCTTTGTCACACGCAGATCCGCAACCCTTCTGAGCGACGCCCAGGCGGCCAAAACGCCCCCCCTTCTGCTCGCAACCCTTCTGTTCGCAACCGCCCTTCTGCGCACAGCCGCTCTTCTGCTCGCAACCACTCTTCTGCTCGCAACCACTCTTCTGTTCGCATCCGCCCTTCTGCGCGCAACCGTTCTTCTGCTCGCAGCCGCTCTTCTGCGCTGCGCCGTCCTTCTGAGCGGCATCACCGCCGAAGCGGAACATGTCAAAGGCGTGCGAACTGCTGGCCACCATAGCCAGACCAAAGCCCAGGACGATCGGGAAGACAACTCGGAACTTCATGTGTTGAACTCCTAAACGGGACCAGGAAAAAGAGGCTGGTAAGGGACTTCGAGGACGATTCCTCGCGATTCGACCACTTGCCGTTATCCATGTCGTCGCAAAAAGCTGGAGACACGGCCCTGCGAGAATGGACCAAGTGTCGACGTTCCTTACTGCATCACTATCGTTTCCTGAAGCGGCGAAAGTTTGCCGTTTTCGCGATCTTGGGGCGCGTGTGTTATTCCGGGCGTCCATTTCTACGGGTGGTAGCCGCTGTACGTCCTGGAGCAAGAAGGATATCCCTTCGTTGGCCGGGGCGATTATGGCTTCTTGACGCAATACAGGTGCGTGCGAGTCCGCAAAAACAGCGCCGAACCGGCGACGGCGGGCGAGGCCATCATCTGCTCGCTGTCCAGGCGGTTGACAGCCAGGACTTTGAACTCGCGGCCGGGTTCGATCACGGTCGTGACCGAATCGCGGTTGAAGAAATAGAGGCGGCCGTCGGCGTAGACCGGCGAGGCGGAGTAGTTGCCGTCGATCCGCGATTTCCAAACCTCCGCGCCGGTCTGGGCATCGACGGCATACGCGACCCCCTCGTCATTTACCAAGTACAGCAAGTCGCCGACCAGCAGGAACGACGGCTGCGCGGGCATGCCGCGGCGGATGGCCCAGGCCAAGTGAGTGTCGGTGACGTCGCCCTGGCCGTCCGGCCGCACGGCCCACAGTCCGGGCCGCTCGTAGTCGGTGATGAAATACGCCAAGCCGTGGCCAAACAACGGACGCGCGACCATCGACCAGCCGCGATAACGGACCTTCCACAGTTCCTGTCCGGTGCGCGGGTCGTACGCCATCGTGGCCATCGAACCGGGGCTGACCAGCTGGAATCGCCCGCCGGCCTGGATTACCTGCGGCGTGCAAAACGCCTTCTTGAGGTTGATATGGTACGGGCTGTAGTCGATCGAGCGGTTGGTCTTCCAGACCGTCTTGCCCGTCTGCTTGTCCAAGGCGATGACGTATTGGACGTCGCGGCCGTCGACGTGGACGATCAACAGATTCTCGAACAGGATCGGCGACGAACCGGGGCCTTCGTGATGATCGCAATTCAGATCGCGGCGAGTCCACAGCATCCGGCCCGTCGCCGTGTCCAGGCAGGCGGTGCCGTAGGTGCCGAAATGGGCGTAGAGGCGGCCCGCCTCGATGGCCGGCGTGGGCGACGCATAGCTGTTCACCACGGCGATGTGTTCCGGGTTGGGCGTGTCGAAAACCTTGATATTGTGGACAATCTTGCCCGTTTCGCGGTCGACGCAGACGGCAAACATCTCCGTGCCGTCGGGCGTCGCGGTGGTGAGCCAGATCTGCTGGTGCCAAATCACCGGGGACGACCAGCCGCGCTCGGGGATTTCCGCTTTCCAAGCGACGTTTTCCGTCTCGCTCCAGGTGACCGGCAGCCCGTGGCTGTCCGCGTGCCCGTCGCCCGTCGGCCCGCGGAATTCGGGCCACGTTTCGCCGGCCGAGGCGTAGGCAGCCATGCAAGTTGTCGCGAACCAAGCCGTGAAGAATCCGATCGTGTTGCGGGACATTGTTTTCCTCAATCACCTCTGTAACGGTACTACCTCGCTGGAGTTCACGCTCTAAAGAGGCTTTCGTGATTCCAGGAAGGTAGCAGGCACACTCCGTGTGCCGTCCGCCACGGCACACGGAGTGTGCCTGCTACGTTATTTCCTGGAATTATGCAACTCGCTTTAGCGTGCCAGGCGGGCCATGCCAGCCGCAGAAAACACGCTAAAGCGTGAACTCCAACTAACTTACCAACCCCTTCGTCACCAGCATGAACACGTCTTCGAGCGTGGGCTCTTTCTCGGCAAAACTCCGGATGCCCACGCGTTGGGAAACCAGTTGTTGCAGCAGTTCCGCGACACCCCGGTCGTCGGCCACAAGTTCGAGCGTGACCGAATTGTTGTGTACCTGGACGTTCCGCACGTGCGGCGAACTGCGGATGACCGACAGGCCGACGTCCATGCCGTCGATGAACTTCACCTCGACCATGCGGTCGCCCCGGATCTTGCGGTACACCTCGTCGATCGGCCCGTGCATCAACATCTGGCCGCGTTCGATGATCCCAATCGACGTGCAACAATCCGCCAACTCGGTCAAGATGTGGCTGGAGATCAGGATCGTCTTGCCCATTCGGCGCAGCTCTTTCAGCAGCGCCTTGACTTCGACCCGGGCCCGCGGATCCAGGCCGCTGGACGGCTCGTCCAGGATCAGCACCGGCGGGTCGTGGACCAGGGTTTTGGCCAGGCACAGCCGCTGTTTCATGCCTCGCGACAGCCCGTTCACGTAGTCGTCCCGTTTGTGGGTCAGGTCCAACAGTTCCAGGACGTCCGAGATCACTTGCTTGCGTTTGGAGCGGGGAATCCGGTAGGCGACGGCGAAAAAATCCAGGAACTCCCAGACCCGCATCCCGTCGTACACGCCAAAGTTGTCCGGCATGTACCCGACGCTCTGCCGGACGCCCATCGGGTCCCGGGTCACGCTATGGCCGTTAACGGTCCCCTCGCCCCGCGTCGCCTTCAGCAGCGTGGCCAGGAACCGCATGGTCGTACTCTTGCCGGCGCCATTGGGGCCGATGAAGCCGAACATTTCGCCGGCGGCGATCTTCAGGTTCAAGCGTTCGACGGCCCTGAAGTCGCCGTAGTCTTTGCCAAAGTCGGTCAGTTCGATCATTCCGGACGGTCCAGGGGGTAAGGTCTGCGGGCATTTTTCCCCAGCGAATGAAGGAATCAACGAATCTTCGACGGTGATTCGTTGACGCCTTCATTCGTTGGGGCTACCTCTGAATCTGCGTTTGGTTGGGGCCGGACGGCCGTGTCGTTTAACGGCAAGCCGAAGGCGTCGGCGAATTCGGTACGCAGTCGCCTTCGGCTTGCCGTTAAACGAAATATGGTAACGCACCGCGGATCTGACTGCAAACTCACTGAGTCGCGTCACGTCCAACGTAGGCCCGCAATTCCTGCAGTTCGCGTTCGAATCCGCCGGACAGGATCGGGAAGCGGCACCAGGTCTTGGGGTCGAGGTTTTCGTCATCCAGATGGAACGACGGCGCATAGCGTTCCCGTTTCCACTGGTTGCGGCACCACAGGCGGAAGAACCGCTCGACCCACAGGACCAACTGGTCGCGCGTGTACGGACCGCGGTGCGACTCGATGCGCTGCAGCACTTCGACCGGTGTGAGCTTGTCGCGGATCGCCGCCCGTTCGATTTCGTCCAGCACTTCGTAGGGCATCAGGTCATCCTCGTCGGTCTGCCCCGCCGCCGGCGGACGCAGCTCGGCGGTCGGCTGCTGCTGGTTGACCCCGGCCAGTGCCGGCAGCGGGCCGAACCCCTCCGGACCGTGACGTTCCATCCACACCAGCCAGCGCCGCAAGAACGCTTTGTCGATGCCGGCAATCGGCGACAGTCCGCCGCACGTGTCGCCGTCCATCGTGGCATAGCCGACTGCCGCTTCGCTGCGGTTGCTGGTGGACAGCAGCAGGGCGCCCCGCAGGTTGGCCAGCAGCCACACGCTGGGAGCGCGCACCCGAGCCTGGATGTTCTGCAGCGCAATATCGTCTCGCTCCCACGTCAGCGGCCGGCCGATGGCCTGCGCTACGATGCCCACATAACGCTGTACCAATTCGTCGACGTCAAACCGATAGCACTCGGCGCCGACGGCCTGGGCCACGGCGCTTGCGGCTTCCCAAGTTGTCTCCGAGCTGTTGCGGGTTGCCTGGTAGGCGCAGCTCAGCAACCGCCGGATGACATCGCGCGGCTCCGCCACATCTTCCCAGCCTGGAATATACGACAGCTTCTCCAAAAAGCCGCGCAGCCCCAGTTCCCGGCTGCCCAACTGGACCAGCAGCGCGGACAGGATGGTCACCGTGGCCGAGTCCACGCCGCCGCTGATTGAGACGACAAAGCCCCGCGACCGGCTCTTCCGCAGGTAGTCAAACAGTCCCAGCGACACCGCCCGGGCAAATTCCTCCTCTTTGACGTAGGGTCCGATCTCCCACGCGGCGGACAGGGGCTCGTGCGTTTCCGGAAGGATGGCGGGGAATGCATATTCGGCGCTGGCACAGGCCGACCGCTCGGCCAGTAGATCGACTCGAAACGTCCCCGCCCGGGCCCGGTTCATCCGCGTCACATCGACGTCCACAATTCCCGCGGTGAGGCCAAAGTCGGCAAACGAAAACCGTTGTCCCACGGCCACCAAGCGGCCGGCGCTGGCGATCATCGCATCGCCGTCGTAAATCGCGCGGCCCGCTTCGTTGCCCAGCAAGTTGGCGTACACGTAGCTGACCGAGAACGCCCGCGAGCCTTCGAGCACGAACCGGCGGCGGATCTGGTGTTTGTTGAACGCAAAGTGACTGGCACTGGGATTGAGGATCAAATCGACGTTGCGGCGGGCCAAATCGGCGCCGGGCCGGTCGCTGACCCATGCGTCTTCGCAGATTTCAAAACCCAGGGCGATGTCGCCGCATTTGAAGATCAAGTCGCCCAACGGATGCCGCTGGCCGACGAACTCGGTCTCCAGACAGACGCCCTTGGGCCAGGGGCAGAACCAGCGCTGCTCGTAGTGGATGCCTTCGTTGGCCAGGTTCTGCTTGGCGACAAAGCCCAACACGCGGCCATCGACCACCAGGCAAGCGGTGTTGAACAAACCGCCGCCGTGCAGCACGGGCAGCCCCAGCGAGACGATCATCCCGCGTGTTTCGGGCAGGATTTCCAGCAACACTTGTTGAGCCATCCGCTGGACGCCGGGCGAATGGAAGGCGTCTTCGCAGCCGTAGCCGGTGATGCACAATTCCGGCAAACACAGCACGCTCACCTGCTGGTCCCGCGCCGCGCGGATCGCGCTCACAATGTGACGCTTGTTGTCGTCCCACGCCAAAGCAGTCTGATTCAAAACGGCAGCAGCGACTTTGATTAGTTTCATGGGTCAGTTGTCATTGGTCAGTGGTCCGTTGTCAGTAGCAATCTTTCACCTAATCTTTCACCTAATCTTTCGCCTGATCTTTCACCTAATGCTTCACCGCAATCCCTCACAGTTCGGACGATCCGGGCCTTGACACGGGCGGGATCGTCCGCATTATACGGAATTTCTCAAGAAAGGGGAAAACGTCGAATGTTCAGCGGGATTGTGGAACGGATGGGGACGGTGCGGCGGTTGATCTCGGATCCGCCGGGGGTGCGGTTGGTGATCGAGTCGGCGGAAATCGCCCGCGACACCAAGATCGGGGACAGTATCTCCGTGAACGGATGCTGCTTGACGGTGGTCCAGGTAGACGAGACGTGGTTCGGCTTCGACGCGGGTGCCGAGACGCTGAGCCGGACCAACTTGGGCCGGTTGAAGGAAGGCAGCCAGGTGAATCTGGAGCGGTCGTTGAAGGTGGGCGGCGAACTGGGCGGTCACTTCGTCACCGGACACATCGACGCGGTTGGCTGGCTGGACGAACGGCAAGACGAGAAGGACTGGTCGACGTTCTGGTTCCGTATGCCGGCCCGCTTGACGCGGCAGATGGCCAGCAAAGGCTCGGTCGCTGTGGATGGCATCAGCCTAACGCTGGTCGCCGTGGAAGATGAACGCTTCAGCGTGGCGTTGATTCCACACACGCTGCAAATCACGACTCTGGGGCGATTGCAGCCCGGAGACCCCGTCAATCTGGAGACCGACGTGCTGGCCAAGTACGTCGAGAAACAGTTGGCCAGCGGGTATTTCTCGCAGGCCGGCACGAACATGAAACAGTAGTCCGGTCACGTACCGAGAGGCGAACGGCCGGCGTAAGCCCGCCGGTTTTCGATGCCCCACACCTTTGCGCTAGGGGGCGCACAGACAATCCACCGATGGGCTGACGCCCAACGTTCGCCGAGGCATTCCACCGATGGGCTGACGCCCAACGTTCGCCGAGGCATTCCACCGATGGGCTGACGCCCAACGTTCGCCGGGATTAATGTAACGTTTGGCTTTAGCCGACCGCGATCTGCTTGATGAGGACCTTCGTATAGATCTGCCGATGGCCGGTGCGGCGACGGTAGTTCTTGCGGCGATTGTACTTCTGAATATAGACCTTGTCGCCCATCGCGGGTCCGACGACTTCGGCTGTGACCGACGCGCCCGCGACGTTGGGCTGTCCCAACTTCAGGCCATCCTCGGCCGACACGGCCAGCACTTTGTCGAAGGTCAACTGCGCGCCAGGAGGAACCTCGCGGTAGTCGACTTCGACTTCCTGGCCCTCTTCCACTTTGTACTGCCGTCCGCCGTCTGCAATAATCGCGTACATGCCCAATCCTACAAATCGTCTGGGGGTGCTATCTTGAATCGCTCCGGTCGTGTACCGGAAACGCGGAATTGTAATCGAGCCGCCGGGTTGTGTCGAGTCCCGAGCCGAGATCTTGGTGCGTCAAGGTAACCCGCAGCGTGAGCGAGGATAACTCGCTAGCTCGCTATCGCTTACGCTTCGGGTCACCAACCGTCCGTGAAGCATCCGAACCTCACCCGGCCTTGATGGCAAGCTACCGTTTCAGCCCAGTTTTCTCCCCTCTAACAAGGTGTTCCCAAGATGTTTGGACCGATGCAACGACATCTGACGGACCAATTGGCCCAAATTCGCGCCAACGGTCTGTTTAAGGCAGAACGCGTGATCTCGACGCCGCAGAATGCCCATATTCGCGTTGGGGACGGGGTATCTGTTCTGAATCTGTGTGCCAACAACTATTTGGGACTCGCTCAGCACCCGGCGGTGATCGAGGCGGCTCGGGCGGCGTTGGATCAGTGGGGCTACGGCATGGCCTCGGTCAGGTTCATCTGCGGAACCCAGGCGGTCCACAAGCAGCTGGAGCAGAAACTGAGCGAATTCCTGGGCACCGAGGACACGATCCTGTACGGTTCGTGTTTCGACGCGAACGGCGGATTGTTCGAAACGCTGCTGGGCCAAGAGGACGCCGTCATCTCGGACGAATTGAACCACGCCAGCATTATCGACGGCGTGCGGCTGTCCAAGGCGGCCCGCTACCGGTACAAGAACAGCGACATGGCCGACTTGGAATCTAAGCTTCAGGAAGCTTCCGGGGCCCGATTCCGTTTGATCGCCACCGACGGCGTGTTTTCGATGGACGGCTACATCGCCCGGTTGCCGGACATTTGCGAACTGGCCGACAAGTACGACGCGTTGGTGATGGTCGACGACTCCCACGCGGTCGGCTTCATGGGCCGGCAAGGCCGCGGCACGCACGAGTACCACGACGTGCTGGGCCGGATCGATATTCTGACGGGGACCTTGGGCAAAGCGTTGGGTGGCGCCAGCGGCGGCTATACCAGCGGCCGCCGCGAGATCATCGAATTCTTGCGACAGCGTTCGCGGCCGTACTTGTTCTCCAATACACTGGCGCCGCCGATTGCAGCGGGTTCGATCAAGGCGTTGGAACTGCTGCTGCAATCCACCGAATTGCGGGACCGCTTGGAACAGAACACGCGGCTGTTCCGCGATGGCATGTCCCGCTCCGGGTTCCAGATTCTGCCGGGCGAGCACCCCATCGTGCCGATCATGCTGGGCGATGCCGCCTTGGCAACTCGAATGGCCGATGCCATGCTGGCCAAAGGGGTCTACGTCATCGGCTTTTCCTACCCGGTCGTACCGCAGGGCAGGGCCCGCATTCGCACGCAGATCTCGGCCGCCCATTCGCACGAAGATCTGGAATTCGCCATGCGGGCTTTTGCACAAGTGAAGCAAGAATTAGGATTGCCAAGCGCAACCTTGTCCAACGACACATGACCGCAGGATTCCCATGAACGACCAAATGGACCAGCCGCTACGGATTCTGGTGATCGGAGCCCACCCGGACGATTGCGAATACAAAGCCGGAGGGCTCGCGGCGCTGTACCGCCAGGCGGACCATGACGTGTGTTTCGTTAGCGTTACCAACGGCCAATCGGGGCATCAGACGCGGCATGGTCCGGGATTGGCCGCCGAACGGCGCGAAGAAGCGGCCGCCTCGGGGCGCGTTTTGGGACTCGACTACCGCGTGTTGGCACACATCGACGGCGCCTTGCAGCCGACGCTCGAGGCCCGTTGCGAGATCATCCGGCTGATCCGCCGGTACGATCCCGACCTGCTGCTGACCCACCGTCCGAACGACTATCACCCCGACCACCGCATTACGTCGCTGCTGGTGGGCGATGCGTCGTACTTGCTGACGGTCCCGGCGGTTGCGCCCGATGTGCCCGCCCTGCTCCGGATGCCCGTGATCATGTACCTGTCCGACGAATTCCAGCGGCCGTATCCGTTTTCACCGTCGGTGGTGGTGGATATCGAGCCGGTGCTGGAGCGAATTGTCGAGATGTTGGCCTGCCACCGCTCGCAATTCTTCGACTGGTTGCCGTATAATCGCGGGGAGTTGGATCGGGTACCCAGCGGGCCCGACCAGCAGCGGCAGTGGCTGCGCGACTGGTATGTGAGCCTGATCGAACCGTTGGCCGATCGGTATCGGGAACAGATTGTCGCCGCCTATGGCGCAGAAAGCGGGCGGCAAATCAGGTACATTGAAGCCTTCGAGACCTGCGAGTATGGTGCCCCGTTGACACCGGAGCTGCAGCGACGACTTTTTCCCTTCTTGCCTGACAAGGGACAGTGACGATGGCGGAACAACAAGATAGCCCCGAACAAGTGATCGACTGGTCCGTTGCGCTGGAAAACACGGGTGGCGACGAAGCCCTCTTGCGGGAGCTGATCGGCCCCTTTGTCGAAGAGGCTAACGAGCGTCTCGGGCATCTCCGCCAGGCATTGAAGGAGCAGGACTACGTTCTGCTGAACCGTGCGGCCCACACCCTGAAGAGTTTGTTGCGGACGTTCGGAGCTTCGTCAATCATGACCATGGCGCAACAATTGGAGGACCATTTCGGGGAACTCGCCGCGGATCGGCGGGCCATCGACAAAGGCACCAAGGCCGCCAGCGTCATCACTCCGGAGCGTCTTGCGGCGGCGTTTGCCGACGCCCCGCGGATGGTGAGTGAATTGGAGCCGCAAGTGCAGCGCGTTATCGCCGCGGTGAAAGCTCACACAGATCCGTAGTCCGGGGTTTTGGAGTGCGGTGACTTGTCACCGCTTTGCATGGCGTTCCCCGGATTCGTAACGGGGGATGAATTGTAGATGTCTCTCCTCCAGCTTCCTGCCTTGCCAACATGCCGACGAGAACCCACGAGATGCCGGTTTCGGTGCTTTACCTGGGCGACACCAGTCTGCTGGGGGCGGCGGCCTACCTGGCCGGTTTGATCCACCACGCAGGCTGGACGTTGGATTACGTGCCCAGTCATTTGCCGGCCGGCGCAGAGTGCTTCGATCGACCAAGATCGCTGTACGTCCTGAGCGATTATCCGGCCGCCCGACTATCGCCGCTGCTGCAGCAGCGGCTGGTCCAGGCGGTCGGAGCAGGCGCTGGACTGCTGATGATCGGCGGCTGGGAGTCCTATCACGGCTGCGGTGGTGACTGGGCCCAAACCGTCGTCGCCACTGTGCTGCCCGTGGAAATCAGCGGGACGGATGACCGCGTCAATTGCGATCAGCCCGCCTTGGTCCGCTGCGTTCAGGATCACCCGGCCGTCGAAGGGCTGCCGTGGATCGCGCGCCCGCCGTGTATCGGCGGTTTCAATCGCTTCCAGCCCAAAAGTGGTGCGGAGGTGCTCCTGGAAACGCAGCGGTTCCGCGCTCTTCGCGACAGAATAGGATTCCGGTTCGAGCCCGTCGGCTGCGATCCGTTGTTGGTGGTTGGGATGCATGGTCAAGGCCGCGTGGCGGCGCTGGCCACGGACGTCGCTCCGCATTGGGTTGGCGGTCTGGTCGACTGGGGCGAAGGCCGCGTCACGGCTCAAGCTCCCGGCGCGGAAGCCATCGAAGTGGGCGACTTGTACGCCCAGTTTTTCCAGCAACTGCTGGCGTGGACGGGCGGGGTAGGGATGAGGGATGAGGGATGAGGGGCAAGGCACTAGCCCAATGCCACTTACTTTGTAGCGGCACGGCGCGAGCCGTCCGGTATTACAGTCGGAAAACCGGGCGGCTTGCGCCGCTCCGCTAACTTGTCGAACGCTGCTAACCCACGTCCCTTGCTGTTTCATAGGAGTTACGAAAGATGCGACGCGACAGCGACAAGTACACACAATTCGGTTTGGTCCGCGATATGTTGGCCGCCACCGCCATCGTCGAGCAGTTCGACGCTGAACAGGCATTGGACACGGCCCGGGCGATTGCCGGCGTGGGGCGGTTGCTGATGACCGGCGAGGGGTCGAGCCGGATCTTTCCGGCCAAGAACGCGATCGCGCACGCGCGGCGTTGCGGCTGGAACTTGCAGCTGCACACCGAAGCCGGGCGGCAGGCGCAGGAGTACGATCTGGCGGACTGGGCCGTGTTTGCCCTGTCCAACTCGGGCCGGACCCGCGAGGTGATCGAGTTGTTCACGAGGCTCAAGGATCGCGGGCATCGGCAGCTGTACAGTTTGACGGCCTTCCCGAATTCCAAGTTGGAATCGCTGGCCACCCGCGGCTATGTGCTCGGTTGCGGCGAAGAAGGCGCCGTGGCGGCGACCAAAAGCGTCGTCGAACAGGCACTGTTCTATCGGGCGTTGCTGGAGGCGGCAACCAACCAGCGGCAATTGGCCACGCGGTTGAGCGAACTGAGCCGGCAGTTCGACCAGGCGCTGACGGTGGCGATCGACCCGCAAGTGGTCGAGGCCATCGCCGGCGCGAGCGTCGTGTACTGGGCCGGGCGAAACGAAGGTGTGGCCGAAGAGCTGACGCTGAAAACGAACGAGATCACCCGCAAGACCGCCGATTACCTGGAAGGCACGTACGCCGTGCATGGGATCGAAGAGGTGATGCACCGCGATCAGGTCGTGATCTGGATCGACCCTTACGAAGGCTCGGAGGAGAAGTTTGAAGACGTGCTGGTCAAAGGCATCGGGATGAAAGTGATCGCGGTCGCCAGCCGTCCCACGCGATTCCCCACGATCCGGATTCCCGATGCAGGTGATCTGGCCGGATACGTTCAGATGGCCGCCGGCTGGAATATCCTGGTCGAAGTCGGCATACGTCTGGGCGTGAATCTGGACAAACCGGAACGTGCCCGAAAAGTCGGCAACGAGTTCACAGGTCAGTGACCAGTGGAAACTGACAACCGACCAATGACAACTGACCAATGCCTCTCTTTGAACTGATCGACGTGACCCACGACTACGGCCGCGTTCGTGCGTTGCGCGGCGTGTCGCTGGCGGTCGAGGCAGGGGCGATTGGGCTGGTTGGGCAGAACGGCGCCGGCAAGTCGACCTTGTTGCAGATCCTGCTGGGACTGATTCGGCCGACGCAAGGCGTAGCCCGCGTCCTGGGGTTTGACGTTCGTACGGCGGGAGTCCGCGTGCGCGGCCGCGTGGGCTATATGCCGGAACGCGGATCGCTGGTGCCCGGTTTGCGCGGGGTCGAGTTCGTGGCTTTGGCGGGACAACTCAGCGGCATGCCCCGGCTGCAAGCGTTGCGGCGGGCGCACGAAGTGCTCTCGTACTTGGGCCTGGAAGAAGCCCGCTACCGGTACTTGGAACAGTATTCCGTTGGGATGAAACAGCGGTTGAAGCTGGCCGCCGCGCTGGTCCACGATCCGCAGGTGTTGCTGTTGGACGAGCCCACCGCGGGCCTCGATCCGGAGGGCCGTACCGCGATGCTGGGCGTGCTACACGCCCTGGCGCAGCGTCCGAACCGGTCGCTGATCCTGTCCAGTCACTTGTTGGGCGATATCGAGCGGGTCTGCCAGTCGGCAGTGATCCTGGACCGCGGCACGGTCGTCCGGACGGGACGGATTGAGGAATTCCGGCAGGCAGCGGCCAAGAGTTTCCGGATCCGCTGCAGCGGCGATGCCAGCGCGTTGCTGAGCGGTCTGCAGCATCAAGGCGTCGAAATCCACGCGGCAGACGGCGCGAATGCCGCCAGGATTCGGCTTCCGGAGCCGCTGTCCACATGCGATGTCTTTGCCGAGTCGTTGCGGCAAAACGTGTTGATCACCGGCCTGGAGCCGGACGAGGAAGATTTTGCGATGGCGTATCGGAGGATGCTCGCATCTAAATCCGAAATCCGAAATCCGAAATCCGAAACAAATCCCAAAATCCAATGACAGAAATTCGAAAACACGCATCGGTTCGTTTTGGACATTTGAAATTCCGATTTCGAATTTGTTTCGGATTTCGCATTTCGACATTCGGATTTTCGCTTTGCCGCTTGTTGCTGCGTTAGAGAGGGGTTGCCCCGTGGAACTTGAATCCGGATATCGCGACTGGCACGGCCGGCTGCGGCCGGCGTGGTGGGCTTGCTGGCCCATCGCCTGGACCGGCCTGCGGCTGGTGCTGCGGCGCAAACTGTTCTGGGGGCTACTCGGCTTGGCCCTGCTGGATTTCCTGTTTTTCTTCGCCACGATCTACCTGAAGGCGCAGGTCAGTATCGAGAATCCGACGGTCGGCCGGCTCGTGGACCAGGTTTTGACTTCCGTCACGGGCGCGGGCAAGACCTATCGCGATTTCATGTTTGCGCAGGGCACCGTGACCATGCTGGTGCTGGCCTTCGCCGGCGAGTTGCTGGTGGGCGGCGACTACGAGCGGGGCGGCCTGACCTTCTACTTGTCGCGGGCCGTCGGCCGCCGGCACTATGTCATCGGCAAGCTGCTGGCGATCGGCCTGCTGGTCGCCATGACCACGGCCATCCCGGCGCTGATTCTGTTCCTCGAATACGGTCTGCTGACCAACTCGTTCGCGTATTTCCAAGAGAACTGGCGGATCGTTCTGGGCATCCTGGGCTACGGCGCGATCATGGCCGTTTCGCTCAGCCTGCTGCTGTTCACGCTGGCCTCCTGGCTGCACAAGAACGTACCCCTGGTCATGTCCTGGGCCTGCATCTTCGTCCTGCTGCCCGCGATCGGCGAGATCCTGCGGCACACGTATGACGATCGCCACTGGCGGTTGCTGATGTTCTGGCGGGATCTGCGGTTGTTGGGCAGTTGGTGCTTTGGGGCCCTGTCCGACAACGACACGCAACTGGTGCCGGCGGCCGCCTGCATTGTGCTGGCCGTCTGGATCGTATGCGTGCTGGCGGTCATTCCTCGAGTCCGGGCGGTGAGGGTGGTCTCATGAACGATTCGCTGCTCGAATTCGCCGGCGTCTCCAAGTGGTACGGGCCGGTGATTGCCGTGAATGACGTGTCGCTGGGCTTGGCGCCGGGGATCACGGGCCTGGTCGGGCCCAACGGAGCCGGGAAGAGCACGTTGATCAAGCTGATGACGGGTCAGCTGCGGCCGAGTCTCGGAGCGGTGCGCATCTGTGGGCGCCATGCCTGGTCGGCCGCGGCCAAATCGCACATCGGGTACTGCCCGGATGCGGACGCTTTTTATGAAGACATGTCCGGGCGGGGGTTTGTGCGGACGATGGCCCGGCTGCACGGGTTCTCCGGGCGGGAATTGACGCGTTGCGTGGAAGCGGTGCTGGAACAGGTGGGCATGGCGGACCGGGCCGACCGGCCATTGGGCTCGTATTCCAAAGGCATGCGTCAACGGATCAAATTGGCCCAAGCCCTGGTCCACGATCCGGACCTGTTGGTACTGGACGAGCCCTTGAACGGAGTCGATCCCGTGGGGCGAACCGAACTCGTCGAAGTCTTCGTCGCCCTGGCGGCCCGCGGCAAGGCGATCGTGGTCTCCAGTCACATCCTGGACGAGATGGACCAATTGGCCCAGCAGGTTGTGTTCCTGTGCCGCGGACGCGTGCTGGCTTCCGGCACTCTGCCGGAAATCCGCGAGCTGTTGGACGAATATCCGCTGCACGTCCGCGTCGTCTCCGACCGCCCGCGGGAACTGGCCGTGCGGCTGGTCGGCGCGGCCTGTGTGCAAGCCGTCCAGTTGCAGGGCGAGCGCGAAGTGCTGCTGCAGGTGCAGCGGCCCAACGAGTTCTTTCGCGTCCTGGCCCAGACGGTGGCCGACGGTGGTTTCCAGGTCGACCGCATGCAAACCACCGACACGTCGGCCGAGGCGATCTTCGACTACGTGATGCAGACGGCCCGGCATTTGTAAGGACCGGAGTGTAGATCTGCCTGTGCTTGTGGGACGGAATTGCATTCCGTCCCGAACGGTTTGGAAGACCGTTCTACCTGGAAAGGAATGCCCGGGAGCTTACCGGCTGAGCTTGAGCGCCTGCAGGTACAGGTCGGTGTAATCGGCGACCTCCTGATTGCCGGGCTGATACGAGAACAGGCCTTCGTCCAAAGCCTCGGGGCGGCGGATTTCGAGAATCTCCAGCAAGACCATCGGCGGCCGCATTCCGTCGTCACGCGCCGACGCGTTGGGGCCGGATTCCGTGCGCCGAAATTCGATCCGATACGGCAGCAGATCGTTCTGCCCCAAGGCCACCCGGACCTCGGTTGGCAGCTGGGGCGATAGCTGCGCCAGATCGGCCGGCTGCCCCGCCGCGATCCTCTCCCGCTGTTCCGGCAGCAATTCGGCGAGCTTGTCGGGTCTCCAGCGGCCATCCACGACCCATACGGCGGCTTTGTCCAACCGCACTGCTTGAGGCGTCGAGAATTGAAAATGGTCGGCCAGGGCGGCGAGCAACTGCGGCAGGCCACCCACGGCCAGCAAATTGTTGGACGCGTCGGCCCACGTCGGCCTATCGCTAGTGCGAATTGCCTCGCGGATGCGGTCCATGTCCACGCGTCCCAGCGACACACCGCTGGCGACATCTCGCCGGATCCACAAGAACCGGCCGTCACATACTTGCTGAAGCGATGACTGCTGGCCGCCCACCTGCAGCTTCAGCTCCAGCCGCAACAGCAGGCCGCGCTGCGACTGCGATTGCAGGTACGTCCCGGAACCGGTCACCTCTTGTCCGAACATGCGTGTTTTCTGCCGGAGCTTGGCCTCCACGGCCGGCAGGCTTGTCAGTTGGGCGGCAGCGCGCGACAGCAGTGACTGGCCATCCGGCGTGTCGATTTCGGAAGCCTGCGCAGGCTGGTTAAGCAACTGCGGACCACTGACAGCTAGGGCTGCCAGCACGACCGCCAGCGTAAATCTGTGCCGACAACGACCATGTCGTGCGATTGTGCGGGTTTTTCCAAAGAAACGCATTATTTGGAGCCGAACATTAACCCACGTAGACATATTCCGCCGTAGACCCATCTAGTGAACCGACGCCACTGAGACGGTAGGGCGGCGATTGTACGGTCGCTCGGGGGTTTGGTCCACGCCAATCGGGAAGGACCCAAAGGGGGGTCGCGACCTGACTGGAATCGCTGGAAATCGCAACGGACTGCGTGCCTGATCCGGAGGGGGAACACGATGAAAATTCGACTTGCCATGTGGGTCTCATGTTGGGCCGCCATGTTGACAGCCCTGGGCTGTGTGACGCCCATCGAGCACAACCTGCCACCCGCGGAGCGCCTGATGCACCCGGGCCCCGGTGTGGATGGTCCCGGGCCGGGTGTGATGATGCCGCCAGCGTCGCCGCTTGGGGTGGGCATGTGCATGATGCCGCCGAGTGCCCAGCAGAACGTGCAAGTTCTGTTTGCCAAACCGGAAGGCATGCAGGTGCGTTGGGATGTCGCCAGCGAAGGCGGCTTTGACTCCACGCCCCTGGTTGTGCCGGGCCGGCAGAATTTCCCGCAGGCGGCGATCTACCGCTTGAAGCTGACCAACATCGCCGGCCGCGAAGGCGTCGAATTGTATCCGACGTTGGAGGTCGGCCCGACGACGCCGCGCACCGAAGCGTACCTGGCGCACAACGCGATTCCGATTCAATTCACCGAAGAAGATTTCGACCAGGTTCTGACAGGCAATTTCGTCACCAAGGTCATTTATCTACCGGATCCGGAGTTCCAGGAGCTGGCCCTGGCCGGGGTCGAAACCCTCGTGAGTACGCGACTGGATCCGGGCATCGACCCGATCACCGAAGCCGACCGGCGCGGTGCGATTCTGGCCGTCGTCCGTTTGGGCAACAAGGACGTGGAGCTGCCGGGCGCGAATGGAGCTGCCAGCCCGTCGATCCCGGTGATGCAACCCGACGGCACCGTGATGCCGACTTCCTACACGACATCCAGCCCGTACTGCGGGCCGCAGATGGCCGGGGCGATGCCCGGCGCGATGCCCGGTTATCCCGTGGCGATGGGGCCGACCGGCCTGGTGCCGCAAAACGTGGCCGGGATTACGGCACCGGAGTGGGGCATGCCCTACTCGGGAACGCCGATCGGACTGCCCGGGCCGCCGCATATTCCGATGGGAGGCCCGGCTGGTCTGCGTCAACATACGATGCGGAACCACACCCAGGTTCACATCCCGGCACCGAACAAACACGTGAACGTGAGCGTCCGCCAGATGCCGGGCTACACTTATCCGGCAGCGCCGAACCGGGTCCATATCACCGAGCAATCGATTTACCCGTCGCTGCCCTTCGACCAACCTCGCTCCATGCGGCACGAGTTGTTGCCCGGCGGCGAAGCGTGTGCGCCGTAGGCCGGTGCCGATAGATCGTTTACCGACTTGGAGGGTGGACGGATAACCAATCCGTCCTACGATTCGCAGGGCACCAATGCTCCGCAAGACGAGACTGGCATGTCGCTTAACGGAATGACGAAACCGGAACCCGCCGCAGGCCTGACCGCAGCGAAAGTCGCGTCGGGCCGCGCGGCATGCTGTCTGCTGCTCTGGGTCTGCACTGCCAGCGTGGCCTTGGCTCAGCGGGAACCGGTCCACTACTTCCATTCCAGCCGGCTGCCCCCCGGCACGATCGGTCCCAGTCAGCTGTTGCGCGGCGGGCCGCTGGCGGGTTACTTCCAGCCGCTGGAAGTCCGCGGGCCGGAAGGCCTGGAAGTCTCGGTGGCGGTCGACGGGCAGTTCGAGTCGCCTCGGGCGGCGCCGGCCCTGTTTGGCATGTTGATCGGGCCCGTGTATCGTCTGAAACTCACGGGGATCCCGCGGAACGAGGGCGACGAGGTATTTCCAACGATCGAAGTCATCAACCGTTTGTATCCGCCCCAGGGATTGGAGCACCATTTTCCGATCCCCGTCCATTTCAGCTTGGAAGAATTGGAAATGGCCCTTTCCGGCCGTCTGGTCACGCGCGTGATCTATCTGGAAGATCCCCAGTCGGCGCTACCGGTCTGCGACAGTTTGGATCAGCAACGCTACTACGAAGTGCGGTCGGACGAGGATCCGCTGAAGGTCGCGGACCGCTTGGGCCGTCCCGTGGCAATCATGCGGATGGGCTCGCGGACGCCGGATTACGACGGCCGGCTGCAACGCTTTTTGTTCGATTGCCCGCCGCTGCAGCAACTGGCCGCACCCGCGCCGTTGCCTGACGCGAAAGCCGGCTTGGAAGAGATCTTGCCGCCCGTGCCGCGACTGGAACGCGGGAGGATGTACCCTTGAACCCAACCGGATGTCGCGTGCAAATCGGAGATCGGCAGCTCACCGCACGGCGGGGCTGGCTACCGCACCTGGTAGCCGCGATTGCGGTCGCTACTTGCTGTTCTTGCCAACTGACGCAGCCGAGGTCCGCCGACATGGCGAACTCTGGCGGCCCTGTCGCCCCGCAGGCTGCGGGGGTTCCCTCGATGCCCACGCCGCCGCTACCGGGTGGAAATCCGCCGGCGGACTACGGCGTCCAACTGGCGGCCTACGCACCGGTGGGATTGCCTGCCTCCGCCTGGACCGGCCAACCCAACGTCTGGTCCGGCAACGGTCTCGATCCCCAAGGCTGCTCGGCATGCCCATCGTGTCCGCCCGGAGCGGAAGGCATCGCGGGCCCGGCCGGGCCTTGGCGGCCGCCCGGAATCGTCGGCCGCTGGCCGTACAACGAGTACCTGTGCGACGGCGGCGATCAGGGAGCTGCCGTGGAAGTGATGCGGGACCGCTCCGTCTGGGGACTCGACCAGGAGGACACGGTCGCGCATTACGATACGGTGGACGGCCGGACCGAAGTCGAAGCGTCCAATTCCGTGTGCTTGTATGCGCCGCGGTTTGCGGCGGTCCGGCAGGTTTCCGGAGTGCTGGCGCATGAAGTCCACGACCGGCTGGCCGGGGTCAGTCTGCCGATCCTGCCCGGCGCGCAGGAGTATCGGGGCGTGCCCACGACGATGTTGCAGCCGGTGGAGCCGGAACGCTACGTGGGCACCAAGGGCCCGCAAGTATTCCGCGAGCGCGCACGCGGCGAGTCGATGGACGGAGCCCAGGCACTGGCCAAGTTTGACGCGCGGTTCAGCGCGCATGAGGACTTTCAGTTGATCCGCAGCGGCATCTTCGACAATACGGAGAAAGCCCGCTTGGCCGAACGGCTGGAAGCAGCCGTGGTTTGGTCGGAGAATCAAGCCGTTCAAGTCGCGATCGACACCGTCACGGCGAGCATTGCGACCAACGACGTCGGCTTGCAGTCGGTGTATCGGTACGATTTGCCCCCGGGCAAGCCTCGGGTGCGGGTGGTCAAGATCGCCTCGACCAAATCCGCCCAGCCCGGCGACGAGGTCGAATTCACGATTCGTTACGACAACGTCGGCGACCAAATCGTGAGCAACGTGACCATCGCGGACAGCTTGACGACCCGGTTGGAGTACGTCCCCGACACGGCGCAGAGCGACCGCGAGGCGAAATTCGGGACGCAGCAGAACGACGGCGAATCACTCGTCTTGCGGTGGGAAATCCGCAGTCCGCTGAAGGTCGGCGAGGGCGGCATCATCCGCTTCAAGTGCCGCGTGCGGTAAGTTCGCCCACGTTGCCCGGCCTCCGTTGGAGTTCACGCTTCAGCGTGTCCAGGCGGGCTCCGTCCGATGAAAGACACACTCTAAAGCGTGAACTCCAGCTCGGCGTCCGACGTCCAACTCGACGCCCCGTCTTGTTACCACTAACTCTGTCGCATAACATGCCGTGCATGGAACGTACACTGCTCCTGTTAAAGCCTGATTGTGTCCAACGCCGGTTGATGGGCCGCGTGATCAGCCGCTTGGAGGACAAGGGACTGAGTATCCTGGCGATGAAGATGCTGCGCGTCACGCCGGACCTCGCCCGGCAACACTACGCGGAACACGTCCACAAGCCGTTTTATCCCGGCTTGGAGGCGTTCATCACCGGCGGCCCCGTGGTCGCGATGGTCGTCGAAGGGATCGAAGCCATTCGCGTCATCCGGGACATGCTGGGGGCGACCAACGGCCGCAACGCCGCGGCCGGGACGATCCGGGGCGATTTTGGCTGCAGCCGGCAAATGAACCTGGTCCACGGATCGGACGGCCCCGAGGCGGCCCGCCGCGAAATCGGACTTTATTTCCAGCCGGAAGAAATCGGCGAAGGGGCCGGTTTTCTCGGCCCGTGGCTGCGTGCTCCGGATGAATAAAGCCCCCGGTTGACGGGATTGAGAAATCGCCCGGCCCGCCCAAGTGCTAGCGTCCCCCGTTGTCGCCGACGCATTCCCTCGTTATTCTATAAAGCTCCGTAAGTCTACGGAACCCGGTCACATCTGTTCGGGTGCCAATCACTTACCTCCGAAGGAGTAATTGCAAATGGCCGATCTTGCGACCACCGAATCTGGCGGCAAACTGATTCCGCCTCGCGCGAATTTCGCCGGCAAAGCGAACTGTCCTTCGTATGATGCCTACCAGGAGATGTACCAGCGGTCCATTCAGGATCCGGAAGGGTTTTGGGCGGAGATCGCCGAGGGGTTTGTCTGGAACAAGAAGTGGGACAAGGTTCTTGAATACACCTTTGAGGGCGACGTTAACATCCAGTGGTTTCTCGGCGGCAAGACGAACATCAGCGTGAACGCACTCGACCGGCACCTGGAGAAACGCGGCGACCAACCGGCGCTGATTTGGGAAGGCAACGAGCCGAGCGAACAGCGCGTCTTGACTTACAAGGAATTGCACGCCGAAGTCTGCAAATTCGCCAACGTGCTCAAGTCGCTGGGCATCCAGAAGGGCGACCGCGTTTGCTTATACATGCAGATGATTCCCGAGTTGGCGGTCGCCATGCTGGCCTGCGCCAGGATCGGCGCGATTCACTCGGTTGTGTTCGGGGCCTTCAGCGAGGATTCGCTCCGCGACCGGATCCAGGATTCCACGTGCAAACTGCTCGTCACGCAGGACACGGCCTACCGGGGCAAGAAGCACGACATCCCGATGAAGGCCAAGGCGGATCTGGGCCTGGCCGAATGCCCGAGCATTGAAAAAGTTGTGGTGGTCAAGCGCACGGGCGTGGCGGTGCCGATGGAGGCGGGCCGCGATGTCTGGTACCACGAAGCGATGGCCGCAGCCGATCCGCATTGCGAACCGCTGTGGCTGGACGCCGAAGATCCCTTGTTCATCCTGTACACGTCCGGGTCGACCGGCAAGCCCAAGGGCGTGCTGCACACCACCGGCGGTTACATGGTCTATACCGCGACGACGTTCAAGTACATTTTCGACTACAAAGAGGGCGACATTTGGTGGTGTACGGCCGACATCGGCTGGGTCACCGGCCACTCGTACATCGTCTACGGCCCCCTCTGTACCGGCGCCATCAGCGTGATGTTCGAGGGCACTCCGACCTACCCGGACGCCGGCCGGTTCTGGGACGTGATCGACAAGTACAAGGTCACCCAATTCTATACGGCACCGACGGCGATCCGCGCGCTAATGCGCGAAGGCGAGCAGCATGTGACCAAACGGAACCTGTCCAGCCTCAAGCTGCTGGGCTCCGTCGGCGAGCCGATCAATCCCGAGGTTTGGCTGTGGTACTGGCGCCTGGTGGGCAAGGAACGCTGCCCGGTGGTCGACACGTGGTGGCAGACCGAGACCGGCGGTATCCTGATCACGCCGCTGCCCGGGGCGCATACCCTCAAGCCCGGCAGCGCCAGCCGTCCGTTCTTCGGCGTCGAGCCGATCGTCCTGGACGATCAAGGCAACCCGGTGCCGGACGGGACCTCGGGCAAACTGTGCATTACCAAGCCCTGGCCGGGAATTATGCGGACCACGTGGGGGGACCACGATCGGTTCATCCAGACGTACTTCAGCGCCTACAAAGGAATGTACTTCACGGGTGACGGCAGCCGGCGGGACAAGGACGGCGACTACTGGCTGCTGGGCCGCGTCGACGACGTGATCAACGTTTCGGGACATCGTTTGGGAACGGCCGAAGTCGAAAGCGCTCTGGTCAGCCATCCGTACGTTGCCGAAGCCGCTGTCGTCGGTTATCCGCACGACATTAAGGGGCAAGGCATCTATGCGTACGTTACGCTGAAGACCGGAATCGAGCCCACCGACGAGTTGAAGACTGTGCTGGTCAAGCACGTCCGCAAAGAGATCGGACCGATCGCCACGCCGGACGTCCTGCAATGGGCTCCCGGTCTGCCGAAGACCCGCAGCGGCAAGATCATGCGGCGGATCCTGCGGAAAATCGCGGAAAACGAATTGGACAGCGTCGGCGATACCTCGACGTTGGCCGATCCGTCGGTCGTGGAGCATCTGGTGGCGAACCGCCCCCAGTGAATCCAGCCGGCCTAACTTGGCGAACCCCGCGGCGTAAGCCCGGGGGTTGGTGGTGGATCGCCTCCAATGAACCGTGCCGACCTAAACTAAGGCGTTCTGGGGGCTGGATCGTCATTTTGTGGCGATACAGCCCTTTACAAACTACCTACCGACTGGAATACTTGAATAGCTGCATAACTGAAACCGTGAAGAAACGGAGAAGAAATGACTGCCGTCGCTGAACTTGCATCTTTGACGTTGCCCCCGGCGCGCGATCTAAGGCCGCTATTCTTCCCCACATCGATTGCGGTGGTGGGGGCGTCCCGCAAAGTCGGGTCGGTGGGTCATGCGGTGATCCGTAATTTAATCTACGGCCACTACACGGGTGTCATCTATCCCGTGAACCCGCAGGCACGCGGCATCTTGGGCGTTCCGTGCTTCAAGGATTTGCAGTCCTTGGGTGAGGTCCCGGATTTGGTGGTGGTGGTGGTTCCGTCGCCCCACGTCGAACGGGTCGTGCTACAAGCCGCGGAATTGGGCACGAAACACATGGTCGTGATTTCGGCGGGTTTCAAGGAGGTTGGCGAGGAAGGAGCGATCCGGGAATTGCGGATTCGCGACATCGCCCGCGAACGCGGCTTGTCGATCCTGGGCCCCAATTGCCTGGGCGTGATCAACACCGATCCGGAAGTGCAGATGAACGCCTCGTTCGGCCGCGACATCCCGCCCCACGGCTGCCTGGGCCTGATTTCGCAAAGCGGGGCGTTGTGCGCGGCGCTGCTGGATTATGCCAAAGGGCGCGGAATCGGGTTTTCGCAGTTCGTCAGTTTTGGTAACAAGTGCGACATCGACGAAGTCGATTTGCTCCGCTCGTTGGCTGCCGACGACAAAACGCAAGCGATCATGCTGTACGTCGAGGAAATCGGCGACGGCCACCGGTTCCTGGCCGCCGCCCACGAGATCACGCACGGGAAGAGCCCCAAGCCGATCCTGGTCATCAAGAGCGGCCGGACGGCCGAAGGCGCCGCCGCTGCTGCTTCCCATACCGGGTCATTGGCGGGCTCGGACGAATTGTATAACGCGCTGATGACTCAGGCGGGCGCCTTCCGCGTCGAAACGGTGGCGGAGTTGTTCGATCTGGCCGAAGTCTTCACCGACCCGATGTTGCCTGCCGGCCGCAGGACCGCCATTGTCACCAACGCCGGCGGGCCGGGCATCATGGCGACCGATGCCGCCATCCGCAACGGGTTGGAGTTGGCCAAGTTCCGCGACTACACGAAGAAATCGCTCCAGTTCCAGATGCCGACCGTGGGCAGCATCAAGAATCCCGTGGATGTAATCGGGGACGCCCGCAGCGACCGTTACCGTGCCGCCTTGGACGCGGTGACCGCCGACGAGACCGTGGATCAAGTCCTGGTGATTGTCACGCCGCAGACGATGACGGACGTCACCGAAATCGCCGTGGTCATCGGCGAGACGAAGGAGTTCTGCAGCAAACCGATGGCGGCCTGCCTGATGGGCCTGGAGGACGTATCCGCCGGGGTCGAAGTCCTGCAGAAAAAATACGGAGTGCCGACGTTTGCCTTTCCAGAAAACGCCATGCGGGCGATGGCCGCCAAGAGCCGTTTTTCGGAGTGGGTGCGGTCCAAGATCCGCGGATACCGGCAGTTTGAGGCCGACAAAGAGTCGGTCCAAAAGCTGTTTCAAGACGAATTTGACGCGGGCCGGCCGCAGCTGATCGAGATCCGGGCCCTGGAAGCGCTCAAGGCGTACGGCTTTCCCACGGTGCCGTTCAAGCTGGCACGTTCGGCGGACGAAGCGGTGGCGGTGGCCGACGAAATGGGCTATCCCGTGGTGATGAAAATCGTCGGCCCCAAGATCCTGCACAAAACGGACGTGGGCGGCGTCCAGTTGGATCTGCGCGACGGCCCGGCGGTCCGTGCGGCGCACGACACCATGCTCGCCACCGTCCGTGCCCGGCTGGGCAACGACGTGGAAATCTGGGGCGTGCTGATGCAGAAGATGATGGACCGCGGCAAGGAAGTGATCCTGGGTGTCACGCGGGACAAGCGGTTTGGTCCGGTGTTGATGGTCGGTCTGGGCGGCATCTACACCGAGATCCTCAAGGATGTCGCTTTCCGTCTGGCTCCCATCCGCGAAAATGAAGCGGACGAAATGATCCGCGAAATCCGCAGTATCAAGCTACTGCAGGGCGCCCGCGGCGAACCGCCTTCGGATTTGTCGGCGGTGGCCGAATGCCTGATGCGTCTGAGTCAATTCGTAACCGTACACCCGGAAATCCACGAGTTGGACATTAACCCGTTACTGGTCTACCCACGCGGCAAGGGCGCGGTGGTCGCCGACGCGAGGATCATTCTTTCCAAGGAGTAGGTGAGCAATCATGGCTGTTGATTGGCGTGAAACGTGGCGGAAGAAATTGGTGTCGGCCAGTGCGGCGATCAAGCATATCAAGCCGGGCAACCGCGTGTTTATCGGTTCCGCGTGCGGCGAGCCGCAGGAGCTGGTCCGCGCGCTGGTGGAATCCGGCAGCGATGCGGAAGATACCGAACTGCTGAACGTGCTGACGATGGGCGTCGCGCCATATACGGATCCCAAATACTCCAGCCGGTTCCGCGCCAACGCGTTCTTTATCGGCAACAGCGTCCGCGAAGCCGTCGGCCAGGCCCGCGCCGATTACACGCCGATCTTCTTCTCGCAGATCCCCAGCATGTTCAAGTCCGGCCGGATCCCGATCGACGTGGCGCTGATTATGGTCAGCCCGCCGGACGAACACGGCTTCTGCAGTTTGGGCGTGTCCGTCGACATGACCCGCTCGGCGGCCCTGGCCGCCCACCTGCTGGTCGCCCAGGTCAATAGCTACATGCCGCGCACCTTGGGCAACAGCTTCATTCACGTCCGCGACATCGACTATCTGGTCGAACACAACGAACCGCTGCTGGAATGGCCCGTGATCAGCGAGCCGGACGAAATCACGGCGCGGATCGCGGACAACGTCGCCAGTCTGGTCGCCGACGGCGATACGCTGCAACTGGGCATCGGCCGGCTGCCCGATACGGTGTTGCTGTCGCTGACCGACCGGAACGATCTGGGAATCCACACCGAGATGTTCTCCGACGGCGTCATGCGGTTGACGGAAAAGGGCGTGATCACGGGAGACCGCAAGACGATCCATCAGGGCAAGACCGTGGGCAGTTTCGCCGCCGGGTCCCAGGAGTTGTTCTGCTTCCTGCACAACAACCCGCAAATCGAGATGCACCCATCCGAGTACACGAACGATCCGCGGGTGATTGCCCAGCACGACAACATTGTGGCCATCAATGCGGCCATCGAAGTCGACTTGACCGGCCAAGCCGTGGCGGATTCCATCGGCGAGCGGTTGTACAGCGGCATCGGCGGCCACGCCGACTTCATGCGGGGCGCATCGATGGCCCGCGGCGGCAAGCCCGTACTGGCCTTGCCCAGCACGGCGACGGACAAGGACGGCAACGTCCACAGTCGGATCGTCCCCTTCCTGCAGCAAGGCGCCGGCGTCGTCACCACGCGCGGCGATACGCACTATGTGGTCACCGAGTACGGAATCGCTTACTTGCACGGCCGGACGATGCGGGAACGCGCCATGGCCCTGATCCACGTCGCGCACCCGGATTTCCGCTCCGAACTGCTGCACACCGCCAAACGCCGCCGCTTGGTGTACGCCGACCAGATTCTGCCGTCCGCCCATCCTTATCCCGATGAATTGGAAGAGACCATGCCGCTGGACGACGGCACCAAGCTCCTGGTGCGGCCAATTCGGCCGTCCGACGAGGACTATATCAAGGCCATGTTCTATGCGTTCAGCGAGCAGACGAAGTACCTGCGGTATCACGGCACGCTGAAATCGCTGCCGCACAACAAGCTGCAGATGTTCTGCAACGTAGACTACGACACGGAGATGGCCTTGGTGGTGGTCCGCGGTCACGCCGGCCTCGAGGAGATCGTGGCGGTCGGCCGCTACATGACCAACCCGGCGAAACGCTCCGCCGAGATGGCCTTCGTGGTCCGCGACGACTGGCAGCGTAAGGGCATCGGCAGCCATTTGTTTCATCGCCTGATCGACATCGGCCGGCAGGCCGGAATCCACGAGTTCCACGCGGACGTACTGCCGGAAAACAGCGGCATGCTGAAGATTTTCCACCGCTCCGGCATGAACACGGAGACGACCACCGACGAAGGCGTTGTCCGAGTGACCATGCGGGCCACCAGTTGAGCACCGGCAAGTTGGAGTTCACGCTTTAGCGTGTCGCTTGCGGCGGGCATGACCCGCCTCACACGCTGAAGCGTGGACTCCAGCGAGGTTAGCACCTTTGCAGTCGTGGCACCGGAACCCATCCAAGATGGTCGATTGATTATCGGCGGGCGCCGCTCTAAGATATGGCGTCATGGCCATATACCAGCGACAGGCAATCTGTTTGACACTGACGCTCGCTTGCTTGGCGGGCGTTTCGAAAACCGTCATCGCGGCAGGACCAACGGACCAAGAGGTTCGGTTTTTTGAGGAACAGGTCCGGCCGGTGTTGGCCGAACATTGTTTCAAGTGCCACGGCAACCAGTCGCAGCGGGGCGACTTGCGAGTCGATTCGCTGTCCGGGCTCCTGTCCGGCGGCGAATCCGGCCCGGCGCTAGCGCCCGGCAAGCCGGACGAGAGTCTGCTGGTCGAAGCGATCCGTTACGACTCATTGGAAATGCCGCCCGACGGGAAACTGGAGTCCGAACAGATCGCGGCGATTACCAAGTGGATCGAGATCGGCGCACCCTGGCCCGGACGCGATAGCTCAGTCCGGACGCCCGCCGCGGCCAAGCCGAAGATTACGGACGAGGACCGCGCGTATTGGGCTTTCCAGCCCATCCAGGATTCTCCGCCGCCGGCCCTCGACTCGAATCGTCCGGTTCGCAACGATCTGGATCGCTTCGTCTTGGCTCGGCTCGATGCCGAAGGCTTGACCCCGGCGCCGGAAGCGGATCGGCGTACGCTGGCGCGGCGGCTGTACTTTGACCTGACCGGCCTGCCGCCAAGTCCGAAAGAAATCGACGCCTTCATGACCGACTCGGCGCCCGATGCCTACGAGCGGCTGGCCGATCGCTTGCTGGACAGTCCTCGGTACGGAGAACGCTGGGCGCGGCACTGGCTGGACCTGGTTCGCTACGCGGAATCGGACGGCTTCCGGCAGGATGCTTTTCGCCCACATGCGTGGCGGTACCGGGATTACGTCATTCAGTCATTCAACGATGACAAGCCGTACGACCGCTTCATTCTGGAGCAATTAGCCGGGGATGAAGTCGCGCCGCACGATCCCCAGACGCTGGCCGCGACCTCGTATTTTCGGCTTGGAATCTACGAGTACAACCAGCGCGACGCACGGACGCAGTGGGACAACATCCTGATCGACGTCACCAACGTGACCGGCGAGGTGTTTTTGGGGCTGGGCATGGGCTGCGCCCGTTGCCACGATCACAAGTTCGATCCGATCTTGAAGGAAGACTATTTCCGCCTGAAGGCGTTCTTCACGCCGTTGCTGCCCCGCGACGATCTGCCGTACGCAACCGGCGAGGCGTGGCAGCAGCACCAGGCGCAGTTGGCTGCGTGGCGCGAGAAGACGGCAGCAATTCGCGCCGCCATCGACGAACTGGAAAAGCCACTGGTCGAAGCGGCCCGCAAACGAGCCGCCGACAAGTTCCCGCGGGATGTCCGCGACATGCTGCTCAAAGAGGTTTCCCAACGTACGCCGCTGGAGCATCAATTGGCTGAACTGGCCAATCGCCAAGCCGGCGAAGAAGTGGCACGGATCAATTTCGGCAGCCAACTGAAGGGCGAGCAGAAAGCCAAGTGGGACCAGTTGCAGCAAGAGCTGAAACAGTTCGATGATTTGCGGCCCAAGGACTTGCCGCCCGCATTCACCGTGACCGACGTGGGAGCGATCGCCCCCCCGACGCTGATGGCCAGCGGGCGGGAGCAGCGCGCGGTCGAGCCGGGATTCCTCACCGTGCTCGGTCCACCTCCCGTGACGATCGAGCCACCACCGTCGGGGAACTCGACCGGCCGCCGCACCGCCCTGGCCCGGTGGCTGGCCAGTCCCGACAATCCACTCACCGCGCGGGTGATTGTCAATCGGGTCTGGCAGCAGCATTTCGGCATCGGCTTGGTTTCAACGCCCAGTGATTTCGGCCGTTTGGGTGAGCCGCCTTCGCACCCCGAGTTGTTGGACTGGCTGGCATGCCGGTTCATCGCCGACGGATGGCGGTTCAAACCGCTGCACCGCTTGATTGTGACTTCGGCCACGTACCGCCAGGCATCGCGGCACCCGGGTAGCGATCTGGCTCGCCAAAAGGACCCGGACAACCGTTGGCTGTGGCATGCGCCGGTGCGGCGATTGGATGCCGAGCAGATTCGCGACGCGATGCTGGCGGTCAGCGGAGAACTGGATCTGACCGCCGGCGGCCCCAGCGTCAATGCATCGCAACCGCGGCGGAGCGTCTATACCAAGGCGATCCGCAACACGCGCGATCCGGTGCTGGACGCGTTCGATATGGCCGATCCTTTCACCAACACCGACCGTCGCAACGTTACGACCACGCCCACCCAGTCCTTGCTGATGATCAACGGCGCCTGGCCGCTGCAGCGGGCCGAGGCATTGGCTCGACGCTTGAACAAACTCGCCACGTCCGACGAACGAGCCACGGTCCTTCACGCGTACCGGATCGTGTATGGCCGTGTCCCGGAACCGGCCGAGGCCGAGGCTGTCGTGCAGTGGCTCCACGACGGAACGGCCGCGCCAATCGACTTGTGTCACGTGCTGCTGAACTCGAACGAATTCTTGTATACCGATTAGGGCTCAGACGTACAGAATTCAATTTTGGCCGAGCGAGGTCGTTCCATCTGGCAGGACTTTCCATCGGCCAAAATTGAATTCTGTACGTCTGAGCCCGCCTTTGCCCCACCCTGGGAACCCGCGACATGCCCGCACCAAGAAGCCTTCCGCGAATCCCGCACCACGAGCGCGCGCTGACTCGCCGCGACATGCTGCTCCAAGGCGGCGGCGGATTCGGGGCACTCGCCCTCAGCTACCTGCTCGGCCGAGACTTGGCCCTCGCCTCGGCGCCCGCCAGTTCCGCTCCGGCGGCCCACCATCCGCCGCGGGCCAAGAACGTCATTTTTCTGTTCATGGAAGGCGGGCCCAGCCACATCGATTTGTTCGACCCCAAGCCGCTGTTGAACCAGTTGGCAGGTCAGCCGCTGCCGGACAGTTTTGGCACGGTCATTACGGCGATGGGTGAATATGGCACGCCGCTAATGGCGTGCAAACGAACTTGGAAGCAGCATGGTCAAGCCGGCACCTGGGTCAGCGACTGGCTGCCGCATACGGCCCAGTGCGTCGACGACATCGCCGTGATCCGATCCTGCTGGGCCGACGGTCTGAATCATTCCAACGGCGTCTGCCAGATGAATACGGGGTCCATCCTGGGCGGCCGTCCATCGCTGGGAGCATGGGTCGCCTACGGCCTGGGCTCCGAGAACGAGAACCTGCCCGCGTTTGTGGTCTTGGAAGACGATCCAGGCAAAGTGGTCAACGGACCGCGCAATTGGGGGCCGGGCTTCATGCCCGCGACCTATCAAGGCACGCCGATCTTCCCGGACCAGGAGCCGATCCGCAATTTGTCGCCGCCCAAGGGCATGGACGAAGCGCGGCAACGGTCCAAACTGGCGTTGTTGAACGATCTGAACCAACGGCACCTGGAAACACGGGGCGAACAGTCGGAACTGGACGCCCGCATCCGCAGTTACGAATTGGCGTTTCGCATGCAAGCCGCCGCGCCGGAAGCGGTCGATCTGAACCGCGAAACGGCCGAAACGCAGCAGTTGTACGGCATGGATCAACCCGCGACGGCTTCCTTTGGACGGATGTGCTTGCTGGCCCGCCGCCTGGTTGAACGCGGCCTCCGGTTTGTCCAACTGTATCACGGGTCCGGCAGCAAGTGGGACGCGCATTCGGGCCTGGACAAGAACCACTCGGGCCTGTGCCTCGGCATGGACCAGCCGGTCGCCGGTCTGCTGCGCGACTTGAAGCGGCGCGGCTTGCTGGACGAAACCCTGGTCGTGTGGGGCGGCGAATTCGGACGCACGCCGATGAGCGAGAAAGGCGACGGCCGGGACCACAACCCGTGGGGTTTCACGATGTGGATGGCCGGCGGCGGCGTCCGCGGCGGCCAGACCATCGGAGCCACCGACGAACTCGGCCTGCGCGCCGTCGAGGACCGCTTGCACGTCCACGATCTGCACGCCACCATCCTGCACCTGCTGGGCCTGGACCACATGCAGCTGACCTATTTGCACAAAGGCCGCCCCGAGCGTCCCACGATGAACGAAGGCCACCCGTGCCGCAAGCTGTGGGAGGGGTGATGGTGCCGAACCTACAAAACTCGTCTTGTTGCCGGCTCAGAAACCAGTTGGTACGATAATGCCATGAGCGCCAATAGCACACTTGAGATCCAAGAATTTGTCGAACAGCAGCACGGCGGTCCCATCCACCTCACGGGCACGGACGTAGTTGTGATGTCCGTCGACGTGTACCGCGAGATCATGGGGGTTGGCACGGACGCCGAACTACAGGCGTCCCTGCAGGGTATCCACGCGGGGTGGAAGGCGGTTGAAGAAGAGCGAGTTCGACCGTTCCGTGAGGCATTGAACGAACTCGGCCGAAAGTATGAAACACAGCGTTGAAATCACGGAACCTGCGGAACGCGAACTCGAGGAAGCCTACTGCTGGATTCGCGACAACTACTCGTCGGCCAGGGCTGCACGCTGGCGACAGGGGCTGTATACCAAAGTCGATACCTTGGAGCAAATGCCGCAACGTTGCGGTTTTGCGCCGGAGAACGACTGGTGCGATATAGAACTTCGGCAGCTGCTGTACGGGTCGTACCGCATCCTGTTCACGATCTATGACACAAGGGTTTTCGTCCTTCATATCCGCCACGGGGCACGTCCCTTTTTCGGCCACGAGGAATTGAACCGCTAAACTTCTGCAGAATCCGGCCTGAAACCAGTTGGTACGATGACCTCATGACCACGACATGCGTCCGAAATCCAGAAACCAGTTTCTTGTCCGACTTCGAAGACTTGTTCGAAGTCGTCGACGGTCAACGCTTGGAGTTGAAGCCGATGGGGGCACACGAGGTTCTCTTGGCATCGGCGCTGTTCGAGTTTCTGGCACCTTACGCCCGGCAGCAAAAGCTGGGGCAAGTGGTGTCCGAAATGCTGTTTGTCTTGGACGCCACCCGGGACCTCAAGCGTCGTCCCGATCTGGCTTTCGTCTCGTACCCCCGCTGGCGCGAGTCTACTCCCGGACGCGAGGACGCCTGGAATGCGGTGCCCGACTTGGCGATTGAGATCATCAGTCGTAGCAACACGGCGGAAACCGTCGACGACAAGATCGTCGAGTATTTTCAAGCCGGGGTGCGTTTGGTGTGGGTCATTTTCCCCAATACGCGCCGTGTGTACGTGTACCAATCAAGCCGGGAAGCGAGCGTGCTGGAAGCGGACCAGGAATTGGACGGTGGCGATGTGTTGCCCGGATTTCGTCTGCGGATTCAGTCGCTGTTCGACGCCGTCACCAAGCCGGCCTGATTCGATCACGGAGCCACGATGGACAGCCCCTTCCCCGGAATGGACCCTTATCTGGAGCAGCACTGGCGGTCGGTCCACCAGCGGCTAATCTGTTCAATCCCACCAAAAAGTTGCCTGGGGACGGGAACGATCTGTACGTCCGCAAACAGCGGGAGTATCGGGCTGGCGGCGTGAATCAAGTGGAAATCGATTTGACCCGGCAAGGGGACCGGTCCGCCGTGTTTCCTCTGGCCAGCCTATCGCACCGATACCGCTCGTTGTACCTGGCTTGGGTCCGGCGGAGTTGGCAGCCGACGAAGGTCGAAGTCTACCCTCTGCCGCTCCCGCAGTTACTGCCGACGATCGGAATTCCACTCGGCCAAGATCACGCCGATGTGCCGCTGAACCTGCAAGCGATCATCACTCAGTGCTATCGCAACGGACGGTATGACGACATCGATTACCGCCGCCCACTGCAACCGCCGTTGCCGCCCGAGGACGCCGCCTGGATGGACGAGTTGCTGCGATCCAAGTCCGCCGGTTGAGACTCGTCGTGATGGCGCTCGGGGAAATGCTAGAATGCTCCGATGGAGAAATGGCACATGGCCTCGATCATGGCGAACGAACTTCAGCAGTTCTATCAGTTCATCGGATGTCAACTGGAACAAGACCCCGTAGGCATGTCTCCCGAGGAGTGCTTGGACATCTGGCGCGTTTAGCACCCTTCGCCGGAGGAACTGGCGGATAGCGCCGCCGCAATCAGGACCGCGTTGGAGGAAGCCCGCCGAGGCGAAGGACAGCCGGCACGCGAAGTCATTGCGGAACTTCGAGCCGGCCTGTATGTCAATACGCCGTACCGGGGTAGAGCGCGGACGAAGGCGATTGCCAGGTTGGCGTCGTGGCTGTAAACGACGTGTTCGTGGGGTCATTGGCTCGTTCGCCCCGCGAAGTCATCAGGGCGGCGTACACCCCGTAGTCGATCGTGTCGCCGATCCATTGGACGGCGACGTCACACAGGACAACGTTGAACCCGCCAGGATGATAGCTGCCGGGCCGTGCGTAGTGAGGTTCAGTATCGAAGTCCGCTGAGACAAGGGTTCGCACATTCTGGTTCAGTTCTCCCGGGAATGGCGTCGAGTAAACGGGATCCGGCGCCACGGCCTTTTGATAGCCTTCGGGGAACCAGAGCATCTGGGAGTACTGTTCCTTTGGTGCATACAACCACCCGCCTACATTGGGGTTCTCCGACATCATTAGCGTGTTCGAAGTCCCGTCGTACTTGGCGATCTCTTCGATTCGATGTATGTCCGGGCGGACGGTTGTTCCCACGGGCGTCGTCGACGGCGCCACGACGGTCGTGTCCCCTTTGTCGACGAAGACCCCGTTGGCAGTCCAATCAAAATTGTAAACTTTAGAACCAGCGTTGGTTGCGTTAAGGCGTCCCCCGTTCACCACGTAACTAAGCGGGTAATCCTGGGATTCGAATCGCACCTGGCTGGGACACATCAGGACGTTTAGCCTGGTGGGCGGCGGCGCGGTGCCGGTGCGGATCTGATTGTGAATGCCGCTCTGTTCCAATTCGGACAACACCGGGTAGACCCAATTCAGAGGGACGCTCGTCGCCGGAGCGCCGAGTGAGACGACCGACCGCGACGGCGGCAGGGCCCCCTTGTTGCTGGCGTAGTTCGAGATCGCCATCGCGCACTGCCGCATGTTGCTGACGCACTGGGCCTTGCGGGCCGATTCGCGGGCCATTTGCACGGCCGGCATCAACAACGCCACCAACACGCCGATGATGGCGATCACCACCAGCAGTTCCACCACGGTAAAACCACGTGTACGTCGAGTAAACATTTTGGGCCTCCAGCGCACGGGACGAGGAGAATACGACAAGAATAACCTTGGCAGGCGACGCGCCCACCTGCCTAAATTCTCGCAAGTCCCGGGCAAATTGTCGAGTACAAGTTGCGCCTTGCAAGAAATTTCCGAAAACTTAACTGGGCGGGCCGGACTCGCGGCCTGTCAGGATCGTTCGAGACACAACTGCCAATAGGGTTGTGCCTTACGCCCCTTCGGGCAACACGGTGAAGCATTTTGGTAGCCGCATTCGCCAGAATGCGGGGCTTTCGGGACATTGGGCCCGCGTTCTGGCGAACGCGGCTACTCCGTTCCGTGCAATTCGCGGTCCGAAAATGCTTCACAGCGTTGCCCTTCGGGGCAAGAAAACGCGTGCTTGTGTAACAAATCAGCGCGATGGCCTGAGGTGATCCAACGCATTCATTCCAAACGCAGCAGGAATGCTTGATCGCAGCGCGGCAGCAGGTGCTCCGGTTCGACGGGCTCGAATCCGTTCCGGGTGTACAAGGTGATGGCTTCGGTCAGCACCGAGTTGGTCTCCAACCAGACCTCCCGGAAACCGCTGCGGCGAGCGGCGGCGAGCAGGTTTTCGACCAGCCGTTTGCCCAGGCCCTGTCCGCGCGCGGATTGTTCGATGTACATCTTGCACAGTTCCGCCCGGTGGCGACTCAGCGGGTACAATCCCGCGCAACCGACAACGCGACCGGCGGTATCTTCGATCACCTCGAAGTGCCCGCCGCCCTGAAAGAAGCTGACCTCCAGGTCATCCAACTCCGGGTCGTTCGCGCCCACGTCCGACAGCACGCCGTATTCCGTACGTACGGCCAACAGGACCGCTCGGATCGCGGCACTGTCGGCATTATTCGCCCGCCGGATGGCGAGGCTGGACGCTGGGGTGGGCATCGAGTTGGGATGCATGTCGGCGTGGAGTGTGGTGACTTGTCACCGCATTGGATTCGGCTCGCGAGGCTGCGGTCCTGGCGGCGGGGGCATCTAAAGCTTCTTGCGTGCCACCCTCAACCGCGCAAGATAAAGCATGCGGACACAAAATGAAATACCCGTGTTCTTTGTTAGCCGAGTTTAGTCGGCTCACCGTCTGCCACCAATTTCAGTTGGTGGGGAGCAGGGACGAACCTCGCATTAGCCGGCTTTAGCCGGACTTCTCGTCATGTCTTGAGACGTCCCCCCGCGCGAATTGGTGCTCCCCCGGGTCGCTCGGTCATACGGTTGAAACCAGGATCGAGAAGCCCGGCTAAAGCCGGCTCGTGCAAACGGCCTGTGGTATCACCTCCCACCAGCTGAAGCTGGTGGCAAACGGCGAGTCGGCTGAAGCCGACTAACATCCGATCGCGGCAACAACTTGAACGTTACGGTTTATCAGAAACCCGTTTGGTACTAGCCTGGATTCCCACGGGCCGGAGTGGACCTAAGATGTGCCACCCTTGTGGT
>CAZXYZ010000007.1:126636-174830 GCA_964645045.1 uncultured Pirellulaceae bacterium | reverse complement strand
ATGTCAGCCGGCGCCGCGTGCCGCCTCGGAGCCGATGCCAATCGCGGACACCGCACCATCAACGCCGGAGCACGGGACCCGATTCCCGCAGCCATCCGTGGGCCGCGTGCCACAAGGCACGAACGACCAAGGTAACCTGACGGCGGCCAAGAACCTTTCGTTTGTAAATCCGCCCGAACCGCCGCTCGGGTTGACCGTACGCCCAACATGGGCGTGAACTTGTGGGGTGCAAGTCCCCTGTACGAAAACGGGCTTGTTTGGGAGGACAGTGTACCGAACGTAAACCGAACAAGCAAAAGTACATAGGCGAAGGCAACTGCGGAAGGGTGACCGACCGTGGGAAGGAAGCCTGCGGATGTGCTGGTTAAGCGGCCAATCATTTCTGGTCGTCGCATCCACGCCAAAGCTGCGAGGCTACGAACAGAAACGCCATATCAGGCCGAGTGAGACCCTGAGGTGAGCTGCCGGTGGACAGTGAAACCCGACCCGACAGACCCCAAGGTAGATGGCAAGCTTGTGCAGCGACAGTTCACGCCCTTATTTGGGGAGATCTGTGACGCGTACCCGTGAGTAGGGCTTGCCCGAAAGGCTGGGCGGCCGGGGGTAACTCCGCGCCGTGCGCACCGAAGTCAGCAGCGGCCGTAGTACCGACCCTCTGAGTCCAACGGAGACGGGAAGGGCCAAACGATTTCTTACCAAGGTAGAACCATCCATGACCTCGAACCGTCCGGCAAACGAAAACCAACTCGACCTCATTTGTACCGAGGAGGCTTGCGGCAGCACCGCGTCGGAACTCCCGACGGAGGAATCGGTCTCGGCGGCCGTGGAGAAGTCAGCCTTGAGCATGACCTCAGAAAACCTAATGGAGAGGATTGTCGACCAGGCCAATCTCGAAACGGCTTGGCAGAACGTCCGGGCGAACCGCGGAGCCCCCGGCCCCGATGGCGTCACCCTGGACCAGTTTCCGGAAACCTATCGGCCGCAATGGCCGGAGATCCGGCGGCAACTCCTGGAAGGAGCTTACCAACCGGGTCCGGCCCGGCGGAAGTCGATTCCCAAACCGGATGGCGGCGCGCGAAATCTCGGAATTCCCAACGTGATCGATCGCGTGCTCCAACAAGCCATCCTGCAAGTCCTCACGCCGATTTTCGACGCCGGATTCTCGGAGTCGAGTTTCGGCTTTCGACCAGGCCGCTCCGCCCACGGAGCAGCGAAGCAGGTCCAATCTCACATCCGTGCCGGATATCGTCAATGCGTCGACATGGACCTGCCGAAATTTTTCGACCGCGTCCAACGAATGTGAATATCAGCGGGATTATCACCTTCTCGATGAATTTCATCACCAGCCCGACCTGCTGCGAACGTCTTCGTTTCGGGCTGGTGATAAAATGCAATTTGCGGGACTATCCCCTTGTCACAGTCACGTTACCACCGGCGACTCTGCAGCGGTACGACGCGAGAGTCGAGGGGTTTAAGCGACTCCACTTATTCAAAATTGGACGGCACAGATTCTTGCTTGTCAATAGGGGAGTCGAGACGATTCCCCGAAAGGGTCGGAAACGGGGAAGTGTTGTCGTCATGACGGGCGAAGGCAAGGTTCCCGCGTGGCCAGTGGAGCCAGCGACTTTGGATCGGCTTTGTTGAAAAACGTGACGCTGGTCTGCCGCGCGGGGTCGCAGGATGGGACGGGGCAGGCGACCATCGGGGCCGAAGGACGGGGAGGCGATCCCGATGGACGAGCCGCAGGCCTTCACGCCGTTGCGGCTGGTAGACACCGTGCGGTTCGCAGCCTCTTTCGTCGGTGTTAAATCTAGCAACCGCCAAGTCGGAGTCAATCGGACCCGAAGGTTTTTTGGTGTCTCGTGTTGCTCGCTGTTGCTTGCCAGCTAATAATCTGTTGCCATGCGCAAAACCCGCACTTATCAACGGCCCGACCCCGTTGCTTCCATACCTGAGCCATCCCGCCCGCCCGCTCGTTGGGTTCGGGTTCTGTTGTGGGCGGTGATGCCGTTGTTGCTGGGCGGCGGGTTCGTGCTGGCCGATTGGTGGATCTGTTTACCGGACAGCACCCAAGCCACCTTTGTCGGGCGCCAAGCGTGTATCGATTGCCATCGCGAGGCCAACGACGCGTGGCAGGGTTCGCATCACGATTTGGCCATGGATATCGCCACCCCGCAGACCGTTCTGGGCGATTTCAACGACGTGGAATTCGAGCAGTTCGGTATCCACTCCCGCATGTTCCGCCGCGACGGGAAGTACTGGGTCCACACGGAAGGACCGGACGGAGCCATGACGGACTTCGAGATCAAGTGGGTGTTCGGCGTCGATCCGTTGCAGCAGTACATGGTCGAGTTCGACCGTCCGGCGGATATGCCCGCGCATGAAATCGCGCGGGTCCAAGTGCTGCGGATCTGCTGGGACACGAAACGCAAAAAGTGGTTCTACCTGCACCCGCCGGACGTCCGCGAGCGGCTCGCGCCCGACGACGATCTGCACTGGACGGGCGTCGCCCAGCGCTGGAACAACATGTGTGCGGATTGCCACTCGACGAACCTGCAGAAGAATTATGACGTCGCCACGGACACCTACCACACGACGTTCTCGGAGATCGACGTCAGTTGCGAAACGTGTCACGGGCCGGGCAGCGTCCATGTCGAACTGGCCAACGCCAAGTCGCTGTTCTGGGACCGCAAGCGGGGGTATGGTTTACCGCGACTGAAAGACAGCCCCGAAACGCAGATCCAAACCTGTGCCCCCTGCCATTCCCGCCGCTCGCACGTCTACCCGGGTTTTCCGCCCGGCGGGAACTACTACGACTACTACAACAACGAACTGCTGCAACGGACGACGTATCACGCCGACGGCCAGATCCTGGACGAAGTGTATGAATACGCGTCGTTCATCCAAAGCAAGATGTACCACAAGGGGATCCGCTGCACGGACTGTCACGATCCGCACAAGGCCAAGCCGAAGTACACGGGCAATGCGCTTTGCACGTCGTGCCATCAGCATCCGGCGGGCAAGTACGACACGCCGGCGCACCACTTTCACCAGCCGGATTCGACCGGCGCGGCGTGCGTCGAGTGCCACATGCCGCAGACGACGTACATGGAGGTCCACCCGAGGCGCGATCACAGCCTCCGTAATCCGCGGCCGGATTTGAGTGTCCAGCTGGGCACGCCCAACGCCTGTACCCGTTGTCACCTGGACATAGACCTGGACAAAGAAAAGGCCGGATTGCAGGACCGCGACGATTTGCGGCAGTACTTGGATTGGATCTTGGCGGCGCGGAATGGCGACCAGAAGGTCAAGGCGGCGCTGGCCCAGATCGATCAGGCAATGGACAAGGCTTGCCAGGAATGGTACGGCAAGCAGCGTCAGCAGGAACGCAAGTTCGACAAGTACTTTGCCCCCATCCTGGACGCCGGGCGACGAGGTGAACCGGAAGCGGAAAAAGGCCTGGTCCGAGTGGCCGGCGACGCGCGGCTGCCGGCGATCGTCCGGGCCACGGCCCTGCTGGAGTTGGGGCAATTCGACAGCCTGCACAGCACCAGCGCGACGCTGGAATTGCTGAAAGATCCGCACCCGCAAATCCGGGCCACCGCGCTTGGCAATCTCCAGGGACGCCTGACCGACGAGCAGTTGGCTCAAGCCCTCGCGCCGCTGTTGGGCGATCCCGTCAGACTGGTGCGCACCGAGGCGGCCCGCGCGCTCAGCGGCGTGCCGGACGGGCCGCTGCGAGGATCCCAGCGGGAGCAGTTGCGCGAGGCGTTGGCCGAGTTTGAACGCGGCCTGTTGGTCAACAACGACCGGGCCGGAGCGCACGTCATGCTGGGGATCCTGGCCGAAGGGCAAGGCCAAGACGAGCGTGCGATCAAGGCCTACCAGGATGCCTTACACGTCGAGCCGGCAACGACCGGCCCGCGGACCAATCTGGCCGCCCTGTATGACCGCCTGGCCGAAATGCAGGATCGTCGCGCCGGCCAGTCAGGGTCGCTGGGCGATTCGCCGGCCGCGGACAAGGCGGCTGCCGAGGCGAATCGGCTGCGTCAGGAAGCCACGCGGCTCCGTGGCGAAGAACTGGCTCTGTTTGCCCGCGACGCCCGCTTGGCACCAGACGCCGCCTTTGTCCAGTACCGGTATGGCATGCTGCTGTACCTGCACCGCCGCTTTGACGAAGCGGAGCAGGCGCTGCAGAAAGCCAACGCCGTCGAGCCGAACAACCCCCAGTTCCTGCTTGGCCTGACGCTGTTCTACAAAGAACGCAACGACGCGAGGCCGGCCCTGCAATTCGCCGAACAGCTGTTGAAACTCCGCCCGCAGGACCGGATGTATCAACAGCTCCGGGACGAAATCCGCGCCCTGCCGCCGGGGAGTTCGAGATCGTCGCCGTGAGGCCACGAGAGGCAACAAGTCGCTTCCAAAGTCGCCTTTCGCTCCGCGAACGGACATGCACAACCATCAGATGTAGAACATCTGCTCGGCTGGTTCATGCAGCTGATCGATCAGATCGGCGAAACGGGTCGAGTCGAGCAACTTACGTTCAACGGCTGCGGCGCGGTGCCATGTTTTCTGCAGGACGCGGGACAGGGGTGTCGGATTGGCCGCGCTCCCGTTGGCGCCGGGGGGGGGGCCTTCGATGACGCTCATGACCTCGCCCAGCGACAACTGGGCGGGGTCCCGGAGTAACCGATAGCCGCCCGCGGCGCCGCGCGTGCTGGTGACCAGTCCGGCGGCTTTCAATTGGAGCAGAATCTGCACGAGGAATTGCGGGGGGATGCCGTGCGCGGCGGCAATTTCCCGGATCCGGACCGGCTGGCTCGATTCGTAATGCAGAGCCAGTTCCAGCAGGGCAAGACAGGCATATTCGGTGCGAGCGGAAACGTTCATTTGTCCTCGTCCAGCGTGTGCAGTCCGCACTCGGTCTTGGCAAAACCGCTCCACCGCCCCGCGCGCTCGTCTTCGCCGAACATCACCGCTCGCGTGCATGGCCAGCAACCGACGCTGGTGTAACCCTGGTCATGCAGCGGGTTGTAGGGGATGTCGTGATCGACGATCATCTTCCAGACGTCTTTCTTGGTCCAGTTCGCCAAGGGGCTGACCTTGACCAGGCTGAACTTCCGGTCCCAGCTGACGATCGCCGCTTTGGCCCGGTCGGGACTCTGATCGCGTCGAATTCCGCTGGCCCAAGCATGCTTGCCGCGGACGGCTTCGTGCAGGACGCGGATTTTCCGTTCCGCACAGCACTGGTCCGGCTTGGTCTTGTACAGCGGGCCCCCGTGCAGTTGCTCGTACTGCTCGACGGTTAATTCCGGCCGCTTGAATTCGACCTCCATTCCATACCGCTGCTTGACGCGCTCGCGCAGCTCCAAGGTTTCTGGAAATTGGTATCCCGTGTCCAAGTTGAAAATCGGCGTCTCGGGAGCAATCTCGGCCAACATGTGCAGGATGACCATGCCTTCGGGGCCAAACGCCGTGGCCATCGTGAAACGCGGAGCAAAACGGTCGACCGCCCAACGCAAGATCTCCTGGGCCGTCGCCGCCTCGAATTGGCCGCTGCGCAGCCGCAACTCCTCCAGCAACTCCGGCGTCGGCTGCAGCTGCTCGGCCAAGGTGGGTTCCTCCGCCTGTTCCTCCGGCGACAAGATCGTGAGCATGGTTCGGCTGTGGTTGAAAGAATCGTTTCGCTTCGTCCGTCGGACTGCTCTCGTGGCCATCACGTGCGAGCCTCCACCTAAGGTAATGCCACTGGAATAATATCAATGTTAATCATCATAGTCAACAATGCTGTCTCTATTTATCGGACGGCGGTTGCAGTAAGATCAGTTTGAGAGAGACTCACGGGGCGGAAGTCTTTATACGGGATGTACAGGTATGTAACGTCTTTGAATTGATTTTATTCGATCCGCTGCGTGATGTACCGCGCGCGGCCGGCGTTGATTCGTTTAACCGCGTGCCCAGCGGGCCGCGCGTGGAGTGTCCATCGGTTTACTTCTCGACGCGCGGGGCGTTGCCCACGCGATTAAACGAATTTGCCATCCTCAGCCGCGCACGATGTACAACGCATACGGTTGGGGATGGTACACTGGGCGTTTCCCCACTGTAACCCGAAGCGTAAGCGAGGAAACACCTTAACTGCCTCGCTTACGCTTCGGGTTACGGTCACTGCCAACCGCATGCGGCATAAACGAGCCACAGGTGCTTGCAAACTGAAATGATTAGAGAGAGGGCCGAGAGCAATGATGTTGCGTTGGTTAGTCGTAAGCTACGCCCGCCAAGCGGCCCGGCAGAAGATTCAGGAGGCGGTGGTAAACACCTGGCAGCAGGTGTCTGGCGAACGGACTGTCCGCCGTCCAGCGGATCTTCCGCCATGCGATGTGGCGTTCGTGATGTCCACGGAGGTGGAGGCGGAAGGGCTGACAAGGCGGCTCGAGGGCAACGTGACGACTCGCTGTGCGACGTTTGTCGAGCATGCGGGCCGCTGGTGTGGCCGGCAAGTGGTGATCGCGGAGTGCGGCTTGGGTGCGAAAGCGGCGGCGCAGGCCACGGCGGATGTGATCGCCATCCATCACCCAGCTTGGGTCGTTTCGGCTGGATTTGCCGCTGCTCTGGCCGATCACTTGCGGCGAGGACATATCATGATGGCCGACCAGGTGGTGGATTCGACGCACGGCGAGTTGACAGTCGGCTTGAAGTTGGACCCCGGCGTATTGGCGGAAATGAAGGGGTTGCACGTCGGCCGGTTGTTGACTGTCGATCGGCTGGTTCACAAACCGGATCAAAAGCGGGCGTTGGGACACGAGCATGCCGCGTTGGCGTGTGACATGGAGACACGGTCGGTCGCCGAAGTTTGCCAGCGTGAGAAAACCAAGTTCCTGTCCGTCCGCGTGATCAGCGACGCACTGGACGACCAGTGGCCGCCGGAGATCGAAACGCTGTTGGACCAACGGTCCTGGGCCGGCAAGCTGGGAGCGGTGGCCGGCGCGATGTGGAAACGGCCGGCATGGGTCAAGGATCTGCTCCGTCTGCAGGAGCAGGCCGAGATCGCTTCGAATCGGCTGGCGCAGTTCTGTGCGGGTGTGATCCAGCAGTTGGCTATCTCCGGTGGTGCTGAGCCTTGACGGGCCTACGCCTAATGCCACTTACTTTGTAGCGGCACGGCGCGAGCCGTCCGATATTACAGTAGGAAAACCGGGCGGCTTGCGCCGCTCCGCTAACAAAAACGCACCCAAATGGTCCCAAAGTAAGTGGCATTGGGCCTTACGCCTCCAACGTCGGCACGGCGATTTCGGCGATCAGTTCGCTCAGAATGTGCTCGGCGGTCACCTTCCGCAGGCGGCTTTCCGGCCGCAGGATTAGGCGGTGGGTCAGCACCGGAGCGGCCACGCGTTTGACGTCGTCCGGTTGGACGAACTTGCGGCCGCGGATAGCGGCCATCGCCTGGCAGGTGCGGAACAGGGCGGTCGAGGCGCGAGGGCTGGCGCCCAGCGCCAAATCGTCGTGCTCGCGCGTATCGTGGATGATTTGCATCAGGTACTGCCGCACTTTGTCATGCACTTCGACCTCGCGCACGGCCTGCTGGCAGGCGACCAGTTCGTCCGCCGAGACGACACTCTGCAAGCGGTCCAAGGGATGTCCGTGCTGGAGCATGGCCAGCATTTTCAATTCCTCGTCCAGGCTGGGATACCCCAGGCTGAAACGCATCAGGAAGCGATCGAGTTGGGCTTCGGGCAAGGGGAACGTGCCTTCGTGGTCGATCGGGTTCTGGGTGGCGACGACCAGGAACGGAGGCAGCAGTTCGCGCGTGACGCCGTCGACCGTCACGCGTTGTTCCGCCATCGCTTCGAGCAACGCGGCTTGGGTGCGCGGCGTCGTGCGGTTGATCTCGTCGGCCAGGACGATCTGCGCGAAAATCGGGCCGGGGCGGAATTCGAACTCGACCGTCTTCTGGTTGAAGATCGACGTGCCGGTGACGTCGGTCGGCAGCAGGTCCGGCGTACACTGGATCCGTTTGAACGAAGCGCCTAGGCTTGCGGCCAGGGCGCGGGCCAGCATCGTCTTGGCCACGCCCGGCACGTCCTCCAGCAAAATGTGTCCCTCGCAGAACCACGCGACCAGCGACAAGATCAGTTGTTGACGTTTGCCGACGATGACGGTTTCGACGTTGTTAATGATCTTCCGGGCGGTCATGCTGACATCGATCATCCGTATACTTCCTCAATTCGCCCGGTCGCCTCAAAGTCGGCGCGCGACTGGGCCATTTCAACGTGAATTCCGGCAACGGCACGAGTTCGGCGAAAATGGGGGGAGAAGTTGTCCCATCCGTTCGTTGACGATGGCCGACATTCTCCTACAATGACGTGTAATCGGTCCCGAGGCAACTACCGACAACCTGGAACGGCGACATGAATTCACGCTGGCTGACAGCCTTACCTGTCTACAACGAAGTCCGATACGTGGACGCGGTGCTTGACGAAGTGAGCGAGTACAGTTCCGAAATCCTGGTCGTCGACGACGGCTCGACGGATGGAACGGGGGACCTGCTGGCAGCCCGCAATGATATTCACGTGGTGCGGCACTCGCAGAACCGAGGTTATGGCGCCGGCTTGAAGACCGCTTTCGATTTCGCCGTCCGCAACGGCTACGAGTACCTCGTGACGATCGACTGTGACGGCCAGCATGAGCCTCAGCGGATCCCGGAATTCGTCGCGGCGTGCGAAGGCGTGGACATCGTGTCCGGCAGCCGGTACCTGCAGCACTTCGCCGGCGACAGCCGACCGCCGGCCGATCGGCAGCGGATCAATCGGCAGATCACGGACGAATTGAATCGCCGCCTGGGCTTGGATTTGACAGACGCGTTTTGCGGGTTCAAGGCGTATCGCGTCAGCGCGCTGCGGAACTTGCGGCTGACGGAGCCCGGGTACGCGATGCCGATCGAGTTGTGGGTTCAGGCGGTGGCGGCGGGGCTGACGATGATCGAATTGCCCGTGCCGTTGATTTACCTGGATGAATCGCGTTCGTTTGGCGGCGAGTTGGACGACGCGCAGACCCGGTTGAACCACTACTACGATGTGCTGCAGCGCAGTTTGGAAGCGGTCCGCAGGCGCCGCGGGGCGGCCAAGCCTTGCCATGCGGCGCTCGTCTCGTAGTTGATTTTTTGTCACTCGGCCGCGTCCCTTGCTCTGCGGATCACCAAGCCTCGCGATGCCTGCGCAACTAGCCTACAAACCGATCCGTTCCCCTCGCGGGCATGGCCAAACGCTGGTCGAGCCGGCTTGGGAATCAGCGGCGGGGCTGATCGACGACAATCGGCGGGCTGCGGCGCAGGCGGTTTGCGAAGTGCAAGGGGTCTCGTTGCACCAGCTGCGCAAGGAAGCTCGCCGCCATTTGCTGCAGGCAGCCCAGCGTCATACGCTCGCGTATCGGGATGTGGAACCGGCCGCTCGTGAAGACGGGCCGGTCATCCTGGCCGGGCACCAGCCGCAGCTGTTTCATCCGGGCGTCTGGTTCAAGAATTTCGCCTTGTCGGCTTTGGCTCGTAAATCGCACGGCCAGGGGGTCAACCTGCTGATCGACAACGATATCCTGCGCAATCCGTCGATCCGCGTTCCCGCGGGCTGTCCGGCCGAGCCCCAGGTGATTTCGGTTTCGCTGGACCGGGGCGCCGACGCGATTCCGTTCGAGCAGCGGGAGGTCGCCGACGCCGAGTTGTTCGGCTCGTTTGCGGATCGCGTGCGCACGGCAGGCGACGCCATGCTCTCGCAACCGCTGATCGCGGACTATTGGAAACTGGTGCTGGAGGCCCGGCGGCGGTCGCCGAACCTGGGCAGGTGCTTGGCCGAAGCACGGCATCGGCTCGAGGGCCGCTGGGGCCAGAGCACTTGGGAAGTGCCGCTAAGCACCGTTTGCGATTCACCGGCGTTCGCCCGGTTCGCGTGTCACTTGTTGGCCCGTTTGCCGCGGCTTCAAGAGATTTACAACACGTCGTTGCACGAGTATCGGCGTGTGAATCACGTCCGCAGCCGGTCGCATCCCGTGCCGGACTTGGAACTCGACGGGACATGGCGCGAAGCTCCGTTTTGGCTTTGGAGCGGTGCGTCGCCGGCCCGCAAGCGGGCGTTTGTGCGGGTCGATGGCGACGGTTTGGAGCTGACGGACCGGGCGAGCGTTCGCGTGCAACTTCCGCTGACAGAGGATGGCGACGCCGGGCAAGCGGTCGAAGTCCTTGTGACGCTCGGTCAGCAGGGCCTCAAGTTGCGGCCGCGGGCACTCGTCACGACGATGTACGCGCGGCTGGTGCTGAGCGACCTGTTCCTGCACGGCATCGGTGGGGCCAAGTACGACCAATTGACGGACCTGATCATCGAGCGGTTCTTCGGTCTGCAGCCGCCCGGTTTTGTGACCCTGTCGGCAACCGTGTTGTTGTTCGACGATTGCACGGCCGAGCTGACAGAGCGGATCCGCAGCGCAAAACAACGGCTGCGGGAGTTTCGTTTTCAGCCCGAACGCCATGTGACACGAAATGGCGAGGCCGACGGTTGGGTCGACGAGAAGCGGACCTGGATCAGTCGCGACTTGCCGCGCGGTCAGCGGCGCGTGCGGCACCGGGAGATCGAACGGCTCAATGCCCGGCTGAGTGCGACACTGGAACGGGAACGCGAGCAGACCGCGTCGCAAGCCGCGGCGTGGACCGCCGACCTGCGCCGGCAAACGAGTCTTGCCTCGCGCGAGTTCTCCTTTTGTTTGTTCGCCGAGAACAAATTGCGGCCGCTCCTACTGGACCTTTCCCGCGGCAGGGTCTAAGTTAGCGGCTTGGAGCGATGCGGATCATCACCGGCACGCTGGGTTCAGCAGCCGGCGGACGATGATTGCCGCGACGGATGGATCTCCCACAGAAGGATTCTTGGAAATGACTTCCACCGCTCTCGCACGCGCGAAGGACACCGCGCGGCGCCCCGGTTTGCGGCGGGGCCTTGCGGCGGGGATCGAAGTGGTGGCCGGCATGGCCGGTGACCATCCCGCCATTCAGCAGTTCTTGGGAAGCACGCTTCCCGAGCTGTCCGGTGCTGATTTTCAATCACAGCTGGACGAACCAACTTACGAACCGAGCGATCGTTGGTTGGTCAAACACGGCGATCGCGTGGCCGCGCACCTGCGTTTGACGGCGCGGGAGATGCGATTCGGTGCGGCGGCGTTGCCGATCTCGTGCGTCGCCGGCCTGGCCGTTTCGCCCGAGTTCCGGGGCCGCGGATATGCGTCGGCCCTGTTGGATGCCGCCGAGCGCCAGATGCGCCGGGAGGGGGCGGTGCTGGGGGTCTTGCACGCCTCGGAGCCCGATTTTTATCGGCGGCGGGGATGGGTCGTGTGCGGACGGCACAGCTCTTCGGCGGCCAGCTGCCACCAAGTGCTGGCGCACCTTCGGCCGCACGAAGTTCCCCGCGTCCGTCCGCTGGCCGCCGCCCCGCCGGCGCCGTTGCACATCCGCTATTTGCGGCGGGTCGAAATGGCAGCCGTGATCCGGCTGCACGAGCAGCACCTTCGCGGCGCTTACGGCGGCTACACGCGGACGGATGCCTACTGGCGCTGGTTGATCAATCGCCGCGGCTACGAGCGGATTTACGTGGCCATCGAGGGTTCGCCGGAGATCGAACTGGACGGGACCTTTTCCGCCATCGTCGGTTATGCGGCAACCCGGAATGCCCGGCTGGTCGAGTTGGTTTCGGCCGCGAACCGGCCCGATGCCGCGCTGCGGCTGCTGGCCCGTTTTTGCGGCGACGCCATCGAACAGGACCTGCGTGATATTCGCGTCGAGTTAGCGCCGGATCATCCCGTCCATCAGACGCTGCTTGCCGCGGGCGGGGCGTTTCGCCGGCAGGATATGGACCGAGGCCAGGCGTTCCTGGTGAAGGTGCTGGATGCCGAGCGTCTGGTTCAGGCGTTGCACGCCGAGTTCCTGACTCGGTTGCAGGCCGACAAGCAATTTGCCCATCGCGAGTTGGGCTTCGTGGTCGGCGACCAGCCCTGGATCTTAGAAGTCACGCCGCATGGCAGCCGCCTGTCCGCCGAGCGAGTCCGGCGCACCTACTTGCGCTGCGGCTGGCCTCAGTTTGTGCAACTGCTGCTGGGGCATCTGGATGTTCGGCAGGCGGTCAGCGACGGTCTCGTGTGGGTGTCCAACCAACTCGCTCTGGACACGGCCTGCACGCTCGTTCCGCCGTTGCCGCTGTGGTATCCTCCGCTGGATGATCTTCCGGCGCGGTGATGACCGGCGGCCGTACCGTGCCGGAAACTCGACGCCTGTAGGAATCTGTAATAGTGGCGACTCTGGAATGGTCGAAATTAAGGGCTCCTTAATCTTTCACCTAATCTTTCACCTAATCTCCCCCGGCTCCCAAGGCAGTAGGAAGAGATTAAGTGAAAGATTATGTGAAAGATCAAGACTTCACGTCCCGCGGCGCCGCCGGCTAAGTTCACGCTCTTGACACTTGCCCTCGAGGGCAGGTTGGGACAGAATATCCGGGCCATGTCGGTTGCCTTTGTTTCGTCCCCGAGAAGCCGTGGAGGGAGCCGCAGAATGTCGAAGAAGAAACGTCAGCCTGGAGAAGGTTCGGGCCGTCGAGGACGAAAACGTCACGCCCCCGATGCGGTTCCGTTGGATGCGGCAGGACTGCCGGATCCGCGGGTGTTGGAAGGGCTGTTGCGGCAGCACTTGCGTCAGGAAGAGTCGCTGGGGGAGGATCATTCCGCGCTGGCGCGGGCCCAGAATCTGGTGGTTCAGGCGTTCCAGGCAGACGATTGGGAAGCCCGGTTTGAACTCGCCCGGCAGGCCCTGGAAATCAGTCCCGATTGCGCCGATGCGTATGTGTGCCTGGCGGAACTGGCGCCCACGGCCCAGGATGCGTTGGAAGCATGGGAGCAGGGCGTGGCGGCCGGCATGCGCGGGATGGGCGGCGAAGACGCCCTGGACCAATACGCGGGACACTTCTGGGGCATGATGGAGACCCGGCCCTACATGCGGGCTCGGCTGGGATTGGCTCAGTGCTTGTGGTCGCTGCGCCGCCGGGAGCAAGCGATCGGGCACTGCCGGGAATTGTTGCGGCTGAACCCGAACGACAACCAAGGCGTGCGCTATGTGTTGAGTTCCTACCTGTGCGAAGTGGGCCAGGACGACGAGTGGCGCCAGCTGTTACGCCATTACCCCGACGACGCCTCGGCGGAATGGCATTTTGGCCGGGCCCTCTTGGCGTATCGCGGCACGGGCGACACGGACGACTCCCGCTCGTTGCTGCGCGCGGCCCATGCGGCCAATCCGTTTGTCGCGGACTACTTGGTGGGCAATCAAACGTTGCCGTCCGAGCCGCCCGGGTATGTGGCTCTGGGCGAGGACAGCGAAGCGCACAGTTATGCCGGCGCGTTCTTGCCGGGTTGGCGGAGCACCCCCGGCGCCGCAGCCTGGGTGCGGAAAACCCTGCAGATCGCCCCGCCTGGCGGCCAGCGCAGCCCGCGCCGGCCGTCGTGGAATTTTCTGAAGGGCAGCGTCAATGATTTGCCGCTGACCGAAGGCGAAATCTGGCAGGTGGACGTGCGGCAGACGCGGCTGGGTAGCGCCGATCCTGACACGGCGCCGGTGTGGACGCTGGCCGTCACCAACGCTGACGAAGAGCAGGTCGTTGCCCTGCTGCCCTGCGATGCCGCCGAAAGGCCGACGCCGCGCGAAGTCCTGACGGAGGTCTTGGCGGCGATGTGTGCGCCCCAGGTCGGCGAGCCGCGGCGGCCCGAAGCCCTCCAGGTGCTGCGCAAGATGTACCGGCAGTCGTGGAGTTCCAAGCTGGCGGAGATCTCGCTCGGCTGCGAACTGATTCCCGGCTGCGAGTTCATCGACGCCTTGATGGAACGGATGGAAGAACTCGGTTCGGCAACGCAGTTATCGGACGAGGAACGGCAGCGGCGGGCGGAGGGCGTTGCCGACTTGCCGCAAGAAATCGGCGAGGTGTGGCAAGTGGCTTCGCGCAAACTGGCGACCTGGATTACCGACCAGGGCGAGCCCCAGCGACCTTGGGCCACGTTGGTCGCCTGTCCCGCCACGATGTCCATCTTGGCCCAGAGCATCGGCTTGGAACCGCCGACTGGCGAATGGCTGTGGGAGACCATCTTGACCGCCATGATCTCGCCGTCCGTGGGAGAGCCGCATCTGCCGGAAGCGATCGAAATCAATTCCGAAGATCTGTGCGACGCCCTGCTGCCTCATCTGCAGCCGCTGGGCGTGGCTTGCACGGCTTGCCCGCAGTTGGAGCAGTTGGACGAGATCCTGGACGATTTGTCGGCCAGCTTGAACGGCGGCCAGCAGATGGCGGCGATGATCGATACGCCGGGCGTCACGCCGGACCACGTCGGCGGTCTGTTTGCCGCGGCGGCCGAGTTCTATCGGCAACGGCCCTGGCGTGAGGTGCCAAGCGATGTGTCGATCGAGGTCCGCTGCGACAAGTTCCAAACGAACCGTTGGCACCTGGTCGTCATGGGCCAGTCCGGGATGACGTACGGACTGGCGATGTATGAAGACCGGGAGGTGCTGCAAGCGATTCTGCGCGAGGACCAGGGCGCGGATCGACGCAACTCCGGATTGTCCCTGATGTACAGCGAGGCGTTCGAGATCTCGATCCGCGATCTGGATGCGGCCGAGCGTGAGGGCTGGCCCGTGGCGGGGCCCGAAGCGTACCCGCTGGTCCTGCGGATCAACCCCGGCATGGCCGTCCGCCCGCCGTTGGCTTGGGAGCTGGAACTGCTCGAAGGCTGTCTGCGCGCCATCCCGAAATTCCTGGTGCGGGACAAGCGGACGCCAGCCCGCATGACCATTCCCGTGGCGTCCGGCGAGTTGACGCTGGAGCTGCTATGGCCGGAGTAAACAAGGAACTGTTAAGAATTAATGTGCCGAATTCCTGTAGGACGGATTGCCAATCCGTCCGGGATTTCGCGGACGGATTGGCAATCCGTCCTACATCCGAACCGGACCATCATTCTCTGGTAGCGCCCAAGGACCACGCCCTGATGCGGCGATGGGTAGTGCGACGGTGCGTCTCTCTGCTGGCGGTACTTCTGATCGCGCCGGCCTGGGCCGCCGATTCGCAGACGAGCGGCACGCTGGGCAGCGGCACCCGGTGGGAAACGAATTACTATGTCCGCACGAGCGATCGCGCCGGACCGACCGTGGTAATCACGGGCGGCATCCACGGCGACGAACCGGCGGGGGCGGCGGCGGCGGAGCAGATTCGGGACTGGCCCCTGAAGTGCGGTACGCTGGTGGTGCTGCCCCGCGCCAATCCGCCGGCTTTGGCCGCTCGGACGCGGACGATTCCCGAGATCGACAAGTCGCTAAACAATCTGAATCGCAATTTTCCCAAGACCCGCCAGTCGGGGCCGGCCCACGGCGAACAGGCGATCGCGATCTGGCAATGGATCCAGTCGCTGCGTCCGGCGTGGGTCGTCGATCTGCACGAGGGCAGCGGGATTCGCGCGGCGGGTTCCAAGTCGGTGGGGTCGAGCGTGATCGTCTGCCGCAGCACAGCAGCCGACGAAGCCGCGATGCGGATGCTGGCGGCGGTCAACGCGACGATCGAAGAACCTAAAAAGCAGTTTGTCCGCCTCGGCCCACCGATCGACGGCAGCCTGGCGCGCGCCGCTGGCGAGCACCTGGGTGCCCGGGCGATGATCCTGGAAACGTCGATTCAGGACCTGCCTTCGCCGCCGACGAAAGCGGCGGCCGAGGCGAAGCAAAACGCTTCGCCGCCCAAGCCACGACAGCAGCCGTTATCGCGGCGCGTCCGCCAGCATCGCTTGATGGTTCACGCTCTGCTCGAGCATCTGGGAATGATCGCCCCGGCTCTGGACGTGGACTGCTTGTCCGGCCGCACAGCGGCGCCGGACAGGACCTGGGTGGCGTTGTACGATGCCGGCGGAACGGGCGGCCAAGGTGCGCCTTCCATCGATCGCATCCTGACCCGCGCCGGGATGCATGTGATCCACGTCGGCGCGGAAGAAATCGCCGCCGGCTCCCTGACCAACTCAGATGTCGTCATCTTTCCCGGTGGCAGCGGCAGCAAAGAGGCGGCCGCCATCGGCGAGCGCGGCCGGGACCAGGTACGCGAATTCGTCGAACGCGGAGGCGGTTACATTGGCATCTGCGCCGGGGCGTATTTATGCACCAGCGGGTTCGACTGGGGCTTGAGAATCCTTGACGCCAAGACCGTCTCGCCGAAATGGCGGCGAGGCGAGGCCACACTCAAGATGGAATTGACGCCCGCCGGCCGCGGCATCCTGGGCGACCATCCGGCGCCGCTGGACGTGCGTTACCAGAACGGACCGGTCATCACTCGGGCCAACCTGGATGCGGTGCCGGACTATGAAGTTCTAGCTTACTTCCGCACGGAGACCGCAAAGAACGATTCGCCCGCCGGCGTGATGGTCGATTCCCCGGCAATCGCCGCAGGCAGCTACAGCCAAGGGCGGGTCCTGTTCGTCAGTCCGCACCCCGAGCAAACGCCCGGCCTGGAGGGTATCGTCCACCGCGCCGCGCAGTGGGCAGCGGGCAAACCGTAGGCGGCGTCAAGAAATCACATGACTTCATTTCCCTATCGAAAATCCTCGCAAGCATGTACCAACATTTCTCGGACGCGAACCTGACGGCCAAGGATGTCAGCCGCCTTACGTCGCCGGACGCCGTGGCGGCACTCTTGACTTCGTTGGGCTACGACACCGGCAGCCGCATCCAGCTGTCGCCCGAAGCGATTGGGCTGGCGGGTGAATCCGCGGCCGCAGTCTTGGGAATCGAGGTGCTGTCGGAAGATCCAGAGGGGTTCTTGCGGGTCGTCTTTGTGCATTTGCGGTCCCTGACGGCCCGGGCCCGCAACGACTTGGCGCGGGTGCTGGGCCGCACCAACGTGGACCACCTGCTGATTTTGACATCCGACTTCAGCGTCATCGAGTTCGTGCTGCTGGACAAACGCAAGCGAGAAGCTCGCGGCCCTGGCGGAGTCGTGCGGATTCAAGTCGTGCCGCTCAGCGTCGCCGTAGACCGCAAGGCCGTAGCCACCAAGGAGCTGCGGACCCTGCGCCGGCTGACCTGGACCAGCCGCGACGGTCTGGAGCAGTTCGACAAGCTGCGGACCGTGTTCGAAGCCGCCGCGTTTACCGAGGAGTACTTCTGCAACCGGGCGTTGTTCGCCGACCACTTCCTGGTCAGCCGTCTGCGCGAAGACGCGGCTTGGAGGGACAATCCGACGGAAGCCTTCCTCCGGGTCAAATCGCTGTTAACAGACGCTCGTCAGCGGTGGCTGCAGAAGGGCGAGCAGATCGTCCGCGACGAACTGTTCGCGCCGATCTTCGACCTGCTCGGCTTTCAGGCCAACCCCGTCAAGTCGGCCAAGGAATCGCATCTCAAGCCCGATTACGTGTTGACGGCCAAATCAGGCCAAGGCCGCACGGCCGCCTTCGTCTACGCCTGGGACCGCTGGCTGGATGGTCCGGATTTCAACGTGGACGAGGCGACTCCGGAGGAAAACCCCGGCGCGTGCGTTGTCTCGGCCTTGGACGAGGGCATCGCTGATTGGATCATCGTCACCAACGGCCGACAGTGGCGTTTGTACAGCCGGCAAGCCCATTCGCGGGCGACCAACTTCTACGAGGTCGATCTGACCGAATCGCTGCTTGCGTCCGGCGACACCGATCCCAACGAGGCTTTTCGTTATTGGTGGCTGTTCTTCCGCGCCGAAGCGTTTCGCCCCACTCCCCTCGCCCCGTCTTCGGGGAGAGGGGCCGGGGGTGAGGGTGCTTTACTCCCTCTCCCTCCGGGAGAGGGCCGGGGTGAGGGCTTCATACTCCCTCGCCCTTTGGGAGAGGGCCTGGGTGAGGGCCCCTGCTGGCTCGACTCAATCGCCCAAGGCAGCCGCGAGTACGCCAAGCGTCTGGGCGAGCGGCTGAAGGACCGGATCTTCGTCACGATCTTCCCACATCTGGCCCAAGGCTTCCTCGAAGACCGACGACGAAGGATGAATCTCCGCCGCCAGCCGAAGGACGACGAACTGATCGACATCTACGAAGCCACGCTGACGCTATTGTATCGCCTCCTGTTCCTGCTGTACGCCGAAAGCCGCGATTTGCTGCCGATCCGCGAGGGGCCGTACCGTGAAGCCAGCTTGAAGAAAATCAAAGAAGAGATCGCCGACAAGGCGGGCATCGCCGAAAGTGAAGTCGCCGCCCGCATCGACAAGGCGTTTTCCGCGACCGAGACCGGGCTGTACGACCGGCTGCAGCGTCTGTGTGCCGCCATGGACCACGGCGACCCCAGCCTGAACTTGCCCACGTACAACGGCGGCTTGTTCAGCAGCGGCGTGGACGCGCTCAGCAGCGCTGCGGACGCGCTCAGCAGCGGTGCGGACGCGCTCGGCGCGGGCGGAAGTGCGTTCGGCGCGGGTCTCCCGACCCCGCCGAAACCGCCGACCGTAGGTCTCCCCCTGTCGTCCCAGGCAGGAGACCTGCGGTCAAGCCCCGTGCGGGGTCAGGAGACCCGCGCACAGCCCGCGGAGACCCGCGCAGAGCAGGACGAATCCCGCGAACACCGCATCGCCCGCTTCTTGGACGAACACAAAGTCGCCGACCGCTACCTCGCCTTGGCCATCGACCGGCTGGCCCGCGACCCGGACGAGAAGACATTCGGCCTGGTGTTCATCGATTACAAGTCCTTGGAAGTCCGCCATCTCGGTTCGATCTACGAGGGCCTGCTGGAGTTCAAGCTGAAGGTCGCCAACGAAGACTTGACCACCCAGACCGAAAAGAAAAAGGAACGCTACCTCCCGCTCGGCAAGGCCAAGCCCGGCCGCGCGGCGGACGTGGTCGTTCGAGCCGGCGAGGTGTACCTGTCTAACGACAAGGCCGAGCGCAAAGCCAGCGGCTCGTACTACACCCCAGATCCGATCGTCGAGTACATCGTGGCTCAGACCGTCGGGCCGGTTCTGGAAGAAAAGCTCGAGCGGTTGCGGCCCGAGTTCCGCAAGGTCCGTAAGACCTTCGACCGCCAACTGGCCAACGCCCGCGATCCGCGCATTCACTCGCCGAGCAACCAACAGCGCGACTTGCGAGCCGAAGCGACCGACAAGACCTATGCCGAACACCGCGGTCTGGTCGAAGACCTGTTCGACTTCCGCGTCCTCGACCCGGCCATGGGCAGCGGCCACTTCCTGGTCGAGTCCGTCGATTTCATCACCGACCGGCTGATCACGTTCCTGAACCAGTTCCCCTTCAACCCGGTCACGTTCATGCTGGACCGCACGCGGCGGAACATTTTGGAGGCGTTGACCGAGCAAGGCGTGGCGGTCGATCCAGACAAGCTGACCGAGGTGAACCTGCTGAAGCGGCACGTGCTGAAGCGGTCCATCTACGGCGTGGATCTAAATCCCATGGCCGTCGAACTGGCCAAGGTCAGCCTGTGGCTGGACGCTTTCACCATCGGTGCCCCGCTATCGTTTCTGGATCACCACCTGCGCTGCGGCAATTCGCTGGTCGGGGCCACGTTCCAGGATTTGGAAGACGTCATGCGGCCGACGACGAAAGGCGGAGCCGCGCTGTTTGGGATCGACTACGAACCGCTCCTGCGCGCCATCCGGCACGTGATCCAGATCAACAAGATGGCCGACGCAACAGCCGCCGAGGTAAAACAGTCGGCCACCGAATACGATGCCGCCCGCCGGGATTTGTCCGGCTACCAGATTGTGCTCGACCTGCTAGTCGCCAAACACTTCGGCCATCCAGAAGCGCCGGACTTGCTCCAGTACGGGAGCGACTTGGACCTGTCCAGCCGCGAACGCTTTTTGAACTCGCTGGCCGATATCGCGCTGACCGAGAAAGGCAAGAAACGCGAGCCGGAGCCAGTCGAGGAGCCCGACGCGAAAAAGAAGAAGACGAAACCAGCCGCCGAGATTGTCAAACAAGTGGACGAACTGGCCAAGCGTCCCGATCTGCGTTTCTTCCACTGGGACATCGAGTTCCCGGAAGTTTTCTTCGGCTTTGAAGACGCTGACGGGCGGCGAATCAAACACAAGGATCGCCTCGCCGTCGGCAGCGCCGGCTTCGACGCTGTGGTGGGCAATCCGCCGTACGTGCGCATGGAGCTAATCAAGCCTGTTAAACCGTTCCTCAAGCCCCACTACCGCTGCCATGCGGAACGCGCCGACCTGTTCATCTACTTCTTTGAACGCGCCGTCCGGCTGCTTCGCAGCGGCGGCCGATCGGCGTTCATTGCCTCCAGCACATGGACCAAAACGAAAGCCGGTGAGGGACTTCGGGAGTTCCTAAAATCCGAGAGCACCGTAGAGAGCTTCTTGGACTTCGGCGATCTGCCGGTCTTTCCCGAAGCTACGACCTACCCAGCGGTAATGGTCGTCATACGAAAACCGCCGTCGCCGGAGCACCAAGTGATCAGCGCCGCCGTGCCCGATCTCGACGACACCAACCTGGGACGCGTCTTGCAGTCACGCCGCATTGATGTGCCGCAGGCCGAACTCGAAGTAGCTGGCTGGTACTTCGAGGACCAACGAATAGCCCGCCTGCGAGACAAAATCCGCGATGGTGGCGTGCCACTGAAAGACTATTGCGGTTCCCCGCTTTACGGCATCAAGACGGGACTGAATGAGGCCTTCGTCATCGACAGCCTGATGTACGAGCGGTTCGTGGCGGAAGACCCACGGAGCAAGGAGATTCTCAAGCCTTTTCTGGAAGGCAAGGACCTCAAGCCCTGGCGCTACGAATGGCGTGGCTTGTGGCTGATCTACACCCACCACGGCGTCGAAATCGATCGTTACCGGGCGATCAAGGCGTATCTGTCCACTTTCCGCCGCAGATTGGAAGAGCGTGCCACCAGCGAACATCATGCGTGGTACGAGCTGCAGCAACCACAACTGGCTTACTCTACCCGGTTTGCCGAGCCCAAGATCTTCTACCCGCATTTCTGCGTCGTACCCGAGTTCTGCTTCGATCCGAAAGGATTCTTCGGAAACGACAAGACCTACTGCATCCCTGGACAGGATCGTTTCCTTCTCGGACTTCTGAACAGCACGCTCCTCTGGTTCATGCTAAGGCATATTGCCGCCTCCAAGCGTGGCGGTTGGAGTGAGCTTCGGGTACAGTATGTGGAGACGATTCCGATTGTCCAGGCGACCGGACAGGACCGAGAGAGGATCGCGGCCCTGGCCGAGCAATTGTCGTCCAACTCCTGTCCGAATCGATTGGGCCTGGAAGCAGAACTGAACGACCGGGTGGCGTCGCTGTACGGGCTGACGGCAGAGGAACGAAAGTTGCTCGCCAAGCGAGGCACAGCGGGAAGGTCGGCGCCACTCGGCGAGGAGGATTGACCATGTTCGTAAATAACGTTCGCCTGTACGCAAAGCACCTTCGCCGCGATCTCGTGGTAGGCGGTGATGCTCTTCCCGAAGCGGCGCGCCGGCGACTCCTGCTGCAAGGCGCAAACGGCAGCGGAAAGAGTACCTTCTTGGAGGTAATTACCGCACTCTGGGATTTCTTCGGCGAGTGGATCGATTTGGGGCCGGGGCGTAAGCACAATTCCCAGATGCGATCTGTTCAGCACCACCTTGCTCGAGCGGACATAGCGGCAGTCGAGATTGGCGGACTGCTACCGCAGGACCAATCGCTTTGGATCGGTCAGGGAAATATTCGAGATTGGGTGGACCTCAAGGACCAACATCCGGAGGCCCAGTTCGCTGGTTTCGTCAAAATCAAAGAAGGCTCGTGGGAGATTCAACTTCCAGAACGCGACTGGACAACCTTTCGTCAGAAGAGTCTGGTCGAGTCGGAGCCGCAGCCCAATGTGGTTTTCTTCCCACCCGAGAATCGAACGGTGCCGCTCCGGGCGAGCCAGACACCTAGGATAATCGATCTGATGCCATATCATTGGCTCGCATCGTACAACAGCCAAGTGGACCTTGGCTCTCTGCTGTTGACGATTCGAGCGAGATCCGAAAACTCATACGAAGCGTCGGTTCGGCTCATAAACCAAGCGCTGGACAATCAACGTAAGGAGCTAGTTGGGTTTGGTCCCAAAGGCCTGATTGTGCGCGGCAGTACGGAATCCGGCGGCCAATACGAGCATCCCATCGGAGCGTTATCGTCAGGAGAAAAGCAAATGTTGTTGCTGATCGGCTTTCTCAGCTCGACGCTCCGTCCGGGAGGAATCGTGGTGATCGACGAACCCGACCTGCACATCCACACCGTAATGGTGCAACAGTTATTAGGGGCGATTGAAACCATCGTCAAAGAACGGCGCGGACAAGTGATCGTGGCATCGCATTCCCCGGAGGTCTGGGACTGGTTCTCCCTGGAGAGTGAGCGAATTGAACTGACTCCCTGGCGGAGGTCTCCGGCATGACCAATCTACCGCGTCCTTGGGTTCATCGGGCCGAAACGGCAGCCAGCCAAAAGAAAAGAGTGCTTGCCGTAGAGGGCAAGACGGACAAAGCTGCGCTTTCGGCGTGGCTGGGGACCGAGTTGGGCCCGACCTGGGCGAATGACGTGTACCTCGAAGTCACCGACAATCGAGGCTCCATGTTGGACGGCCTGCGCTGGCTCAGAGACAATCGCAGTCCCTTCGAGAAAGCGGTCTTCGGGCTGGCGGATCGGGACGAGTGGGAACTGGCAGAGATTAGCGCCCTGCAGACGCAACTGCCACAAGTCCTGGTGAATCTCGACCGTCACGCCTTAGAGAGCTACTTCTGCGACCCAGACGAATTGGAGCCGATTCTGCGGGGCCAGGACGCGAAGACAGGCAGAAACGAGTACACTCCGCTGCTTAGCGGTTTGCGCCAACAGATGACTTCGGCCTTAGCCGAGTATGTACCCCATTGGGCCATTTGTCGCGTCATCCAGCGAGCAAACGAGCGGATACGAAACGACGCGGAATACCCGAGGTTCTTCCAGAATCGATGTCCGCTGCCTAGCGATGTGGACATTCAAACGAAGCTCGCTGAATGGAGTGGGGTTCTTGATTCGGACGTCTTGTTCGCGGACTTCATCGGGCTCAGAAGTTCAAGCTTCCAGCGCCCGCTTGCCGAACAGTTCAGGGGATGCGTCGAGTCAAAGCTGTTCTTGGGAACTACGGTTGTTAACGGCCCCCATGGTCTTAATCGCGTCAAGACGCAGAGCAAGGAAGATTGGCTGGTCGAATTGGCGCGATGGAGTCCCGCGATGCCGACCGATTTGCGGGCCACCCTGGCGCCGGCCCTGCCGTGATGGGAGGCGCGGGGGGTCTTCCAAGAAACGGCTGACGCCGTCCCCGGTCAAGGGCACGGCGTCGGTACTCCTTCCACACATGGTGGATGAGCTAATAGAATCATCGGCAACTGCTGAGCAAAAGTCAACACCCATTCACGAATCACGTAACGAATATCGAGGTCGGAAATGCGTCTTCCGTTTCTGATCGACAACGAACAGCAGCGGATGGCGGACGTGCTGAACGTCTTGCTGGAGCGCTGCGCGGGCGGGCCGTTGGATGTCGCGACGGCCTACTTTGCCGTCTCTGGGTTTCGTCTCGTGAAGGACTCGCTGCGCGGCGTGGGGGCCTTTCGGCTGCTGCTGGGCTCGGATCCGAAGACGGGGCAGGACGTGGGACTGCGGGCGGATCGTCGCGGTCGAAACCCTCACCCCGGCCCTCTCCCGCGGGGAGAGGGGGAAGCCACTCACCCCGGCCGGCCCTTGCAGGTAGAGGGGGAAGCCACTCACCACGATGGGCTTTCGGGAGGCGAGGGAGTTCTGGCGCGGCTGCAAGTCGACTTGGACGCCGAGCCGTTCACGGAAGCGACGTTGCGGCTGGTCGAGGAACTCATTGGCTTTCTCCGCGACGACAAGGTCCAGGTGCGGCTGTACGAACGGGGGTTCCTGCACGCCAAGGCATACTTGTTCCACCGCGACCGCGTCGGCCCGCACAACCAGAGCGACCGCTTGCGGCCGTTCGCCGCCGTCGTCGGATCGAGCAACCTCACGGGACCTGGGCTGGCGAGCAACCGGGAACTAAATCTGGTTCATCGCGTGTTCACCCGCGACGAAGCGCCGGTCGACAAGGAGGCCATCGCCAAGGCGGAGTACCTGTTGGACGAAGGCGAACGCGCGCCGGCGCGCGAAGATCCCCTGGGAATCCAACTACCTGACGACACGCGGCGATTCATCAAGAGCGAGGTTGGGGCCCGCGCGGTCAGCGACCTCATGCAATGGTTCGAGCGGCACTGGGCCGAATCGGCGGACTTCAAGGAGCGGCTGATCGAGCTGCTGGATACCAGCAAGTTCGGCGCCTGCCAGTATACGCCGTACCAGATCTACATCAAAGCGCTGTACGAGTACTTCCAGGACGAACTCGGCGCGGATTCGCCCGTGTTGGGCCGCAGCGCCGTGGAACTGGCGGAGTTCCAAGAGGACGCGGTGAAGAAGGCACGCCGGATCCTGGCCCGTTACGACGGCGTGTTGATCGCGGATTCCGTGGGCCTGGGAAAAACGTGGATCGGCAAAAAGCTGCTGGAAGACTCTGCCTACCACCGGCGGCAGAAGGCCGTGGTGGTCTGCCCCGCGTCGCTGCGCCAGATGTGGCGTAAGGAGCTGGCCTCGGCCACGATCGCCGCGGAAGTCATCGGCATGGAGGAACTGGGCCGCGACGGTTGCGACGCGTCGCGGATCGCCGATGCGGATTGCGTGCTGATCGATGAAAGCCACAACTTCCGCAACAACAAGTCGAACCGCTACCTGGCGTTGGACGAAGCCATCCAGCGCAACGGCGGCCGCGGCCGCGACGGGCAACGCAAGAAGGTGATCCTGTTGTCCGCCACGCCGATCAACAACGACCTGTACGACTTGGCCAATCAGATCGGCCTGTTCACCCAGGGCGAAGCCGACTACTTCCGGGATGCGGGGATCGGCGACTTGAACGCCTATTTCCGCCGCGGACGGCGGTTGGCGCGGCAGGAAAACGCGGCCCCCGGGACGATTCTGTTCAACCTGCTGGAAGAGATCATGGTCCGCAATACGCGGCCGTTTATCCGCGCGGCGTATGCCAACGCCACCATCAACGGCCGGCTCGTCGTGTTTCCCGAGCGGCGGCTGCACACGGTCGAGTACAGCTTGGGGGCGGCCTGCGGGGGCTTGTACACGGACATCGTGGCCACCATCGAACGTCTGTCCTTGGCACCTTACCAGTTGGAGTCCTACCGCAAGAAGTCCGCCATTCAAGACGAGCAGGAGTACGAGTGGGAGACGGGCCGCGAGGTGGCGTTGGTGGGGATCTTCAAGACTCGCTTCCTGAAACGGCTGGAGTCGAGCGTGTTCGCTTTTCGGGAAAGTGTGCGCCGCGCTCTGGTGTTTGAGGAAACGTATTTGGACTACCTGCTCGACGGAGTCCTGGTCTCGTCGCGGGATTTCCAGATGGTGCTGCGTTTTCTGGGGCGGGACGAAGAGGACGATCCGGCGGCCGGTAGCTTGGCCGAGGACCTGGATGCCGTCGCCGAGGCCCGGCAATACCTGGACACGTTGCCGAAGGTCGACCTGAATCAGTACGACCTGCGCAAGCTGCGCCGCGAGGTCGAAGAGGACGTGCGGCTGTTGCGCGAGTTGTACCAGCGCACGGAACCGCTGGCGGCCAGCGACGGAAAACTGGAACGTCTCAAGGAATTGCTGGCCGGTGAGTTGAGCGGCCGGAAAGTGCTGATCTTCAGTTCGTTCAAGGACACCTCGCGGTACCTGCACCGCTCGTTGACCGCCCCGTCGGCGGCAGTTTGGCAGGCTTCGTGCGGCCAGCCGGAGATTCGGCGGATCGACAGCGGCAACCACCCCGACGAACGCGGCTACATCCTGGGGCTCTTCGCGCCCGTGGCCAGCGGCAAAGGCCCTCACCCCGGCCCTCTCCCACGGGGAGAGGGGGAAGGGGGCAAGATCGACATCTTGGTCAGCACCGACGTGCTTTCCGAAGGCCAGAATCTGCAGGATTGCGGGGTAATCATCAACTACGATCTGACCTGGAATCCGATTCGGCTTGTCCAACGCAATGGACGCATCGACCGGATCGGCAGCCCGCACACGGAGATCGGGATCGGCATCTACAACCTCTTCCCGGAGGATGAACTGGAGAGTCTGCTGCACCTCGTGGAGCGGTTGACGACACGGATTTCGACCATCGATGACCTGGGGCTGCTGGATGCCAGCGTCTTGGGCGAGGTGGTTCACCCGCGGACGTTCAATACCCTGCGCCGAATCCGGCGTGAAGACGGCGCGGTGCTGGACGAGGAAGAGGCCCGTGCCGAATTGGCCGGGCCGGAAATGTTGCTCAAGCAGCTCAAGGAGCTAATGAACCGCGAGGGCAGCCAGGCAATCGCCGACTTGCCTCACGGCATCCATTCGGGCCTGCGGCGGGATAGGTGCTACGGGATGTTTTTCTACTTCCAAGCGCCACGCACCACCGGCGAGGGCCGTCGGCACTTCTGGCGTTACATTGATGCTCGGACCCACGAGATCAGGGAGAATCGCTACGAAATCGCCCAGTTGATTGCCTGCCAGCCCGATGAACCGCGCTACATCGGCGACCAGGACATGTTCGCGCTCCAGGAGATGGTCATCGCACAGCTGCTTGCTTCGGAGCGCGAGGTCGAGGCCAGGGCGGCGGCTCCCACGACCGTCGATGCCATTCAGCAAACCGTGGCCGAGGAGTTGAAAGACGCCCTGCGCCGGCAAACCGTGGACCGAGAACTGACGAAGAACTGCCTCCGCTTTTTGGGCCAGCCGATGGGCCGGTCGTTACATGTGAAACTGAAGAAGACCCACGAGGCGTGGGCCGAGGGTCGCGACGACCAGACCCTGTTGACGGCCGTCAGCATCTTGGCCGATCAATTTGGGAAAGGACCTTCCCGGCAAAAGGTTGCAGCTTCGCTTTGCCGCGAAGATTTGCAGTTGATCTGCTTCGACTTCGTTACCGGCTAGACATCGATTGTGCTTGATGAGAGGATTGCCGCATGAACACCCCAACCGCCCAACCTTGGATCATGACCCGCCGTGCCGCATTGCAGACAGTGGCGGTGGCTACCGCCTCGGGGGCCATTGCACGGGTGCATGCTCAACCGCCCGCGGGGCCGCCGCCTGCCGGTCAAGCTGGCCAGGCCACTCTGTACGTCTATCCGGACTACGGCTGGCTGCGAGGGTTCAGCGTTGTGCCGTCCTGGGGTGCGCGGATCGAGGATGCCTGGTGGTTTTACGACGCGGGCCGGTTTCGTGAAGAGGTTTCGCTCGCGCGGCAGGCACACGCCAACTGTATCCGGCTGTGGATCGAGTTCACTGCCTGGATGGCCGACCCGGATCGGGTGACCGAACGGTTTCTGGACGCCGTCAACGGCATCGGCGAGGCTGGGATGAAAGTCATGCCCTGCTTGTTCAACCGCTGGCACGACGGCCGTTTCGACTACGGCGGCACGTACACGGAAAACCTTCGCGCCGGCTGGCAGCCGCAACTGGATTACGTCCGGGCAATCGTCACGCCGCTGGCCACCGATGATCGGGTCCTGATTTGGGACCTGTGCAACGAGCCGCAGGCCCACGATTTGAACAGCGAACTCAATCAGCGGGAGTTCGCCTGGCTGAAGGCCGTGGCCGAAACCGTTCGCGGCTGTGGAACCAAGCAGCCAATCACGATTGGGACGATGAACGGCGGTAATATCGAGACCTTCGCGCCGCTGATGGATGTGCTGTGCGCGCACCCCTACGCCCGCGACCGCCGGGGGCTGGAGGGAATGATCCGGAACTACGAAGTGCTGCGGCAGAAACACGGCAAGCCGCTGTTGGTCAACGAGTGCATCCCCGGCTGCCTGGATGACGCCAAACGCGCCGAATGCGCCCGCTACTATACCGAATTGCTCGCCGCCGCCGGCTTCGGCTGGATGGGCTGGGCGCTGCGCGAGGGCAAGGCTATCTCCACTCGCCGAGACCGGTACGACGGAAACGGCATCGACGGTCAGGGGTTTCATCCGTTCTTTACCAAGGACGGGCAGCTTCGCCCCGGACTGGACTTCCTGACCGAAACACCCACGAAACTGCCGCCTTGGGCGGGCGTCAAGCAGTGACCCACCCCACGATCCGCCACCTTGGCATACTGGAGACGCATCATGAAACTGGCGACGATTCTGCTGCTTTCGCTGGGAACCTTCTTCGTTTCCACGCCCGGCATCGGTGCTGACCTTCGCGACGACTTTTCCGATCCGCCGCTGGAGTTCAAGACGCGGCCGCTGTGGTTTTGGAACGCGCCTCCGGACGCCGCCCAGACGCGGACGATCATGACCGCTTCGCGGGCCAGCGGCTACTACGGCTTCGGCATCCTGCCGACCGAGAAGATGGGGCTGGAGTTCATGAGTCCGGCGTTCCTGGACCGCTATCAGGAAGCGGTCGACGCGGCAGCCGAACTGGGACTGAAGATGTGCCTGTACGACGAATTCTGGTTCCCCAGCGGCGGCGCGGGAGGGCGGTTGGCCAAACATTACCCGGAAGCCTTGGGCAAACGCCTGGACATGCTGGCGATCGACGTCACCGGCCCGCGGCCGTTCGCGGCAGACGTCCCGCCGGGGACGCTGATGGCGGCCGTCGCGATGGAGCAGACAACGCAGGAACGCGTCGACCTGACCAGCCAAGTACGCGACGGGAAACTGGCTTGGGAGGCACCTTCGGGAGTTTGGAAGGTCTTGCTGTTCATGTGCGTACACGACGGTGCCCGCGGCCTGGTCGACTACCTCGATCCGGACGCCGTCCGCCGGTTCATCGGGCTGACCTATGAAAAATACTTTGAAAAGTTCCCGCAGCATTTTGGGCGGACGATCGACAGCGCTTTCTACGACGAGCCCACGTTCCACTGGATCCAAGGCGGGCGGGCTTGGACGCCGTCGTTCAACGCGCGGTTTCAAGCCCAGTACGGCGAGCATCCGGCACGCTGGTATCCCGCGCTGTGGATGGACATTGGCCCGGACACGGCGGCGGCCCGCAATGCGTTGTTCGGCGTGCGCGCCGAGATGTTTGCCGATGGGTTTGTGAAAACGATCAACGACTGGTGCCGCGCGCACAAGATCGAACTGACCGGACACGTCGACCAGGAGGAAGTCGTCAATCCCGTCGGCTTGTGCGGCGACCTGATGAAGGCTTTTCAATATCAAGACATCCCCGGCGTCGACCAGATTTTTCAGTATGGCCGGGCGTCGAAGATCTACAAGGTGATCAGTTCGGCGGCGGTGAATTACGGCAAGCCGCGGGTCATGTGCGAATGCTACGGGGCCATTAAGGACATGCCCGTGGCCAACTTGTACAAGGAAGCCATGGACCAGTTCGCCAAGGGCGTCAACTTGTTCGTCCCGCACGCCGTCTGGTACGATCCGCAGCAGATCATCTTTCCGCCGGAGCTTTCGTACCGTAACTCGACCTACGGCCCGGAACTGCCGGCCTACAACCGCTACATGGGCCGGCTGCAGCGAGTCCTCGGAGCCGGCTGGCAGGTAGCTGACATCGGCGTCCTGTACCCGATCGCGACACTGCAGGCGGGGTATCGGTTCGGAGTCGGCGAGCCGTACCAGGGCGGGATCATTCCGCCCGAAGCCGATTACTTGGACGTCGGCGAGCGGTTGATGCTCGACCTGCGTCACGATTTCACGTTCGTGCATCCGGAGGTGCTGGACGAGCGTTGCACGGTCGAACACGCGGCAATCTGCTTGACCCGCCCGGAACTGTCGCAGGCGTACCGCGTTTTCATCGTGCCCGGATCGACGACGGTCGCACTGAGCAATTTGCAGAAGCTCAAACAGTTCTACGACGGCGGCGGGCGGGTGATCGCCACGACGCGGCTGCCCGACCGGTCGGCTGAGTTCGGCCGGGACGCCCAGGTTCAACAGATCGTAAGAGAAATGTTTGGTCCGGCCGACGCACCGCTCGAGGCCGGTTTCCGCAAGCAAGCCAGCAGCGGTAGCGGACTCGCCTATTTCGCACCAACGCCGTCCGCGACGGTACTGCAGGCCATCCTGGCCGATGCACTCCCGGTGCCCGATGTGGCTTGGGAGGAATCGCCCCAGGTCGCCGGCGGGAACTTGTCGTACCTGCACAAAGTCGTCGAAGGACGCGAGGTGTACTTCTTCGCCAATTCATCAAACTCGCCGGTCGACACCCACGTGCGATTGCGTGGAACGCTGCAGCTGGAACAGTGGGACCCGCACACAGGCAAGATGGCGGCGGTCGAGTGTGCATCCCAAATGGACCGCGACCAGCCGGTCACGCGGGTGCGACTGTCGCTCGCGCCGGTGCAGAGCACGTTCCTGGTGGGGCAAAGCCTTAGTACTTGCCAAATTCGTGAGCGGCGCGGACCATGGCGATGAAGTTGGCCGCGTTGCAGCTGGAGTGGATACTGTTGGACGAGGACAGCATATAGCCGCCGCCGGCGGCCGCGTCGGCGATCGCTTGGCGGACTGCTTCGCGGACTTGTTCCACGGTGCCGTGCGGCAGCAGGTGCGCACAGTCGATGTTGCCGACCAGGCACACGCGGTCGCCCACCAACTGTTTGACGCGCCGCAGTTCCATGCCGGCGACGGGTTCGATGGGGTTCAGACCGTCCGGCCCGGCCGATACGATCATGTCCAGCAGCGGATACAGGTCGCCGTCCGAGTGCTTGATGCAGAACGCGCCTTCCTCGTGGATCATGTCGATCATCCGCCGCAGCCGCGGCAGCAGGAAATGCGCGAAGACGGCGGGACTCATCATGGGCCCGTGATTGCCCGCGTAATCGTCGCCCAGGATGATCACTTCGGCGCCGGCGCGAATCGCCCGCCGGACGATCCGCAGGTTGCACTCCAGTACCTTGTCCAGCACGATTTCGGCCAGTTCGGGCTCGGCCAGCAAGTCCATCAGCAGGTTTTCGATGCCCCTCAGATAGGCCGACCACATGAAGGCCGCCCGATGATGGAACAGGATCGCGCGGCGGCCTTTGTAGCGGCGGACCAGATCCGGCAGCTTGCCCAACCGATCCGGATGGTCCGGATCGGGCGGCGCGTAAGCGAGGGCGTCGGCCAAGCTTTCGATCGGGCCGCGAATCGGATGCGCGACGGCTTCGGTATTCGCCAGATACGTCACACCCCACTCGTCGTCGTACGAGCCGTCGGGATGCTCGCACGTGCGGGCGAAATACGCACCACAGCCCACGCCGTCCATGTCCAGCCGATCCATACAGTCGGCCACATCCCGGCAGTCGGGCAGTGCCGCTCGCGCCACCTTCTCATCGATGACAAACTCGACGACCGGCACCCGGTCGGGCTGCTGGCGGCGCAAAGCGGTGAACACGCGATCGACGGAGTTTAGCACGGACATCACCTCAATCAAAAATCGGCCGGCGCGGATCGACGAACAACCAGCTGACGGTTCCGACCAGGAACAAGATGCCCATCAGGTACAGCGGCACACTCCAGTTGCCGGTCCATTCTACCAGATAGATCACCAGCACGGGACTGATCAGGCTGCCAATCTGGCCGGAGGTGTTCATGGCGGCGCTGACCACGCCCGAGTGATTGCCACCCACGTCGATGCACGTGCCCCAGGCGGCGCCGAGCGTAAACATACTGGCCGCTGTCGCGATGGCAATCAGGCTTGCCGCCAGGATTGGCGCCGTTACCATGCCGGCCAGGATCATGCCCAGCCCGGCGACCAGGTACGCCGCGGCTCCCACCCCCACGCGGCCCCAACGCAAGCCAAACCGAGCCACGCCCCAGTCGGTCGCCACGCCGCCAAAAATGTCGCTGACAATGCTCAGCAACAGCGGCATTCCGGCAAACAGGCCCAGCGCCGCCGCTGCCATGCCGTGCTTGACCTTCAGGTACTCCGGCAGCCACGTGATGCAGAAGTAGAAAGCGAAGCTGTTGGGAAAGTACATCAGGCACAGCGGCAGCATGTTGCGGTGGCCGAACAGCCGCCGCCAGTAGGCCCAGCTGGCGTGATGCCCGCCGCCGGCTTGCAGTCCGGCCACGATCAGCTCCAGTTCCGCCGCATTCACCCAGGGATGATCCTCTGGATCGTCGCGGAACCAGAGGTACCAAACCGTGGCCCAAACGAAGCCCAGCAAACCGAACAGCAAGAACACGGTCCGCCAGCCCACGAACTGGGTCAAGGCCAGCACGATGATCGGCGTGATGCCGCCGCCGAAATGCGCGCCGGCGAAGAAAACTCCCTGGATCGTGCCCCGCTGGCCGCGCGGAATCCAGCGGGAGAACGTCCTCGCCACCGACGGCCAGGCGCCCGCTTCGCCCGCCCCGAACAGGAACCGCGTGACCAACAGCGAGGCGTAATTGAACGCCCCGGCCGTGGCCATCGTGAAGACCGACCACCAGATCACGATCCGCGTCAACACGCGCCGCGTGCCCATCCGGTCGGCCCACCAGGCGGTCGGGATCTCGAAGATCGCATACGCCAGGGCAAAAGCGCTGAACACCCAGCCCATTTGCTTGTCGCTCAGGCTCAAATCGCCCGCGATGTCTGACTTGAGCACCGAGATGCAGGCCCGGTCCAAGTACGTCACCACCGCCAGCAGCACGGCGATCGCCGCGACCAGGTAGCGGATCCGGGTCGGACGCGCGGCGACAGGGTCGGACAACGGAGCTTCGTAAGGATTCGTCATCGTGAGCCTTCCAGAGAGCTTCTGACCGCAATCCAAAGCGGTGACAAGGCACCGCACTCCAAGATTCAGCCGCGTGCCGCCGCCCAGTTCCCAATCGCCTCGGACGTGCGGATCGCTCGGCGGTAGATCCGTAGCGATTCGATATCGCCGTGGATGCCGGCCCCGATGCGCAGCGTCGCGTCGCCGCTGGGGCCGCGGAACTGAGGGTTGAACCGGCCCCAGCCAAATTGCCGCGCGGCGACGCCGTCGCACAGCCGCCCGTCGACGACGAAGGTAATGATCTTGGGGCCGCCGTCCACGATTGCCACGACGTGGTGCCGTTGTCCGGCCTGGAGCAAGCCGGGGTCGCAAGCCCAGCGGCTTTCGCTGCGTCCGTCGTTGAGCACGATTTCCACGGCGCCGCCGGCCACCGTCTGCAGGCAGAAGCCTTTGCCTTCCGGAGTACGATTGTCCAGCAGCACTTGACCGGCGTCCAGAGAATGCAGCTTCAGCCTCAGTTCCACCGAGAAGCCTTGGCGCAGGTCTTTGGTGCCGTAGTCCGCGCGGGCGGTGTCGCGAGCATTGAATGCCGGCAAGGCAGGCGCCGCGACTTGAGCCGGCATCGGCTGGCCGGCCGCAGGCAGCGTCAGCAGCACGCCGTCGGTCGCCGGGCGCGGATCGGCCAGTTGATTCCACAACCCGTCCAACAGCTTGGGGTCGATTTCATGCACCCGCGCCACATCTTTTTGCGTCTCCGTCAGAAAGTACTTGCCGCCATCCTCGACCAGGTCGGGATAGCTCATGCGGATATACGGGTCGTCGTCGTACAGCACGACCTCCGGCTGCGACCAGCGGATCACCTTGCCCTCCGGGCTGTCCGCCTCGACACCGCCGCACAGCCAGACCGGATTGCGGTCCTCGTAGGCGATGCTTCGCCGCTGCGGATGCTCGCCGATGAACCGTCCGCCGTGATTGTGGAACCAGTACAGGTATTTCCCGTTTTCGCACTTCCACACAAAATTGGCGGCACGCGGGTGCTTCATCAACCGCCCGTCGGCATACGCCTGGTACTGCGGCGGCGTCCACGTGTGGCCGCCGTCGCGGCTGATGGCAAAAGCCGGATGGCCGTCGATCGTGCGATAGACGCAGTAGAACGAACCGTCGCTCAGCACCACATAGCTCTGCTCCTCGGCAATCGGGCCGCCCCCCGACGGCGTGCGCAGACCGAAATCCCCATCGGGCAGCGTCTCCCAGTTGATCTTGTCCGGGTCCCGTTCGGTGGGCATGTTTTCACTCTTCAGCAGCACGCCTTCGCTACGGGTGAAAAAGCCCTCGCCGATCCCGCCGACTTTGTGCAGCGACACGAACGCGGCGCCGGCGTGCAGGAACGGCTTGCCCACGTTCCAAAAATAGCGGATCTTGCCCTGAAACGGGTTCCGGCGGTCGATGTCCATCTCGCGGGCCGGAATCGGATAGCGTTTGGCCGACCAGGTTCGCCCGCCGTCGTCGCTGAACTTGAAGACAAAATAGCCCAGCGAGTCCACCCGCTTGCAGACGCCCGGCGGCTGATTGGGGCCCCGGTCCAGCGGGATTTCGCGGACGTTGTCCGTGTTGTGGTTGTAAAAAACGTAGACCCGTCCGCCGGGGACCTTCAGCAGCACGGCGTAGGACGTCTCGGGGCCATCGAGTGGTTCGACGAATACGGGCTCGGACCACGTCCGCCCCTGGTCCGTACTCCGTAGCGTTGCGACGTTCTGGCCCGGCGCGCCTTCGTGGGCGGTGCCGGTCGTCAACGCACATAGCCACGCGCCATCGTCGGTCTGGACGATGTACGGCTGGTCCGCGTAGGTGAGGGTCGGGATCTCCCCGCCGGTGCGAATGTCCCGCATGTCGGCAGGGGGCGGTGCGGCAGAAAGCAACACAGTGCAGATCAAGCAAGCAGTCATTGGCAGGGCTCCTTTTATTACTTCATTCACGACCCGTCACCTTTGGGAACCAGTATTGCTGTTCCACGAGACCGGAAGTGGGCTTCGGTTCTCGCGGAGGGGAGCGATAGTCCGCAGGTCCGCATAACAGAGCGATGGCCTCCCGGCCATCCAGCCGGCGCAATTCGTCCCGTCTTAGACGCTCGAGCACCGGACCGGCGTCTTTCCATGCTTGCACCCAGCGACGCCCAGCTGCAAGCTGCTCCTCCGTCCATTCGGCCAAACTGGCATCATCCGCGTTCATGCCGTCACTTTACCCGACTGACCGGGAATCGCAATCCCCGTGAAGCAAGCCCCGTCACCCCGCGGCAGAGAACCCTCCCCGGGGTGTGCGGCCAGGAATCCTGGCAACCTCTACGTAGCTGCATTCGCCAGAATGCGACCTTTCCTCGCGATCCCGAATTCCGGCGAATTCAGCTACCTGACAGAAACCACGGCCACACACCCGTCGGGTGTGACCTTGCCGAAAACCGCCTGAGACGGGAGAATCTAGGCGGAGTTTCTAACATAAGTTGCCTGCCGAAAGACCATTGCATGAGTATCGACCCCGCCAGCGACGATTACCTGCACCAGATTCCCTCGGACCGGACCTCACAGACCGATGACGAGCGGATCGCCGAAATCGTTCCCTTGCCGCCGCCCGCCCACCTGATCCGGTTCTTCCCGATCCAAGGGACGCCGATCGAGGCTTTGATCTCCCGTACGCGGGACCGGGTCAAGCAGATCCTGCGGGGCCAATCCGACCGGCTGCTGGTCGTCATCGGCCCCTGTTCGATTCACAACCCGGCCGCGGCGATCGAGTACGCGACCCGACTGGCGGACGTCGGCCAGCGGCTGGATGACGACCTGGAAATCATCATGCGGGTGTACTTCGAAAAGCCGCGCACGACGGTCGGCTGGAAGGGCCTGATCAACGACCCCTACCTGGATGGCACTTTTCGCATCAACGAGGGCCTGCGTATCGCCCGGGATCTGTTGCTGCGCATCCACCAGCTAGGCGTGCCGGCCGGGTCGGAGTTCCTGGACACGATTTCGCCGCAGTATATCGGCGACCTGATCAGTTGGGGGGCGATCGGCGCGCGCACGACCGAATCGCAGGTCCACCGGGAACTGGCATCCGGGCTGTCGGCGCCGATTGGATTCAAGAACGGCACCGACGGGGACGTCAAGATCGCGCTGGACGCCATCGTCGCCGCTGCACACCAACACAACTTTCTGTCCGTCCACAAGAACGGTCAGGTGGCCATCGTCCGGACGCGCGGGAACCAGGATTGCCACTTGATCCTGCGCGGCGGGCGGACACCCAATTATGACGCGGCCAGCGTCACGGCGGCATGTGCGGCGCTGGCGGCGGCCCAGTTGCCCCAACGGCTGATGGTGGATTGCTCGCACGCCAACAGCAACAAACAGTTCCGCCAGCAGCTGGCCGTTGCGGACGCCGTTGGCGCCCAAGTGGGCCAAGGCGAGTCGCGGATTATCGGGCTGATGGTCGAATCGCATCTGAAAGAGGGGCGACAAGACCTGGTTCCTGGCCGCGACTTGGTCTTCGGCCAAAGCATTACCGACGCCTGCTTGGGCTGGGACGATTCCGTCAAGCTGCTCGAATCGCTCGCAGAACAAGTGCGCCACCGGCGAAAGGTCCGCCAGACCGGGTGACGGCATGACGCCGACACGATAGACTGCCTACCGTGTAAGCGTCCGTGCAGAAACAACCTGTACAATTTCATAATGTAGGACGGATTGCTAATCCGTCCGTCGATAGACGGATTGGCAATCCGTCCTACGAGAATCGAACACCCTATTTGAACTCGGTCGCGAAGAGGAGAAACCCGTCCATGTCCGCCGATATACGAGAAGCCGTTCAAGCAAAATACGGGGCGTTGGCCGCGAGTGGTTTGTCGAGCGACCACGCGGGGGTCCACGCCGTCGCCCGGGCGTTCGGCTATTCGCCGGAGGAACTGGCGGCGATTCCGGCGGAGGCTAACATGGGCGTTTCCTGCGGCAATCCCACCGCCCAGGCGAGCCTGCGCGACGGCGAGACCGTGGTCGATCTGGGCTGCGGTGGAGGGCTGGATGTCTTTTTGGCCGCCCGCCGCGTCGGATCCGGCGGCCGGGCCATCGGCATCGACATGACTCCGGAGATGATCGAACTGGCCCGCCGCAACGCCGCCAAGGCCGGCGTCACCAATGTCGAGTTCCACCTGGCCACCATCGACCAACTGCCGCTGCCCGACGCAACGGCGGATTGCGTGATCAGCAATTGCGTGATCAACCTGGCCCCCGACAAGCAGGCGGTATTCCGCGAAATCGCGCGAGTCTTGAAGCCGGGCGGACGCGTGGCGGTCAGCGATATCGCCCTGAAACAATCCCTCCCGGCTGACCTGCGGTCCGATATCTCGGCGTACGTCGGTTGCATCGCCGGCGCGATCCCCATCGAAGACTACCGGCAAGGGTTGCTCGACGCCGGGTTCGCGCATGTCGAGGTGATCGACAGCGGCAACGACTTGAATGCCTACGCCAAACTGGAGAACCAAGCCTGCTGCTGCGGTCCAGCGACCAACTCGGCACTGCCGGTATTGGACAGCGCGAGCTGCAGCCCCGCCCCGCAACCGGAATCCGACTTGCACGCCCGGCTCGCCGACTTGCTCAGCCGGTACGATGTCAACGAATACGCCGCCAGCGTGCGCGTGTTCGCGGTGAAGCCCGGCCGGTAGGGAACTTAGCTCGGTTCGAGAAATAACTGTCCAATTTCTCCGTGGCGTAAGCTTCCAGTTTGCGGGAGATCATGGCATCGCAAGCTGGAAGCTTACGCCACTTGTTTCTCGAACGGTGCTTACGGCTTCAAGTGCTGCTGTAACAGCGTGAGCATTTCGCGGTCGAGCTTGTGGCCGTGCCAATCCCCGTAGACCACGTCCTTGCGGCCGCTGTCCAAAATGCCGAAACTGCCGCGGAAATTCCAAAGCGCCCAGCCGAACCGGGCCTGCTTCCATTTATCCAACCAGCTCTTCATCCAGGCGAGGGTCACGGGGTGCGGCGTCTGATTGAAGCAGCCCCACTCGCCGACGAACACGCTGGCACCTTGGGACGAGATATCCAGCCACGGCTGCAGGTATTCGGTCAGCGGTGCGTCGAGATCGGCGCCTGGCGGTGGGGCGATGCGGCCATCGGCGCCCAGTTGGAGCGGTGCCTGCTTGCGGCCCCAAGACGGATCGGTGCCGTACCCACGGCGTTGGCCGCCGGGCATCTGGATGGTCAACTCGCTGAACTTCAGCCAATCGCCCGCGACGTTCTCCAGCGAGAACTCCTTCGCCGCGGCCGGCAAGACGGCGGTGCAGCGGAGTTCGCGGGCCGCCTGATGGATGGGCCAGCGCTGTTCCGCCTCCATCCGCTTCCAATCCTGAGTATCGGTCTTCGGATCATACGTCTGCTCCGCCACCACGCGACTGTCAGCTTTGGCGACCAGCTTCACGCTCTGGGAAACCTGATTCAGCTTGATCGTGATTTCCGTTCCGGCAGGCAGGTCGCCCTGAATGACCAACGGCGACCGCAGATCCGGCTTGACCGGACCGTACAGATGGCCGGCGATCTGGAACATCGGCCACGTCGGTTCCGGCCATTGATCGGAGCCCTTTACCCAGCTCGCCTTGTAGTGCGAGATCGTTCCTGGATGATAACCGCGGGTCGCTTGAATGACATTCCGATAGGCGAGGAACTCCGGAACCGGTTCGCGGCCCACGTTCATTCCATCGACGATGATCAACCGCCGGGGGTCTTCTTCTTGGATCGCTTCGATCGTGCGCCGGAAGACCTTTAAGTACTGCTCGCGGGTCGAGCGTGTAGGCTCGTTCAGCAGATTAAAGCTGAGCCGCTCGGCGGGGATCGACTTCCAGCGGCGGGCGAACATGACCCAGTGAGCGACGAACGCCTCCAGCGGCTCCTCGTCGGCCCACAGATTGCTAGGCTCCTCGGGCGGATTGATGCAGAAGCCCGGTGCCCGGTGCAGGTTCACGCAGACGTGGATGCCATGCCTCTCGCCGAACGCGATCGCCTGATCGATTTCCTGCAGTACGGGCTCCTTGAACTTCAGCCAGTCGTCGGCCTCGGTGTAGCAGCGGTAATCCATGGGCAGCCGGACGAAGTTGAAGCCCAACTCGGCGATCCAGCGGAAATCGTCTTCCACAAACGGCGCATTGCCTCGCAGGGTGAACTTCTCCAGCAGGTTGAACCCGCGCCACTGCGAGAGATCGACGTCGCCAATCCGCTGTGCATCGGCGGCGGAACAGGCAGGGGCGATGAAAAACAAGACGGCTGCCGTCAGCATGATTGTCAGCGTTCGCATGTTCGTGTCCGTTCTAAACGAGGTTGCCTGATCTTACACAGGCTCCATAATTGCAGCAGATCCTGTGCGGTGCCAGCGGCTGCAGCGTCGCTCTAACGAATTTCATTTGCCGGCCGCTCGCCAGGCATGGGCCAGCCGTTCTCGTCAGCGGCAGCGGACGGAATCCCGAGTGTACCGGGGGGCTGACGCCCAATGCCACTCACTTTGTAGCGGCACGGCGCGAGCCGTCCGGTATTGCAGTCACAAGAACCGGGCGGCTTGCGCCGCTCCGCTAACAAGAACGCCCCCAATGGTCCCAAAGCAAGCGGCATTGGGCTGACGCCGCCCTGTACGCCTTAGCCATTCAGGCCACCGGCAGAAGACGGCATCGCGGTTCAAGGGGCGAACCCTGTCGATCCCGGATTTCGAGTCCCCGCCGTCAATCCGCGAGCCGGGAATTGACTCGCCGAATGCATCCATCTATGTTGATGCATCTGTGTTGATGCATGGCAGTCGCTTTTCCAAAGGAGATCCCATGAGTGAATCATCGCGTCGCGCGTGTCCGGACTGCGGGAGCCAGGATCGCCGCGAGTTCTTGGCGGCCACGGGTGCGTTGCTGGGAGTGGCGGCGTTGTCGCGCGGAGTCTGGGGGGCTCCGGCCCGGTCGAGTGCTGCCGAAACCGCCGTCGGCCGGTTGTACGAGAGCCTGACCGCTGAGCAGCGGAATGTGGTGGTAGTGCCTTGGAGTGACGAGCGGCGGACGAGGATCAGCGCCAATTGGCACGTCACGAAGGCGGGGGTGGGATCGTTCACCAAGGAGCAACAGGCCGTGATCACCGAGATCGTGAAGGGGGTCACGTCGGCCGACGGTTACGAACGCTTCGTAAAGCAGATGGAGGACGACGACGGGGGGATCGGGCAGTATTCGGTGGCGATCTTCGGCGAGCCCAGCGGCACGCAGTTCGAATTCGCCCTGACGGGCCGGCACCTGACGCTGCGGGCCGACGGCGATACGACGCCCGGCGCGGCGTTCGGAGGGCCGATCGTCTACGGCCACGGCGCCGAGGGGGACCCCAAGCAGAACCTGTTCTGGTACCAGACAAAGCAGGTGAACGAGGTGTTTGCGATGCTCGAGGGCAAGCAGCGCGAGAAGGCGTTGGTCGCCCGCGCCCCTACCGAGAACGCCGTGCTGCTGCGCCAGGCGGGCGAAGCCCTGCCGGGGATCAGCGGCCGCGAACTGTCGAACGACCAGAAGGCCGTGCTGCGGCGATCGCTGGAAGCCGTCTTTGCGCCGTACCGCAAGGAAGACGTGGCGGAGGCGTTCGAGATCTTCGAGGCCGGCGGCGGCATCGACGCGCTGAATGTCGCGTTCTACCGCAGCGGCGACCTGGACAACGACCAGGTATGGGACGTCTGGCGGCTCGAGAGCCCAACCGTCGTCTGCCATTTCCGCGGCGCGCCGCACGTCCATGCGTACATCAACGTGGCGAAGCGGGGCTAGAACGCCGAGCCAGCGTGGGCTCAGGCGTACAGAATTCAAAATTGGCGGGCAGAGCGTTCTCCAATGGCAATGACGCAAGACCGCCAATTTTGAATTCTGTACGTCTGAGCCCTTTGTCTTCACGGCCGCCGGCGCAAGTCCAGCTGACACTCCGGATCATGCGGCACGGACTCGCCGGCTTGCTCGACCGGGTGCATGAACAAATAGCGCCACACGTCTTCGTGGACGAACTTGCCGGCGGCGTCCTTGACCGCCGCGCCGCCGGGAGTGACGCAACTGTGCGCGCGATTCGCATTGTTCTGAACATCGGCGGCGGTGATCAGCCGCCGGGTGCGGCCGTACGGCGGCGCCGCCTGGTCCACGTTGACAATGGGGCCGAACTGGTGCAACCCCAGCAACTCCCACGAGCGACAGTAGTGGTGGCCCGTCCAGCCGCCGTCGAGCACGTGGCTGAAACCGAAAAACCGATTTGCGGGCGTGGCGGAGGGCAATGCCTGCCACGTCTCGTATTGATCGCGCGGCCCGCAGAACATCACCACGCGGTCCACCCGCTGATGCTTGGCAAACCGGGCCGCCGTGGTCGAGCCGTGCGAGGCCCCCGCCATGATCACGCGGTCCCAGCGTAACCCCTGCCGGTCGTCGGTGAGGAAGAAATCCCAGCGGCCCGGCGGATTCTCCCCGGCCAGCCACTTCACAAACACCAGTGCCCGCTCCATCATGCCGTCGGGCTTGGGGATGTTGACCGCGTCGCTGAAGTCCTCGCCGGTCGCCGCTTCGAGGCGGATCTTGCCGAGGAACTGGTCATCCGCGGGCGGCGGCTCCTTGCCGAATTGACTGAACCAGCCGTTGGCATAATGGACGCGGATGGCGTGCAGGCCGTAGCTGTTCACGCGCTCGAACAACGGCCCGCTGTAGCCCATCAGCCAGATCACCAACTTGCCTTGCCGCGGGACGCGGGTGTCGACCGACGCGTGCTGCACGTCGGCCGGCTTGCCGCCTTTCTCGAACACAAAATCGATCTCCGGATGCGGCCGGGCGCGCGGATCCAGCTGACTGGCCCGCGCGGTGAACTCGTAACGCTGCGGCGCGGGGGCGGTGAACAAAAACGGGTCATCGGCGGCCGGAATCGCATGCTGGGGAACCAGCAACAAGACGGCGGCATGCAGGACGTGTTGAAGGACTTTTCGTGACAACATGGGAACTCCGCAAGGGCGTTTGAGAAATCCGAAATCCGAAACACGAAATTCGAAACAAATCCAAAATGCCAATGTCAAAAAAGCTCGAAACGAAGACCCCGCTCCCCGCGACTCGACGCAGCCTTTTCGGCGATCTCTCTGAACATTTCTGTTTTGGGCTTGGGGTTTGTTTCGCATTTCGCATTTGAGATTTGAGATTTGAGATTTGAGATTTGAGATTTCGGATTTCGGATTTCGGATTTCGGATTTCGGATTTCGGATTTCGGATCAAGGGGTGAAATGGCCCCGGCAGGATGTTACTCTTTCGATTCGCCGAAGCCTTCCGGAGCGGCACCATCGACGAAGTACACGTCCCGGTCCGGCCGGCTGCCGGGCGTGTGGATGTCGAGCAGCTCCAGCGGCTCGTCGCCGGTCACGAAACTATGGGTCGTGCCTGGCGGCAAACGCAGGAAGTCGCCGGGCGCCAGCGGGTACTCGCGGCCGTCGAGGATTGCCATGCCGCGGCCGGCGAGCACGTAATAATACTCCTCGGCCACGCGGTGGTAACTCACCCCCGTCCGCTCGTGCGGTGCGATCCGGACGCGGTACACCGTACCTGCGGCTTCCTCGCCCGCGTCGATCAGCGATTCCAGGACATACGGCCCCAGCCGCTGCGTACGGTCCGGATCGCCGGTGTGACGGTGGATCAGTTTCAAACGGCTACTCCTCGGGTAGGGTTCGTGTGATGCATGGTCACCAGGATAACTTGCCGCCGTCATCGGGGCATCCGTTGTCGTTCAGGGTCGATCGGCGTCTGGTTCCGCCAGCAGTTTCCGAAACGCGTTCAGATGTTGGTCGTACACCGCCAGCGCCGGATCGGGCGCGTTCAAATCCGCCGGCATCGCCTCGTACGATCCCGGCAGATCGGACGTGGCGGTAATCGCCTTTCGCGCGCCGGTGCGGATTAGCGAATCGAGCATTTTCGTGTCGTCCAGCCGGACCGCCGTCGTGTCGAACTGGGCCAACGCCCGCGCAATTCGCAGACCATGCTGGCCGCCGATGACCGAGCTAACGTGGGCCGAGAACATCCCGCCCTCCTGGTGATCGGCCGCATAGTACGCGTCGAAGTCGACGCCCGCTTGTTGGCACATCGACGCCAGCGTGATGGCGGCGAAGTCGCGTTGCGGGTTGTCGAACCGCGACACGAGCAACACCAGCGGCCGACGCACGTCGGCGGGCGGTTCGGCCGCACGGGCGGGGGCCAGCATCAATGCCAGGAGAATGCTGAGGTTTCCCCCGACGCGGCCGTGGTCCAGAAAAGCTCGCAGCACCGATCCAAACTTGACGATCGTGGATGTAAGACGCTGCTTCATGGTTGTCATGGTTGCTGAACTCCTGGATGTCACCTCAGAGACCCCAATCCAGCTTGCCTGGATGGTGAATAAGTTTTGTCAGCTAGACCGGGACCGACCTCCTCGTCCTCCCTCGCTTTCCCAGCCTGTCGCCTTCGGCGGCAGGCTGGGAACATAGAAGTCCTCGAAGCTGTCGTAGCGGGGAATCGCGGTCCCCGAATCGTTCGGTCTGGGCGGTGTCGTAGCCATCCGGCGTTCACGCCAAGGGGTGCGCTGAATCCAATTGTAGCCCTGCAAAATGCCCGTACCCGGTCGATCGTCGGGCAATTTCAGAACCTGCGGCGTATTGTAGCATGGGCGCCGGACCGGCAACATCCAGCGGGTCAAAGGCATGCCGCTGCTTCCTGACGACGCCCGGCTGTCAAAATCGCGCCACGGCAGCTAAAATCATTCATGGCGTACTTGACCGGTATCCAATCGGGGACGAGCCAATGAGCATGGTCCAGACAGAATACACCCAGGTTCTGCAGAAGGTGAAAACGTGGTCGACGGAGTTACGGCAAAATTTGGCCGGTGAAATCATTGAATCGTTGGAAGCAGATTCAGCCGCCCCGAGCGAGTGGAATGAAACCAGGAACGCGCGGCGCTGCGCGTTGATCGACAAGGAAATTGACGGGACATTGACCGCCGCCGAACGCGTCGAACTGGAACTGCTGCAAAAACAAGCGTTGGCGTATCGCGACCGCATCGCTCCGGTCCCGATCGAAGGCGCGCGCAGCCTGCACGACCGACTCCTCGCACGAAAACGCCAACACGACAAAAGCTAGCAGCGACCATGTCTGCTTTTGACTACCCAATCACGCCGCACAGGCGCAAGCACGGACCAGTCGGCTATGCCACCTATGCGGCCTATCGTCCTTGGCTGCGCGACGATTTCACATTCCGCTGCATCTACTGTCTCGCACGAGAACAGTGGGGGCGGGTAACGGGCGAGTTCGGCGTGGACCATTTTCAACCACAGGCGAGGAGTCCTCAGCAGGCACTGGATTACGAGAACCTCCTGTACTGCTGCCAAGCGTGCAACGCTTTGAAGGGCAACGCGGACATCCCAGATCCGTGTGCGACACTTACGGCCGAACATGTTCGCGTCAAGGCGGATGGGACGATCGAGGGGCTAACCCGCGCGGCAAGGAAGATCATCCGCGTACTGGGACTGGACTCGGAGTCCTGCAATCGATGGCGGCGTCTCTGGCTGCGGAACATCGAACTCGCCGCGGAACATAGCCCAGATCAGTATCTCCAATTGATGGGTTTCCCGGACGATTTGCCGGATCTATCGAGGTTGTGTCCGCCGGGAAGCAACTCGCGGCTCGATGGCGTCGAACAGAGTTACTTCGCTCAGCGCCAACGAGGCGAATTGCCGGAAACATACTGAAACCTGCCTGACGCCGGATAAAGGCTGTACTCCAACGGAATCGTCTGCCAGCTTTTCTTGAGAAATCCGACCTTTCCAGGGATGGTTACATCATGGATGTCCGGCCTTCCGTTTCTTCTTGGTAGCCGCCGCGGGCGTCTCGGCTGGTTTAGGCAACTCGGGCACCTGCAGCGTAGGCTCGCCCTTCAACCAGCCGAGCGAAGCCAGGAACTTGTCGGCCTCGGCCAGCGTGAGGGTCTTCCACGGGTCCTTGTTGAAGAAGCCGTGGGCTTGGCCCTCGTAGTAGCGCGTCTCACAGCGCACGCGTACGGCGGTCATGTTCGCCTGGAATCGCTCGACCACAGCCACGCCGTTCAGCGTGTCGTTGCGGCCCAGAAAAACGATGGCGGGCGGATCGTCGGCGCTAATGTTGTGCGCGGGGGAGAACTCCTGGTAGCGGGCGCCGACGCGTTGCTGACCCCAGCCGCCGTCCGGGCCGTTGTCGAAGACAGGGTTGAACAGCACCAGCGCGTTGGCCTTCGGCGAAACCTGCAGATCGTCCTGCGGGTCATCCAGTCCCTGGACCATGCCGACAAACGCGGCGAGGTGTCCGCCCGCCGAACCGCCTCCCGCGCCGATGCGTTGCGGGTCGATGCCCAGTTCTGCGGCGTGCGACCGCACCGAGCGCATCGCCGATTTGGCATCCTGGACGCAGTGGATCGGAGGACCGGGAATATCCTTAACCAGCCGATACTCGACCTGGATGCAGACCATGCCGCGCCGAGCCAAGTACGCGGCCTGGTCGTTGAACTGGACCGGCGAGCCTCCCGTCCAGCCGCCGCCGTGAAAGAGAACCAGCGCCGGACGCTGGTCCGCGGGCTGCCAATCTTCGGGATTCACGACGAACAGCCGCAGTTCCCGGTCGCCGACTTTCTTGTAGACCTGCGACTGGCCGACGGGTGCTTCGGCGGCGTGGCACCACGGCCCAAGCCCGCAGGTCAACCCGATGGTCAACAGCCAGAAGTCGATGCCACCCAGCCGATTCGAAGAACGGCATGCTTGCTCTTTCTCGTGTAGTCTCATCGCTCCGCTTTCTCCTCCGCTCGTTTGTTTCCCTTGGACCGTCGATGATTATGATCGATCCTGCGCCCCATTGGCAACGGTCTCCCTATCAATCCCGATTCGTTGACTAGCTGATGCAGCGGATAATGCACCAACTCCAACCGGCCGCGATTCTCCGGCTCGCCGTCCGCCATCGTACACATCATTCCTTGGCGAATGTCGCCAAATCCTCAAGAAACCTCCCCTTCTGTTCCGAATATACCGATCGTAGCGACTCGAGCGCGTGTGGTCTTCGAATCCCGATGCGAGAACGTCCGATGGATTCTTCAATCCAATTACTTGACCAGGCTTACGTTTCGGCCAACTCGCTTCCAACCCGTCCTCGTCCGCCCTTGCTGCGTGCCCTGGGATGTGACGAGCCGCCACCGGTCGTGGACATTGGCGGTCGGGCGTTCTCGCGCTGCGAGGTTCTGAAGCACGATTCCTGGGCCGCCACGGCGGTATACGAGCGGGATGGCTATCTGGCGATCTGCAAGTTCAACCGCCAGCAATCGATCTTCGGGTTTCCTATGCGGTGGCTGGGCCACTGGCTGGCCGCCCGCGAACGGCAGATGCTCGATCGCTTGGCGGATGCGGCAGGAATTCCCGCGGCCCTGGGTCCTGTCAGCCGGGATGGCGTGCTTCTGCGGAACGCCGTGGCCCACGAGTTCATTCCGGGGCACGCCCTCGGCGAGAACGAATGGGTGAACGACGATTTCTTTCCCGCCTTGCAGTCGCTGCTGCTTGAAGTCCATCGCCGCGACCTGGCCTACGTCGACCTTCACAAGCGCGAGAACGTCCTGGTCGGTGCCGACGGACGGCCGTACTTGATCGATTTCCAAATCTGCTTCGCCTTACCGGGACAACGCCGGATCGCCTGCCGCCTGTTGCGATGGCTGCTGAACATCCTGCAACGCAGCGACGACTACCATTTGGTCAAGCACTACGTCCGGCACCGGCAGGACCAGTGCGGCCTGAGCGAAGCCGAAATTGCCCGGCGGCGACCATGGTGGATTCGTCTCCATCGGTGTGTCGCCGCGCCCTTTCGAACGTGGCGCCGGAACCTCCTGGTCCTGCTCGGGGTCCGCGCGGTCGGCGGCCGGGCGGAGACGGAGCAGTTCCCCGAAATCGCCCTGCGGTGAAAGAGCATTTCTCGGCCAATTCCCACTCGACGAACGCCTCCACTTCCGACGAAAGGGGAATGGACATCATCATCGGCTCCGGTTCACAAGTCCGCCCGCGTCATTCCAGCCTCCAGCCATTTCCGAGTGAAGCCGACGTGCAGGACGCGACGTTCGCGTTCAATTCGATCGTCTTCTGTGTCGAGTGACACCGATCAGCCGCGTCCGACTCGGAACGGCGCAAGGTCGATCTGCGGGGACTGTCCGCGAATCAATTGTCCCATGACGACGGCGGTGGCCGGTGAGGTGTGCAAGCCGCTGCGAAAGTGACCGGCCGCGACAAAGGCGTTGTCCAAGCCCGGAACATGTCCCAGGTACGGCTGGCCGTCCAAGCTGCCGGGACGCAGGCCCGACCAACTGGCCTCAATCTCGGCGTGGCCCAAGGCGGGCACCAGTCCCAGGGCCAGTTCCTTCAGTTCGGTTTGGACTTCCGTCGTGAGGCTCTTGTCAAAGCCCTCGTCCTCTTCCGATGATCCGGCCAAAACGCGGCCGTCGTTACGCGGGACCAAGTATCGAGGACCTTCGTTCAGGATCCGGCGGAAGGGACGTGATGTGCAGCGAAACAGAATCATCTGGCCGCGAATCGGCTTGATGCCCGTCGCGATTCCGAGCCGCTGCAATAGCTGGCGGGTCCACGCTCCCGACGCCACACAAAACTGCTTGGCCGTCAACATGCCTGCCGTCGTCTGCACTCCCGCGATTTGCCCCCCTTGGATCTCGAAACCGACCACCTCGGCACCCGACGTGATCGTTGCCCCGCGTTGACGGCAGGCTTGGGCCAGGGCCTGCAAATGGCGCGGATTCCGCAGTTGCGCCTCGTCCGGCAGGAAGTACGCGGCGAGAAGTCGGCCGTGATCGGCCAGCGAAACGAGGACCGGCTCCAACTCGCGTAAAGCTTTCACGTCCAGATGCTCGACCGCAATCCGTTGCTCGCGCAACGTATTGGCCTGCGCGTGCAACAGCGACGCATCGCCGGGGCGGCGAGCCAGATAGATTCCGCCGCAACGCCGATACCCCGTGTCGATTCCGGTTTCCCGCTGCAGCGACTCGGCCCACTCGGGATGCAACGCATGGCTCAGTCCCTGCAATTGGTCCCACGGATGGACCGCCGTTTCCAGATTGGCGGGAGGCAAAATGCCCGCCCCTGCCCACGAGGCTTCGCGCCCGGGCTCCTGCCGGTCGATGACGTGAACTCGCCCGCCATGGCAAACCAAGTCGTAGGCGATCGACAGGCCAATGACGCCACCGCCGATGATCAGACAGTCATGCATGGGAATGGTCTCGGGTTCGAGGGGTTAGGATTCGGTCATGCAAAGATGCGGGCACGCGAAGAACCGGACGGGCTGACGCCCGCCGTTCGCCTGGATGGGCGAACGTGGCGGCGTTAGCCCCACGGTGGTAGCGTTGCACACGGTTTTGCACCGGACGGGCTGACGCCCGCCGTTCGCCTGGATGGGCGAACGTGGCGGCGTTAG
>CAZXYZ010000007.1:97697-126536 GCA_964645045.1 uncultured Pirellulaceae bacterium | reverse complement strand
GTGGTAGCGTTGCACACGGTTTTGCACCGGACGGGCTGACGCCCGCCGTTCGCCTCTTGGCATGCCACAACGGGGCGACGCGTCAAGGTCTGGACGCCGGCCGAACGGTCTGCCCGGAGTGCATACCCCGTCGAGTTCGCTCCGCCTCCTGCGCCGCCACCCTCAGACGTCGCGCCATCGACTCGGAATCGCCGGGATAGGTCAAAACGTGCGCCAGTCCGGCGCGCAGTAGTTCCTCGTTCAGCATCTGATCCGCCACAAACACGTAAGCCAAGCAGCGGTCGTACCGGTCCAGCCGCCGCTTGTCGAACCTCAGCCGGACTGAGCCGCCGGAGACGAACTGCCTGGTAAACTCGGCTGCCTCGCGCGACCAGGGCTCCACGGGATGATCGGGCTTGACGCTCTCCGGGCAATCGATGCCCAACAGACGCAGGCGGATTTCCCGGCCACCCCCTGCCGACGGCGCAACCTGCGGAGCAACCAACAGCGTATCGCCGTCGACGACGCGCAGCACCGCGTAATCGCCTTCGGCCAAGGGCGGCTCGCGGGACGGCTGCGGGACGTCGCGCCAGCGGTCGTGCCCCCACCGCGATAATCCCAAACCGGCGATCAGGGCCACCAGCAGCCAGATCCGCCGGGGACGGCGACGAAACCGTCGTCGCTTGCCTATCATGAATGCACCGGCATCGACAAGCCGCCTCAGTTGGAACTGAATCCGACGCGGATCGAGGACTCGACGCCCAGCGGGTCCTGCATGTACTTGCGATAGCAATCGGTGCAGAGGTCGAACCGCAGTTGCTGGGGGACATCGTCCGGCAAGAGATCCTCCTCGTCCAGGTCGAGCGCATCGAGCAGTTCATCGATTTCCAGCAAATGGTCGCGGTCGTCGTCCAACTCGCCGGTGGGCAACGGCTCCAGAATCGTCTGCACTTCGACGCGCACGACGTGCCGGATTTCCTGGGACGGGTCGATCATCCGCTTGCAGCGGTCGCATGAATAATGAATCATTTCGCGTTCCTTCGAGGTGCGGCGATGGGTGCGGGATTCGCCTGGGCCTCCTGTCCCACGACGGATCCCCTATGCATCCTATGCTCCACCCCCGTCGGCTGGCAAGCCGATGTGAAAAAATTCCTCAAACCGACTTCTGTTGCAGCCGCCGCCGGGGCGCGGTAAAGTCTCCCTGGCATGAAGCGACGTTTAGCTCAACTTCCCCTGCATTCCGGCAAAGCGCCGCCGTGGTTGTTCCAGCGAATGACCAAGCTGGCCCGCGCGATCACGATGGCCATCGTGGACGAATTCGGCCCGGACGAGATGCTGCGGCGCCTGGCCGACCCGTGGTGGTTCCAGGCATTGGGCTGCGCGCTGGGCTTCGATTGGCACAGTTCAGGCGTCACGACGGTCACCTGTGGCGCGTTGAAAGAAGCGGCCAAGAAATGCGGTCCCGATCTGGGCATTTTCGTGGCCGGCGGCAAAGGCGGCGTCAGCCGCAAGACGCCGCACGAAATTGCCGCCGCGGCCGAACGGCATGCGATCACCGGCGGCGAGCGGTTGATCTACGCTTCGCGAATGAGCGCCAAAGTCGACTCGGCCGCCGTGCAAGATGGGTACGACCTGTACCATCACGCCTTTTTCTTTACGCTCGATGGGCCCTGGTGCGTCGTCCAGCAAGGCATGAACGAGCAGACCGGCTGGGCCCGTCGTTACCACTGGCTGGGCGAAACCGTCGAGGATTTTGTCTGCGAGCCGCACGCGGCCATCCAGAATCTGACGGCCGGCGAGTCCGGCGAGGCGTCCGGTGGCCAAGGTGAGGGCCAAGGTCAACGCCAGTTACTGCTGAACATGGTTGCCCGCGAGGCGGACGACAACCGCCGCGCCAGCGTGTCCGTGGTGCAGGAATCTCCCCGGAAAATGCTGGAGGAAGTCGAGCTCCTGACGGAAGGTCCCACCTTGTTCGCGCCGCAGCGCCATCGCGTGCTGCCGGCCGACGTGAATCTGCGGCGATTGCGGCAGATCGTGGTCGAGGCCCACGAGCAGCATCCCCAGGATTTTGAATCGTTGCTGGGCCTGCCGGGCGTGGGACCGGCAGCCATCCGCAGCCTGTCGCTGCTGGCCGAGATCATCTTCCAGGCGCCGCCGTCCCATCGCGATCCAGCCGATGGGCCGGAGCCGGCCGATCCCGCTGGCCCCCACGCGCGCCGCTGGGCCGATTACTCCTACGCCCACGGCGGCAAAGACGGCACTCCGTTCCCCGTGAACCGCGAGACGTACGACCGCAATATCGTAGTGTTGACCGATGCCGTCCGCAAAGCGAGGCTGGGCGAAAACGATAAATTTGACGCCCTGCGGCGTCTAAGCCGCCTGGAAACGCAACCGGAATGCTCGGGGCCGGAGCCGTGACGGGACTTCACACCCCGCAATTCTCCCTTTGCACGTTCCCCCCGCTCCTCACGCCTCCAACCCCATGCCCTGGTACTCGCGGAGGCTCACGGCGTCATCGGCGGCGACAACAATGTGGTCCAGGACTTGGATGTCGAGCAGTTTGCCGGCTTCCTCCAACCGCTGGGTCAGCGCCAAATCTTTATCGCTGGGCGTGGGATCACCGGACGGATGATTGTGGACCAGGATCACGGATTTTGCTGCGTCCTTAATTGCCGGCCGAAACACTTCGCGCGGATGAACGACGGTCTGGTCCAACAACCCGCGGCTGACCAGGTGGTCGTTCAGCACATGGTTCTTGGTATCCAGCGTGACGACGTGAAACTCTTCCTGCCGGCTATCCACGGCCAGCCGGGCAAATCGGCGGCGGCAGTAGGACAGCGCGTCGTGCGAGCCGCGGATGTTGACCACGCGGTCCGCTTTCTCCGCGATCGCCGCACCGATCCGCCGTCCCAGCTCGATGCCGGCCATGATCTGACAATAGGCCGTATCCCGCACGACCGGACTCAAGCGTGCCAACTCGCCGCGGCCGGCGTCCTTCAGTTGGTCCAGCTTCTCCGCGTACTGGGTGGCGATGCTTTCGCCGGCCTGGAGCGCCGTGACCCCCTTGCGGCCCGTGCGAATCAGGATCGCCAGCAGTTCCGCGGTCCGCAGTTTCTCGGCGCCCAGCCGCAGCAATCGCTCGCGCGGCCGTTCATCGACGGGCGAGCGCGTCATCCGGTTGGTATAGATTTGGGACCGCGCCCATTGCTCCAGCACCAACTGGTCGCGCTCGGCGGACCAACGAAACCGCTTGGCTTCGGGGTCGATCGTTTGCACGAGTCTGCCGCTCTCCAAATCCGAGACGACTCGAGTGACATACGCCGGCTGTTCATCCGCACACGCCGCCTTGACATCGGCCAGCGAAAAGATGTCCTGAGCGGCTGCGGCCGTCACGATGCGATAATACCGCTGGTAACGTTCGTGGTCGTCGATCATTTCCGGCATGTGCTGTCTCCCAGGGACTGCCCCCAGCCAAGTCGCTGGCTCGTTGCGTCAATATCTGAACCTGGGGGCGCTGAACTTGCAAGAGCAGAGACCGTCACGGAGAGACCGTCACGGAGGCCAAGCGGAGAAGGGGCACGGTGGCTCTCGCGGTCGGCTTTGTACCAGTCGGTGTGGCTGTAACACGTGACTTTGGGTGGTGTCGCTTCCCGGTGGTTGGATGACGTGTCTCACTTGCGACGACGGTTTGGCACGAGCGGTGAAATTCCAACGGTCGCAGGCCCGCCTGATGCACACGCTCCGAGGCCGTGACTTTTTGTTGGAGTTCAGCCTTCAGGCTGTCCGGTCGGGCGGGAAATCCCGCCGGAAACACGCTAAAGCGTGAACTCCAACGAATCCGTCACAGCCTCTCCGTTCGAGAAATAACTGTCCGATTTCTCCGTGGCGTAAGCTTCCAGCTTGCGGGAGATCATGGCATCGCAAGCTGGAAGCTTACGCCACTTGTTTCTCGAACGGTGCTAAGGCTGACGATTGCCCGGCGGTTTGTTGGGGCATAGGCAAATCACCAAGCAAAAGGTAGAAAGGTAGGAACGCAAATAGAACAAGGCCCGTGGATCGAGCGGACCGTTGGTAGTCGCAGGAGGGGCAAATGCGCAAGGTCCTCCTGGCTGAGCGAAACGTCAGTTTGTCAATCCGTAACGTAAGGAACGAATCGATGGCTCTGCGATTTCTGGATGTCCACCTTTACCGGTCAACCCTCAACATTCTTGCGGAGGGTGCGGCACAGGCAGTGCAGGCCGCGGCGGAAGCCGGCGGTGGCGTACTGCGTTGCTTCCCAAGCTTCGTCGGAAGAAAGTTCTGCCTGCCCGGCAAGAATCTCGAACTGGCCGACGAAGACTACTTCCCCGAAGGCCCGGGAGGCTGGGCGATCGACGAACGGTGGAATGGCAGCGCCATCCTGGCCGATACCGGCAACGGCATCCACGGCGAGGGGCTGTGCCATTTCCATCACCCCGACGGCTTCCTGATTCCAATGGATGCCGCCGTTCACGGGGCGCCGTCCTTCATGGTAGGGCCGATGTACCGCACCCTGGGCGGTACGGGGTTCTACAACAAGGAATTCGACAACCTGTACCCGCTCGGCCACCACAGCCATCCGTGGAAGCCCGAAGCCTACAATTTCAATCCCTGGCGGAACAAACGTTACCGCAACGATTGCCACACGTCGATCGGGCTGCTGAGCACGTTCACCGAGGAGATGCTGCTGCAGGCGATCCGGGATTTCATCGCGGGCAAGGACAACCATATCCGGGCCCACGCCCGGCATTTCCTGGTCGAGATGGGCACCGGCTTCTTCACCCGTGTCCGCACGCTTCACGGGCCGGCCGCAGTGAACACCGAGGAGCCGCAGCGGGACCGGGACGATTTCCGTTTTTATCAGAGCCATGTCCTGTGCCCGGACGGCGAGGTGTTCCTGGGCCAGGAGTTGCTGTACCGCCATCTGCCCGAAGGTCTCGACGGCGAGGAGCGGGTTCGGCGTCTGGCCTCCGACATCGACCTGCGGCGCAACCAGGACCCGTTCATCGTCGAGAAGCATCTGCTGCGGCCGATCGTGGACAAGTCGGTGAGCGAGGGCGGCTTCCGCGATGAATGGAGAGTGTACGGAAAGCCGGAAGGCGACGAACTGTTCAGTCTGAAGCAATTCGAGCTGGCCCCCCGCGCAGAGACGGTTCTGACGGGGCCGGCGGCCCTGTGCATCATCCACTTCTGCCACGGGCAGGGGACGATCGGCCAGCACAAAGTTGAGGTCAAATCGGGAATCCGCCTGGGCGAGCCGCTGGACGACGAGTTCGTCATTCCGTACGATGCGGCGAAGAACGGCGGGGGCGTGCGATTGGTCAACACCAGCGACAGCGAGCCCCTGGTGGGAACGCGCTGCTGGGGGCCCGAGGCGTGGGGCCACCTTCTGCCCAAGGCCCCGTTCGAAACCTGGCCCAACTAGCCGGTGGGCCGCATGAGCGAGAACGAATAATCACGGGCACCAGGCGGCGTCACACCCTGGGTGCCCGTTCGTTCTCCACTCGTTTCTCGCCAGACTTGCTGAAGGAAAGGATTGCCGAACGGTGCCGATGGGCCTTCAGCCAAGCATCGGTCCTACGGAGGCGTCTTCTCGCCCGGTGGTGCCTTGACCGCTTCCGGGGCCGGCAGATCTTCGCCGGGTGGGGGCGGAGGCGGCACGGCGGGCCGCTTTGCATCCGGTTCCTTTTTGCCGCCGCCGAACAGGTTGTTGAAGAACGGCAATTCGACCTTGGGTTCCGTGGCCTTTCGCTGCATGTCCAGCGTGGCGTGGACCACGACCCGGTCGTTGTACATGGTCAAGTCGGCGTCCACTCCGCGGAACCATACCAGCAACGGCGCACGGTATTCGTCCGCTGCCGGCCCGGCAGCCGGATCCAACCATTTGTCCGACTGCCACAAGGCCATTTGCCCCGGCGCCTCGATCAGCCGGTACTCACCGCCCAGCGAGCACAGCAACTTGGCATCCAACAAGCCTTCGGCCGCGTCCAACGCGCGATCCCGCGGCACGCCCAACTGTTGGGACAACATGTGCAGCAGCTTGGCGTTTCCAACCGAAGCCTGATGCGCCCGCGAGTACGCCAGCGAATTGACCCAGTTTTGCAGCCGGGCTTGCGACAAGTCGCCGACGTGAAGGCGAACCTGCGCGTCGTTCTCGGCTTCGCCGGCAGCCAACTGCGGCGTGACTTGGGCGAGCACTTGAGGGTCGAACGCCAACGCCGAGAAAGCTTCCCACTGGCGCCGGAAAATGCCCAGCGGCAACTGCGAGTAACCGTACGCGTCGGGGGGCCCACCGCCCAGTCCCAACGGCAACAGGTCCAGGAATCCCGGCTTCGGCCACGCGCCCAAGTAACCGGGCGTCGTGCGCAACACCATCAACGACGGCAGCAGGCCGCCGCCTTGCAGATCGGTCAGCGGCTCGTTGTCTTGCACGCCCAGGAACAAGTGATGCGGGGGAATCGAAGGCACCAGCAAGCCGCCCTTGACCGCCGCCTGCAGCGTGATGATGTCACCCTCCGCCGGCCGGATCTGGGCCCGTGTGGGCGGTCCGAGCAGCGACGTAACCCAGCCGTACTTCTGCTCGGCAAACGGGGACAGATGGGCGTCAATCACCAGTCGCTCCATCCTTTGACCGTCCAAGGCAAAGCGTTGGATGCCGACGATCAAGGGGTCCATCTGCCGCCACCCCGCGCCGGAGAATTGAGTCAATTCGGCCAGCCGTGCGGCCTCGTCGCGCGTCACGCCGCGCAAGGGCACATCGGGAATCGGCGTCATGCCGCCGCGCGGACCGCGCAGCGAATCCACGAGTTTTCCATTGACCACCGTCGGGCCGCTGCCGTCCGGCCGCGTTCCAAAACCGGGCGGCAACAGTTGGCCTGCGACCAAATCGGCAATGCTCTGCGCCGGTTTGCCTTCGGTCCGCGCAGCCCACTGCGCCAACTGGACCAGTTCCAGGTCGGTGGCGGCCCGCAGCCGCCGGCGCAGCTCCACCTGATACTGGGGACTGAGCAATCCCTGCTGAAACGCCGACGAGAAGAATACAAACACGGTATCCTGCCGGCTGGTGGGCATGATCGACCGCGCGTGCCGGAATTCAGAGTTGGCTCCCAAGACGCCTCCGCCGTCCCGGACCGCTAGGAAACGCTCGACGATCGCTTGCGACGTGCTCACCAGGTGGTAATCCCCGTCGACCACATAGTACGACCGCAGGCGGTTGTCCGGCGTCGACAAGAACGACACGTCGCGGCCGCCGATCTGCACGGTCCGCAGCATGGCCCCGTTTGCTTTTTCAGCCTCCAGGGCGGCATTCCGTTGTTTGGTAAAGTCATTGCCCAGCAGCGCGTTGCGGGCTTGAAACAACATGCCCACCGCCGCGCCTTCGCGGAAGAACAGATCGCGGCCGATCAAGGCCACGTCGGCGATCACCGCGGGGCCCAATAGGTCCGCCAGCGGCGAGGACTCCAAGGCCAGTTGCTGCTGCATGCGATCGCCCGCCTGGTCGTCGAAACCGCGCAGCGTGACCATGCGCTCGAGGTCTCCGCCGTACTCTTGCTGCAGCTTGTCGAACCAGAGGTAGTTCTGAAAACTTCCGAAGCGGATATAAAGACACTCCTCCGGCACGCGCATCGCGATCGGTTCGATCTCGACCGACGCGCCCGCGGCGGGAGGCGCGAGCGGCTGCCAGGAGATTTCGGCGGGAACAGGCAGATCGGCCGATTCGCCGGTACGATAGCCGACCAGATTGGTTTGCCGAAGCGTTTCCAAACGCAGGTTTTCCGCGCCCAGGACCAATTCCAGCGTCTTCAGCGGCTCGGCGGGCTTGCGCTCGGCCACGCGGCTCAGCAATGGCGGTTGCAGGCCCAAACGCCGTGAGAACATCGACGTCAGGTACGTCTGCACGATGGGCGGATAATCGCCGTCCTGCGCTTGCTGGCGAGCCAGTGCGGTGTACTCGCGCCACCACCGCTGCAGCAAGCGTTGCTGGCCGCGAGGATTCGTCGCTTGTTGCGGCACGACGCGAAATTGCCGCGGGACGGGCGTGTACACCGTCAGATCCAGCGGCTGATCGCCGGTGAACAGGAACAACACATTCAGCACGTTCGGCGTCGCCACGGGTGCGTTGTTGCCCAGGATCTCGCCCAACAAACGCAGAATGCGGCCTTCCGTAAACACCGGATACAGCGCACGTCCGTTGGCCTCGACAAGGGCAAACCCATCGACGCCGGCCGCTGCCGCGGCGTCGGATTCCGGCAATGCTAGCGTGACCAAACCGACGCCGAACGGCTCGCCGACGTAGGCCTCGCCCTGAGCCCACGCAGCGGTTTTCATCAGCAACAACAGACCTAGCGTCAGACCGGCCTTCAGGCATCGGTTTCGCGGCAATTGTAGAATTTCTGTCGTCATCGCTCTGGCCTCTCCCTCCGTGATGGTTTTCAATCCGGACGCATTGTAGCGACGGGACGCGATTTGAGAAACCGTCGCGACAGTCGCGCACGGAGAGGCTGTGACGGATTCGTTGGAGTTCACGCTTTAGCGTGTTTCCGGCGGGATTTCCCGCCCGACCGGACAGCCTGAAGGCTGAACTCCAACAAAAAGTCACGGCCTCGGAGCGTGAATCTTTAAAATCCGAAATCCAAAGCACGAAATCCGAAAGAAATCCAAAGCTCAAGTGATGAAATACAAAACTTGCGGCGTCGGGGCGTCTTGGACATTTGGGTATTTCGTTTTGCATTTGTTTCGGATTTCGGATTTCGAGATTCGAATTTGGCTGCGGCCCTGAGGCGGCAGTAGGCATCTTGCCAAGTTAAGAGTTCTTGCCGATGATCTGGAGGCCAAGAACGCTTTGCCTATCTTTGAGGGATCCTCTTCGCGCCATGTCAACCAATCCCGTTTCCGAACGTGAAGCCGTGCGGCTGGATCAGTTCCTGAAACTCCGTGGCATTGCGGATACGGGCGGCCAGGCGAAGCTGTTGATTCAGAATGGTGAAGTTCAGGTCAACGGTGAAGTGGAAACCCGACGGCGGCGCAAACTGGTGCCTGGCGACGTGGTTGAGGTCGCTGGAATGGCGTACGTGTTGGACGAGTCTCGCGGGTGCTAGGACGAGAAGATGCACCGATGGGCTGACGCCCACCGTTCGCCGGGGTTTCGGCAACGTTCGGGTTTCGTCAGCCCATGACCGCCAGCTGATCGATGTAGCAGGATTCGAAACCCGGGACGAGGTTCAATTCGATCGTTTCCAGGCGGACGCTGATCTTCTTGATCTCGTCCAGCACGCTGCTGTCCAGCAGCGCCAGATACGCGCCGGCCAACGACGTATTCCCGACCAAGCTGATCTGCTCCGGCCGGAACCCGGGCAACAGGCCGCAGCGAATGACGTTTTCGACGTCCATGTGAAAGCCGAAGCCCCCGGCCAGGTACAGGATGCGAACATCGGGGGGCGTCAAACCGGCGCAGTTCAGCAGGCAGACAATGCCTGCGGCAATGGCCGCTTTGGCCTGCAGCAAGCGGGCGACGTCCGATTCGGAAACGTAGATCGGCTTGCCGTCCGCGCCGTCGGCGACCACGAATTCGCGGCCGTGTTTGCCGGGTCTGACCCGCGGATGGCGGTCGGCTTCCTGCGAGAAGCGGCCATTGTGCCGCAGCAGGCCGGTAATGCGGGCTTGCGCGACGAAGTCCACATAGGCCGTCCCGCAGACGCCGACGGGCGGGACATCGCCGATCACTTTGACCTCGGGCGCGTCCGAGCCGTGATCCAGCCGGATGTGGCTGATCGCGCCGCGTCCGGCCCGCATCCCACAACTTAGGCCCGAGCCCTCGAATGCCGGGCCGGCGGCCGTGGCACACCCCCAGAAGCGTTCGGCATGTTTCAGCACGATTTCACCGTTGGTGCCAACGTCCACCAGCAAACTGGTTTCCTCTCCGTAGACCATCCCACTGGCAAAAACTCCCGCCATCACATCGGCGCCAACGTACGCTGCGGCGCCGGGCAGCAGATGAACGGCCGGGGCGTGGAAGGAACGTTCCGCTAGCTCGGCGGAAGCGGGAGGCATGCCGACCGCAGGGAGATCCTCATCGGTCTCACCAGTGCGCTGCGCCCCGGCGGGATGAGGTGAAAGATGAGGTGAAAGATGAGGGACATCCTCACCGGTCTCACGCGTGCCTTGCGCCAGCGCGTGACGCGGCGGATCGTCGTTGGCCGCCGCCCGCGCGGCTTTCGGCCGCACCCGCAGCGGCAACTCGCTGGTCCTCAGCACGCGATGTTCGATGAACTGCGGAGTGAACGGCGCCATACCCATCGAACTTGGGTCGATCCCGGCAAACAAGTGCAGCATCGTCGTATTGCCGGCAATGACCAGCGCGCGGATCTGCGGAGGGCTGACACCGGTTTCCAGCAGCAGTTGTTCGATCAAGGGGCGAAGGGTCCGGGAAACCACCGCATGTTGCAGCCGTCCGAGCATCTTGGGATGCGTGATGCACAGCTGGATCCGCGTCAAGACGTTGTCGCCCAGGCGGACTTGGGCGTTCAGACCTGACGCCGTATTCACGATTTCTCCGGTACCCAAGTCGACCAACACACAGACGACGGTCGTCGTGCCGACGTCGACGGCGATGCCGAAGGCCGCCGGCGCGTCGTCGGCCTCGGCAGGCCGCACCAGCCAGGCGTCACCGGACTGTTCCAACACCAAGGAGGTTGGCGGCAGGGGGCCTGTCCACTGCTCCAATTCCGGCGCCGCACGCACGGGCAGGTCGTAGTCGCGTCGACGGGCGACGGCTTCGCAAATCGCCTGGGCCAGCGGTTTTTCCGCCGTACCGTCACCGGCCGCCGCGTCGTCGGCCGTCAATTCGACCCGCTGCCACAACGGATCGTGGGCTCGCGAAACGTTGATGCGGAACGAGGTGACGACTTGCGGTTCGTGAGCCAGCAGCGACCGGCCGGGGACGTGGATTTCGACATCCCCCTCGGGCGGCAAGTGGTACTGACAGGCGCGCACGCTGTGCGGTTGCCCCGTGGCTGGCAACACGGCGCCCGTGCCGGCGTCGATCAGCTGGCCGGACAGCAAATCGACCAGGCAGCCGTCGCACAGGCCGCGCTGCGAGCAACGCGTGTTCAGGGTAACACCGGCTTGCCGCAACAGCGCCGACAGGACCACTTGCGTGCGCCGGCCTTCGGCCGTCACCGTTTGGATCTGATCGGCAACGCGGACTGTCAAGTTCGTGGAGGGGGACATGGGAGCTGTCATTTCCAGGGCTTGGCGGATGCCGTTCCTGTCTAAGATCCCCTTCAAACCGCAAGAAAGCGGTAGAATTTGCGGTTTAGGGATGCTGCAGGGGGGCCCGAAACGGATTCGGCGGGTATCTGGACAACTTTCTCGCGATCGGCCTGAGGTATCGTTGATTACTCGATCGGCGTATTGTAAACTGCTGCGTCGGAATTGATACCCCTTGACCGTGCGCGACGGCATCGAGCAGCGATGGGAGTGACGTCTGCCGCCTGCGGTGACACGGGGGCGATGAGTTGGACCTTTTGCGAAAGGGTAGGTTTCTATGCCTGATCTCCAGAAGCTAAGCGAAGCGATCAAGTCCGGGAATCGGGAGGAAGCGGTCGCGATGACCACGGCGGCGATCGACGCCAAGGTCCCCGCCCAAGAAATCCTGGATGCGATGGTCGTGGCCATGGACGCGGTCGGACGCAAGTTCCAGTGCAATGAGATTTTCGTCCCGGAAATGCTGATCGCGGCGCGGGCCATGAAGGAAGCGATGGCGCGGCTGGAGCCGCTGTTGGTCGAAGCGGGGATCAAGCCCGTGGCCAAGGCGATCATCGGCACGGTGGCCGGGGACTTGCACGACATCGGCAAGAACTTGGTGGCCATGATGTGGAAAGGGGCCAACTTCGAGGTCGTCGATCTGGGGACCAACGTCCCGCCGCAGAAGTTCGTCGACGCCGCCAAGCAGCATAACGCGGACTTGGTGGGACTGTCGGCCCTGCTGACGACCACGATGCCGGCCATCAAGACCACCGTCGAGGCGTTGAAAAGTGCCGGCGTCGGCGTGGCCAAAATCGTGATCGGTGGGGCCCCGGTGACGCAAGCCTACGCCGATCAGGTCGGCGCCGACGGCTACGCGGCGGACGCCGCCAGTGCGGTGGATGTGGCACGCAAGCTGCTGGGCTTGGCAGCCTAGTCCGGCAGTTTTCCCGCCTCGGTCGGCTTTGGTACCAACTTCCTTTTGAGGAGATCGAGTTTCTATGAATACCGTCGGTGTGGGAATCGTGGGTTGCGGTTTCGTCGGTCGTGGAGCGCACGTGCCGGCGTTTAGTTCGATCGAAGGCGCCCAGCTGGTGGCCGTGGCCGACGCGGACGCGAAACGCCTGGGAAAGGTGCAGAAAAAATATCCGCTCAAAACGGCCTACCAGGATTACGCCGAACTGGTCAAGGATCCCGACATCCAAGCCGTGATCGTCTCGCTGCCCACACCGCTGCACGCGAAGGCGTCGATGGCCGCGATCGAAGCCGGCAAGCATGTGCTGTGCGAAATGCCGTTGGCGGCCAATCTGGAAGAAGCCGATCGGCTGATTGCGGCCGCCCAAAAGGCGGGCGTGATTCTGATGCCCAGCCTGAATTTCCGGTTCACGCCGAACTATGTGAAAGCCAAGGCGATGATCGAGCAGGGCGTGGTCGGCAAACCGTCGTGCGCGATTTACCGCGAATTCATTTCGGCCAAGGATCTGGCCGATCAGTGGCCCCCCAGTTCCTGGATGTGGAAACTGCAGGAAAGCGGCGGACCGCTGTACACGCTGTGCGTCTGGTCCATCGACCTGCTCCGCTGGCTGTTCCAGACCGAGATCACCGAAGTCCACTCGGCGGTCAAGTACAGCCCGCTGAGCCAGTTCGGCGGCACGCTGGGCTACGACGCATCCGCCACCGTCCGGTTGGCCAACGGCATGGTGGGCAGTCTGCAATACAGCGGCAACGTCACCCGCAGTTCGTCCACGTCCCGCCTGGAAGTCGTCGGCGACTCGAACTGCCTGATCGACGCCACTTGGAACGACACGCTGACCGTCTTCGGCGACGATCCGGCCAAGAGCGAATGGAAAGTCGGCGAGCCGGGGGCGCGGATGTGGGGCCACCAGCAGATGGACGAGTACTTTGTGCGCTGCATTCAGCAGGGCCAAGCCCCGTCGATCACCCCGCAAGACGGCCGCCGGGCCATGGAAATCGGGCTGCAAATCGTCCAGGCCGCGAATCAAGCCTGCTGAGCGTGCCCGCAAAAATTAGGTGTTCGATTTCACGTAGCCGCATCTTCTTCAACGCGGATGCCGGCCTGGGAGAGACCGGCCTACGTGGCGGAAAGCCATTCCGTCCCACACGGTTTAGCAAACCGTCCTACACGGAAACGTATCGCGGAAGCCGGCTGCTGAACCGCTGGCACAACGAGTTCACAATGTTTGAACACCGTCCCACGCTGGCGAGCCGCGTGGTGACGCAGGCCAGACTGCCCCGCAACCTAGCGTTGGCCCCCGTCGTGTGAACCGGCGCCGTCTCCGACAGGCCGCTAGGCGGGAATTCACTTTCGGCCACCGTTGCTGCCGGTCTTGGTTTTGTGTCCCGCGAGGCATTCATCGGATCTTCATCGCTTCCTCATTCCTCCTTTGCAAATGGCCGCTATGCTACCCGCCTGCGCGGCTGGGGGTGCGGCGGAGTACTTGAATCTTAAGGAGGTGCAAGTTGTTGCGGGACAAGGTAATCCTGGTGGTGGACGACTGGGAGATCGACCGCATTCGCGTGGTGGAACGGCTGCGGAGCGGGCTCGATGCGAATTACATCGTCGCGGCGGACGGGGTCGCTGCGCTGGCGGCGATCAAACGGCACAAGCCGGATCTGGTCGTCACGGATTTGGTGATGCCCCGCATGGACGGCCTGCAATTGGTCGAGTACATCCGCAAGCGTTACTCGTTCCTGCCCAGCGTTTTGATTGCGTCGCGCGGCTCGGAGGACATCGCCTGCCGGGCGTTGGAAGCCGGTGCCGTCCAGTTCGTCCCCAAGCAGGAGTTGGGCCGGTTGGTGGACACGGTTGTCAGCGTTCTGCAGCTGTCGATCGGCTGCCGCCAGCAGGAACGGCTGCGGGGCTATTGGCAGAGCACTCAGTCGCAGTTCTGTTTGGAGAACGACACCGCGGCGATCCCCGTCCTGGTGAGCCACCTGCAGCAGCAGGCGTCCAGCATGCGCGGGCTCGACGACACGGAGTGCTTTCGCTTGGGGGTGGCTCTGAACGAGGCACTGCAAAACGCCGTTCATCACGGCAATCTCGAACTCAGCAGCAGTTTGCGGCAGGCGGATGCGTGGCGCCTCTCGCCCGAGATGGCAGGCATCGACTATATACCGCGTCCCGATTACTACGCGTTGGCGGAGATGCGGCGGCGGCAGGAGCCTTACCGCCACCGCAAGGTACACGTCACGGTGCAGGAAAGTCCGGAGTCCGGACGCTACACGATCCGCGACGAAGGTCTCGGATTTGACAAGCGGCAGTTGTGCGGCAACCCCATTGATGCGGAACACCTCTCCCGGCCGTGCGGGCGGGGTTTGTTTCTCATTCATACGTTTATGGAACACGTGGAGTTCAACGACCGCGGCAACGAAATCGCGATGACGCACCGCTACCGTCCGGAGGACCGCCGGGACGCTTCGAGGCAGGACGGCAACGACGAGGATGACAACCACGCGGAACTGCACCCGGCGCGGCTGGCGGTGGCGTGTTGCGGGGCATGATGAGCAGCGAGTGGGGGAGGTGTTGGATGGTGGAACTTAAACTGCACGGGAACGTTCACGATGTGCTTGCCCGGGACCATGCGGTCCTGAACGTCGAGGCGATCGGGAAACTGAGCCGCAACGGGTTGGCGGCGGGGTCCGATCCCTTGCGGGACATGCTCGGCGAGGACATCTACGGCCAGGGTTTGATGTTGAGTCTGGAGAAATGCGAGTACCTCGATTCCAGCGGCGTCGAGTGGCTGCTGCAATGCCACAGCCGGTTTGAAAGGAGCGGCGGCCGGATGGTGATCCACTCCGCCAAGCCCAAGGTCGCGCAATTACTGCGGATCATGCGGATGCAGAAGGTGTTGCGTATCGCCGAGGATCCGGAACAAGCCAAAACCGTGATGACAGCAGAAGGCCAAATCCATGAGCATCGCAATTGATCCGGACCATGCGCCCGCTTTTTCGCCTGCGGGGACGGAGTCGCCTGCGCCGCACCCCGGCAAGCCCTCGCCAACCGGAAACGGAGACGGGCACGCGGAGCGCATGCGGGCGATCCGCGAGGCGAATTGGGAGTCGTGGTCGGTCGAGAAAGCCGTCAACCGGCTGATCGAGTGGGCACTGGAGTTCGGCGCGACCGACGTGTACTTCGCGTGTCAACCCGACCTGGTTTCGGTCTCGGCCCGGTACATGGGCACCATCGTCCACGTGGCCTCCGTGTCGAGCGACTTCGGCACGCGGTGCATCGTCCATATCCGCCACATGGCCGGGCTGAAACTTGATGGCCGCCGTCAGCCGCAGGACGGACGCTGGACGTTCCGGCGGATGGGCTCGGGACGCTTTGCCGACTTGCGGCTGAATACCATTCCCACGCTGTGCGGCGAGACGATGGCCTTGCGTTTGCTGTCCCTGCGGCCCGAGTTGCGGCGTTTGGACGGCCTGGGATTTGTCGGCCCCCAGCTGGAGGCGGCCGAAGATGTCCTGGACTCGCACGGCGGCTTGGTCCTGGTCGTCGGCCCCACGGGGGCGGGCAAGACGACTGCGATGTACGCCTGCCTGCACCGCTTGAACGACGGGACGCGCAAGATCCACACGATCGAGGACCCGATCGAGTACGCCGTGCCGGGGCTGCACCAGTCGCAGGTGGACGAGGTCCTGGGGCCCAGCTTCGAGGAACTGCTGTCGGCGATCCTCCGTCAATCGCCGGACGTGATCATGGTGGGCGAAATCCGCAGCGCGGCCACGGCCGAAATCGCCGTGCGGGCGGCCAACGCCGGCAACCTGGTCCTGGCCACAGTCCATGCTCCCGTCGCCTCCCAAGCCATCCAAAGCATGCTCAGCTTGAACGTCACGCCCCGCTTCCTGGCCACGTCGCTGCGGGCGGTGATCGCCTGCCGGCTGATCCGCAAACTCGACCCTGCGAACCGGATTCCCGTGGACCTGAGCGGCGCCCCGGAGACGTTTGCGGAAGTTCAACGCTGGTTGCACAACGGCCAGGGGCAAGTCATCTACGCGCCCCGCGAGAGCGACGAGGATCTCAACAGCGGCTATGTCGGCCAAACCGGGGTGTTCGAAGTGCTGACCGTTACGCCGGCACTCAAACGCATGGTCGAGGAACTGCAGACACCGCGGGCCATCACGCGGCAGGCCCAGGCCGAAGGCATGCTCGACTTCCGTCAGGCCGCCTTGTTGAAAGTGGCCCGGGGCGAGACCAGCTTCGAGGAACTGTCGCGGGTGATCCCCGGCGACGATGAGTTGTCCGACGGGCGGCAGGAATGACCGGAGGATGCATGTCGGAGTCGCGTCCGTGGGAACAACTGCAGCGCGCCCGCGTCCTCGAAAACGTGCTGGCCGAAGCCCGGGCCCGCACGTTGTGGGGCGAGTCGCCGGAATCGGTCCGGCAATGGCTGCTGGCTCACGGCGCGGAAATTCCCGAACCGCTGGCCGCCGAGATGGTCCGTGTCTGCCGGCGCGAACGCAGCCGGACCCTGCGCCGGGCGGGCGTCCGCGATACGGTCATCGGCGGTCTGTTGCTCTCCGGAGGCGGAGCGGGCTTCGTGGTCTGCGTGCTCCGCATCGACGCCGGCGCGGGGACGCCGGAGTTCGCCGGGGCGGTCGCCTCGGTCGTGCCTGCCGTAGCCGGTCTGCTGCTGTTGCTGCGGGGCCTGGAGCGTGTGGTCTTTGGCGCGCGCACCGATGGCGAAACCAAAGATACAATTCTCTGGGACTGATAACGGAGATCAAGCATGGATTCGCGGTTCGCCCAACTGGCTCCCGATGCGACACTGGCCGATTTGCCGCTGGACAACGTGCGCGTGGCCGCCGACGACACGGCCAAGACCGTTAAACGCTTGTTTGAAGAACGCAAGGACCTGGCCGGCGTGCTCGTGGTGCGCGGCGCGGCATTCGAAGGCGTGATCTCGCGGGAGACGTTTCTGCGGCACATGACGCGGCCTTTCTTTCCGGAGATTTTCACCCACCGCCCCCTGCGGTTGCTGCTGGAACTGACCCGGGTCGAAGCCCTCCGGTTGCCGCAGTCGATGTCCGTCCACGAAGCGTCTCACCGCGCGCTGCAGCGGCCGCAGGAATGGTGCAACGAGCCCCTGGTCGTCGAACTCGACGACGGCGACTTCCGCTTGCTCAGCATGAACGACCTGCTGCTCTCCCAGTCGCGGCTGCTGGAACTCGCCAACGACATCATTCGCCGTCAGAAGGAAGCCGCGGACGCCGCCAACCAGGCGAAAAGCCAGTTCCTAGCCAACATGAGCCACGAAATCCGGACCCCCATGAACGGGATCATCGGCCTGACCGACCTCCTGCTGGAGTCGGAGGCCGACGACGAAAAACGCGAGTACCTGGTGATGGTCAAGAACTCGGCCGACTGGCTGCTGACGGTGATTAACGACATCCTGGATTTTTCCAAGATCGAGGCCGGCCGGCTGGAGTTGGAACGGACGGACTTTCCGCTCCGCGAGACGTTGTCCGATCTGATCAAGCCGCTGGCCTTCCGGGCGCAGAGCAAAGCCTTGAAACTCGCCTGCCACATCGCGGCCGACGTGCCCGACGGCCTTATCGGCGATCCCATCCGCCTGCGGCAGATCCTGGTCAATCTGGTCGGCAACGCCCTCAAATTCACCGAACGCGGCGGGATCGAAACCACGGTCGAGGTGGAGGGCCGGAGCGACTCGCACGTCCAGCTGCACTTCCAGGTCCGCGACACCGGGATCGGGATTCCGCCCGACAAGGTCGAGGGCATCTTCCGCGCGTTCGAGCAGGCGGACGGATCGATCAACCGCCGCTATGGCGGAACGGGATTGGGCCTGTCCATCTCGGCACGGCTCGTCGAAATGATGCAGGGCCGGATCTGGGCCGACAGCACGCCGGGACAGGGCTCCACATTCCATTTCACCGCCCGCTTCGGTTGGCAGCCCGCCCGGGAACCGCAACTGCCGGAGGCCGTATCGGGTCCCGCGCCAGAACGGCAAGGGCCGAAGAAGACACGGGACCAAGCAGGCGGACAAGCCTGGGGGTTGCGCATTCTGCTGGCCGAAGACAACCCCGTGAACCGGACGCTGGCCGTCTTGCTGCTGCAGAAACGCGGTCACGAGGTCACCGTCGTCGACCATGGCCGCGCCGCCGTGGACCGGTTGCAACAGGAGACGTTCGACGTCGTGCTGATGGACGTGCAAATGCCGGTGATGGACGGTTTCGAGGCCACCCGGCTCGTCCGCCAGCACGAAACCGGCAGGCCGCGGACGCCGATCGTCGCCATGACGGCCCACGCCCTGAAAGGAGACCGCCAGCGCTGCTTGGAAGCCGGCATGGACAGCTACGTGTCCAAACCGATCGCCGCGGATCGCCTGTACCAAGCGATCGAGGATGCTCTGACTGTGGCGGCACGGAGCGGCGGCGGGCCGGCTGCGACCGCGATTGGCGGCCGCGCGCTGACCGCGGCAGACCCGCCACGGGACCATCCCCTTCCCGTAGCCGGACAATCGCTGCCTGCCGTGGACGCCGGCCAGCCGCGTCCGGATGCGGATGCGGTCGCGGACGTGCCGTCGCCCGGCGCGTCCGCGGTCGACTGGTCCCTGGCACTCGGCCAGGTCGGCGGCGACGAACGCGTGTTGCATCAGATCGTCCGTATTTTTTTGGACGAGGAGAAGCTGGCGCGGCAACGCTTGGCCGAAGCGTTGACCGCCGCCGACGCCGGCGAAGTGCGGCGTCATGCCCATTCGTTGAAAGGGACTCTGGGTTTGTTCGGCGCCGGCCCGGCCGGCGAGGCGGCGCTGCATCTCGAGATGCTTGGAAAGCAAGCGGCGTTCGAGCAGATGCCCGCGGCAATCCGGGACCTGGAATGCGAATTGCAACGCATCGTCCCTGAATTGGCGGCATTCTTGCAGCATCCTCCCCAGCCGCATTCCGCTCCGAAACGCCGCCCCCGGCAACTTGCCGCAGCCGGCGAACGGCCGGCGTAAGCCCGCCGGTGTTCCGCATACCGGCCGGCGAACGGCCGGCGTCAGCCCGCCGGTGTTCCGCATACCGGCCGGCGAACGGCCGGCGTCAGCCCGCCGGTGTTCCGCATCGCCTTCGTTGATATCAGCGGCCGGACTACCCGAACAAGACCTTCAACACCTTCCGGGATTCGGCGTCGATCGCCTCGGCCGGAATCGACAACTCGATGCGGACCGTCGCATCCACCGCGGCAACCTGTACGTCCGCCAGCAGCTGGCGGACGTTCGTCGGCGACGTCGAGTTGCGGGCCGCCCGCTCCAGCGCCCGCTGCAGCGCCGTCTGTAACTCCGCCGCGCGCTGGGGACTGCGGAGGTGAATCGTCCGCGCGAGTTTTACGGTCGGACCATACTGGCACGTGCCGGTCGTCCCGATCACGTCATCCGCCAAGTCCCTGTTCTGCGGGAGGTAGGTGGACAGCAACTCCGCAGGCAGCCCCGTCGATACGAGAGCGCAGGCGGCGCTAAAGTCCACTCCATTCAGCAGGCCGTTCAGCGGTTCCCCAAAACCATCGCGGCCCCGCAAAACCTCGCGAACGGCTTCCGTCGGACCGCTGACGATAACCTGGGGAGTGGGGAACGCGAGCACGGTGGCGCCCAACGAGTAGACCGGCGTGCCACGGACCTTCTCGGTCGGACCGTCCCTCTTGCGCAAGTCGCGGAAGGCCGGCTGATCGGCGATCTCCCGAGGGTCGATCGGCCTCGACAACCGGTACACGACCACCAGCTTCGTTCCCTCGGCAGATCCGCCCGCATTCACGCACTCGACATCCCGCGAGTTCACTCTTGCACATTTCAGGAACGTGCGGACCCGCTCGATCAGCGTCAAGCCGGGCAGTTCCTTGGCGGCCGTGCCAAGGGTGGTTTGCGGCAGATCGCTCCAGCGGGTCGAGACGAACCAGGCACAGTCGTCCGGCAGGTAGCGAGACTGAGGGTGGACCGGCCTGTAGAAAAACGCCCATGATCCCCATCCGGCGCCCGCCAGCGTCACCAACAAGGCGACGATGGCGATCACGCGGCGCCCCCCACGTCCGCCGGTCGGCGCGGGTTGAGCGGGGAGTTGCGCCGGGGGCTTCGGAAAATACGCCGCAAAGGATTCGGCAGCAGATTTCGGCTTCGGCCTCGGTTCTGGCACGGAATCCGGCTCCGGCTTGAAATCCTCCGGCTTCAGCTTCGGTTCCGGTTTGACGTCCGGCTCCGGTTCCAGCCCTGCATCCGGTTTGAAACTCGGCGTCGGCTCCGGCTCCAGTTCAATTTCCGGAAACGCCTCCCCTGCCTGCGGCTGCGCGGGGGCCGGCCAAGCGGGTTCGGTAGGCCAAGCCGGTTGGGCCGGCGGGCTGCCGGGCGATGGTCTGCTGAGCCGCAGCTTGGCCGCGAACGCCTTTGGTGACAGAATCCGGGCTGCAGCGTCGCTGGCGTCGCGGGTTAGCCGTCGTGCCCGGCGCCCGTTGGGCGCATCGTTGGCTGCGTGTTCCGGCCGCGCCGCTTTGCCGTTTCCCGACGGCCGCACGGGATTGGCATCGAGGTCCGCGGACGGGGATCCGGCGGCGTTCGGCGCGCGTGGGGTCAGCCGTAACTCGTCAGGCCCGCGACGGCGGCGCTGCGCCGCTTCGGCGGCATCGAGTTCTTCGAGAAAGCCGGATGCATCCTGATCGCTGAGCACCTCGGGCTCGTTGAGGTTCTCGGGTTCGTGTTCCGGTTTCGTGGCTGCCTGCTCCGCCGGCAAGCGGGGCGGCTCCCGCGGACCTTCCAATTCGGTCCGGACAGGTGCCGGCGGTTCGTACGCGCGCCCGGCAGGCACGGCCGTTTTGGGCGCGGCGTTTGCATCGGGGCATTCCTCGACCGCCAGTGTCCAGTCGTGGGCTTCGACGGCCAGCACCGTCTGGCATGCCCGGCAACGGATGAGATGGCCGGCCAATTCCGGAACCAAGCGCAAGAGATTTCCGCAATGGGGGCAGGGCTCCGCCGCAGCTGACGTTGGGCGAGCTTCCTCGTCCGCACAGGAGTCGCCTGGTCCGCCGATCGCCACGACGGCCAACTCGCCCTGGCACGACCTGCAGCGCACGCGGCAGCCCGCCAGCCGCGATGTCAGATAGAGCGGGTGCTGGCAGCCGGGGCACGGCGTGAGCGCGAGCGAATCCAGGGCGGCAACCGGCGCCAGCAGGACGCCGCAACCGCGGCACCGGATCGTCCGGCCTGCCAACTCCGTGGTGAGATACAGCGGACTGCCGCAGCCGGGGCAAGGCGCGGCAGTCGCCGACGGCTGCTTGTCGGTATCCACGGCTAACATGTCGGCACCTGCTGCAGGCGGCTGGGCCGCACGTTGACGCTCAAGGACCGCCCGGACCACGCTGCACGCTGGTCCGGATCCACATCTGCTGAAGGTTCTCAATGACCTCCCGGGACGGCACCTCGCACATCTCCGCGAGTTCCACGGACAACCCGTGATCGGCGAACCTGATGAACGGGCTTTCCGGCCCCTTGACGGGAACGGCCGCGTTGGCGGGACGGAAGCCATGATCCAAGGCCCGGGCTTGAATCGGCTCGCTCAGCAGGAACTTCAGGAAGATCTGCGCCGCTTTTTGGTGGGCCTCCGTTGTCCACGGCGTATTCAAGATGCAATAGGGATTTTCGTTCCACAGGTTCTGCTTGGGATAGACGACCTGCAGAGGTTCCCACCGGCCTTCGGCGCTTTCCAGATAGTCGATGGCCACCGATTCGTAGACGATCAGCGCATCGTAGCTGGAGGGGCCCTTGAGGGCCATGTCTTTCATCAGGTTGCCCGTCGAATTCGAGAGCTGGGCCACGCCGGCATTGAACTGGGTCAGGTAGTCCTGAAACTGCGGCGCCATGATCTCGCCAACCGTCACGCCCGCCGACTTGTCGAGAAAGCTGTACGCCAGGACGACCAACGTCATCAGGCCGGAGTTCGACTGGTTGGGATGCGTATGGCCGAACTTGAAACGGCCCCACTGCGGCTTGCCGGCAATCGTCGCCCAGCCCTGCTTGGCCTGCATGGCATACCAGATCGTCCGCAGCGACACTTCCGGACTCTTGGCCGTAAAAGCCTCGTAGCGGCTCTTCCACATCACCAGGATCATCGGGCTCAGGGCCAGTGCTTCCTCCTTGAGAATCGGGTTTGGCTGGAACTTGGCCTCCCAATCCCGCACGAACGCTTCCCGATACAGGCTGCTGGCCGGGGACCAGACGTGGATCCGCTTGTCTCCATCCAGGACGGCGTGGGCGCCTTCCAGGGAGCCCATCGGGATCAGCCGCACTTGAATGCGCCGGCCTTCGTCCGTAGCGGCGAATTGGCCGGCCGCCCATTCCAGCCAGTTGCGCTTCTCGGTGCCGTAAGCGATGCCGATCTCGACGAGCGCATCGCCGCCGGCCGGCGCGGCATCCGCCGGGGCCGCCGTTTGGGGAGCCTCGGCCGGACCGCGCGGCGCCGGGGCCGGTTCCTTGGCCGCAACGTCCGAACGGGAACGGCTGGCCGCCCGGGCGCGGATCGCCTCGTACTGGCTCGACCCGTCATCGCCGCCAAACCAACCGGCATACAGCCCAAGGGCCCCGCAAGCCAAGCCTGCCACGACGGCAACTCCCAGGAGAACTTTGACCGCGATCCCGCGCCGCGGCCGTCGCTTCTCCGGCTCGGCCGCCTGGGAAGCCGGGGCTGGCGCGCCAGCCGCGGGCGTTGGGGTGGACGCGCCGGTTTCGGGGGAGATGATGTCGTAGCCCGGGTCGTCAGGCAGGCCGGGAAGGTCAGGAGAACCCGGGGGACCGCTCCTCGGGTCGGTCTGGTCCGCGGCCGCGCGGGCCGGCGATTGCGTCGCCGTCCGTTTGGCCGCAGGCTGCGCGCCTCGGGCGGGGTTTGCCGCAGCCGGCCGTTTGCGCGCACCGTTGGCCGCTTGATCGGCCGCCGCCTTGGCCTGCCCGGGCTGCTTTCCCTGAGGCGCGACGGTGCGTTTCGTTTGGTGGGCGTCTTGGTCCCGAGCGGCCGCCGGCGAGACGGGAGCGGCCTGGGTTGGCTGGGGCTTGCGCGTCGCGGCAGGGACCGCGTCCCGCGGCGTTTTTCCCGACGATGTACGATCCGGTTTCGGCGGATCCGCGGGCGACGTCGGCACACGCTTGGCCGCGGCTTTGCTGGGCAGCGGCAGGTCGTAGTCCAACTCGAGCCCATCCATGAGCGATTCAAATTCATCGCCGTTGGACGGAGCCTTGGTCCTGGCGGCGCGCGCCGGCGTGACGCCGGGGTCGATAACGCCCGTGTCAAACTCGTGCGCTACGTCCGACGAGGACGGCCAGTCGGGCAGATCGAGGTCGATCTCGACGTCGGCATCAGCGCCGTCCAACACGAAATCCAAATCGTCATCCTCCGGCAACGGCACACCCTCGTGCTGGGGATCGAACCGCTCTTTCTTGTTCATAACGCATCGCCTCGATTCAGCGCGGCACCGCGTGCCGCATCCACGCCTGCTGCAGGTTCTCGATCACTTCCGCCGACGGCACCTGACACATCTGGGGAAGCTCCAAATGCAAACCGTACTTCGCGAATTTCACAAACGGACTGTCGGGACCCTTCATGCTGACCGCGGGATTCCCGGGACGAAAGCCGGAGTCAAGAGACCGGGCTTGAATCGGCTCGCTCATCAGGAAGCTCAGGAAGGTCTCCGCCGCCCGCCGATGACTCTCGTCCGACCAAGGCGTGTCCAGAATGCAGAAGGGATTCTCATTCCACAGATTCTGTTTTGGATAGACCACCTGCAAGGGTTCCCACTTGCCCTCGGCGCCCTTCAGGCAGTCGATGACAACCGATTCGTACACCATCAAGGCATCGAAGCCCGAAGGCCCTTTGGCGACCATTTCTTGCATCAGGTTGCCGGTCGAATTGGATACTCCCCGGACCCCGCGCTCGAATCGCGCCAAGTACTGTTGGAAGGCCGGCGTACTGACGTCCGGGACGGTCACGCCCGAATTCCTCCCGTAGTACCCGTAAGCCATCAGGATCAACGTCATCAGGCCGGAATTGGACTGATTGGGATGCGTGTGGCCGAACTTGAATACGCCCCATTCCGGCTTCCCTGCGATCGTGCCCCAACCTCCTTTCGCATGCATCGCATAGTAGATCGTGGTCAGGGAAACGTCGGGACTGCGAACCGTGAACGCGTTGTACCGGTCCTTCCACATCACGATTACCATCGGCGACAAGGCCAACGGCTCCTCGCGGACGATCAAGTTCCCGCGGTACCTGATCTTCCAGTCCCGGACCAGCGTTTCCCGGTACAAGCTGCTGGCCGGCGCCCAGACGTGGATCCGTTGGTCGCCGTCCAGGATGGCATTGGCGCTCTCGACTGAACCCATGGGGATCAGCTGAATCCCGATCCGGCGTCCATCGTCGGTCGCCGCAAACTCCCGCGTGGCCCATTCCAGCCAACTGCGTTTCTCCGTCCCGTAGGCGATGCCGATTTGAATGCCCGGCGCGACTGGCGTCCCATCTGCGCCGCGGGCTGCCGCCGGCTCGGCCGCTTGAGTACCGTCGGTCGCACCCAGCAGCCCCCAGGCCGCCCACAGGAGGCAAGCTCCGGACGTTGCCACGAGCCACCTCAACCGTTTTCGGTAGTGTCTCGACAATCGTTCCATCGGCTTCATCCCCTAGTTCGGTTCCTCAGCCTTCCCAGCGGCCTCCTCAGTGTCTTCGCGAAATCGTGTGCGCGCTGCACGCGCACGAACGTGGCGTCATCACACTTCACCGTGCTGACCGCCAAGCGAATTAAACCCATCGGGTCGAGGAACGGCAAGCCGCAAACCCGCCAAGACCGGGTGAATTCACGGTTCTCTTGCACTACCTTCACGGATCGTTAACACTCGGCGTCGGCGGCCCCTTGTGGGAGGCCGGAATCTGGCACGCGGCCGGTCCCGCCGGTGCGGCCCGGGCCAACTCGGATCCGGCCATCGGACCGCGCGGCGTCTGCAGATTCACCGTGGATACGCCCCGGAGCCGGTCGGCAGGCAGTTTTCATCGGATCTTCATTTTTTTCTCACTCCTTTTTGGCATGCCGGGGGCTTTGGGACGGTACAATTCCAGCGTCGTGGAATCAGATCTTGGAGTGCGGTGGCTTGTCCCCGCTTTCGTTTTCCTTCCTTGCATTGTCCTGCTCCAAATCTTGCCTCTTTGACTCAGCTACCTTTTTGACTTTGCCACTGCCCAACTCCCGCATGTACACTTTCCTCGTCAGTCTGCTCCAACCGTTCCTGTTGCTGATGCTGGCCCAAGGAACAGCGCTGCTGGTGCTCGCCCGGTGCGCCAAGTCTCATCGGCGATTGTCCGGGTCGTGTTTCGCGTGCTACGCGCTGTTGTGGCTGTTCTGCACACCGCTGGTGGCGCACTGGTCGGCCGCGATCCTCGAACGCGACTACCCGCCGCTGATCGGACGCCCTGCCGACATCCAGGCGATTGTGGTTCTGGGCAGTGGCGTCATTCCGCCCGCCGCTCCGGAGTTCCAAACGCACCTGAGCGAACGCGGTCTGCGGCGGTGCCTGCGCGCAGGGCAGCTGTATCACCAGGGCCTGCCATGTCTGGTCCTCGCCGCAGGCGGCAAGGGCGACAAATCGCTGCCCGGCGAAGCGGAAGGGATCGCGATGCACGAGATGCTGCAGCGGCTTGGCGTGCCCGCCACCGACATCGCGGTCGAGTCGCGTTCGCTGGACACGTTCGAGAATGCCGTCAATGCCGGTAAGGTCCTGTCGCAGCGAGGTATCGACCGCGTCGCTCTGGTGACGGACGCCATGCATCTGCGCCGCGCGACGAGCCTTTTTCGGCGGCAGGGCTTGACCGTCATCCCCGCCGCCAGCCATTACTACGCGTCCGAGTTCCGCTGGGACGTGTTCGCCGTGCTGCCCGACCTGGGGGCTGCCGGAATCAACGCGGCCGTCTTTCACGAACTGCTGGGAACACTGTGGGGGGAACTCCGCGAGTCCCGAAGCGGAATCGCGGAGGCGCTGCTGGCGGCCAAGGCAGGACGAAATGCCATTCCCTCTTGGACGGTTAGGCAAACTGTCCTACCTGGAACCCCGTGACGGGGCACTTAGCCCGCATTTCTCATCACATCTGGAAATGTGGTGGGCGATCACCGCGGAGCGGCCTTTTTTTTCGTTGTGGCGGTGTTCGGAGTCGCTACACATGCTGATGGGTGGGCCGCGTTGGTGCGTCTCGCCACGTGGGGACGGCGTTTCGCGCCGTCAAACAGGCAACGCGTGCGTGCCGGCCGCCGAGGCCCTGATCGTACATCTGCCAGATGGGGATGGCCGTCTCCCGCAGCCCTTTGCACAGCGAACTCAGGTCACTAATTCCCTTTGTTTGGGGATCCGGCATGTTTGCCCCGGCCGACGGACGCCTCTACAATTTTCGGAAAACTCGCAATGCGGCAGTTCTGCTTATTTTAGCTGTTTTGCCCATTCCGCCTATTGACAGCGGTAACGAATGTAGTGAGATTGACTAGTCGGTGGCTTATTGTTTTCCGCTCTCTCGGAAGACGGCGCGGTTGTTCTTGGAGGGGGCGGCGAACTTGGCGTTCGCCGTCGTGACTGAACTGGCTGTATCCCGAGTCCTCGTCGGATTGCTCAGAGGAAATTCTAGTCGTGGGAGATACGAATATGTCTTGGCTTGACATCGCTGCACAGATGGTACGACGTACCGATCGTTCGACGAAATCCCGCAAAGCCCGCCGCAGGCGCCATGACCGCCGGGCGATTTTCTTTGAGGCCCTGGAGTCGCGGCATCTGTTGTCGGTGACATTTACCGACCAGGAACCCAACGACGCGTTACCCGGCCAAGTCGTCAGCAGTCCGGGTCTGGTTGGGGTGGTGGACATGCTGGGATCCGGCTCCGTCGATTCCGGCGCCAGCGATTCGAGCGACTACTACCAGTTCCAGGCCGCTGTCACCGGAGACCTGAACGTTACCGTGGGATACACGGGCGGCACCAGCAATGCGACAGTGACTTTCTACGACAACGCCAACGCGCAGATCGGTTTGTCTGTCGTCATCGACTCGGGAAACCCGATCGCTTCACTAACGGCAACCAGCGTTAACACGGCGAACGTTTACAAAGTTGGTATCGTGGGCAACGATGCCCAGTACCAACTGCGGATCTGGAACCCGGACGTGAACGACGACTCGACGGGTTCTCCGGCGAACAACAACGCAATGGGGACCGCGACGCCCTTGGGGACTTTCACTGGCACTCCGATCACCGCGGCGAACTTGACGATTACACGGCCGGACCGCGACTTCTTCAGCTTTGTCTCGAACGTAACTGGCCCGGTCGAAGTCCGCGCGATAATGCCGGCGGGCACCGGCGTAGCCACGGGTGCTAACAGCCCGACCAATCTGGGTGTGCGCGTACGCAATGCGGCCGGCGTGATCCTGGCGACCAGCAACGGCACGACGACCAACCTCGACCTGGCCGCGTTCCAGGCCACCTCCGGCCAGAACTACTTCATCGAGGTCTACAGCGGCAGCGTGGGGCAGGTGAACAAGTACGACCTGCAAATCGCCCAACCCACGGCGACGATAACCGGTTTCAAGTACGTGGACAGCAACGGCGACGGTTTCCAGGACTGGGGCGAACCTGGTCTGTCGGGCTGGATGGTCTATGTCGATGCCAACGACAACAGTAACCTCGACCTTGGCGAAGCCAGTACGACGACGGCCGTGGACGGCTCGTACAGCCTGACACTCCCGCCGGGGATCCACGTGATCCGTGAGGTGATCCAGCCGACATGGGCGCAGACGTATCCGGGGCCAACCGCCGGGTACGCCCATCGAATCGACGTGTCCGCCAGCATGGTGCTGGACCACATTGACTTCGGCAACTTCCAGAGCGCGATCAAGAGCGGCATCAAGTTTGAGGACATGGACGGAGACGGGACGAAAGACCCCGGGGAGTTGGGATTGACGGGATGGTCCATTAACTTAACCGGGACGGATCTGCAAGGCAACCCGATCAACCTCAGCACCACGACAGGTACCGGCGGTGCCTATTCTTTTGGCGTCCCCCCCGGAACCTACACTGTCTACGAAACACTTCCGGGTGGCTGGACGCAGTCCTTCCCGCAAGCGGGAACCGGCATCGTCACGGCTCCGAACGGAACCTTGGGTTACCAAATAACCCTCACCTCGGGACAAGTGGACGACAACAACGATTTTGGGAACTACCAGAACGCCACGAAGACGGGGACGAAGTTCCACGACTTGGACGGGGACGGCGTGCGGGACGTGGGCGAGCCGGGCCTGCAGGGCTGGACGATCAACCTGGTGGGCACGGCGGGCGACGGGATCGCGGTGAACACGAGCACGGTGACGGACGCCAACGGGAACTACTCGTTCAGCGTCAGGCCGGGAACGTACACGGTCAGCGAAGTGCAGCAGGGCGGCTGGACGCAGAGCTACCCGGACATCCCGGGAGACGGGGACTGGGACGTGACGTTGACCTCGGGCCAGACGGACAGCGGCAACGATTTTGGGAACTATCAGAACGCCACGAAGACGGGGACGAAGTTCCACGACTTGGACGGGGACGGCGTGC
>CAZXYZ010000007.1:0-97597 GCA_964645045.1 uncultured Pirellulaceae bacterium | reverse complement strand
ACGTGGGCGAGCCGGGCCTGCAGGGCTGGACGATCAACCTGGTGGGCACGGCGGGTGACGGGAGCCCGGTGAGCACGAGCACCGTGACGGACGCCAACGGCAACTACTCGTTCAGTGTGCCGCCGGGGACGTACACGGTGTACGAGACGCTGCAGGCGAACTGGATCCAGATGGCTCCGCAGGTCGGAGCTGGGGTCGTCGTCGCTCCGAACGGAACGCTGGGTTACCAGGTGGCGTTGACGTCGGGCTTGGTGGATACCGGCAATGACTTTGGCAATGCGGCCACGCCGGCCTTTACGGGCAGCAAGTACTATGATGCCAACGAGAGTACCGGCCGGGATCCCGGTGAGCCGGGTTTGCCGGGCTGGACGATCGAACTGTACGCCGACGTGGATAATGACGCTAACTTCGAACCCAATGGCCCCTTTGGGGCATTTGGCGACGACGGTGCCCCGGTGGCTACGGCGGTCACCGACGCGAACGGGAATTACAGCTTGGGTTCGTTGAACCTGCCTTCCGGCCGGTACTTCGTCCGCGAAGTATTGAAGTCCGGTTGGAAGCAGATCAGTTCGCCGAATTACTTCACCGTGATGTTTACCCAGGGAACTGCTTATCCGACGCCGCTGGATTTCGGCAACGCGTCCTGCGTGGGCACTCTGTATGTGCCTGACGGAGCGCGGGTGGTGACTTCGCAGCGGGACGGAATCCTGACCCTCGTGCTGTCGCAGGGGAGTTTCACCGTGACGCGTGTGGACAACGGGCTGTTTGATGCATTCGACGACCCCCAGAGAATTGGATACGACCCAACCCGTCCGGTGGTGACGATCGGGGATCAGACGAGTAGTGCGACGAAGTATTGGCCATATCCGCCGAGCATGCTAGAGCTGAAAAGCCGTGCCGATGCGGCAGGTCAGCGCGTGGACATCCTGATCGGCGTCAACGACTACCTGCACGCCGGTGCGCACCCGACCCCGCCGGGTACGCAATTCATCGTGAATATCAGCGGCTCGGGCGGCGCCGGGACGTTCAGCGTCTTGAACGCCGTGAACGTGGACGTGGCGGGCAGTCTGGCCCTGCAGATCACCGGCACCGAGTGCGGCGAGTTGATCGCGGTCGGCGACGACAAAATCGACGGCGCCAACTCTGATGCCAAGGCCATCTACTTTGGGACGGTCGAAGGCGTCTACAACGGCGGCGCCAACCTGACGTCCCAAGGCATCGAGTACGACAAGGCGATCATGGACGCCATGTTTGGTTCGCCGTCCATCTCGCGCGTCGAAGTCGTGGCGCTGGGCGGCGACGACATTGTGCGGGTCAAGGACGAAATCCTGCAGCAGCAGATGCTCAACGGCGGCGAAGGGAACGATAACATCCGCAGCGGTTCGGGCAAGAGCCAGGTGTTCGGCGGTGCGGGCATCGATTTGCTGGTCGGCGGCGCCGCCGACGACGTGATCTACGGGGACGCCGGTCACGACCGGATCTTCGCCGGCGCGGGCGACGACCGAGTGTTCGGCGGCCTCGGCGATGATTACATTGCCGGCTACCTGGGCAACGATTCGCTGCTGAAGGGTGAAGACGGCAACGACCGGATCTCCGGTGGCGACGGCCGCGACCGGCTGTACGGCGACGCCGGCAGCGACATCGGGTATCGCGATGCTGCGGACTTGCTGGTGTACCAGATCGAATCCGTCTTCAGCGTGGTCCCGCCGGATCCGGTCGAACTGGCTCTCCGCGAGCTGGTCGACACTTACTGGAACGATACGGAGCTGACGGATGGCGACGAGGACGTGGCGCTGGACACCCTGGATGAGTTGATCAACTCGATCCTACCCTGATCCGCGCCAGACAGCTTGGCGCGGCGTTTGGCCGTAACCAAACCATTGGATCTTGAACAGGAGGAAACAGAGCAAACAGAGGCGGTGCTTGCTCTCTGTTGACTCGGTTGCCTCCTGTTGAAGAACTAACGCTTGGTGAGCGATTTTCGACCGTTTACAGAACAGGTCAAAAAAAGAGAACCCCGGCCCAGATGGCCGGGGTTCTTTTGTTCGAGAGGACAGTGAATCGAGTTACTCTTGCACCTCGCTGGCCTTCTTCGGCACGGCGCGATTGACGACCGAACCCAGATTGTTCAGCGACGCCATCTGCAGGTAGGTCAGTTCCAACTCGTCGGACTTGACGAGTTCGGCGACTTTGTCGGCGCCGAGATTCTTGATTCGAGCGCGGCTGGCGCCCTGGAAACCGCCCAACTGCCGCTTGTCGCCGCCGGGCAGGACGATTTGCGCCTGCATCGGCTCCAGCAGATTCAGTTCCTTCAGCTTCTTGCAGTAGGCCTGCGTCCGCACGAACTGCGTCTGGTAGTCGCCGAGGAACTTGAGCATGTTCTGCAGGTATTCCGTCTGGTTGCCCTGGTCATCGAACAGGCGCTGGCCTCGCCCCTCACGATTGCAGCCCGACCAGTCTTCGTCGATGCACAGCGTGAACTGATTGGCCTCTTTGCCCTGAGCAAAAACGAACGGATAACGCCGCACGAAAGCGGGGATGTAATCGGCCTTCCACGCCTTGTTCTCGTCGAGATACAAGTTCTGCGAGTCCGCCACGCCCAGCACGACCACGGGGGCAACGGCTTCGTCCGTGCCCGCAAAGACGATCGTGTACTCGCGGGCCGCCAGCGGCACTTCGACGGCCGTCAGAGGCACGGAATTCACTTTGGCGGCAAACCCAAAATCAACCCGTTCGATGCTCAAATCGCGGTGACGTTGGGACGAAACCGGAACCACTTTGTCATAAAACAACATCTGCGTCATAGTAAGAAATTACCTCTCTTCACAGTTTTTAGGACCCCAGTGTCTTATTCTACCGCCGCGGGCATCGCTTGCCCTGCGGCAAGTGCGACCGCGGGGTATTCTACTGCCCGTCGTCCGCGCAGGGAAGGTGCGCAACGCCAATTAGGGAGTATTCATCCATCGAAAGCCGCGTGTTCTTTACAACAGTTTTTTGCTTGGAGTTATGGAAAAGCAAACGTCCCAATTCACTTTTTGACGATTGCATAATCTGGGCAAACGGGGGACCTGGGGTCCAGGCTGGAAGCCTATCGCAGGCCTTGATCGGGACGTTCGTGCATCGTAACCCGAAGCGTCAGCGAGGAAGAGCGGCGTTCCCTCGCTGCCGCTTCGGGTTACGATAATCCGCTGCTAGCGTTTTGCGCAACTTTCCGATCAAGGCCCCTATCGCGACCTTGAACGGAATGTTGCGAAAAGCCGTCAGGGCCAGCGATTGGCGTCGCGGAATTCGGATGCCGTGCCGGCCCATTGCTTGCGGCTAGCAGCGACCGCATTTCGCACTGTTCCGATCACGGCCAAGATCTGGAATCGGCGTTGACCCCACCTTGCCGCCTCGGGTATCGTTCCTGCCCCCCAGCGGTCTTGTCTTGGCGCCGCGGCTATTTCGCTGCGAGTGCCGCTAGCAGGCGGGGTACGGCGGCGGCGAAAGAATGAACGTTTCCAATCCGGGAGACCTGCGGTCGGCGGTTCTGGCGAGGTCGGACGACCTGCGCCGACCGTGCGCCAGTCAATACCTGCGTTGGGTACACGTCGCGGTTCTGCTCGCATTCCTGCCCGGTTGTGCGTCCAACAGTTACCTGTCCGTGCGCCGGGTTCCGCAGAACCCACTGGCCGGGCCGCTGGACTTATTGTCCCGCAGTGGGCCCAAACCGACGGATCGAACCCGGCAGCTGCTGCGGCGTTACGATCTGGTCGAGGTGCAAAAGCGGGATCCCAAGACAGTCCTGCACAAGCTCGAAGAGCAGATTGCCGCCGAACCCACGATCGACACGACGCATGCTTACGCCGAGTTAAGCTATATCCAGGCGAAGAAGGCGCAGGTCTTGGGTCAGGAGTCCACGGCGCTGGACCTGTACAGTGCCGCCGTGGCGCACGCGTATCTATACTTGTTCGCGCCGCAGTTCGAATCCCAGCGCAATGCCTACGATCCACAGTTCCGTCGCGCCTGTGACGTTTACAATGCGTCGCTGGAAGAAGTGCTGCGGATCATGAAAAAGCAGGACCGCCTGCGTCCGGGACAAACCTATACCATTGCGGCCGAGGACCAAAGGCTGGACGTCCAAGTCGTTGTCTGCGGACTTTGGAAAGCGGACGACTTTGAACAGTTCGAGTTCGTGTCGGACTATGAGGTCAAAGGATTGGTCAACCGGCACGTGACCTACGGTCTGGGCGTGCCGCTGATCGCGATCCACCGCGGCGAGTCCAGTCAGGATCCGGCGGCGCGGTTCTATCCGCGGGGGATGAGTTTCCCCGTCACGGCGATCTTGCGTGCGGTCGAAAAACCGTGTCTGTACCGCGGCGGAGCACGCCAGATCGGCTGTGCGTTGGAACTGCATGATCCCTTGGTCTACGACCAGGTACCGATCGCAGGCCGCTTGGTTCCGCTGGAAACCGATCTCACCACGCCAATCGGCTTCCAACTGGAGAAACGCGAGTACAGCGGGCTGGCCTTGGCCACCTGGGGACTGCGCGATCCCAACTCCGCCAATAAGTTCAGGGGTCTGTACATGCTGGAAGCGTTCGACCCGCGCAAAATTCCCGTGGTTTTAGTCCATGGACTCTGGTCCAGCCCCGACACGTGGACGGAGATGCTGAACGACCTCCGCAGTTTGCCGGAGATCCGCAACCGCTATCAGTTCTGGGCCTACGCCTACCCGACCGGCCAGCCTTTCTGGTACAGCGCGACGCAGATGCGGGACGACCTGCAGACGGTCCGCAACACAGTTGATGCCGACCGCCGCTGGCCGGCCCTGAACGAAATGGTCTTGATCGGCCACAGCATGGGCGGCTTGGTGTCCCGGATGCAGACCTTGCCCGGCGGCGATCAGTACTGGCGGATGCTGACCGACCGGCCGTTCGACGAACTCCAAGCGGACCCCGAGACGCGCGAACAGATCGTCAAGACCCTGTTCTTCGAGCCCAACCCGGACATCCGCCGAGTGATCACCATCGGCACGCCGCACCGCGGCAGCGATTTCGTGAACGACTACACGCGTTGGCTGGGGCGCAAGCTGATTACCCTGCCCACGATGATGACGCAAGCCAAGACGAAAATCCTCCGCGACAATCCCGACTATTTCCGTAACACCGACCTGTTCACGATCAACACCAGCATCGATTCCCTGTCGCCCGAATCGCCGCTGCTGCCGGTGATGCTGGCATCCGAGAAACCACCTTGGGTTGCCTACCACAATATCGTCGGCGTGGTATCCGAGCGGGATCTGTTGGGCAGAATCACAGAAAAAGGTGACGGCGCGGTGACTTACGAGAGCGCCCATTTGGATGACGTAAAATCGGAGATCGTGGTCGAAGCGGACCACATTCACGTGCATCAGCACCCCCGCGCCATTCTGGAAGTCCGGCGGATTCTGTTGGAGCATTCGGAGGCGATGTACGCCGAGATGTCCGGCCCGTCGGCGATTCCCGCCGCTTACCCCACGCAGTCCGAGTCGCCACCCCCGGATCCCCGCTGGCCGGCCCCGGCACAAATCCGGATCTTCGATCAACCGGACCCGGCCGAGACGATGTACTAGGCACGCAGCCCTGCTCATGGGCATTGTCGCACGAGAAACCGCGTGCCGACGGCGAATGACGCCTTGATTTCTATCCTTGGGCTGACGCCCAAGGCCCGGTGCTGCCATCGCTTCGCGACTACGAAACAGGGCAATTCCCCCCTCTCGCTGACGCTTCAGGCGATGGTGCGCAACAGTCCGATCTAGGCCGAGACAGTCAATCGACGTGCTCCGACACCCGAACCCGTGCATTCATTCGCTGTCTCTTTTGATTCGCTGTCGATTCCTTTCCCCCCGGCGTGGCCCCGTTTCCGCTCGACGCCACCGCGTGTTACGATGTGGTAATGATCGCAGACAGCGCAACGTCATTCAAGAAAGGAAAGCACCATGATGCGAATCCGACTTGTCGCGCTGTGTTTTCTCCTGAGCTGCGGCCTCGCGCAGGCTGCGGCGGAGCCGCCGATCCGAGTCTTGATCGTAGATGGTTTCAGCAACCACGATTGGGCGCACACGACGGCCCTCGTTCGCACGGTCCTGCAGCCGACAAAACGTTTCCACGTCGATGTCGCCACGTGCCCGGCGAAGTCCACCGACCCGGCATTCGCCACGTTTCGCCCGCGGCTGGCCGGTTACGATGTCGTGCTGCTGAACTGCAACAGCCTCGGCTCCGGCGGGCAGTGGCCAGCCGAACTGCGCGAGGATTTTGTGACGTTCGTCCGCGACGGCGGGGGCGTGTTCGTGTTCCACTCGGCGAATAACGCGTTCGCCGGTTGGGCTGAATACGACCGCATCATCGGTCTCGGCTGGCGCGGCAAGGACGCCGGCACGGCCATCACGATCGGCCCCGACGGCGACATCCTGCGAATCCCGCCGGGCGCCGGCGCGGGCACCTCGCACGGCGCGCGGACCGACCGCGTCGTGCATCGGCTGGGCGACCATCCGATCCATGCCGGCCTACCCCGTAGTTGGATGGCCGCGATGATTGAGGTCTACACCCATGCCCGCGGCCCAGCCGAGGACCTCACGGTGTTGTCCTGGGCCGAAGACCCGGCGACGAAAACGCGGTGGCCGATCGAGTGGACCGTGAGCTACGGAAAAGGCCGAGTCTACAACTCGACCTTCGGCCACGTCTGGCGCAGCGAGGCCGACCCGCCCGGGATGCGTTGTGCGGGTTTTCAGACGATCCTGGTCCGCGCGCTGCAATGGCTGGCCGAACGCCCCGCAGACTTTCCCGTCCCGCCCGATTTTCCGGGTGACACTCAGGCGGTTTTGCGTCCGTTGCAGGAATGAGAGGAGGGACAAGGCGATGAAGGCGACTGGCTGCACCCTGGCCATCCTAGGCTTCGTTGCCGTCCTGGGGACTGGCGTCACGCGGGCCGAGATCATTCAGATTCAGAATGGGGGCGTCGAGAGCTTTCAATACTCGGTGCGGCCCGAAGGGGACGCCGCGTGGAGCAAGGCGTTCCACGTAGCGCCGGGCCAAACCGATGCCTTGACCGCAGCCCGCCCCGTCGTCATCAGCTACTGGACCGACAAACCCAGGTTTATGACGCTTCAGCCAGGTCGAGCGTATCGGATCCAGGACGTACGGCGCGGCGAGTTGCGGCCGGCAACGTACGTTCTCAAGCCGCCGGCGGCAAACGCGCAAATGCCCGCTTCGCCGCCGGAGACGTCCGCCGGCCGTCCGGAGAAACGCGAGACTGCCGCCGCAAAAACCACCGGAGCACGCGCAGCAGCCACGGTTCGCATCGTTCGAGTGCGAGCCCTCGCGGATTCGACATATCGACGCGTGGTGGAGGATTGGAACCAGCGCATCGGACTGATCGTAACGGGGGCCTCCGACTACTTTGAGGCGAATTTCCAGATCCGTTTCATGTTGGTAGGCATTCAGCCCTGGGAATACCGGGGAGTTGCCCGCTATCCCGAAAGCCGCTTGAAAGCACTGCTGGCCGTGGCACCCGAAGATGCCGACCTGCTGATCGGTTTCATCGGTTTCGGAGAATACGTCGCGGACGGAGATTTCCCAACCTTCACGGGCAACCTCGGTATGGGAATGCCGTTCGGCCAGCACGTAATGGTCTCTGGCGCCGACCATTTTCACCTGAATCGGGACAAGGTGGTGCTGATCCACGAGTTGGCGCACGTGTTCGGCGCGTTCCACGTCGACAACCGCCGCTCGTTGATGTATCCCATCCATTCCGATGTTCCCGCCGAGATCCTGGCCGAAGGAAAGTTTGAGCTGGAACCGACGTTGCGAGAAGTGGTAATGGCTGCGCGAAACCTGGATTTCCAGCGCGGCGTGGACAGTCTGGATCCGGAGGCCCGCCGCCGCATCCAGACGCTTGCCCGGCAGTACCGCCATCCGCGCGAGTCTCGGGGCCCAAGCCCGGTTGCGCTGGCCCGGATCTTTCAAGAACTGCGCGAAAACGCCCAGGGCAATCAGGGTCGCCCATCGGCCGTGGCGGGAGAGGAGGCGCAAGCCACGCTGAACCAGGATGAGGTCCTCCAGCCGGGCGAAAAAGTGCGTGTGGCGGCGGAGGCGACCGCGCTTCGGAACGGCGACGCGACCCTCGCGAGCATCCCCTTCGGCGAGGTGCTGGAGGTCGTGCAGCAGCAGGACCAATGGGTCCGGGTGATCGCCAGCGAACGCGGCGTGCGCGGTTGGGTGCCGCGGAAATCGCTGTTCAAGGGGGGCGATGCGGGCAAGCCGCAACTCGGTCAACGGCGTTTGATATCGGAGGAACTCGACGTGACCGTCGACAACCGCGTGTTGGCCACGTTGCCTCCGGGCGTCCAGGTGGTCGTCGTGGGTGTGGAACCAGAACGCGTCGAGATTCGGGCCATCAAGCAGGAAGTCGCGGCATTTCCGGGGGGCAAGCTGGTCTTCGAGCCGGCCGTACAGGGCTGGGTTCTCCGGAATGATCTGGCGCGAAGCTCGACCGCCGACCTCACGGACTGAACCGCGCTTGCGAAACGCGCACGCCCTTTTATTTGTTTCTTCGGTGCCGAGTCGTGGCAAGACCGGGCAGCGTGGCAGCGGCATGACAGTGGACAGGATGGCCACCGGTCACGTTCCAAAACCGTCGCTATGTCATCGCCTCCGGCGGTGGGAAATCGTCCGCAGGATGGCATCGAGTACGACATCGAGGTGCTGGCCGACATCTTCGACAAGGAACCGCAGCACGACGTAGCCGTTTTCCTGCAGAAGCAGGTCTTTGCGCCGGTCGCGGCGGTAGGCTTCGGGACTGTTGAAATGCTGTCCGCCGTCCAGTTCGACGGCGATGCGGGCCTCCGCATACAGCAGATCCACTTCCATCTGCCCCCACCCGTCGAAAGGGATTGGCAATGAGACGTTGAGACGGAACCGTCCGGTGGTTTCCGGCAGGGTCTCGAGCCGCCGGAAAAGGAATGCCTCGGTAGCACTTCGCGCTCGCTCGATTCCCTCGGCATCCGGAACGACCGTGCGTGCCGCGTGGACGAACAGATTTGCCAACGGCTTATCGACGCCGTCACGGACCAGCCGTCGCACGCTGGCTGCGTACTCGCTTTTCCATTGCGGATCCACCGGGAGCGGGACGTCGGCCGGCCAGCCTGGCACCGCACTGCCGGGCAGCAGAATCGAGTATCCTACCGCTTCATAGCCGCGGCAGCGTCGATCGAACATCCGGGACAGCATGGGCACATTCAGGTCGGCGTAGTCGACTACACGCACTTCGCGCTTGCGATGATACAGGCGGTGCAACCTGCCGACGTACTGCGCAATCGTCCCCCGCCAGGAAACGGGGAGCGTCAGGAACAAGGTATCCAGCCGTGCGTCGTCGAAGCCCTCGCCGATATATCGCCCGGTGGCGAGCAGGGCCCGCTCTTCGTTTTCGGGAATGGCTGCCAAACGGGCGATGATGTCCCGGGCTTCCTTGGGCCGCACGCCGCCGCGAAGCACGACCAGGTGGCGAATGCTGGGCGACAATCGAGCCGCCAGACTGTCGAGATGCTCATTGCGTTCGGTCAACACCAATGGCGAGCGGCCTTCCCGGACGGCCAGCACGACTTCGTCGCAGATGATCTGGTTGCGCTGGTCGTCGGCGATGAGTTCGCGGTAGAGATCCTGGAACTGGAGTCGCAGATCCGGATTGGCGGCTTCGAGGGGCCGGAACGACGTAGGACGGACCAGCACGTTGTGCTGAAAAGGGCGAGCGGCCGCTTGGGCTTTCGCGTCGGCACGGTACCGAATCGGGCCGCACTGCATGAAGATGATCGGATGGTGGCCGTCCTTGCGAGTGACCGTGGCGGACAGTCCCGTGACGAATTTCGCCTTCGCCCGGCGGACAACCTGTTCAAAGCTTTGGGCCGATAGGTGATGACACTCGTCTACAATCAGATGGCCGTAATCCCCCACGCAGTCCTTAACAACGCCCTGACGGACCAGACTTTGAATGACCGCCACATCCAGCAAGCCGGTGGGTTTCCTTTGACCGCCGCCGATTCGACCGACGGCTTTTGACGGCAAGTCGAGAAACGCCGCCAATCGCTCGACCCACTGCTCCAGCAACTGGCGGCGATGCACCAGAACCAGTGTGTTGACGCCGCGTTGTGCGATCAGCCACGCTGCAACCACGGTTTTACCAAAGGCCGTTGTGGCAGACAGAACGCCGGTGTCGTGAGCCAGCATCGCCCGGGCGGCGGCCACTTGCTCCGGCCACAACTCCCCGTGGAATTCGACCTTCAAAGGCGTACCGGCGTACCGTTCATCTCGGACGGATGTGGCGATATCCAGGTCGGACAGGAGCTTCTGGACGTCTTCCAAACAGCCGCGCGGCACACCGATGTGATGGAGATGATCTTCCGCACAGCCGATGATCCGCGGTTTGTCATACGTGGGCAGACGCATCGCCTGCGCTTTGTAGAATTCGGGGTTCTGAAAGGCCGCCAAGCGAAGCAACCGATTACGGAGGCCTGGTGGCAATGGTTCCTTGGCGATATAGATCTGGTCGCCGAGCGTGAGTTCCAGGCTCTTCGGCAGCGGCCCGGCAACGGGAGGTTCCTTCCGGCGCCGCGAAGGAGGGGTCGCCCAGGGCTCGGCATCGTCCTCGTCCGCCGCCGCCATGCGAACGCCAACGATACGTCCGCGTCGTTCCGCCTCGCGCACGATTTCGTCGATGCTGGACCGCTGGATCCTGCCGAGCGTGGACAAGAATGCCCACTGGTCGGGATAGGGCGTCCCCCGCTCGTCGATGAATACGCTGTTGCCAAGTTCCCGCGGCCGCTTCTGCAACGGCAGGGCGATCAGATTTCCAAAACCACCCTGCGGCAGGGTGTCTTGATTGGGGAAGAAACGGTCATACGAGTCCAACCCGATATCCGGTCGGCGTTCCATGGTCTCGGTCAGGATGTGGGAACCCAGCCGGCGTGCCAACGCGGCGGGGATGGCCTCGTGGAAGAACAGCCAGACATGCCCGCCATTTCCGGAACGCGATCGCTCCAAAGCCGCCGCCACGTTCAGCCGGCGGCAGGTTTCCAAGAAGGCTCCCGCATCGTCCTGCCAGTTCGTATTGTCAAAATCGGCAGCCAAGAAAAAAACTGGTTTCGTCCTGGAGCATCGGGTAAACGCCCATGACGAAATCGCGGCCGGTGTGATCCCGGCCCGAGAGATGCCAGCGAATCACGTCGTCCGTGACGGGCAGGAAGTTGCGGTGCTGGCAGTCGGCACACTTGACCTTGGGCTTCTGGCACATGCCTGGAGCCCATTCATGGGCACACGCGGGTTGATAGCCGGACTTGCCCGTCTTGCGGCTTTCAAAGCGACGAGGATACACATCATCGCGTCCGCTGAAGAGCGCGCGAAACAGCGCGATTTTGGCCTCCGGCGAGGACTGACAATGAACAGGTGCTTGGTGCTGACCCATCAGAATCTCCAGTTGGCTCGGTTCAATTTTCCCTGGCGGTCGAGCGTGAATCAAGGAAAAAACGTATTCCGGGGTGGCAACCTGACATCCAAGAAGTCGCCGTCGGTGGGGACTCGCTGGGTCGTAGCGGCCAGGCATGCACCGGTCTGTCTGCAAAGGACGGCTGTGCGCCCCGCCGGACATCGCTTGGAAACGCCGTCCGGTCGCCGTATGCCAAGTTGCGGTCGTGCATAGAAGAACAGCCATGCAATTGGGGCTTTGTCGTTTGTTGGTGCGATTTCGAGTTGGCATTAGAGGTCTGCGAAGCGGGCCACGCGGCGGCGCAATCCAGGCAGGCCAAAATAACTTCTCACGTCTTACCAAGCGAATCTTCTGAATTTCGCTGCGGGGGAATCTTTGCAGGTTGGTGCTCAATAATTGGAAAAACTCCCGAAAAAAGCAGCCCGCTCAGCGACGAGTACGGCAGCAAAGGGAGTGCTGCTAGACTGAATTGATCGAGCAGCCTGAACACCTGGCAGGCAGGATGACGAATTGGCCTTGGCCGGGTAGAGTGTCTGAAGTTGACACCACGAAGGTCGTCGCCGTGTCGGTTCAGCCGTGAGGAGTTCCCTGGAGAGTGAATACGACAGCCCCTGGAAGGAAGCTGTAGAGCGGTTTCTGGCGTGGTTCCTGGAGTTCTTTTTCCGGACGTCTTCAAGGCAGCCGGCGATCTGTACGGCAAGCAGTTCCAGCAGGCCAAGACGACCGCCGAGAAGGCGGCCCTGGCCACGGAGATGATCGAGGCGGCGATGAAGGTTCAGGGCGGGGCGCCGGATCAATATGTGTTGCTGAAGATCGCGGCGGATGGCTGGCGGTCTGGCCGGGCTAAAGATCAAGCAGCGATTGGCGGACTTGGAGAAGTTAGGGCGGGAGATTCCGGAGGCGCCGAGCGAGCCCACGGCAGCAGGCAAACCCGTGAAGCCGCGGGCCACGGATCCGCGCTCGCAGCTTTTCGCCGAAGGTGTTTTGCTGATGACGTTCGAGCCCGACACGCTCACCTCCAAGGATGGCAAAGTGCAGTTTGCCGACTTGAGTGGAGGCGGAAACGACGGGACCCAAGCCTAATCGAGTTCCTGAACCCCGCCGCCACTAACTGTGAGCACTTGGCCGCTGACCCAAGACGAAGCCGGTGACGCCAAGTAGACCGCCGCCGCTGCAATGTCGCTGCCTTCACCTAACCGTCCGAGCGGAGTGTGTTTCAGCATGGCGGCCTCGACATCGGGTTGCAAAACCGTTGCCAAGGCAGCCGTGCGAATCGCCCCTGGTGCAATTGCGTTCACACGGATCTTGTCCTGCCCTAGATCGAAAGCCATGTTCCTGGTCAAGTGATCGACGGCTGCCTTCGAGGCACCGTAGGAGCACATGCGTTTGTTCTTGTTCTGCCCCGCCATCGAACTCGTTGCTTTTCGGACTTCGGCAGATCCTCAAAAAGCCATCAGGGGACCACCGAAAGAACGTGCGTGGCAGCATCGGGTACGCCGAAGAAGTAGGCGGTCGAATTTCCTAAAACCATAACTGAGGGTAGATACATGCAGGTTCAAGATCTGTTTTCGCTGCGGGGGCAAGCAGCACTCGTCACTGGAGGTGGAGCAGGTATCGGCAAGGCCATCTGCGTGATGTTCGCCGAAGCGGGGGCCGATGTTGCATGTACGGACCTCAAATCGGACGAGGCGGAAAGTGTGGCATCGGAGTGCCGCATGTTGAGTAGACAGGCGATGGCTTTGACGCTGGATGTGATGAATGAGGCTGAACGCTGTACGGCAGTTGACCAGGCCGTGAAGCATTTCAGGAAGCTGACCATTCTCGTCAACAATGCCGGTGGAGGTGGCCCGAAACCCTTCGATATGCCCATGGCCGATTTCGAGCGGGCCTTCCAGTTGAACCTATTCTCCGTGTTCCGCATGAGCCAACTTTGTGCCCCGCACATGAAGGCTGCTGGGGGCGGAGCCATCATCAACATCACTCACTTCAGACCATGCGATTATTCCTCCTGCGGTTGCATGGCATTTTGCTGTGTGGCCGAGGAGCCCCGCCTGCATTTCCGCTTCTTCGGCTTTTCATTGTCCTGCTTCACTCGCAGCTTCACGATCCGTTCAATCAAGTCGTAGGGAATCGGCTCATCCAGCGGGAACTGGAGGTTGCCCTTCGGCCCGGCATACCGTGCGACCGCTTTCTCTAGGGCCTTGTCGCCGGACACGGGAGGGTAAAGCCCGATGTGCTCCTTCCAGCCAGCGAAGTACACCAGGATGCCGTGCAGCTTGAATGCGGGCATCTGGTAGCTGATCGTCTCCTTCGCATCGGGTGCAGCCGTTTTGATGGTCGTCCGCACCTGTTCAAGAATTGCCTGAACGTCGGCAGGAAACCGTTCAATGTACTCGTCGATATCTTTCGGTGGTTGAGCTTTTGCCATTTTGCCACTCGCAGTTCGTTGCTCACTTCTTCGGCCAGAGCATCGAGTATTTCTTCCTGTATTTCGGGTCGCTCTCAAGTTCGATTAGAGCCTTGGCACGGGTTCGGATCGATTCGTCTTGAACCGCATCAAACAGCTTCCGAAGACACTCGATGATGTCGTAGCGGATCAAAGTGCAGTTCTTGTGCGTGGTGCAATCCGAGAATCGCGTTTCGAGGGCGGCTACCAGCAGGTTTCGGTGCTTCTTGCTCACGCAGCCGACATTCCACAACGCCTGCAAGGCATGGCGTGCCGTGACGAATCGCTCATCGTTGACAACATCGAACAACGCCGGAAAGTCCCGCAACATTCGATTCGACGGATCACTCTTCGCCAGATTGCACAAGACCTGTGCGGCGATGGAACGGTTGCGATTGTTCTTGTCGGTGAGTTGTGCGAGCAGTTCGTCCCATATCTCGTAGGCCCAGTCAACGGGTTGCGAGGTCTGGTCGAGAATCTGCTGGAATGCGGCCCCTTGTCGTGCTCGATCCTCACACCACAGATCAGCAAAATTGCTGGGAACCGCAGTCGTAGCCGCCGGTTTCGACGGGGCGAACGAAAGCCCAATCGCCGACATTGCCTCACGGAACTTCTGAAGTGCGTTGGGGCCGATTCCATGCAGTTCACGCACCTCGGATTCCGGTACGGCCGCAAGTTGCTCCAGATTGTCAAAGCCCGCACCGGCCAAGGCCCGCAGTGCCGGTTGGGCAAGCCCCTTTGGAAAGGGCGTCTTCTTGCTCGTGGATGTCCGGTGCCTTCCACCATCCTGCTTCTGTGACCGTGCCATTTCGCCTCCCCGTAATGCGACTACCTTGGTGACTGAAAAGGTCCGATCCGCTTCGTGCCGACCGCCAATTCGTCGATCCACAATTTCTGGGCGTGCGGCAGCAGGCCAGGCCCGAAGTAGGGAGCCATCAAGAACTGGTTGAATTTCATCTTGGGGAAGTCGGTGGACCGCAGCACCACGTCGGTGTGCTCGACGACGAGCTTCCCGTCGAACCAGCCACGGACGATGCCATCCCGGTTCGGGCGGTCGTTTTCAAGATCCAGGGAATTGAGCTTGAAGTACGCCTCGACGTAGTGCCATTGGTCGTCCTTGAAGAGAACTTCCTGGCTGTCGTAGAACTTCCCGTTGTAGCCACCCCGCAGCGGCCCCTGCGTCAAACCGTGCGGCGAGTCCTTATTCTGGATGTCTTGGGCAGCCAGCCGCAGTTTGCCGCGGACCGGCTCGATGTAAAGCGTCAGGTGGCTTGCCGCGGGACCATGCCACTTCGAGTTCTCGGTGGTCAGGAAGTGCGTCAGGTGGGGATGGAAGTTCTGGCCGCTCCAGCCCCAGCCCTTCGACAGCTTCAGGTAGAAACGGATGCTCACCTCGTCCGTGGGCTCGAACAAGCGTCGGACGGGCGACGAGCCTTTTGCGCCTGATTGGCGGTCGGGCCACTCGTACTCAACGCAGCCCTTTCCTCCCGCTGCGTCCCCGACGATTCGAAACTTGGTGCCGTCGTACCAGCCTCGCCCAGTAAGGTCGGCGTTTTCGAAAGACTCGCTGAACAGAATGCCCGCTGTCGCTGCCTCGGCAGTCGTCTTCGGTTCTGCCGCCCAGACTGAGGCCGCAAGAGCAAGCGCCAAGCTCGCCATCTGCGTGAGTGCTGTAATCCGAATCATGGCCTCTCCGATTCATTGAGTTGTGCGATCATCCCCGACTCTTCTCGTTCCCCGGCCCCGAGGCTCCAGCCATTCGTCAGGCCGATCACCGAGGTCGCCACGGAGCGGGTACCGGCGGTATCTAATGCCTGGGAGTGGCAGCTTTTGCTTGCCCGGATTCGCCTTGGCTGGTTCCTGGCAGCACTTGTGCCCGTGGGAATGTTGCTTACCGGCTGTGTCTGATGCCTGGTAATACCCGCTTCGCTTACCCTTTGTCAGGGCCGGCCGACCGGCGGCCGTGGTGGTACGTTGGTGCCCCACACGACCGCCGGCCGATCCGTTCGACGGAGATCAGCCGTCTACCCTTTTTCGATGTTCACTAACCGATCTTCCGCATGACCTCCGAGGCCAGGGACAAATCCCGTTCGGCGTACACCTGCGTGACATCGGCCTTGGCGTGCCCCAAAACCACTTGACTGGCTTCGAGTCCAAACTTCGACCGGACTTCGGTCGCCACGGTGTGCCGCAGTTGATTCGGGCTCCATGTTGGCAGCAGATCCGGTTCTGTGCCAGATGCGGCAACCTCCTTCTTTCGTTTTTCATTCGCCAGTTCACTGGCCCGCTGGATAAGCCCGACGATACGAGTCCGTGGTGTATCGGTTGCCGGGAGTACGCTTCGGATGCCGTCTGCGGTTCGTGCCCGGACGATTCCCCCATTCCAGACGCGTCTTCCTGGCCTGGTGGAGGGCCTCACGTCTAACCGCGAGAATGCCCCTCGCCAACGAATCGCTGGCGGAACGCTTTGAATGCGAGCGGCCCGAAGTCCACCGCCAGCGTGTGGCCGTACGATTCGCGAAGCCGGCGGATCACCAGCTTGATGTGGACCAGCCAGCCCGTCGGCTTGCCGTTCTTCACGTAGTAGGACTTCGCATGGTTCAGGTAGCCGTGGGCCAACTCGGCGACCGTGAAGTCATTGCAGGAACTGGGCAAACGCCGACCATTCGCCAGCCATTCACCGATCAAGCGATCATACTCGGCATGACTCTCCTTGGAATTCCATTTGCCGAGATAAACGTCTCTCCCGCTGAGGGTTACGACACCTTGACCAGCCGGCTTGTGCCGGCGATACGATGGCACGCGGGTAGAAGTAGCGGCTTGCGTAGCAGAGATCCGAGTCATTGTGCGACCTCCGGTTAATCCCGAATCCGGTAGACTACCGGATTTTCAGGAAACTTCGGGCCGCACTGCCGACCGCCGACAGGTATCCTAACTTCAGGATTCGGCGGGACTTAGAGAAAGTTGCGGGGACAGGATTCGAACCTGTGACCTCGAGGTTATGAGCCTCGCGAGCTACCGGGCTGCTCCACCCCGCGTCAGTGTGACCGGAATTGTAACGTGGTTGACTCGAATGTCCAGAGGGAGCGCGTAAGTTTCTGCTGGACAGGTAGAGGCACAGGTTTTTGTCGGCGGGGCGAACGGTACAAAAGCGGTTGATGGGGAACGAACGAGCCACGGCCTTGATCGATTTTGCGAAAGGCGGCCCTCCTGTGCCACAAGGCTGCCGCTCAGAACCACGGCGGAAATCGCGGGACTGCAATGCAGGCCGATCCTTCGGAACGAGGACCGTGACGCTCGACCGCGTGTGTCGTCTCTGCGGCGTTGCCGGCGTCTGCGGCTGGTTGTTAAAAGGAAACGCGGGGCGTTGCCCACGCGGTTAAACGAACCGTTGATGTTACCTTGTAAACGCTAGCATTCCTCAGCGGGGCGGTGGTATCGATAGCATGCCTTCACGATCCGGTTGTTTATCCCTTCGCGGCGTTCGTCGGATGCTGTCGAGACTTGAACACCTTATTTCTGCGCGGACGATTGGCCCGCCGAGGTTCAAAGGCCCCCGTTGCACAAAAAGAAGTTTCCCGTAAACTATTTGGCTCGCCTGTCTGGCGACGGAGCGATGGATAGAACTCCTCTTGGCTCAACGCGGGGTGCCGCATGGATGAACGTCGGAGCACTCGTGGCAAGGATGATTGGGCGCGGACCTTTGATGCCGTGCCCGATCTGATCCTGATCTTGGACAACCAGCACCGCGTGGTGCGCGCCAACAAAGCGATGGCTCAGCGAATGGGCTGCTCGCCGGAAGACTTGATCGGGCAGTCCTGCCACCAAGTCGTCCACGATTCGCATACGCCACCCATGTTCTGTCCGCATTCCAAATTGCTGGCCGGCGGCGACGAACATGCGGTGGAGATTCACGACGGACGGCTGGGCGGCACGTTCCTGGTCTCCGTGTCGCCGATCCACGGCCCCGGCGACACGATCATGGGCAGCGTCCACGTGGCCCGTGATATCACCGAGCAAAAGCGGGCGGAGAGCCTGGCGGTCGAAGCGGTTCGCCAACGCGATCAATTCCTGGCCATGCTGTCGCACGAGCTGCGCAATCCGCTGGGCGCCATTCTGAGCGCCGCCTGCGTCGTCAAGCGGATGCCAGCTCAGACCGGCCCTTTCGGCGAAGCTTTGGCGGTCATTGAACGCCAGGCACAGCAGATGTCCTCGCTGCTGGATGATCTCCTGGATGTCTCGCGAGTGATGCAGGGCAAGATCTCGATGGAGCAGGAGAAGGTCGACCTGACCGGCGTCGCGACGGACGCCGTAGCTGCGGTCCGGTCCTCGCTGGACGCGCGGAACCAGCAACTGGTGCTCGAAATCCCGGACCAGCCCCTGTACGTGCGCGGCGATCCGACGCGGTTGCAGCAAATCCAGGTCAACTTGTTGATGAACGCCGTCAAGTTCACACCGCAGGGAGGACGGATTTCGCTTCGGCTGCAACGGAAAGATCAAGACGTGGTGCTGAGCGTCGAAGACAATGGGACCGGTATCGCCCGCGATATGCTGGAGAGCGTTTTCGAACTGTTCGTCCAGGCCGACACCACGCTGCACCGCGAGCAAGGCGGCCTGGGCATCGGCCTCACGTTGGTGCGCATGCTGGTCTCGATGCACGGCGGCCAGGTGACCGCTCACAGCGCCGGATTGGGCCAAGGCAGCCGCTTCGTGGTGCGTTTGCCGCTGCTGGCCGACGCTGCGAAATCACCCCACGCGGGATCCCCGGCCGTCCCGTCGGCGGTCATGTCCCGCGTTCTGATCGTCGAGGACAACGCGGACGTACGTTCCATGCTGCACACGTTGCTGGCACTGGAAGGGCACGAGGTCCAAGATGCCGCGGATGGCAGCCAAGGGCTGGGCTCGCTGACGAGCGAGCCGTTCGACGTCGCGCTGATCGATATCGGCCTGCCCGGCATCGACGGCTACGAAGTGGCCCGCCGCGCGCGGGCCTCGTGCGGCGGCAACTGCCCCCGTCTGGTGGCGCTTACCGGCTACGGCCGCGCGTCCGACCGCACTGCGGTCAAGGCGGCGGGCTTTGACGATCACCTTGTTAAGCCCTGCAAACCCGAGGATTTGCTCCGAGTCCTGACCAAGCCGCGCTGAAACGCGGCTGGCGAGGTGGAACTGGGAAAGGCATCATGCCTGCGTTTTCTGGCTGACAGGCTGGAAGCCTATCCCACGGGTTGCTGACTGAGACGCCGTCAAGAAATAACTTACCGAATTAGCTTGCTCCTCACCCTGCCCTCTCCCGCCTGGGGAGAGGGTGGTAGTCTGCGGCCTCAGGGGTTCGTCGTGCCTGCGCCGGCCTGGAACAGGGTTCGCACCTGGTCCGCAGTTAACGCTCGGACGAAAAAACGCAGGTCGGTCAATTGCGCGGCGAGAAACTCGGGGCCGCCCACATAGTTGGGATTGCTACCGAGGGCAAAGTTTTCGGCGGCGGAGGCCACCACGCCGGGGACGGCCGCCGTCGCGCGGGCTGCGCCGTCCACGTACAGCGTCAACTGTTCCGCCTGCTTGACCGCCACCACATGGTACCAAATGCCGGCCTGTAGCTTCCAGCCCTGTGTTCCGTAGAACTGGCCTGCCTCCAGCCGCGCGAACAATTGGTCGCCCTGCACCACCAGCCGCAGCGGATCGTCCATGCCGCGGGACCAGGCGCTGAAAATCTGCCCCAGACGCGTGCCGGGGAACTCGGTGACCCGGACCCAGATCGACACCGTATAGTCCCGCTCCGGGAATTCCTCGATCGCAAACTTGATCACGCCCTGCTGGCCGTCGACTTCGACCGCGCCGCCGGGGTTGCCGCGCGGGCCGGCGCACGGCTTCCAGCCGCGGGCTTCGACCAGCCGCCCGTACTCGGCGCGCACATCGCCCTGCAGCGCAGCGCCGGTGAACAGCCCGTCGCTCGCCCGGCCGAGGATCGCATCGGGCAGCGGCGGCAGACTGGGGTCGATCGAGAACTGTTTGAAGGGAGCCACGCTTTCGGATCGGCCGTGATCATTCGTGGCCACGAGTTTCCAATAGTACGGCGTTTTCGGTTGAAGCTTGACCAGCGACTCGGCCGGCACAACCAGGGAAGATGCCGCCGGGCTGTCGCACCGCACGATCACGGGATCGAATTCGGGCGTCGCGGCAATCAGCACCGTGTAGCGGCGATTTTCACCGGGCGGAATCGTCGACGCTCGCCAGAGGAACCGGATGGGACCAGCACCGCATGGCGTCTTGTCGGCCGGGCGCCAAGCCACGGGACGCGGAGGGTGCAGTCCCCGGGCCGGCAGCCACGATCGGTACGTGCTGAGCGGCTGGCCTTCGATCGTGGCGGCGCCGGCGCTGGCGAAATCGATCAGCCGCAGCTTCTGGCCATCGACGGTCGGCACGTCGACCGCCAGCCAAGGCCGGAGCAGCCCGGCGGCTTTGTCCCCCAACGTGTCCACCGCGACCGGTTGCCATTCGCCGAGCCTGGCCAGATCGATCGCCGCCGCTGCATCCAGCGCAAAGCGATTGTCCGCCGCCAACAGAATCGGACCTCGGTACAGGGCGGCATGGCCCGCCTGTTCCAGATCGCCCGACTCGTAACGTACATCCATGTTCAACTGCAACCGGATCTCGTCCCCCGCGGTCCATTTCCGAGACAGCTGCAAGTACCGCCCAGGCAAGACATCCGAGACCGCTTGTCCGGCCACGTTGACGGCCGTCTTGCTTGACCAGGCTGGAATGCGGACCGCCAAGACGAATTCGCGCGGTTGTGCCGGTTCGACGACGACGCGGACCGAACCGCTGGCTGGGTAATCCGTGTCGACTCGCAGTGACACCGGCGTGCCGTCCGCCAATTGCACGCCAGCCTGCATCTCGCCCAGGTAGTTCAGAACCAGCCCCGTGTCGGACCGCATGGCGCCCCACTCGCTGATGATCCCGTAGCCGCGCGGACCGTTCACCGAGCAGCAATTCAAGTGCGGCGTTCCGGGCCGAATCTGGAAGGCGATCTGGATATGCGACGGCTGCCGGTTGCCGTTCAGAGGCGTGTTGTACGTACACCAGGCGCCCGATGGGTGCTGCGCCCCCAGCGCCGCGTTGAACGTGGCCAGTTCCAAGTCGTCGGCGATCGTCGCGTCGCCCGTCAGCCGCAGGGCATCCAGGCACACGGCTTGCCACGCGACCACGCAACACGTCTCGATGGCGTCATTGCGGAACGGATCGCCGGTCGCTTGTTCACCCGACGAGAAGCCGCCGGTGCTGCGCATGTCGAAACGCCGAATACTGGCCCAGTGGTGCAGGAAGGCGTCGCGATAAGTCGGATCGCCGGTGACGCGGTACAGTTCGACCAGTCCCTGCAGGCTGTGCAGGCTTTCCCAACGCGGCCGCGGCGAACGGAAGAACTCGCGGCAGGCCAGACCGGTCCGATAATAGTCGCCGGCTCGTTCGAAGTCTTTCAGCACTTCGCGGGTCATACGCAGATATCGCTCGTTGCCCGTCTCGCGGTACAACTGGCCCAACGCGTGGATGATGCCCATATTCATCTCATGCGAGCCGGCGTCGAACACGCGCAGGCCGGTATCCAGGAACGTGTTGCAGACCAAGTCGGCCATCTTCTGAGCCGTCGTCGCGGCCCGCGGGTCGCCCGTGTGTTCGGACCACATCCGCAGCCCGAGGATGATGTGATAGTGGCCCCACAGGTCCCATTGCCCCCGCAAACGGTCGGCCTTGGGCCACGGTCCCAGGTAGCCGTCGTCGGCTTGCAGGTCGCACAGCCGCCGGACCACGTCGGCCAAAGTCGCTTGCAGCTTGGGATCATCCGACATCCGCAGAGCCTGGACTCCGGAGATCAAGTACTTGCCCACAAACTCGCCCGCCCAGGGCATTAAATCCGGCGGCTTGCCGGAATCACGTTGGGCGAACATGTCGAGTAGACCGGGGTTGTTGCGCGGCGCGACCGTCAGCCACTGATCGACGTTTGCCCGCACTCGCTCGCCGGGCAGGCCGCCCAGCTGGAACTTGGCGCGCGGAATACAATCCAGCGCAAGCTGGCCAGCAGGCTTCGGCGGCGAGTCTTCGGCCGCGGAAGGGTTCCGCACAAGGCAAGCCAGCAATACGGCGAAGCAGAAGGCAATCGTTGGACAGGCGATCTTGGGTGGGAACGTCCGATTTGAAAACGAGTGAGACATGAGAGATTCCTTCGTGGTCAAAGCCGCAATGGGCTCAGACGTACAGAATTCAATTTTCGCGGGCAACAGCGTCTCCAGATGGTTCGTCTTTCGACCGCGAGAATTGAATTCTGTACGTCTGAGCCCTTATTCGACAGGCCCAGCACGCGTTCCGCCACCGCCGGCGCGGAGGAAAGGGGCCCAGCCAACGCCAAGGTCGGCACATGGGCGCCGAGACGCGTGCGGCGAGAAGACATGGCTGTTTGACGTTGAGCGAGAGGTTGGTGCAAGTAGAACGTAAGCCTAAAGACTTCGCATTTTACGGTTGCTGAATCGGCTGTGAAAGATAGCGAAAACTGCTCCTGGGCGGTAGGCGTTCGCGGTGTTACAATGGACAAAATGCTAAGCTGGACAAGTATCGCCGAATCGGGTGGCAACCACCTAAAAAATGGAGTAGTCGCCGTGAATGCCGTGAGAATCAGGGGACGCATTGACGAGAGACGACGCCTTTCCGCCGATGTGCCCGAAATGTTCGCGCCGGGGCCCGTGACAATCTGGATTGTTCCCGCCGACGAAGACGACGCGGGCGACGCCTGGGCGTCGGGAGTCGCCGAGCAATGGGGCGATGAACTAGGCGACGCTCGCCAGGACATTTACACGCTTGCGGACGGGGAGCCGGTCCGTGACGCCTGACCAAATCTACTTGGCGAATTTTCCGTTTGGCGGCGGCGCCGGCATGAAGTTGCGACCCGTGCTGCTCTTGACGAGCGCCGTGGGGAGTGTGCCCGAAGTGCTCGTGGCCTACATTTCGTCCGTGGTTCCACCAACGCTCTTGCCATCCGATATCGTGCTCGATCCGGGAAAGAAAGAGCACGCACCGACGAATCTGAAAACGAAATCCGTGTTGCGCCTCCAAAAATTGGCAACAATTCACGCCCGAAGTATCGTCCGACACCTTGGTGCCTTATCGTCGGAAACAGCGGCCGAGGTCGACGACCGGCTTCGCTCGTTACTCGATCTCTAGGCGAAATGCTCGCGCTGGCTGAGCCGCCGCTACGCGACTGGCGGAGCTTGTGGAAACCCGGACTGCGTGGGTTGAAATCCACGGCTGTGTTCGTTCGCCGCTACGCAACTCTTGCCCCCTACTCGTCAATGTACCGCCGAGTCAACTCGCCGTAGGCATCGATCCGCCGGTCGCGCAAAAACGGCCAATGGGTACGGGCGGTGTCGACCAGCCCCAAATCGCATTCCACGACCAGCAACGCCTCGTCGTCCTGCGATGCTCGGGCCAGCACGTTGCCGTACGGATCGGCCACGAACGACGCGCCCCAGAACTGCAGCGACCCCTCGGGGCCGACGCGGTTGGGTGCGGCCACGAACACGCCGTTGGCGATGGCGTGGCTGCGCATCATCGTTTCCCAGGCGGCGTGCTGGCTGGGGCCGCAGGTATCCTTCTCCTCCGGCAGCCAGCCGATCGCGGTGGGGTAGAACAGGATTTCCGCGCCCCGCAGAGCCGTCAGCCGGGCCGCTTCCGGAAACCACTGGTCCCAGCAAACGCACACGCCGATCCGCACGACGCGCGTTGCAAAGCTGCGAAAGCCCAGATCGCCGGGCGTGAAATAGAATTTCTCGTAGTACAGCGGGTCGTCGGGGATGTGCATCTTGCGGTACAAGCCGCGCAAGGTGCCGTCGGCGTCCCAGACGACCGCCGTGTTATGATACACGCCAGCGGCGCGGCGCTCGAACAGCGAACCGACGATCACGACGCCGTGTTCGGCGGCGGCGTGCGCCAACGCGTCGCTGGTCGGGCCCGGAATCGGCTCGGCTTCCGCAAACCGGGCGTGGTCTTCGCTTTGGCAGGGATACAAGCCGTGGAACAACTCCTGCAGGCACACCAGTTCCGCGCCTTGGGCTGCGGCCTCGGCGATGCGAGTCAGGGCTTTGTCGACGTTGGCCTGTTTCGAGCCGGTGCAGCGCATCTGCACCAGGGCGATCTTCACGCGGCGGGGATGGTTGGTTGCGGTGGTCATGAGTTGCAGTGTACCCTGCGCCGGTGTTTTCTGCTACAAACCCAGCGGAAAAACCGCAGCTAAGTCAGCCCTAGGTTTGCAGAAACTCAGGCGAACGGCGGGGCGTCAGCCCGCCGGTTAGCCAGCGTCAGCGGGCACTTCTTCCGCGTCCCGTCCCGTAACCTTCCCCTTTGGTGATGTCCACAAAAGCCGCGGGCACAAGCCGATGGTTGAGACACCAGCGGGCTGACGCCCGCCGTTCGCCTTGGGGTCAGCTGAACAGTTGCCATTGGCCGACGGCGGGAAACGCGTTCTCGTAATGCTCGATGACGGGCTCGCGGCCGTCGTCGGGCCAGGTCACCGCGACGACATCGAAACGGGCGGGGTACTCCAGCAAGTGGTGGCGTTTCAGGTACGTCAACGCCAGGCGGGTCAAACGCCGTTGCTTGTCCTCGTCCACGGCGTCGGCCGGATGTCCCGCTTCGTGCGACCGCCGCGTCTTGACTTCGACGAACACGATGGTGCGCTGATCCACCGCGACCAGGTCGAGTTCGCCGTGCCGCATCCGGTCGGAGCGAGCGACGATGATGTAACCTTTCTTTTCCAGGAACCTGGCGGCCGCGGCTTCACCGCGCTGCCCCAGTGTCTTGGCACGCGGCCACCAGCGTGTCAGGCGTTGCAGTTGCAGCGTCAACCACGGGCCTGGATTCATGCTTGCTCCTGTTCGAGCGCCCGCTGGCAGGCTTCCAGCATTTCGATCGTTCGCGTGGCCCCGCAGCGGGTGGCGCCGACGGCGCGGACTTCCAGCAGCGCCGCAAACGTGCGGATCCCCCCGGCCGCCTTGACCTGGACGTGCGGCGGCGCGTGCTGGCGCATCAGCCGCAGGTCGTCCAGCGTGGCCCCGCCGGTGCCGAAGCCCGTCGAGGTCTTGACCCAATCCGCGTTCACTTCGCCGCAGATCTGGCACAAGCGGATCTTGTGCTCGTCCTGCAAATAGCAATTCTCGAAGATCACTTTCACCTTGGCGCCGGCTTGATGAGCCCGCTGGACGACCGCCCCGATGTCCCGGCGGACGTAGTCCCAGTCGCCGCTGAGCGCCTTGCCGACGTTGGCCACCATGTCCAGTTCGAGGCCGCCATCGGCCAACGCCTGTTCGGTCTCCGCGAGCTTGACCGCGATGGCATTCCCGCCGTGCGGAAACCCGATCACCGTGCTCGGCGCGACGGTGCTGCCGGCCAGCAATTCGGCACAACGGCGGAGGTAATACGGCTTGATGCAGACCGACGCCACGTTGTACTGCAGCCCGATCCGGCAGCCCTCCTCCAACTCGCCGTCCGTCAGGGCCGGATTCAGCAGCGAGTGGTCGATCATTTTGGCAATCTGTTCGTACGTGTAATCCATGTGATGCTCCAGTTCAATAACTCAACTTTCCACCGTGAATCGCCAAGGCTACGGCCCCGACGACGCCAGCCGTATCACCCAACAGCGAGGGTTCGATTCGCACGCCGTCCGTGGGGAACATTCCGATCCGCCCCCGCACGGTCGCCCGCACGGTGTCGAACAGCAAGTCGCCGATGGCTGCCGCGCCGCCCCCCAGCACGATCAGGTCGGGATGCAGCGCGACCACGACATTGGCGACGCCTAGGCCCAGGTATTCGGCGGCCCGCACGATGGCGTCGGCCACGCGTGTGTCGCCTTCGCGGGCGGCCTGAGCCATCGTCTTTGTACTGACTCGCCCCGCGTCGCCGCCAACGATCTCGTGCAGCTTCGGCGCTTGGCCGCTGAGCAACAGCCGAACGCCATCGGCGGCGATCGCCGACGCGCTGGCCAGTGTCTCCAGGCAACCGCGGTTGCCGCAACCGCAGCGAGGGCCGTCGGGCAGGATGATCTGATGACCCAGTTCGCCCGCTGCGCCCAGCGGTCCCAGCCGCAGTTTGCCGTCGACCACGACGCCGCCGCCGATACCGGTGCCGATGGCGAAAAAGGCCATGGTGTTCGCCTGCCGCCCGCGGCCAAACGTCAACTCGCCCAAGGTCGCCGTCCGCACGTCATTCAGCAAGTACACGGGACAGCCGATTTGCGCGGCCAGCGTGTCGCGCACGGGCACGTCGCGCCAGTTCGTGGGCAGATTCGGCAGGAACCTGGTCGTGCCGGCGGCCAGGTCCAGCAGGCCCGGCACGCCCACGCCGCAAGCGACCGGGCGCTGGCCGACGGCTTCGGCCAGGGCGTCGATCAGTCGAGCCATCCGCGTCAAAACCCCGGCCGGACCTTCGTGCGACATCGTCGGCACGCTACGTTCGACGACGATCCGGCCATCCGCGCCGGCGATGGCCGCGTGCAGGTTCGTGCCGCCCAGGTCGACGCCGACATAAAGGTCCACTGCCTATTGCTCCTAGCACCAAATGGTCTTTCCAGTTGTCGGTATTCACTTTGCCGTTTAACGAATGCCCTCGGCTTGCCCGAGGGATGCTTGCGTTTCTCGCTACACACGCCACGCACGCAACGCTTCACTCCTTCCTACCGCGTTTCGCCCGCGGCGGCGAAGCCGCTGCGGGCGAAACGCGGTAGGAAGGCTACACGGGGGGGGCACTTCGTGTAGCTGGAAACGGGAGCCTCCACGGGGCAAGCCCGTGGCATCCAATTCACAGAACCATAGAATCTCATTCTTTACGCGTTGGCCTTGAAAACCGTTTGCTCCTGGTTTCCCCGCTCTACGGAACCAAGTATTGCCGCAGGAAGTTTGCGCTTTGCCGCAAGGCGCGGCGGCGCGCATCCAAGTCGACTTCGAATGCACGGTCCTCGACCTCGACGCAGACCGGCCCCTGATAGCCGATGTCCGTCAAGACCGAGAAGAACCGATTCCACGGCACGTCGCCCAAACCCGGCAACTTGGGCCGATGGTACTCTAACGGCGTCGCCAGGATGCCGACATCGTCCAGGCGGTGACGCTCGATCTTGGCGTCCTTGGCATGCACATGGAAGATGCGGTCGCGGAACTCGCGCAGCGGCTGAACGCAATCGATCTGCTGCCAGATCAAGTGCGAGGGGTCGTAGTTCAAGCCAAAACAACGGCTGGGAATGTCGTCGAACATCCGTCGCCAGACGGCGGGGCAGTGAGCCAGGTTCTTGCCGCCGGGCCATTCGTCGCTGGTGAACAGCATCGGACAGTTCTCGATGGCGATGCGAACGGAATGCGACTCGGCCAATTGAATCAACGGCCGCCAGATTTCCAGGAACCGGGGCCAATTGTCGTCGACGGATCGCGTCCAGTCGCGGCCGATGAACGTGTTCACCACGCCGACGCCCAACAGCCGCGCGGCGGCGATCACCTGCTTGAGATGCTCCAGGCACACGCGGGCTTCGGCCGGGTCCGGTGTCAGCAGGTTCGGATAATAGCCAAGTCCGCTGATGGCCACGCCGGCTGCGGCGGTCTGCTCCAGGATGCGGGCCGCCGCAGATTCATCCAACCCATCCACGTCGATGTGCGTCACCCCGGCGTACCGCCGCTCGGCCTTGCCGTGGGGCCAGCACATCAGTTCGACGCACGAAAAACCTTCGTCTGCCGCCAGCTGGAGCACCTCCTGCAGCGACAGGTCCGGCACGATTGCGCTGACAAATCCTAGCTTCATGGTGTCGCTCCTACTTGCCGACCGCTACCCACTGGCGTTGCCGGTGGCTGGCCAGGATCGCTTCGCACAACGCGATTTCGCGATGGCCGTCGGCGAACGTGGGAAACGTCGGCTGGGCGGCAAAATCGCCTTGGCGGATGTAACCGTAGAAAGCGCGGAAGCACTGTTTGAACGTGTCGGGAAATCCTTCGTTATGCCCGCCGGGAAAACTGATGTACGGCCGGACGGCGCCGGCGACGAGGGCCGGATCGCGGATCAGCAGTTCGTTGGCCCGCTCGCGATGGCCGATCCACAACTCGTTCGGCTGCTCACTGTTCCAAGCCACCGCACCGCCGGACCCGGCCAATTCCAGTCGCAAGCAGTTCTTCCGCCCCGCGGTTACTTGAGAAACATGCAAACAGCCGCGGCCGCCGCCGGCAAACTGCAGCAGGATACAACCGGAATCCTCCGTCTTGATTTCGACCGGCTCGGTCGCGATCGTCTTGCCCGTCTTGCCCGAGAACGTCTCGACTTCCCCCTTGGGCCGCTGCCGCACGGGATGAACCGTGGCCAGGTCAGCGCAGACCGATTCGACTTCCAACCCGGTGATCGAATGGATCAGGTCCAGCCAGTGGGTGCCGATGTCCGCGACCGCGCGCAGTTCGCCGCCCTCTTCCGCCAGCACGCGCCAGTTGTAGTCCGTTGGGTACAGCAGCCAATCCTGGACGTAGCTGCCGCAGACCGAAAACACCTTGCCCAGTTCCCCGCCGCGGACCATTTCGCGCATCTGCAGGCACAGCGGGTAATAGCGAATGTTGTAGTTCACACCCGCGGCCAACTTGGTCTTGGCCGCCAGAGCGGCCAGTTCGGCCGATTCGCGTGAGTTCATGGCCAGCGGCTTTTCGCACATCACGTGCTTGCCGGCCTGCAACGCCTGCCGGGCCAACGCAAAGTGCAGTCGATTGGGAGTGGCAATGTGCAGGGCGGTGACGGACGCATCGGCGAGTATTTCTTCGAAGTTGCGATAGGCCCGCGGCAGCCCGAGGTTGGCCGCCGCCGTATTCGATTCGTCGTCCGACACTCCAAGGATGCCGGTGACGGTCACTCCGGCCCGCCGCAAGCCTTCGACGTGAACCGGCCCAATGAAACCCGCACCGACGACGGCGACTCCGACATCTTTCATGCAAGATCTCCTGTTGTTCCGCCAAAACCCGCGGCTAGCGCCTTGCGGCTCACGATGTCCGGGTAAAAAATTACCAGCGTTGGGCGTATTGCGACTTCATGAACGCCAGGCCGTCACGGGCCAGTTGTTCTTCGCTCTGGTACATGCGGCGCCAGATCTTGGTGGCGGCGACCAATTCGGGCAGGGCCATCCCAAAGGCTTCGATCGTCAGCCAGCCGTCATAGCCGATCTCCTTCAGCGTGTCGAAGTTTTCGGCCCAGCGGACATTGCCCTGTCCCGGCGTGCTGCGGTCGTTCTCCGAGATGTGGACGTGGCACAGCACCGGGGCGACGGCGCGGATCGCCTGCGGGATGCTCTTCTCCTCGATGTGCGCGTGGAACGTGTCGTACATGGCGCGGCAGTTCGGATGGTTCACTTCGCGGACGAAACGCGTCGAGTCGGCGTGGGTATTCAGCAGATAGCACTCAAACCGGTTCAGCGCTTCCAGACCCAGCGTGACGCCAGCCTGGCCCGCGTACTCCGCCACCGGACGCATGCTGTCCACGGCCCACTTCCATTCGTCCGCCGTGGGTCCTTTGCCGGTGAAGAAACCCAGCGCGGAATGGAACGGGCCGACCAGCGCCGTGGCGCGAGCCGCCTGGCAGCAATCGATCGCGCGTTTCGTGTTTGCGATGCCCAGGGCGCGCACGGCCGGATCCGGACTCATCGGGTTGTCGGCCTCGCCCCGGACGGTGACGGCGGTCCGCTCCAGTCCCATGTCGTCCAGCCGCCGGCCCCACGCGGCGTAGTCCAGGCCGGTGTTGAACAGCGGCAACTCGACGCCGTCGTAGCCCATCTTCTTGAGCGATTCGAGCACGGGCAGCAGTCCCTCGTGCAACTCGCCCGTCCATAGCAACAGGTTCATGCCGAACTTCATGATTGGTCTCTCCTTTGATCACTGGTCATTTGTCACTGGTCACTGGTCACTGGTCACTGGTCACTGGCGGCGTCAGCAACTCTTGGCGGCGTTGGGCGACGGCGTGGCGGGCTGCCGGCAAGAGGGTTAGGAACTCGTCGGGCAGCGGCGGTAGGTGCAGTCGCCGCATCACACCGTTCAACCGTGCCAGCAGTTTCGCATCCTCCAAGTAGTCATACAAGAACCGTTCGGCACAAAAATGCGGAATGAAGACCGGCCATAACTCCGACGGGCGGTTCGCCAATTGATTGACGACGTCGCCCACCAGCTGCGGATCGACGCTCTGCAACACTTCGTGGTACTCGTCCAGTCGAGCCGGCGCGCCGGCGATCAGCACGGCGTCCAGGAGGATCTCGACCAGGATGTGCCCCAGGAAACTGGGGCGGAAGCCGTCGTCGTGCGACAAGACCCCACGGACTGACGCCGTCAGCTGCAGGCTCAATTCGGCGAATGCGCGGGTTTGATGAAACCAGCGGTCGTCGTGATGGTGCTGGACAATTCCGGCAGCCACATCCGCGATGCGCGGATCCTCGTGAGTCATCAGCGTCTGGGCCGCCTTGGACCGGACCCGCATCTTACGGTCGATCACACTCAGCCAATCGGGCACCGCCGTGCCCGCCACGAAATAGGGACGATCGAGGAACGGCAGCGCGTGGGCAAAGTAGTTCATGAGCGGCGCGCGGGTTCAGGCCGCACCGTTCTGCAGCCGGCCGACGATGACCGAAGCGTTATGGCCGCCGAACCCAAAACTGTTGCTCATCGCAACCTTGATGTCGCGCTCTCGAGGCTGGTTGGGCGTGTAATCCAAATCGCAATCGGGATCCGGTGTCTGCAGGTTGATGGTGGGCGGTACTACGCTGCGCTCGATGGCCTTGATCGTGACCACCAGTTCGATTCCGCCGCTGGCCCCCAACGTATGTCCCAAGTTGCTCTTCGTGCTCGAGATGCTCAGCCGTTTGGCATACTCCCCGAATACGCTTTTCATCGCGGAGGTTTCCGCCTTGTCGCCCAGTGGCGTGCTGGTGCCGTGGGCATTGATGTAGACCATCTCGGAGGGGTCCATGCGTGCGTCTCGCAGGGCGCAAGCCATGGCCCGGGCCGCTCCTTGCCCTTGTTCATCGGGCTGGGTGATGTGCCCGCCGTCGCCGCTGGCACCGAAGCCCAAGATCTCGGCATAGATCCGTGCGCCACGCGACTTGGCATGTTCCAATTCTTCCAGCACCAACAGGCCCGCACCCTCGGACAACACGAAGCCGTCGCGATCGATGTCAAACGGCCTACTCGCCCGCGGCGGGTCGTCATTTCGCATCGAGAGGGCCCTCATGTTCTGGAATCCGCTGACCCCCATCGGAGTCACTGCGGCTTCGGTTCCGCCGGTCAGCATGACGTCGGCGTCGTCGTACTGAATCGTCTTGAAGGCGTCCCCAATCGCGTTCGTCGCGCTGGCGCAGGCCGTGGCGACGGTGTAATTGGGACCTCGGATCCCGAAATGGATCGACAGGTTGCCGCCGGCGGCGTTCAGCATCAGCTTGGGAATGGTGAGTGCCGAAACGCGGTCCGGGCCCTTGAACAACAAGCGCGCCATCTGCGTTTCAATCTCATTCAAGCCGCCAATGCCCGATCCCAAAATCACGCCGCACCGGAACGGCTCTTCCTTGGCGAGATCCAAGCCCGAGTCGCGCACGGCGTCGATTCCGGCCACCAAAGCGAATTGGGTGAACCGGTCGATCCGCTTGACTTCCTTCTTGTCGATATAATCGCCGGCGTCCCAGTCGTAGATATCGCCGCCGAATTTGACTTTGTAGTCCGCCGTGTCGAACTGGCGAATCAGGTGGACTCCGCTTTCGCCGCGACACAAACGATCAAAGAGGTCTTCGACCTTCAAACTCAGCGACGTGACGACTCCCAGGCCGGTGACGACAACCCGTCGTTTCATGCTGATCGCTCACACACTGTCAGGAGGATTGCGCTTCTTCGATGAACTTGATCGCCTGACCGACCGTCTCGATCTTCTCGGCCGCGTCGTCCGGGATGTTGATGTCGAATTCCTCCTCCAACTCCATCACCAGCTCGACGGTATCCAGCGAATCGGCACCCAAGTCGTTGATGAAGTGCGTTTCCGGCTTCACCTTCTCTTTGTCGACGCCGAGTTGTTCGGCAACAATGTCAATCACTCGTTCTGCAACTGAAGACACTTCTAGATTCCTCCCACGTAGCAAAAAACCAGGAATTCGAGCCCGGCGTAGCTTAAAGCCTGAATCGAACTGTAATCAAGCCCTATTTCGGAACGTAAACCGCAAGAACATAAAGGATTCTGTCAAGCTTGGTCAAGATAGGATCAAAGAGAAAGCTTTCCGCTCACCCCGTCATGCCACCATCGACCACGATCACTTGCCCCGTGACATAGGACGCCGCGGGACTCGCCAGGAACAATACGGCCCCCGCCACGTCCTCGGGTGTCCCCAATCGCTTGGCGGGAATTCGCTTTTTGGCCTCCTCCAAAATCACCGGCCCCAACTGTTTGGTCATGTCACTGGTGATAAAGCCAGGCGCGACCGCGTTGATGGTGACTTTGCGCCCCGCCAACTCGCGGGCCAAGCTGCGCGTGAAGCCAATCAGGCCGGCCTTCGTGGCCGAATAGTTTGTCTGGCCGGGGTTGCCCACAATCCCCGTCACGCTGGCGATGTTGATGATCCGTCCGTACTTAGCCATCATCATGTGCCGCGAGGCCGCCCTGGCAAACAGAAACGCACCCGTCAGATTCGTCGAAATGACCTCGTCCCACTCCTCGTCGGTCATCCGCGGCAACAACGTGTCGCGAGTGACTCCGGCGTTGTTAATCAGGATATCCAGCCGTCCCCATTGAGCGCAAATCCCGTCCACCAGTGTATCCACCGATTTCCGTTCTTTGACATTGCACGCGAACGCCTCCGCCTGACCACCCGCCTGACCGATTGCCGTAACCGTTTCCGCCAATTTCTCGGTGTCCCGGGCCACACAGGCAACTCGCGCTCCGTTGCGCGCCAGTTCGATGGCGATCGCCTTGCCCAGCCCGCGAGAGGCACCGGTGACCAGCGCAACCTGCCCGGCCAAGTTCGCCGAGAGACCAATTGTGGGTTGATCCGACATGAAAGTAACTCCTCCGCTGGCTCCTCCGCGACCTCGGAGCCGACTCCAGCCAGGGCCCCCGCATTCCTTGCCGACGGTACCTCGGTGCCGGCCATCGTGGCGAATTGCCAATCCTCGCTCAACAGGTAATGTTCTCGCAAGTCGCCCGGCGATCGATCCGCTTCAATAGCCCCCGCAGGACTCGGCCAGCCCCAATTTCGTAGAACAGGTCGAAGCCTTCGCCCAGCAGATAACGCATCGAGTCTTCCCAACATACGGGGGAAACGACCTGGCGAATCAGCAGCTGGCGCATTTCTTCCGGATCATCGTGCGGCCGCGCATCCACATTGGAGATGACGGGAATCCTCGGCTTGCGCATGGGAACATCGGCCAAAGCGGCAGCGAGGCGATCCACGGCAGAACCCATGATCGGCGTGTGAAACGCGCCGGCCACGGCCAGCGGAACAACCTTCATGGCGCCGGCCTTGGCCGCCGCATCGGCAATCCTCTCACAGGCGGCATTGTGACCGGAAACAGCGATATTGCTGGGACATAAGAAGTTCGCACACTGCAGAACCTCCCCGTCCTGACGAACCTCGTCACACAGTTTCTCAACTTGCGCGCGGTCCATCCCCAGAATGCTGACCATGCCACTGGGCGTACGATCCGAAGCCTCCTGCATGGCCTGCCCACGCTGCTGGACCAATTTCAGTCCCGCCTCGAACTCGATCGCACCGGCAAAGACGATCGCCGTGTACTCGCCCAGGCTCAGCCCTGCTGCCGCGGCGCACGCCTCGACCGTCTGCGGCGATTCCTGCCGCAGCAACTCCAACGCCGCCAAGCTAGTCACGAACAACGCGGGCTGGCTGTATTCGGTCGAATCCAGGACCTCGGCAGGGCCGTGGAAGCAAATCTCCGCCAAGTCGTAGCCCAGCACGTCGGCCGCGCGCGCAAACAAATCACAGGCCGCAGGCAACTGCTCGACCAGCGAAGCCCCCATGCCGACGGTCTGCGCACCTTGACCGGGAAACAACACAGCGATCTTGCTCAAAGCCCGCTCCTCGTCTACTCCTCAGCGGACTCGACCACGACGCGTCCCATGTAGTAGCCGCAATTGGGGCACACTACGTGGGTCGGTACGGCCGTGCTGCACTTCGGGCAAAAAGTCAACTGCTTTGCCTTTTTGTGATGATGCGAACGACGCTTGCCCGTTCGTGAATTCGACTGCCTTCTCTTGGGAACCGCCATAGCCTCAATCCAACACTTACACAGGGGAACACTTGTCAATAACCCGCCACAACGGACGCGCCGAGCGCCTTGATGGCACGCAAAACGTTACTGAACAGGAACTTATCGCTATCGCAGAGCTTGACGCTCGCACGTGCATCTGGCCGGCAAAAATTACCACCAACCAGCCGCATTTTAGGGTGTTCCGAGCATGCCACCTCGGGAAACTGAGCATACTACGGTGGCATCGGCCTTATGTCAACGGCTGGAACGTCTTGTCGGCAATTCCATTGCGCCGGACTGATCTTGCAGCCTTTCCATCTTCTCGCAAAACTAACGGCCCTTTGGCAGTGACGTTCGCAGTGTTTCCTGGCTTGCCCAGCGGGGTTTCGATGTTTCTTTGGACTCGCGTCTGGCTCGTCTTTGTCGTGCTGGTTGGCGGCACGCCGGGATGCGGCTGGTATCCGCATGGCTCCTTGGTCGACCCAACCACTCCGCCAGCGCCTGGCCTGCAGAACCCAATGCTAGTCGCGGTTGCGGATCGCGATTTGCTCTGGGATCAAGTTGTCGACGCACTCGATGACTATTTCGTGATCCAACGCGAGGAACGTGTTCGGCAAGTCGGCGACGTTCTGCTCGAAGGCCGAATCGAGACGTTTCCCGTCGGCGGCGCCACGCTGTTGGAGCCGTGGCGAAAGGATTCCACCCACGGCCCGGAAAGGCTCCAATCTACGCTGCAGTCGATTCGCCGCCGGGCCGTCGTCAGGGTCACCCCGACCGGCGGTGGCTATTTTATCGACTTGGCGGTCTACAAAGAGTTGGAAGACCTGGCAAGTCCTCAGCACGCTAGCGTCGGCCAGAGTCGCGTTCGTCACGAGACGACGTTGAGCCGGAACAAGGAGGAACCGGGCGCTGACAGCTTTACCTTGGGCTGGATCCCCTTGGGACGCGATGCCTCGTTGGAACAACGAATCCTGCAAGATATCCGGGATCGGACGGCGGGGGCGTGACAGCCTTCACGACATCGCATGGGGAATTGTTGTCCCCGTGATGGCAACCGCGGCAATGGGCGGGGCAGCCGCCGCGGGCGCCGGCTTGCGGTAGACCGGCAGTTTAATCGTGAAGCACGTTCCCACACCCACGGTGCTCTCCACGCGGACCCTGCCGCGATGCTGCTCGATGATATTCCGGCAGGTTGACAACCCCAAGCCGGTGCCGCCCTTGCCGCTATCGTCCGGGCCTTTCTTCGTGCTGAAAAAAGGGTCGAAAATGCGCGGCAGCTTGTCGGCGGGAATGCCGCTGCCGGTGTCGCGCACGCTCAAATCGACGGTGTCGCTGACCGCGTCGTGAGACAGCCCGATGAAAATCCGCCCGCCCTCGGACATCGCCTGCCGAGCATTGATCAACAGGTTCAGCAAGATCTGCTGGATCTGGTTTCCGATGGCATGTGCAGGCGGCACGGGATGAATCTGGGTATCGACGCTGACCCGATACTTGCGCAGCTCACGCTCCAGAAGAACCAATGTTTCTTTGATGATCGCCGCCAGATCGGTCGGTTCGAAAGAATCGGACCGGTTTCGGGCCATGCCGAGCACCGCGTTGGTGACGGTGGCAGCCCGCTCGCCCGCGGCCAGGATTTTCTCGAAGGCTTTTTCCCGAGTCGCCTCGTCCTTGTGCCGCAACCCCATTTTCGCATAGTTGATGATCGTCATTAGCACGTTGTTGAATTCGTGCGTGACCGTACTGGCCAGTTCTCCGATGGCGGTCAGTTTCTGGGCCTGCGCCAGTTGCTGTTCGAGGATGGCGATCCGCTCGTCGGCGTTCGACACTCCTCTAATGCCGTTCGTAGTCATTGGTGGGCCTCAAGTCGGTGCTATAACCGCCATTTTCGCCGGATTGCCGAGTCGCTGGCGACTGTTGCGGTTTACCTGTCCAGCACGCCTTAACTCTTTATTTTTCAGCCGTTTAGATACAGGATTGATATCGTCGCATTGAACTGGCCAACTGCAACAGAAGCCCTTATAATCCCTGCCACTCGCAAGGGGATTACGATCCATGCACACGGTCGATTTGAGAGAACAGGCCCTGGTTTTGGCCCAGCGGTTGGGCTATCGCATTCGCGAGGAGTGGCTGGGCGGAAGCGGGGGAGGTCAGTGCGAGTTTGCCGGCAACCGCTGGATCTTCGTCGACCTGGCGCTCAATGCCGCGGAACAGCTGGAACAAGTTGCCGAGGCCCTACGTTCCGACCCGGCGATCCATTCGGCGCCGTTGAGCCCCGCGCTGCGGCGGTTGTTAGGCGTCCGAAAGCCGGCCTGAGCGTCCGCACGAAATTTGTAGGACGGATTGCCACTCCGTCTATCGATAGACGGATTGGCAATCCGTCCTACGTTCGAGAATCGTACAGGTTAGCACCCGCGGACGCTAAGTCCCCTCAGAATCCTCGACCTCCGCGGCTGCCGGTTCCAGCGCAGGGTCGACGCGGGGACCGATGGTTTCGGCGTCAAACTTTGCCTGGATTTCCGGAAGAGCCGACGCACGGGCCAACGCGATCACTTTGCGCACGTCGACATACGGATTGCCCTGCACCGATCCGTCGGGCTTGCCTTGGATAGGATACAAGGGAATCCAGAGAAAGTGGCCGCTGGAAGTCCGCGGGCGACCGCCGACGATGCGTCCTTCGCCATCCAAGGCCAGGGTGTACCGGAACGTCATCGATTGCTTGCGATTGCCAACTCGGTCGCCGCTGTCGGGGTCGGTTTGCAGTGCGGTATCGGTCCCGTAATAGCTGTACGTGACGGTGGTTTCCACGTCCTTGTAGGTCAAGCCGTCACCTTCGCCAGCGTCGCTGATCTTGTTGACTTTGTAAGCGTAGACTGGATTGTTCCAAGCGACTTCGCCCTTGGTCCGATCCATCCCGACTGGATGCCCGGCCTGCCCGACGTAGTTGGCCAGGGCCAAGTGAAAGGTTCCCATATTGGGGCCGCCGTCCCGCGCGGTGGGTGGAGCCAAGAACAGAAAACTGTCGGGGGTCGTGCGGTTGTAGATGCACGACAGCAGGGCCTTGATGTCGGCGGGACGCAGGACCACGCCGGAAGTTCCGCCCACGCGCCCCGCATCGACCGACTTGACCGGTTCCGGATGCTTGATCGTCGATGCGGTGAAACCGCTGCAATAGCCTTCCCAGGATTCGGAGCTGGAACGCATCCGCAACGCCGCGAACAGGCCTCGTGGTGGAGTGCCCATAATCCGCTGGGCCTCGTAGGCGTTGGCCAAGCCCTGGCCGCCGTTGAAGGCCCGGTCATAAACGCTCAGGGCCCCCGATCCCGTCCCCCCCCTGGAAGCCGTCAAGCCTTGTCGGCGGCGGGCAAACAGACCCACGGTTGGAGCGACGCGAGCATCGCTCATGCCGCCCGCCGTCTCCGGATGAATCGCGGCTGAATAGGGAATTCTCCAGCTGGGAACCGAACCTTCGGTTTTCAACTTGGCGAGTTCGGTTTCGTACTGCAGGTTTCGGTCTTGAAAATAGTAGTTGAATAACGCTTGCTGCTCATCCCGCTCGCTCTGGACGGTTTGCCCATTCGCCTGCCGCGGACGGATGTTGCTGTCCGTCGGCGAACTGGCTGCACGAACGCCGCTGACCAGGCACGTTGCGGCGAAAACCAGCGATAACATCGAGCACAGCAGCAATCGTTGCATGGGATGATTCCTAAGTGAGATCTCGGATTTGGCTGCGGTCAGCAGCCATGATAGGAAAGATGCCCCCGCAGGCCGCGGGGGCATCTCTCGAACGTACGTGTCTAGCAGACGGCGTGATCGTGTCTAGCGACGACGAGCCAGACGTCCCCTGGACTTGCCGCACGTGCCGGACTTGCATTGATCCGGCTTGCACTGGTCCGGCTTAGCCTGATCCGGCTTGGCCTGATCCGGCTTGGCCTGATCCGGCTTGGCCTGGTCCGGCTTGGCCTGGTCCGGCTTGGCCTGGTCCGGCTTGGCCTGGTCCGGCTTGGCCTGGTCCGGGGTCACCTGATCCGGCTTGGCCTGGTCCGGCTTAGCCTGATCCGGGGTCACCTGATCCGGCTTGGCCTGGTCCGGCGTGGCCTGATCCGCTGCCATGGCAGCGGGGACCATCCAGCAGGCGGCCAAGAAAACAGCTACGGCGAGAAGAAATCGCATCGCAAAGCCCTCCTTAACAAGAGTGAGAAAACAAACGCCACTAAATCGACGCCGCGATGACGGTCCCTCACCGCAATGGTGACGGAAGCCGCTGCGCACGCCGCAGAAACACTTCGGTTAGTTGTCTTCGAATTAATACTGAGGTAGCCCGCTGGGTGCCCAGATGACGGATTCCGGATCGTCGGGTGGAGAATCGTCGGCTGGCTGGTTAGGTGGGAAATTCAGGTATTCTGCATTGGTGTAAGCTGACTTTTCCGAAGAGCTTAGCAGGAGAACCACGGATTTGCGAGCGGGGGTGGGCAGAAAATGGGAGCTTTCGCCAGGATTTTCGAGTTCCATTTTCCACGACCGGATCGCGGCTCCGGTGCCTGCGATGGTTCATGCATGTTGTCCCGACTTGCGAGATGACAGGAATCGCACCACTCATTAGGCAGCGGGCGGGAAACAATCTATCCAGCGGGCTTTGGAGAGCGTCGGATAGCACGGATGGCAAAGCCGGGGCACGGATAGCGAAAGAAGCATGGGCCTTTCATCCGTGCCCCGGCTTTGCCATCCGTGCTACATTCACGTGGATGGTTCATTTTCTGCGGTATGCATAACTCCGTGCGGCACGGCTTCCTTGTTATCCTTGATTTCTACATCCGGGGCATATTCTGATTCGACAGGTCCCCAATCGTCCACGGCAGTAATTCGCATGGCTTACGTCCCCGGATTCCAATACGACGTTTTTATCAGCTATCGTCAGGCCGACAACAAGTTCGGCTGGGTGGCGCGGCTCGACGAGACGCTCCGCAGTATGTTGGAAGAACACGATCGGCCAAAAAAAGGCGAGCCGCCGTGGCGGTTCGAGATCTTTCGGGACAATCGCGAGTTGTCCGGCAACCAGCCGCTGTCGGCTGCGATCAACGAAGCCGTGCGCGGCTCGGCGGTGATCGTGATCGTGATGTCCGAGAACTACCTGGCCGACGATTCGGACTGGTGTCGGCGGGAACTGGAGGCATTCTTGCAGCCGTTTGGCGGAGCCTCCGCCGCCAGCGGCCGCATTTTCGTGGTGCGCAAGGAATCGGTTCACGAGACGCGCTGGCCCGCAGAACTGCAGCAGCTGGTCGGCTATCCATTCTGGGAAGTCGACCAGGACGGCCACGAACAAGAACTGTCGTTCGATTTTGCCAAATCCGGCCGACCGCCGGCGCCCTGTCAGCGGTTCGGGAACGCGGTTTTCAAGACGTTGCGGGAACTTCGCCGGTCCCGGCTCGGCGTAGCCGCGGCAGGCCCTGAGGTGTCCTCCGCAACCACTGCGGCGACGGCCTCAACCGCCACGCCTGGACCGGCGGCAATGCCTCTGGGAGGGCCAGACTCGCGCCCGCTGATCTTTCTGTCCGAAGTGACCGACGCCTTGTACGAGGATCGGGCGGGGTTCCTCACGTTTCTGGAACAGGAAGGATTTCGCGTCGTCCCGGGCGAACAGCAGCAGTATCGCTTCGAGCCGGCTGCGGGAAACCCGAAGCGTCAGCGAGGTGGAAGCGGCGTCCATCCCTCGCTTACGCGTCGGGTTACCATTGGGCGGAGCGGAACCGACTTCGCAGCAGCGGATCACCCAGTCACTGTTTCGCTGCCTGGCTGAGCGGACTCCGCAAGGCGTGCTCGTGCGACGTCTGACGACGATCGGCGGGGTGGCCACGGTGGCTGGCGTGTCCGCGGCGGAGGTGGCCGCGGTCGTCGCCGAGTTTACCGGGCCGGGCCGCGATTACCTGGTCCTGTTGGAGTCCAGGCTTCAGCCTGATGCTGTTCCGCCGGTCGGCGGGACGCCCACGGCGGACGGCACACGGAGTGTGCCTGCTACTTTGAACGCCGCAACCACCATCGACATCAGCCACGAAAGCCTGTTGCGGCAATGGCAGCAGCTGCGCGAGTGGGTGACCGCCGAAGCCGATGCGGCGGACGAACTGCGGAAGCTGGTCCGCGACGCCAAAAACTGGCAACAGCAGCGCCGTGGCCTGCTCCGCCAGCCCGAACTCGGCGTGTTCCGCCAGTGGCGCCAGCAGCGCGTCTCATCGCCAGACTGGGCCGCGCGATACGTCTCGGACCAGGAATTCACGTTGGCGGAGCGCTACTTGGACGAAAGCCATAACCAGGAGCAACGTGAACATCGGGAAAAGGAGGAATCCCGCCAACGAGAACTGAGACTCGCCCGCCGCCGTGCGGCGATCGCCATGACGATCGCGGCGGTGGCGTTCATCAGTTTGGCGTTCGCCTGGTGGCAATCCATCCGCCTGAGCGAAAGTAATCGCCGGCAGACCGAGGTCCTGGTCAAGGCCACGGTCGCTGGCTCTGAAGAAAACTTCCCGGCACTTGTCAACGACCTGCGAGCGTATCAGAACGCCGCGATTGCACCGCTGCGGGAGATCATCGCCGACCCAGACCCGAAACGACCGGCCGGCCAGAAGGGAAATGCGGCGTTGGTGCTGATTGCGTTTGGCGAGAGCGTCACCACCGCCCGGCCGGTGCTCGCGTTAGCCGAAGATCCTACGGGGCGGACGAGGTTCATTCACGATTTTTCGCGCTTCCACGGCGACCTGCGGGAGGCCGCCCAGGCACTGGAAGCGGTGAAGGCAGACCCCGACCCCGAGGCTTGCGCCTTTCGCTCCGGCTTGTGTGCCGCCCTGGGTCTGATCCCGTGGGAGCAGATCCGTTGGGAGGAACAGGCGGCCTTGCGCGAGACCATGATTGGATTATATACCGACGCCCCGGACGGCGGGACGCACAGCGCGGCGTTTTTCGCGCTGAAGCAATGGAAACAAGAACAAGCGATTCCGCCTCGGCACCCTTCTCTGCAGCCTTCCAAGCTACTGCCCGCGGACGATCGCGGCTGGCTCGTCAATACCCTGGGTATGACGATGATCCGCATCCCCCACGGCTCGTTTACGATGGGGGATGGTAGCGGTCAATCCACCATCGAGGAACAGCCGCCCCACAATGAGACCCTCACGAAGGACTTCTACTTAGCTGATCGGGAGGTCACCGTCCGGCAATTCAAGAAATTCGCCTTGGAGGCGGCGGACCACCCAAAATGCACGGACGCGGAAAAAGCGATCGCAAAGAGTTGGAGCGGGGAAGAGAAAAACGTCAGTCCAGCGGATGACTGCCCAGTGCAACAGGTCAGTTGGTTCGACGCGGTCGCGTTCTGTAACTGGGCCAGCCACTGCGAAGGGCTGACGCCATGTTACAGCTTGAGCGAGACGAGGGCGGACGTCAAAACCGACTGGAAGTGCGATCTGGATCCGAAGGCCAACGGTTATCGCTTGCCCAGCGAACCCCGGTGGGAATACGCCTGCCGGGCCGTCAGCCAGAAGCAGTACGCGTTCGGTGACGACGCGGCGCTGTTGGGGAATTATTGCTACTACTACAACAACTCGAGGGATCGATCCTCGCCCGTCGGCGACAAGCTGCCTAACGGCTGGGGATTGTTTGATATGCATGGCAACATGCGAGAATGGTGCGATGACTGGTTCGCGAGGTATCCCGGATCGCTCTTGACACCAACGGAGTTGCAAGGAACTAGTACGAAGCCGCAACGAACTGTTCGCTTCGGAGGTTTTGATCTTGAGGCTTGGAGGTGCCGGTCGACGTTTCGCTGGGGCGTTGAGCCGCAGTCTCAGTTTCGCAACTTGGGCTTTCGCGTGGCCCAAGGCCCGTCAGATTGAAAAACACCGCTGCTCAGAAAAGCTGGCGGACCCCTGGAGCGTAGGCTGAGTGCGGAAGTGACGCAGTGCCCTTGTGAACGTTTCGTAGCGGAAGGCGGAGCCCCAGCGAATTCGAAAACAGTGTTATTAGAATAGGTGATCAGCGAGTTGGCGATTGAAGCTGGCAGCGATCTCATCGTAGCTGGCCGCGCACGAGTTCAGGGATCGGCGGCGTTTCTCGCACTCCCGCAACTTCAGCTATATGCCACGGCCTCGCATCGTATCCTCCGGCGGACGACGGCCCAGCTGCGCCGCGACCTGTGCGGCTTGATCCGTGGGGACCATTTCGATCGCATCCCACGGGCAGATCAGCAACCGGTAAGCGTCGGCACGGTCTTTCTTGGGCAAGCGGATGCACAGTTCGCAGCCGATGCAACGCGCCAGGTCCACCTCGCACCAAGCTTGCGTGCCTTTGACGCCCAAGTCGAACTGCCGCAGTTCGATGCAATCCACCGGACAGACTTCGATGCAGGCTTCGCAGCCGGTACAAGCGTCGGCATCGATCACCGCCAGCCGCTTGGGGACGTGGCGTCGCGGTGGTTTGGTTGTGATCGCTGTCATGGAGGCACTTTTCCTAACGCCGGTCGTGCGGCGACGGCCGACGACCCTCCAAGACATCCCGCCAGAACGCGGGCAAGCCGCAAAAGGCGGTCGAGTAGGTGGATTCCAACGGCACGTTGATGTAGCGGTCCGGGGTCAGGAACAGCGGCATCTCGGCCAGCGGCGAACCCACGGCGAGATGTTCCAGGTAAGCTTCGGGAGCCGGGCCTGCGACGTACGAACCTAACGTCAACGGTTCATCGGGGGGAAGCAGATAGGGCTCGTCGTCAAAGCGTTCCCAGATCGCAGCATGGATCCCCTGAGGATCGTACCGGCCCGGCGGAAACAGGTCCACCAGCAGCAAGTGAATCCCGTGCCAGAGGGCCGTCTCCGCCTTGTCCGCGAATTCCGCGACATGAGTTGCCCGGTCCTTGTTGGCGGGCGAGATGATTTCGAGCAGGGCGATGATGCGATGTCCGCTGACATGCCGGATGGCCAGCGTCCGCCGGGTGCCGCGGGCCGTCGGGGACGGTGACAGCTTGCGGCGCACACGCGGCGGAGCTTCCGCAACCGCGACGCCGCCCTCGCTTGCCGAGGCGACCGGTACCGCGGGCAGCGGGGCCTGCAGCGTCAACACGTCGGCGATCAGACGACCGCCGTGTTGTTCCGGCAGCGCATAGTAGCTGGGAGGCAGCAGGCCGCCATTCAGGGTTTCGCTGAGATGCGTAATCCACGCCGTGTGAAACGCATGGAACGTACCGGTATCGACCCGATTCCAATCGTGTACAGCCATCGGGGTGCTCCTCCGTCGCTACAGCCGGTCCAGGGTATCGATCCAGCGGACCAAGGCGGCTTGTTCCTTGTCGTCCAGCGGGCGGGGATCGCCAGGGTTTTTCTGCAGGATTACCGAGTACTTCATCTCCTGCAGGCGCGTTACCTGTCCCTGGATGCGCTGGGCCGCATCGGACTTTTCGGCGATGGTGATGAAGATGGCCAGGCGTTCAATCGGATCGTTGGCGGCCACTTGCAGGCGTCCCGGCAGAGCCGTGTCGGTAACCGCCGCGGCGCGGATCAGGCTGCGGTGGGAAAAGGCGGTCAGCATCGCCATCGCTCCGCCGGCCTGGTGTCCGCAGGCAACGATTCGCGTCCGGTCGATGCGGTATTTCGAGAGCACGTCGTCCAGGGTCTTGCGGACGAAGTCGACCTCGGTGGGCAGCCAGCGGTTCGGATCAGCGGCTTGGGGGGCCAGCAGGATCAGGTCGTTGGCACGACAGTGGTCCTTCCAGGCGTCGACCAACTTGCGGCGGTCGAATCCGCCGGGCTCGTGCAGCCACAGCACGACGCCATACGCGACATCGGGATGATAATTGTCGGGCACGTAGGCCAGACATTCATTCGTCTCCTCCGGCAGCTTGATGCTCACTTCGCCGACCGGGGGCCGGTCTCCGGGGGCCGTCTCGACAGGCTTGCGGGCCGCCGGAAGATTCTCGGGGACCGCGGTCGGCAAACTCGCGAATTCCAGTTCAAATTCCTTGGTTTCGATGCCGCGTTCGACGGTCAGTTTAACCTTCTGTTTGGGCTCATAGCTGCCCAGGATTTCCCACGCCGAAGCGACGTCCGTCACCGGCTTTTCGGCCAGCCGCACCAAGCGGTCCTCGGGGAGTATCCCCCCGTCGGCGGCCGGACTGTCGGGGTAGACGTAACGAACGGCAATTCCCGGTTTCGCGGACGGCGAGCGATCGGGCAGCAGGCCGAGGAACGGGTTTTCGTACGGCTCCAGCTTGCCGGTCAAAGTGACGGTCAGTTCCACTCGCTGGTCGCCTCGCAGAATGGCCAGCTTCACCTGATCGCCAGCGTAGCGAGGCCCCAACGCGTGCCGCAGTTGCGACTGGCGAACGACTTTGACGCCGTCGACTTCGACGATTCGATCACCCGCTTGCAGCCCCGCCTGCCGCGCGGGCGACTTGGGCTGGCAGGCAGCCACCTCCGCTGGGTCGGCGTAGATGTCGTTGCCTTTGAGTGTGATGCCTAGCAGGCCCGGGTGTAACTCCTGGCCGCGTTTCAGTTTGTCCAAGTGCGGGATGACATCGGCCAGCGGGACGGCAAAGCCGATGCCCGAGTCGTACCACTCCGCCCCGGCCACTTCATCCTGTTGCTGCGGCGACAAGGGCACCAGCACGCCCAACACTCGGCCGCGAATGTCGATCAGCGGGCCGCCATAATTGCCGGGCGAAATTCTTGCGTCGGTTTGAATCGCTTTGCCCCAAATGCGGCTGGTCGCGCTGAGGATGCCCACCGAGACGTTGGGCGGGTTCTGCTCGAAGGTGCGGCCCACCGCGATCGTCCATTGGCCGACACTCATCTGGTCGCGGGGCACGGCCTCGGGGACCACCAGCGGTTCGTCACCGGCCACCTTCAGCAGCACCAGCATGCGGCTGCGGTCGCGGCCCACGATCTGTGCCGTCGCCCGCTTGCCGCTGGGTAAGGTCACCAAGATGGACGACGGCTGTTGAATGAAATTGAACGCGCTGGAAATGATGTACCCGTCCGCCGAGACCGCCAAGCCGGTCGTCGCTCCGGTGCCGACCAGGACGCGCTCGACTTGTTCCAGCCCGCCGATCGTCTCGATCCGCACCACGGACGGCGCAACCCGGGCGACGGCCGCCTTGAGGGCTTGTTCCTCCAGGGCGGCGAGGTCGTCTTGCCCTGCAACGATAAACGGAAGCAGGAAAGTGGCCAACCCGATGGCTGCAGAGAAGCGTAAGCCGCTGGATCGAATGTGCGTGATTTCAGTCATGGCCAAAGTTTACCATGTTTTCCACCAAGTGGCGAGAAGGCCAACGCAGCCAGAACGCATCCACCGTCCGCCCGCCACGTCCCCCGGTTCCATGTCCCGCTCCGCTTGCCAGTCCGTCAGCGGCGCGTCACAATGCCCGCATGAACAGCAAACCCGAGCGTGTAACCGTTCCCAGTTTCCGGGGCATGAAGGGCCAGGGCCGCAAGCTTGCCGTGCTGACGGCCTACGACTATCCGATGGCCAGGCTGTTGGACGAGTCCGGTGTGGACGCGATTCTGGTTGGGGACAGCTTGTCGATGGTCGTGCAGGGCCGCGAAACGACCTTGCCGGTGACCTTGGACGAGATGATCTACCATGCGGAAATCGTCGGCCGGGCGGTCGAACGGGCGCTGATTATTGTGGATCTGCCGTTTCCGACCGCCTATACCGGCGTACACAAGGCGGTCGAGGCTGCCGCCCGAATCCTGAAACAGTCCCGTTGCCAGGCGGTGAAACTCGAGGGCGGCGCCGAACAGACCGAGGTGATTGCCGCCTTGGTGTCGGCGGGCATTCCCGTGATGGGCCACGTCGGTCTGCGGCCTCAGAACGTCCACCAGATGGGCGGCTACAAAGTGCAGCGGGACGAACAGCGGTTAATGCAAGACGCACAAGCTGCCGAGCGTGCCGGTGCGTTCGGACTGGTCCTGGAATGCATCCCGGCGTCGCTGGCTGCCGAAATCACGCAGACGCTCAGCATCCCCACCATCGGCATTGGCGCCGGCGCGGCCTGCGACGGCCAAGTCCTGGTGATTCACGACTTGCTGGGAATCACTCCCGCCCCGCTGCCCCGGTTCGTCAAGCAATACGCCAATCTGCACGGGATGATCTCCCAGGCCGTCCGCCAGTACTGCGAAGAAGTCCACAACGGCGTTTTCCCCAGCAGCGAACAAGCGTTTCGGTGAAAGATCAGGGTTTCTGGTCCCGGCGCAGCCGATTGAGTTCATTCCCGCGGGCGGCGTTAGGCAGCCAGCAGAAAATAGTTTACCCAGCGGACATTGAAGACGTCGGATAGCACGGATGGCAAAGCCGGGGCAAGGATAACGAAAAGTGCCTGCCTTTCATCCGTGCCCCGGCTTTGCCATCCGTGCTACGTTCGCGTGAGTAGTTCATTTTCCGCGGTCAGGGCGTTGCCGGTGCGGGGGGCGGCGGGGGCGTGGCTGGGGCAGACGCTGCGGGCGCAGGCGGTATAGCTGTGGCGGGCGGCGGCGTCGCGGCGGGCGGCGTCGCGGCCGCGGGTGGCGTGACGCCCGTGGCTGCCGCCGTGCGGCGGTTGATCTCGTCGGCCAACTGGGCTTGGACCTGGGTCAATTCGGCCGACAATTCGAGGTTCCTGCGGTACAGCTCACTGAGCCGAACGCGCGATTTCTCCCACTCGGCATCCAGCATCTGAGTGTAGCTGGTAACCTGGTTCAATTCCGTCTTGAAGCCCACCAGATCCGAAGCCAGCTTGTCCTTGTCCATCTGTTTCGCCGCGGCCTGGGCTTCGACGTTGGTTTTCAGGTTGACCAGGATGTCCGTGTCCCGCCTCTGCCTGAGGATGGATTCATCCAGTTCGCGGTGCCGGTAGTAAGTTTCGCGGAAGAAACGCGCGTAATCGTGTAATTGCCGACGATAGACCGGCTTGATTTTTTCGCAGATGCCATCGTCGATCAAGGACGTGGCCGAGTCCAAATCAAAGCAGCCGGTGTCGCCGATCTCGAACGTGACGGTTCCGTCTTCGCCTCGCCGCAGACGAGCTTCTACGGCCCGCCCGCTGTTGTCAAAATAGCGGGCTTCTCCCTCCAGAAGCGATTGTGCGGTATCGCTGTCCACCGGAATCGTGTGCTTTTTCAGAAACTTGACCAAGATCCAGGTATCGTCGGGCGAGTCCGTGTCGGCGACATCGCGGTTAAAGCGGGCAAACGTGTCAAGGAACTTGTCATACTGTTCCGGTGGCCAATTGAAGACGTTGGGGAAGTACTCCGCCAAAGCCTCTTTGCTCATTCCCAACCATCGTTTTTCCGCGGCGTCCATTTGGGCAAACGCCTCGTGGCTGTCAACGGGCATGACTTCGTACAGGGCCCACGTAGCGCCGCCTTGCTGGATGCGTTGAATCTGATCGGGGTCCAACGGGATCGTGGCACTGAGCGTCACTTCCGTATCCGTCGCCTCGTCGACGGTGTATTCGCCCAAGTAGAAGCCGGGGACTTTCCAGCCGTCCTTGCTGTCCTTTTCGGCAAACGCGTACAGCACCATTTGGGCCGCGATGCCGCTGGGCTCCGGAGCTTGCCCCGCCGGTTGACTGGCGGGCACCGTCTTGACTCGGAACGTGTCAGCATCGACCGCTGCGACTGGTGTACACTCTCGCCACACCCGGCCGCGATCGAGTACCTCGTCGTCCAACTTGGCTCGGGCGCTGCGAATACATTCTTCTGTCTGCTGGACCGCGATCAAATCCCCTTGCAGCAGCTTGACCTGTTCCACTTCCTCCTTGGCCACCGCAACTTTGTGCGTCTCGTAACGCACCCGCCACGCCGCTTGAGTCTTGAGCACGAACGAGGCGAAAGCGAGGAACGTGCAGACGGCTGCAAACACAAAAAATGCCGACAAAATGTGCAGAATCCGCCACGTCTTCCAGCACATCACGAGCAGGAAGATGAAAAACAGCGCTAACACGCCGCCGAGGATCTGGCAGACAAGCGGATTACTCATGACGCTAATTGCCGTTAACAAAAGGAGTTCTGGCAACCCACACAGCGATAATAAGTTGGGGATTGAAGGGTGTCAAGTTTGGCGGCTGCGCGGAAGCCGAAGGCCAATGCCCGGATTGGCCGGGTGTTCCGGTTATTCGCACAGGCACGCGGCAACTATTCCGCCGTGCCATCCCAAGACCTGAAAACCTTCATCGTCGCCAGGAAATCCCTTTCCGAAGATCGATTTGTCTTGTCCCCCTAAGGGTGCGAACTTCGGGGCGACTTAAAGCGGAGCCTCGGTCAAAAAGGCAAATCAGCTTCAATCCAAAAAATCAAGAGATAGCGTTTCTGGGGCTCGATGAACAGTGAACATGGTCAAATTAGATAAACTGCGATAACTTTGCGGACGATAGATGAGGTAAGAATACGCATGGAAGGTTGACAGCCGGACGTCAGCGTCGCAACCGCGTGGGCGGTTGAAGGAGGGTGACTAGCGGTCTGGTGACGGCAGTATTGAGTCTGAAAGTCACTGTTTCACGTCTAGTTCCCGGTTTTGTAAGGAGTGCAGAGATGAAGCGTCACATGATCTTGCCCGTTGGTGTCCTGACGTATTTGGTCTGTTTTGGAGGCGTCAATGCCTCCGCGTTTGATTGGTTGCGTCTGGCTGGCGACGAGGCTGTCCTGGAAGAGCCCGCACCGCTCGAGTCGGACGGTGGAAAGCTCGAAACCACGCAAAAGGACTGGGATTCCGCTTGCCAGAAGAGCCCCGCCTGCCAGAAGGGCGGCGAACCGTTCTCGTTGCCCTGCCGCCCGCGTCTGCGGGGTTGGGGACATGCCGCCTGCGAGCCAGCCTGCGGCGTCGAGCAGAAATGCGGACCGGTCAGCCAGAAGGACTGCGGCCCCGTGTGCCAAAAAGGCCCGGCTTGGCAAAAGAGCTGCGAGCCGTTCGCGCTGCCCTGCCGCCCGCGGTTGCGGGGCTGGGGACATGCCGCCTGCGAGCCGTCCTGCGGCGTCGAGCAGAAATGCGGACCGGTCAGCCAGAAGGACTGCGGCCCCGTGTGCCAAAAAGGCCCGGCTTGGCAAAAGAGCTGCGAGCCGTTCGCGCTGCCCTGCCGCCCGCGGTTGCGGGGCTGGGGACATGCCGCCTGCGAGCCGTCCTGCGGCGTCGAGCAGAAATGCGGACCGGTCAGCCAGAAGGACTGCGGCCCCGTGTGCCAAAAAGGGCCGGTTTGCCAAAAGAGCTGCGAGCCGTTTGCACTGTCCTGCCGCCCACGCTTGCGGGGCTGGGGCAAAGTCGGCTGTGAAACTGAGACCTGCTGCGAGCCCGCCGCTCAAAAGGGTTACTGCGGTGCCGAGCAGAAGACGGTCGACTGCGGCAAGGGAGCGATCCAGAAGGCCGCTCAGAAGTAGAAATGCGGTCCCGTCGAGCAGTGCGTTCGCCGGTTGATCCGGCGCTTGCACGGAACGGACCAGCGTGATCAGCGAACCCTCGGATTTCGATCCGAGGGTTTTTGTTTGCGCACGCCACATCTGCTGGCCGCCTCCCGGATGCTTATTGCCGCCGGTTTGCTCTGACCGTTATCCCAGCCGGAGATTCCCCGGTGCTTCTCAGGTGACAGTGATTCCCCCCGCTTTCCCAACGGCTACAATATCGGGAAAGTTCATTGCGGCCACAGGCCGCCTCGGGAGACGATTGCATGGCGAAAACCACGATTGCCTTGGCTGTGATGCTCACTCTGTTGGGCCTGGGAACCTACTTCGGCTCGTCGGACGCCAATCCGAGCAAAACGGCCCTGATTCCCGCCGTGTTCGGCGTCCTGCTGTTGGGCTGCGGTTTGACCGCGCTCCGGCCTTCCTGGCGCAAACACGCGATGCATGTTGTAGCCACGATTGGTTTGCTGGGAGCCCTGGCAGCCAGTGGCCGCGGCGTCATGGCCCTCGTAAAGCTCGCCGGCGGCGCGGACGTCAACACGATGGCGCTCGGTTCCGTGCTGCTGATGGCGGCAATTTGTTGGCTGCTGGTCGCGCTGTGCGTCAACAGCTTCATCGCCGCCCGTCGGCGCCAAGCGGCCGCCGGCGAATGAGCCGTACTCCGCTGGACGCCGCCCCCGTCTTGCTTTTTCTCCTGTGCGGAGCGTACAACGTAAGGCAGCCAGCAGGAAATAATCTACCCAGCGGACTTTGGACAGCGTCGAATAGCACGGATGGCAAAGCCGGGGCACGGATGAATGGCGGGCTTGTTTCCTCATCCGTGCCCCGGCTTTGCCATCCGTGCTAGATTCGCGTGGGTAGTTCATTTTCCACGGTATGCCTAGCCATCGTAACGTACGCGCAGCCTGGTCCGTCCGGGTTGTTCTTTCTTGGTGCCCAACCTTTTCCGGAGAGATTGTCGTGCCCGCAGATCTTTCGACTCGACACCAACCCCTCGGCGGTTTGTTCAATTGGCCCGTGACGCGGGAGCAATGGGAGCAGTATCGGCTGACGGACGATCAGGTCGCGTTCTACCACGAGCACGGCTACTTGCCGGGCGTCCGTGTGATGACGGACGACCAGATCGAGCAATTGCGCGGCGAACTGGCCGAGTTTTTCGATCCGCAGCACACGGGGCGCGAACTCTGGTACGAGTACCATACCAACGAGGCGGCGGATCCGAACACGGTTTTGTTCCACGCCCTGGGCGCGTGGCGAATCAAGCCGGGCTTTCACGACGTGCTATGGCATCCGGCCTTCACGGTGCCAGCCAGCCAGTTGCTGGGCGGTGCGGTACGGTTCTGGCACGACCAGCTGTTCTGCAAGCCGGCGCGGCACGGCGGCGTCGTGGCTTGGCACCAGGATTACTCGTATTGGACGCGGACCCAGCCGATCGCCCATATTACGTGTTGGATCGGACTGGACGACAGCACTCGCGAGAACGGTTGCGTGCATTACGTGCCCGGCAGCCATCGCTGGACCTTGCTGCCCATCACCGGTTTGGCCGGCGACATGCACGCGATCCGCGAGGTGCTCGATGACCGGCAGTGGGCGGCATTCAGCAAGCCCGTGGCCGTCGAATTGAAGAAAGGCGAGTGTACGTTTCACCACGGCCTGACGATTCACGGCTCGTTCGAAAACCGTAGCGAGCGGCCGCGCCGCGCGACGGTCATCAACGCATTTCTGGACGGCACCCGCTCCGACTCCGACGAACCGCTGCTGGCCGGCGTGCCGCCGGTGCCCAAGGGCCAGCCGATGGGCGGCCAGTTCTTTCCGCTGTTGTTTGACCCCCGCGCCCCGCAGATCAGTTCGCCTGTTTGACGCGGTACAAGTGGACGGCGAGCGGGCCGAAGTCATCGCTAAAGCTTCCGGCCCGGGCGCGGATCACCCGACGCTCGTCCAACACTTCGATTTCCGCTTCCGCCGGAAGATTCGGTACCGTGACGGTTGCCTGGGCCGGCACCGCCCGTTCATCGTAATTCACCGCGAAAAGGTACAGGCTGCCGGCGTGCCGCCTGGCCAGCACATCCAGCTTGACATCCGCCTCGGTCCGGATCGTTACGGCCGGCATCGGTTCGTCGCTTAGGATCGCCGGCGCCAACCGGGTAATCTGGGCGTTGATTTCCCGCAGGGCGATGCGGTTCTCCTCCGGCACGCCGAACTGGTGATAGGCAGGCTTCCAGACGTGCGTGAAATAGCCGATGGCCGTCGCGCCTCGGCAGATGGCCATCCAGACTTCGGCCTTGATGTGCGCCGGCGTGACGTCCTTCTGCTTCTCCAGCGCTCCGGTCCATTGGCCGCCTTTGCTGGTTTCAATCCAGGCGTACAGTGGCCGCTGCCCCGCCTGTTGCGCCAGCAGTTCCGTCGCCTCATGGACCAGATGAATCCACTCGGGCTTGTTCCAGCCGTAGATCGGATAGATGTCGTAGCCAAGGATGTCCGCGGCTTGGAAATACCCCGTGTAAAGCGAATTCCGCTGTTGGTCGGTCCACTTGCCGAAGTGCGGGTGGAAGTTGCCGGTCACCGTCATGAACACGGGCCGCTCCGGATCGGCGGCTTTGATTTCCCGGTATTTCGCCAGGACGGCCTGGGGTTCAGCACGTGGTTCGTGGCGTGGGGGCGAGAGCAGCACGTTTTGGCCCGCTTTGTCGAAGCCCTCGATTTCGCTGAGCGAACCCCACTCGTTTTGCCCGGGATAAGTCGAGCGCACGGTCAGCTTCAACTCGCGGAAGGTGGCGGGCGCAGGCAGCGGCAACTCCTGTCGGCCTTTCTTCGCCTCGAGCGTCGCCGTCAGCAGCGGCTGGCCGTCGCCCTCGAATGCCACCTCCTTCGCGGCCGCCAAGCCGGGTGAAATCGTCAACCACACCGCCAACCGCTCGACCGTGACCGGTTGCGGCAGTTGGATCGTGACTGCCGCGTTCGCCAGCGGATCGAGTACGGACCAGCTGTGCGTCACGCCGTCGACGATCTTCCACAGCGGCGTGCTGCGGTTGATCGCCAAATGCGCCGCCGGGAGCACGGTTGCATCGTTGACCTGGTGCGGCAGATCCGGCTCGTCGTCGTGGATGTAGCCGAGCAATTGCGGATGCCCTTTCAGACGCGGCTCGAACGGCAGCACCCCGTACAGGCCGGCCTGAGCGACCAACGCTTGATATTCGACGACGTCCCGGGTGCCGCTGGAACCTGCCCAATACCCGGCGGTGGTATTCATGCCGCAGTCCCGCGCGGCCGGGAAATTCGCGGCGTCCTGCAACCAGGCCATGATCGGAAAGAACGGCTGCTCATTGAGGCGTATGGCGCGGTTCGGCGCCAATTCAATCTTCGCGATCGCGGGTGCCTGCTCGGCGGCAGACACCGATACCTCCCAAACGACTGGGCAAAACAGGACGCAGACAATCGTGGCGAGAGCTTTCATGGAAGGGACCTCCAGATTTGGGGAAACGAACGGCCGCGGGCGAACGGGAAGATTGTACCAGATGGGAACCGTGTTGTATTCTGCTTGACTCGTGCCCAGCGACCGGGAACATTGTAAGCAGTTGGACGACGACTTCTACCAAGCTTGGGGGGTAGTTCGATGAAGACATCTGGCAATCGTCGAGGTTTTCTCAAACGCGTGGCCGCCGCCGGTGCGGCAGCCGGTTTGACCGATCTGTCTTTCTTGGCCGGCTTGCCGCCCGTTTTGGCCGCCGACCTCCAGTCGCGGCCGGACGCCGTTCCGTTACGGCCGGAAATCGAGCCGCTGGTCCGCTTGCTGGAGGACACGCCGCGGAACCGGTTGCTGGAGGAGATGGCGATCCGCGTGCGCGGCGGGTTGACTTACCGCGAATTGTTGGCCGCGCTGCTGTTGGCCGGCGTGCGGAACGTCCAGCCCCGGCCGTCGGTGGGCTTCAAGTTCCATGCGGTGCTGGTTGTCAACTCGGTGCATCTGGCTGCGATGGCGTCACCGGAGACCGAACGTTGGCTGCCGCTGTTCTGGGCGGTGGACTATTTCAAGGATTCGCAAGCGCGCGATGTGCAGGAGGGCAATTGGACGATGCGGCCCGTGGACGAATCCGCGGTTCCGGCAGCCGACAAAGCGTGCGCGGCATTCATCGCCGCGATGGACCAATGGGACGAACCGGCCGCCGATGCGGCCGTTGCGGGCCTGGCCCGCAGCGCGCCGGCCAAGGACGTCTTCGAGTTGTTCTATCGTTTTGGCGCCCGGGACTTCCGTTCCATCGGGCACAAGGCGATCTTCGTGGCCGGTGCGGAACGTACGCTGCAATTCATCGGCTGGCAGCACGCCGAACCGGTGCTCCGGTCGCTTGCGTACGCGCTGTTGATGCATGAAGGAGAAAATCCGGCGCAGCGGGACGCCGAAGCGGATCGGGCGTGGCGGCAACATCCGGCTCGGCTCCAACGGCTGTCGCGCGACTTGAACACCGGGAAAATCGATGCCGGGGCAACTCGCGCACTGTTGGCCGCGCTGCGCAGCGAGTCCTACGAATCCGCTGCCGCCAAGGTCGTCGAAACGTTGAACCGGGGCGTGGCCGCGCAATCGGTTTGGGACGCGATCTCTTGCGGCGCCGGCGAGTTGCTGTTGCGTCAACCGGGGATCGTGGCCCTCCATGCCGTCACGACCACCAACGCCATGCACTACGCCTTTCAAGCCAGCAGCGATTCGGAGACGCGCACGATGCTCCTCCTGCAGAGTGCGTCCTTTGTGCCGATGTTCCGCGAGGCGATGCGGGGGCGTGGTTCCGTCGCCCAGGCGGCCGTAGACACCCTGGAACCTGCGGAATCTTCAGGCACGGGCGCCGAGGCTGCCGCGGAAGTGTTGGCGACCGTCAGCCGCAATCGGCAGGAGGCGGCCCGCAAGACGTTGGCTTATTTCGCGGCGGGCGGCGACGCCGAACCGCTGCTGAACGCAGCGCGGCAGACCATGGTGCTCAAAGGCGACGACGCCCACGATTTCAAGTTCGGTGCTGCGGTCATCGAGGACGCGGCGGCCGTCAGCCCCGCCTGGCGGGGACGGTTCCTCGCGGCCTGCATGATGCAGTTGAACGGGGCGGGCGAGCGAGACAGCACGACCGTGAGCCGCACGCGGGCGGCCTTGGGCTGAGCGCACCAAGTCGTGGAAGGGGATGCGTTGTTGGAGTCCAGGCTTTAGCCTGTCTTTCAAACACAGCCTAAAGGCTGGACTCCAACGGGAGGAACGCTGAACCGAGCGAGCGCAGTAATGCCGCGGAAAAGGCCGTTCGCCCCCCTTGGGTCAAGGCCGCAGGCGGGGTTACAATCCATCTCTCATGTGACAGGCACCCGAACTCGGAGCGAAAATGCATGATGGATATTGAAGACTATCTAAAGCCGGGTTACTTGGTTCTGGGCGCTTATGGTGGCATCGGTTCGGAGGTCTGCCGCTTGCTCCGTCCCCGCGCCTCGTTGTTGCTGGCGGGACGGAACGCACAGAAGCTGGAGGAATTGGGCAAGCAGTTGAACAGCCCCTGGCACGTCGTTGATGCCACCTCGTTTGGCGACATGGACCGGTGTTTCCAGTCGGCATCCGATCAACTGGGGCAGTTGGACGGAGTCATCAACTGCGTCGGCTCCGTCATCCTCAAGCCCGCGCATTTGACGACGGAAATGGAGTGGGCGGACACGGTGGCGAAGAACCTCACGGCGGCGTTTGCCACCGTTCACGCCGCCGGTAAAGTGCTCCGGCAAGGCGGCTGCGTCTTGCTCATTTCGACGGCAGCCGCCCATGTCGGTTTGCCGAACCATGACGCGATCGCCGCCTCGAAGGCCGGCGTCGAAGGCTTGGTGCGTGCCGCCGCCGCGACCTACGCCTCGCGAAAAATCCGTTTCAATGCGATCGCGCCGGGCTTGGTGCGGACACCGCTGACCGAACGCATCTGGAGCCACGAAAGGTCTGCCGAAGCGTCGCGCCAGCTGCACGCCGTAGGCCGGCTGGGCGAACCACGCGACATCGCTTCCCTTGTCGCCTGGCTGGTCGAACCCGACAACGACTGGATCACCGGCCAGGTCTTCACCGTCGACGGTGGGCTGAGCACAGTGCGGGCCGTCGGCAAGCTGTGACGGGAGCAGGGGGCCTCGATCGGCTTGTTGTCCAAGACGGTCGCAGCGGATCAATCCAAGCCGATCCGTCGCAAGGTTGATACATGTCGGAGGCACGAATCGCAAAAAATGGAAGAGATGCGAAAGGCGACAATGCTACAGTAATTGATTCGCCGATCCTTACCGATCCCGAGTTTGGACTCGAAGCCGTTCAGGCGTGCGCGCGGATGCTGCTTGTGAACCTCATCGGCGTCCACGCAACGGACGACCAAGGGGCGAAACAGCATCGTGAACACACCGCATCCGCGGACAAAAATTGTCCCGCCTAACTTGCCGCAATCTGTCTTGCAGAAATCCAGCTTGCTTGCTCCAGTAAGACATGTTCGGGTGTCAAGGTCAGCTTCTGGCGGAAGCGTCGTTGCCTGCAGTTGAACGCGGCGGCGATTGCGCGTCTGAAGGCTTGGGATCGTCAACGAAATAACTGTCCGATGTCCCCTCTCCCTCGGTGGGAGAGGGAAGGGAAAGAGATGCGACAGTTATTTCTTTGCCGATCCTTGCGGCACCCGTGCCGTGCCTACCGTCCTTACCTCTAGCCCATCGGAGGATTCTCATGTCGCTGCCGCACGATTGCCACCATTGTTGTTTGACTCGCCGCCAGTGCCTCCAGGTTCTGTCTGCATCCGCGCTCGGTGCGAGCGTGCTGTCGAGCCCTTTGCGGGGCATGGGCCAGGACTCGGCGGCCCCCGCCAAGGCCGACTTTGTGGACCCGGCCGGCTTGCGGCCCAAACCCGAGGTGCGTGTCTGCGGCACCTTTCTCGAACAGCCACGGCCCTACTGGCTCGGCTGGCCCGGCACCACCTACGACCTCGAAAAACACCAGCAGGACTATCGTCGGCGACTCGACGAGTCCGTCACTCGCCTTAAACTTCAGATGGGCTGGGAGGCCAATCCGGTCAGCGACGAGGCCAGCCTGGGCACTTGGATCGCGAAGGTCAAAGATCAAAAACCGCACGGTCTGCTGGTCGCGCTGCAGCATATGCAATGCTGGAAGTGGGTCGAACGGATCGCCAAGGAGACGGCGACGCCGCTGATCGTTTTTTTGCGCCAGTGGGGACGGCTTTTACGGGACATGTCGATCGAGCATCACGGCTGCCGGGCGTCCACGTGATCTCGTCGCTGGAATGGCTCGCCGTCGAGGCCGGGTTGAAGATGATCAAAGCCAAGCGGCTGTTCGAGGAGACCCGCGTGCTGTGGATTCGCGGCAAAGACAGCAACGAGACCGTCATGGATCGGCTGGGCGTGAAAGTCCGCGCCATCCCTCGCGACACGTTCAATCTGGAATTCGACAAGCAACCGGTTACCGATGAGGTGACTGATCTGGCCAGCGACTTGCGCAAGAAGGCTCAAGAGATTGTCGAGCCGAATGAGACAGACACACACAACTCGTTGCGGGCTTATGTCACCGCCAAACGCTTGATGGCCGCCGAAAAGGCGTGCGCCCTGTCCATGGATTGCCTGGGAATGGTCAGTGCAAAACTGGTGCCCACGCCGCCTTGCGGCGCCTGGACGCTGCTGCAGGACCAGGGTCTGACGGCTGGCTGCGAAGCCGATCTGTTCGGGGCCATTTCGATGATGATGACCAGCTATCTGTTGGACCGGCCCGGCTACATGAACGACCCCGTGCCCGAAACGGTCAAGAACCTGCTGATCGCATCCCACTGCACCAGCGGCACGCGACTGGCCGGTTTCGACCAACCGCCCGCGCCGTATATCTTGCGGAACCATTCCGAATCCGCCCTGGGCGTCTCGATGCAAGTGCTCTGGCCGGCCGGCGAACCGGTCACGCTGGTGCGTTTCACGGGGGCCCACGAGATGATCATCGACACGGGCACGGTCGTCAGCAATGTTGATACACCGCCTGCCGGAGGCTGTCGCACGTCGGTGGAAACCGCGATGGACCACATCGAAGACTGCCGCGACGTCAGGGGCTTTCATCAGGTCGTCGTGCTGGGCAATCATCGCCGCGTGCTGGAGGGCTTCTGCGAGCTGTTCGGCATCAAGCACATGCATTCACCCCCATCATCGACCTTTGCCGAAGGAGCCCAGGCATGACGCAGCGCTCACCTGAAGTCGGGCGGATTGCCAATCCGTCCTTCTGTGCGTCCCCAAGCTCCGTGCTCGGCGCCGGTCTCCCGACCTCGCCGAAACCACCGACCGCAGATCTTCCCAGGCCTTGCTTGTGGTCTCCCAATAGCCATCGGTCCTTGGTCCGGCAGGCCGCGTTCTACTTCGTTGTCTTCGTGCTTGCGGCGATGACCGCGGCCGCCGAACCGATCCCCATCCACTCGCCCGGCTTTCCGCCATCGACCCTGGACGCCGAAGGCCGCTTGGTCGAGGACTGGGGTTCCGTGGGCATCACGCTCAGCGGCAAAGGCATCGCCGACGGATCCACGACGCTGCAAGCCGTTAAACTGGATGGCGTCGTCCCTGCCGCCCGGGCCACCGCAGTTCGCGGCGCGGTCCGTCTGACCCGCACGGCCTTCCGCGCCCCCGCGTTTCCGTCGGGCGTGGACGTGTTAACCGTGCGATTGGAGGAGGCATGCGGACAGCCCGCCGCGGTTACGCTGGGGCTGGACCTACCCGCCAACGCCGTGATCGGACTCCGCACGGTGCGTTTGGGGGGCCGAGTGGTGCTCACCCTGCCCGCCGAATCGCTCGACAACCGCCCGTTGCGGGATTGGGGCTATTGCGACGAAGCAACCGCCTTGCCCGGCTGGGCCAAGCCGGCCGTCGAATGCGATCCGGCCTTCCGCAACATACGTGCGGGCATGGGCGGCGTACCGATCGTGTATCGCTTTGCCGTGAATCCCAAGAGCGAAGCGATCATCGTGTTGGGCCTGTGTGAAAGCCATTGGGCCGAACCTGGCCAGCGGCCCTTGTCCTGCCGCGTGGAAGGCGCCGCCGTGCAGACCGTTGATCCTGTCGCCAAGTGGGGCCAGCACAAGCCCGGCGCGCTAGTTTTCCGTGCCCGCGACGAGAACGGCGACGGCAGACTGGAAGTCCTCGTCCGCGCGGCGCCGGGTGCCCCAGACCGCAATCCGATCCTCAACGCGATCTGGCTCTTCCCGGCTGGCGAATCGCCCAACCTGGAGCGGCTCGTCGCGGGCGTGCTCAGCCGAGCGGCGGCCCGCTATGTGGACGTTGGCGGGGACGCCGACCAGTCCATTTATCCCCCAGGCAAGTTGGAGTATCGAATCGAGCTTGCCGCCGGAGATGCGCAGGAGCTAACGTTCTTCGTCGCCAGCCCCGGCAGTTCGGCCCCCACCCCCGACACCAGCACCTGGACCGCCGCAACGCTTCGCAGCGCCGCCGTCGAAGTCTGGCGAGACTGGCCCCCAAATTGAAGCCTTGGAGCCCGTTTCTGATTCGCCGACTATAACTCGCATGGGTGGATAATTTACCGTCCCGGCGCTCTGGATTGGGGGCGCGCAGGCGAAATCAGCCGAGCGGGCTTCGGCCTTGATCGGAGTATTGTGCGAAACGCTAGCAGCGGATCATCGCAACCCGAAGCGTCAGCGAGGGAACGCCGCTCTTCCTCACTGACGCTTCGGGTTACGATGCGCAACATTCCGATCAAGGCCCGGGCTTCGGTCCTGCCAACTCCCAGATTTCCACCTTTTCACAAGGCCCGTTGAAGCCGAACCGAGAATCTGCGATACTCTCCGTCAGTCATGAACCGGAGGGACCTACGCCGCAAGGCAGTTTCTTTAGGCAAATGGCGCTCGGGGTGTAGCGCAGCCTGGATTAGCGCGCTTGCTTGGGGTGCAAGAGGTCGAGAGTTCGAATCTCTCCACCCCGACTTACTTAATCCATTCCGCATCCTAGACTTAGGATACCTGCCGACGGTCGGCAGTGCGGTTCGTTTTCTTGGCTATGAACGGTACATACCGTTCATTGGCAAAATAGGAAAGGACTGCACATGCCCAGATTCTCAGACCGTTTCTTGCCTCCAACGCCAAAATACCGCAAGCACCGCGCTTCAGGACAAGCGGTAGTCACGCTCTACGGCCGAGATTGTTACCTCGGCCCTCATGGAACCAAAGCCAGCCGGATTGAGTACGATCGGCGCATCGGTGAATGGCTGGCCGCTGGACGACCGTCGCGGATGCCCAGCGTGCAAAACGACATCACGGTCGTCGAACTGGCGGCAGCGTACCGCAAGTACGCCAAGGCGTACTACGTCAAGCACGGCAAACCCACCGACACCATCTACCAGGTGAACCGGGCGACGGAGATCATCTGCGAGCGGTACGGACGCACGAACGCCAACGAGTTTGGCCCTCTTGCCTTCAAGGCGTTCAAGGCGGATCTCGTCGGCAGAAACATGAGCCGCTGCACCGTCAACCACATGCTATCCACGATCCGACGCATGTTCCGCTGGGGCGTCACCGAAGAGTTGGTTCATCCCACCGTGCTGCAAGCCCTGGTAGCCGTGCCTAATGTACCCAAAGGACGTAACGAAGCTCGGGAACTACCGCCGGTCCCTCCGGTCGCGGACTGGGTGGTGGACGAGACTCTGCCGTACACCCCCAGCATTGTGGCCGACATGGTACGTTTCCAGCGATTGACCGGAGCGAGGCCGGGCGAGGTGTGCATCATTCGCCCTTGCGACGTGGACACGTCCGGCGAAGTGTGGAGTTTCTGGCCGGGAGAGCACAAGACGGAACACCATGACCAGGATCGTGTTATCTTCGTCGGTCCCCAGGGCCAGGAAGTGTTGCGGCCCTACTTGCTGCGGGACAAGACGGCATACTGTTTCGTGCCCGCTGAGGCGGAGAAGAAGCGAAACGCCTTGCGACGTGAGAACCGACAGACCCCCATGACGCCATCTCAGGCGAACCGGCAACCCAGAGGGAACCCTCGTTGGCGGCCCGGAAGCCGGTACACTACCGATAGCTACCGCCGGGCTGTTGGTCGCGCTATTGAAAGGGCCAACAGGGATCGAGCGAAGAAGGACCAAGACCCACTGCCGCATTGGTTCCCGAATCAGGTCCGCCACACCACCGGCAGTGACGTTCGCAAGACCTATGGCCTGGAAGGAGCCCAGGTCGTCCTTGGCCACGCCAACGCCAACGTGAGCCAAATCTACGCGGAACGCGATTTAGCCCGAGCGAGGCAAATCATGCAGGAGGTGGGCTAGTCCGGAGGTGCCTCGTCGCTCCCAGGCAGGGATCGTTGAGGCTTGAGCGACAACGCGCATTACAATACGATGCTCTTCGGGCCAGATCACCGACGTGTCCCGCCGCCGGTCCCGAATGCACCTTGCCGGCTACCGGCGGTGCATGGCCTTGGACGTCCCGAAAGACATAATCATGAGCAAGAAGCAACCTGCGACGGGAAGCTCTGCCCGACGAACCGGGCAGTTGGCCCGCGCAACGATGACCGCGGTCGATCCCAGACCGCTTGCCGCGTATCAGTTCGGTTACCTGTGCTGCGTTGTAGGAATCGAAGGCGACGCGTACAGCAAGCGGCTTCAACAACTGACGAGTGTCATTTGGATTCTGGGCGAGGAGACAACGCCAAAGATTTATACGCATCTCCGTGAAGTGGTCACGTCGCTGCACAAGTTAGCCCCAGGGGTTCGAGAACCCGAGCACGATTCATCGGGTGCGGACAAGAGAACCTGCACCCCATTCGCTCAGTGGTTTTTGAATAGTATAGAGGAGCTTGTTTCGCTGGCTCGTGAGCAACCGATTGAGTCTCTGAAGACATTGGCCGACGGCGCTTTGCCCGAGGGTACCCAATGTCGAGTCTGGTACGATCTGGGCAGCGTGCTGGGAGAGTACGTGCGGAATGCGGCCCACCAGAAGGGGCGGGCACCGAGCTTGCGTCTGCTCAAGGAACGCATCCGTCGATTGCCCGACGACGCCCGGGATCGCTACCCGATCTTGCGGCAACTCCTGGATGTGGAGTTTTCCGGACGCAAGGTGTCGAACCTACGTACGGCGATTGAAAGAAACGTCCACCTGGAACCAGGCGTGCGGGCGTCGTCGGGCACTAGTCGTCTTTTTGAGGCCATCTTCGGTTTGATCAAAAAGCAACTGGAGGATGCACCCCCGGTTCTTGCGCGCGTCGCCGGTGCCGAGACGACGGCAACTGCTTCGCAAGGAAAACTGTTTGTCCCTGTGACGATTCAAGCCGATATCTTGGACGCGCTTCAGGGACGGGCGATGAAGAAGAGCGATCTGGCCGAGGAAGTTTGCGGGGGAGACGGAACCCGACTGTACAGAAAACACGGCATCAAGGAACTAATCACGTTAGGGCTAGTCAAGCATCAGCATGGAGTAGGGTACTACCGGCCAGATCGACCTCCACCTGACGCCATCAACCTCTCCTGAAACTGAACTAACTATCCACTTCTCGCGCAATCCACAACTCTGTTCACTTCGGTTCAAATCTGCGCAGTTTCTGACACCCGTCTAAACTGTGAGGTAGCCGAATGAGCATCGACATTTCCCGCGAATCGCTTCAAACCCTTACCGATGCGGCCAAGTCTCTCCCCACCAGGCCGGCTGTATCGACTCTCCACCGTTGGCGTCTGCGCGGCGTTCGCGGTGTACGACTGGAGACCTGCCTAGTGGGAGGCAGACGTCTGACCTCCAAGGAAGCACTAAAGCGGTTTTCCGCCGCCACGACCGCTGCCGCTGCTGGTGAACCGCCGCCCGTCCGCACCCCGCGGCAGCGGGAACGCGACATCAAGGCGGCCGAGCAACGCATCGCCAGCAAGTCTCAGACGCGGCTATTACCCCCCCCCTTGAAACGCAACGGCCGCCGCCGGATGTGACCCCAGCGACGTCCGCCCCGTAAGTCCGTAACCGTCGGCGGGCAGATGAAAGGAGGTACGCCAGTCCCGCTACTGCGATCTTGTGGTTGAACGGACCCGTACCTCGCTCAAGCAGCCCGCCCTGACAGAAAAAGGGCGGCAAGATGTGAGACCAACCCCGCTTCACCAGGCTACGGGCCGGCGTACAGGTGGAGCCTCCAACATCCGGCCAAAGGATTTTGATTCATGGCCAAATACTGTTTGGACAACCCCCAGACCGAGATCCTTGTCGGCGACTGCCGACAGGTAGTGCCGACCCTTCCTGACGGGGCCTTCGATTTGGTGTTCGCAGACCCGCCCTATAACTTCGGCGTCGGCTACGACGGCTGGGACGATTCGCTGGCGAGGAACCAATACATCGAGTTCACCTACCAGTGGCTCGAACTAGTTATCCCAAAACTATCTCCTCGTGGGAGTCTCTTCGTGCTCGTGCCTGACGAGATCGTATCCTTCATCGACATTTACGCCACGCTAGAGTTCCGGCTCACGCGGATCAACTGGCTGCTCTGGCATTACCGTTTCGGCCAGTGCCAGGACTCCCGGTTCATCCGATCCAAGGCCCACCTGCCGTACTACGCGCGGAACGCGGCCTCCCGGATTTGGCACCCCGATTCGATACTCGAACCTTCGGATCGGGCGTCGAAGTATAACGATCCGCGGACGGCGCAATCCCGCACGCCCGGGTTGCGTATGCCGCTCGACGTCGTGTACGGCGAGAACCTTGGCCGCATCCAGGGCAACAATGCCGAGCGTCGCCCCGAACACCCCAATCAGGTTCCTGAGAAGCTCCTGGAACTGATTCTGCGGCCTTGTACAGAGCCAGACTCCTGGGTGCTCGATCCGTTCGTGGGATCGGGCACCACTTGTGTGGTAGCGAGAGCCCTAGGACTTCGCTCAATCGGCATCGACATCTCGGATAGCTACGCCCAGAGTGCGCACGCACGAGTTCAGCGCGGGGCGGTGCGAGTGTCCAGTTGCAGTCCCCCAGACTCAGCCGGCCAGACACGCTAACGGCCGAGGCTGGTTGCAACACCAAACTCGGCCGCCAGTTGTACGGAACTGCTCGCCGCGGGGCGCAATCCCGCGGCGGGCCTACACGGAGGATTCTATGCCCCATTCTACGCGATTTCGCGCCGGCGGCAACGGCGTCCTCGCCGAACTCGCCGCCCTCTCTTGCACCCTGCCGGCGGCCGATGTGATTGCTCGCCGGCCGGCGCCGACGGTTCCCCCCACGCTCTCGCGGTGTCGGCGCTGGCTCACCCCGGCTCGACAAGACGGCTACACATCACATAAGGGGGGCCAATCATGACTACACAGACTGATACCTTTGATCCGCTCCGAGAATGCGGACGACCACAAGAGCTGGTAAACCTCGTCTCGGAGGCGGACATTTACCTTTTGTTTCTTGCCTTGGTGCGACTCCCCGATTACTTCGCCCGGCGGCGGCAACAAGTACGCACCGAGCTTTTCGACCAGCACATCGAGGTGCACTGGCAACTGCTCTGGCAGGCGATCTGCTCCTGCTACGACCGCCACGGTGGCGTATCGCATGAGACGCTTCACTGTACGCTCCCTGAGGTGGCATCCAACGGACAGGTCCCGATTCTCCCAGAGCTGTGGGAGCGTTTGACACGGCAGGACGACCAGGGATACCTGTATGCCATGTTCCAAACCGTCGAACTTGAGAACAATCTGGTCCAGGCCGCCGACGAGATTCTATGGCGGCTTCTGTACGAACGCGCAGCGTTCTCGCCTATGCGGCGGCTGTTCTTGGGACTCGGACAGGCGCCAACAGGCCGCCCGGCCAACTTCGACATGTTCATCGAAGCGGCTTCCGAGACGATCCAGGAGATCCGCAGCTTGCAGATGGGCGACAACTGGCCCGAGCCGGAGCCGCTCGACGGTCCCGATCTGCCGCCGTTCCCGGTAGAGGTCTTGCCCTTGCCATTGCGCCGCTGGGTCGAGGCGGAGGCGAGGGCGACTCAGACGCCGCCGGACTTGGCCGCGATGGTCTCCCTGACGGTGTGCGCCGCCGGCGGAGCGCGATACGTCGAAGTTGAGCCGCGTTGCGGCTGGCGTGAACCAACCGGGCTATACGCGGCCGTATTCTTGCCGCCGGGCACACGCAAGTCGGCCGTTTTCCGAGAGTGCCTCGCCCCATTCCGAAGGTTTGAGTCCGACAGGGGCACCTCAATGCGTCCTCTGGTTGCCAACTACGAACGGCAGAAAAACGTGCTGACGACGTTGGTCAAAAATCTGGAGAAGCGTGCCGGTGATCCACGTCACGCCGAAGAAAGAGACTATCTAATGCAGCAGGCCGAAACGGTGCAACAACAACTCGACTCCCTGACCCCGCAGTTCATGCCGCAACTCTCCACCGCCGACTGCACGCCGGAGAAGCTCGAAGACTTGCTTGGAAAGCAGGGTGGACGCATCCTCGTTGCATCTCCCGAGGGAATCCCCTTCGAGATGATGATGGCTAGGTATGGTGACAGGCCCAACTTTGGTGTCTACCTTTTGGGCCATGCTGGCGACACGCTACAGACTGATCGCCTCAGCCGTCAGGGCGTGTTCGTTGAACGCCCGACGCTCAGCGTCGCACTGACAGCCCAGCCAGAGGTCCTTCACGGCTTGGGCGACCTGCCGGAACTACGAGGCAAAGGGCTGATTGCACGATTCTCGTTTGCGGTGCCACACAACATGGTCGGGCATCGTGACACCACTGCCCCTCCCGTGCCGGAAGAGGTGGCCCAGGAGTACCAACGAATCGTGCTCACGATCTGTGGGATCGCTCGGGTCGGCATTCCGGCAGATCGGGTCGCGACGCACTACTTGCGCTTTTCGCCGGAAGCGGACGCGATGTTCCGGCAGTTCGAGGCGGCCATTGAACCGCGACTGGGCCCCTTGGGTGATCTCGCTCCGATCGCGGATTGGGCGGGCAAGCTCTGTGGAGCAGTCGCAAGATTGGCCTCCGTGCTGCATCTTGTTCAACAGGCCCACGAGTGGCGGCACCAGCCGGAGGAAGTGGTGCAGGCTCGCGTCGATGCACATGAACGTAGGCCGCAGTTCGCGCCGTGGGATGTACTCATCAGCGGCGAGACAATGGCGGCGGCGCTGCGGATCGCCGAGTATCTCATCCCGCACGCCCAAGCCGCTTTTGGCGCGATGGGACGGTCGGGGTTGACCGCGGCCGCAATCGCCGAGGCGACCGCCGCACTGGAGTGTATCCGCCGCCTGGAGAAGGCGACCGTCAAGGCAGGTGACATCCAGCGGGCGAACGATACCCGTTTCCCGACAGCTGAAGCAGCCAACCGAGCACTTGCGGTGTTGGCGGAGAAGCGGTGGCTTCGGCCGGTAGAGCAGCAGTACAGCGGGCGAGGTCGGCGCCCAGGGCCGACGTACCAGGTCCATCCGTGTCTCCAGCGCTCGCCGGGTCGGCGGCAAGGCCCGTCGCCAGCGCCGGCTGAAACTCCATCCTCGCCGGCGGCTCCGTAACGCCGTCGCGAACAAAAGGGGGGTATTACAGGTCGTGTCGGGAGAAAGGGGGCCGGTCTGAAGCATGCGATACTGGAGAGACTACATACGTCTCGGCAATCTCGACGGCGATTTTTGTTGGTTTTATTGGATTGTCAGGCGTATTATCGGTTCTGTTTGCTCTGCAAGATCAAACAACATTTAGAACATAATACCACCTATAATAAGTACTTATTCCCGACAAAGACAAACCTCGAATGTGTCTGACAGTCCGATAAAACCAACAAAAATCCCTCTGCTGTCCGAGGAATGCGGTCATAGCCCATGATCCAGCGTCAGCAATCCGCATCCCCGACGCCTACCTGGATACGATTTGGGGGGCGCGGGCCTGCTGGAACGGCGTCCCGCCGCGACACCTTGGCCGAGGCCGGCCCCGCCAAAAGTAGGGCGGCGTGGGGCGAGCTCGTGAGGGACGGCTGATTGGCCGTATGGTGGTTTTCGCCAGACTGGACTGGACAAACTGGCCCTGGATGCCCTGCCCCAGGCTGTGAGAGGGCCTACGACCCAGACGGCCCAGAACCGCAGTTGGATTGGTGCCGTGCTGGGCAAGCCCGCGGACCGAGCTGTGAACGCGTTCACAGCCCAAACGCTCAAATCGGCCGCGTTACGGGCTGTGAACGCCTTCACAGCTCAAAACCCCAGCCTGGCTGTGAACGCCGTCACAGCTCAGCCTGATGACATGGCTGTGAAGCTCGCCACGGAAGCGATTGACAGCCCATCCCCATCAATCCTTGATGGCATTGATAGCACACCCCCCGACGCCTCCGAGTGTACTGCTGACCCGATCCTGTTGCTGTGTATAGGGTTAAGGCGGCTCGGCTCATGGCGGGGGCTGTGAATCACGCCACCCCGCCCAAAAGTGTCTATCCGCCCGGAAGCATGTCATGGGCAAAGCTGGCAGCAGTCATCTTCCAGGGGCCACAGAGCCAGACTGTGCCAGCGGCCCAGGCCCCCTGCCCAAAACTGTCTATCAGGCCGGACCCCAGTCACGAGCGATCTCGGGTGGCGGTTGGTTTTTTGGGAGCGTCGCGAGCCCGCGAAAAGCCCGCCCAAGCTGGTGCGCACAGGCTTCCAGGGCACCGAAATCCGACCACTTTTTCTGCTTGTCACAGCAGCCCCGCAGGCCCCGCCGCAGGCCAAAAGTCTGCGCGCAACACGCCTCGAAAGGCCCATTTCCGACCTTCCATGTCGCCTTAAACGTGGCTCCCGGACCGCACGAAACCGTCGCCCAAGCAGTCCCCCGCAGTCACTCGCACTGTTTGTGTTTCGCCGGCTTGGCTGCCGCCCAGATGCCCCGGCGTCGAGTTGCCGCCGAGCTGTGCAGAAACGGCGGCTCGCTCTCCGGCTGCATTGGTGCGGCCCTGCTTGGGTTCACGCCGGCCTTCACCCGACGATTTGCGAGTCGGCTAGTTGCAGGTCATCAGACCCTTGCCTAGATTTAGGCTTGCCTCGCAGTCCGCGGGGCAGACCGACAACGAATCCAGGAGAACCACGAACCAAAGCGGTTGCGGCCGAAATCGCTGTGACCGAAAAACCTGAATGACGCGAGAGCGTCAAGCTGCTGTTCCCCTCGAAACCGCCAACCTGGGCTTTGCCCTTGTATCTACGAAAGCAGCACTTGCGCCCCGCTCCCGAAAGGGAGCGGTGGCCGGTGCTGTTTCGTAGGCCCCTTGGCGGGGGTTGAGGGGACGGTCCGGTTCACCGCTCCTCTTTTTTTTGGGCCCCCCGCGTGATCCACGCCCAGGTACCTGCCGACGCGATTCTGATCTGCCGCCCCCGGCGAGGCGGCGGGCGATCCTGTTCTACTGCCCAACTTCACGGCCGGCAGAACCGTCAAGAACTCGTGTCCCTCTTGCCCGTCGCTTCTCGCTGTTCCTCCTGGCTCGGCCACCGCCATTCCCAACTCCCCGCTGCGTGCCGCCTCCCGCTCCGGCGTGCATCAAGCAGCCAACGACAGACGGCACGATTACCAGCATCAAGAGTGCAGCATGGCACCGATCGAGTGTCGAGATCGCGATGTGGAGGTCAGCGATCGTGCTCAGGCATGTGCATATTTTGGATGTCCGAGACCATCGTGAGGTACTGGGCCGGCACGTCCCAAAGAGGAACAAGAACCTGCCTGCGACTACGGCAAGGAGTGGATCAGTGACGATCACAACCTGCCCTGAGTGCGGTCATCAGGCGACTCGCGATCATGCCGTGTGCCCGAAGTGCGGCTACCCGGGACTGGATGCCTGTTCATTTCTTACGATCCAAAGAGCTGGAGAACATCATGGCGCTTATTGAATGTCCTGAATGTGGCCGGCGTATCAGCGACAAAGCTGCGGCTTGTCCGCAGTGCGGCTGCCCTAATCAAAATCGTGGCTCTGCGGATCTTTCTGCAACGACAGGACTCCCAAAACCGTCCGCTCCGGCCAGTATGGCCGACCCGGTTACGGCCGTCGTTGGAGCAGGACCTCACGGCAACGTACGAGCAGAAGGGTTGCTCGACCCCAAGGAAGTAATAAATGCCTTGCAGCAGCACAAGACGCCCCATGTCAGGCCAAGCATGGCAAGTGGCTCCGGCGGCACAGTACCTGGGATTCTGCATGAGGACAAGTTGGTGCTGACCAAGAACGGAAAGACGGCAGCAAACTATACCAACCCCTACGGCAGTTTGCTCGGCGTGGTCGAACTCGACAAAACAGGTGGCCGCTACAGGGTCTTTGCAGATGAAGGCAAGAGCCAGGAGATCATGTCACTGACGTTTAGACATCCGCCGCAGGGGAGTTCGTCCGAGAACGCGGCGATCTGGGACATCAGAGATTCAATGCAAGCTGAACCCGTGGGGGCAGTAGAGACGACCACGTCCCTCTCCGGGAGCTACGAGTGGCGTCTGGTCGATCCACGCAGGGAAACGGTCGCTTGGATTAGAAAAGTGTGGCACGGGCCAAGAGTCTTGGCTGTGGTCTGCTTCCTGTGTTCTTGCGGCTTGTTTGTCTCTGCGTTTCTTGTCGATCTAGCGGACCCGGACTCGGTCCCAACAACGGTTTGGGACCGGCCTGCGGAACCGCGGGCGCATTCGGAAACACAATCTCGTCAGAACACGTTACGGTCCCTTGCGTCAGCATCCTTCGTGCTGTGGCTATTCCTTCGCGGTAGGAGTCGCTTGATCATTTGTGCCGCGGGGGCTCAGGCTGCCCAAGTGGACGTGAAGCCGCCGTCTTCCCTGTTTGGACAAGTGGCCGTGGTCACAGGCCAAGACCGCATGAGTCGCCAGTGCCGAGCCGCCGTGTTGGCCGTACCGATCCTGGCATTGATGGGCAATCGGTGTCCAGGCAAGTGACCAACCTCCAGCATGGCATCCAGGATGCCGGCCCGCAATCGTCTGCAAAGGTCGTAATATCTAAGGAAAGACGTGCATGTCACCCCGCCGATGGCGCCGCTGGGTGCACAGAGGACGGCCGCTGACCGCCCTCATGTTCGCACCGGCCGGCGTTCAGTCCGCCGCCGCCCCGCCCACGCCGAACCGCAAATGCGGCGTCAGCGCGGACGGGACGGTCGAGCGGGCGTCCGATTAGCCGCCCCAGTCGCGGCAGTGCCCCGTGGCGTGGTCACACATCCCGCAGTGGAATCCCGGCCGAAAGTTGAAACGACCGGAGTCGAGGGCGTCGAGATACTCGCGAATCACGGCGAACAGCCGGCGGAAGTGAACGTCCGTGCGAGCCGGATAACCGTGGAACTCGATCTTGGGCGTCTTCGTCTTGATCAGGCTGCGGATTTCCAGGCCGGCCTCAATCTGGTCGGACAGCTGCCGGAACAGGTAGGCGTAGCTGGTGAGCTGCACCTCGTGGAAGACCTCCAGTGGCTCGCTGCTGCGGGCCGCCGTCTTGAAATCGGCGATCACCGCACCATCGTTGCCGCCCACAATCAGGTCGATGATGCCGACCAGCGGAATACCAAGATCCTCACCCGTCGCCGGATCGACCAGCGGAGCATTCGTGGCGACCTCCACTGCCAACGGCTTTTCGTCCATCGGTGCGTGGGCGAGATAGGCCGTCACCAGCCCCGCTGCCTGCTGCTGCAACGCCCGCTCGGCTTCCGCCGACTCGAACGTCATGTTCTCGGCGTCGATCGTCGGCCCCCACGCCTCCAGCATCCGGCGGCATACGTCGGCCGGCTCCAGCGTCACGCCCAGGTGGCGATGCCGGTAGAACTGCTCCAACCCGGCGTGTACCACCTTGCCCAAGAACAAACTCGGCGTCGTCGGCTGGCGGATTCCTTCCAGGTACTGGAGTTTGAACGCCAACGGGCAAGTGAGCCACTTGCCCAGACGGCTGGGGCTGACGTACGCCCAGATGCCGCCCTGGCCAGCTTGCAGTTCGTCACCGAACAGAGTTTGGGTCGTCATGGTGTGGCCGTACCTCCCAGCACGGTGTCGAGGTCGATCTCGCCGGCCTTGATGCCCTTCAACGCGTCGATCAGGCCGGACGCTTCCAGACTGGTCAGACCGGCGACGGGCTTGGCGAACATCTTCTGGGCGAGGGCTTCCAGCCGACGCACGCCCAGTCCCTTGATGTGCCCGGCCAGCTGCCGGACATACGTCAGCTGTTTCTCGGACGCGGGATGACCGTTGCCACGACCGTTACCGTTGTGGCCATTACCGTTCTGACCGTTGCCGTTGGTGTGGCCATTGCCGTTACCGCCGGTGTGGCCATTGCCGTTCCCATTTCCGTTGCCGCTCGCTACGGTCGCGGGCGGGTGATTGGCGGGCGTCGCTGCCGGGGCGGCTTGGTGCCGGGCGAGTTCTTCCTGAACCGCACGGCGGCAGGCGTCGTAGGCGTTGCGGGCGTGACGCTGAAACGCTTCCGGGTCCGTTTGCAGCAAGGCGGCATCCAGCTCGATGTCCACATTGCAGGACGCACCGAGGCTGCCATAATCGGGCAGCCCCAGTTTTTTGCTCAAGCCGATGTTGAGTCGCAAGGGCATGTTGAACTCCTTGTTGAGGAAGTAAAGGGTGCTCGCGGGTACGGCCCGGTCCGATCAGGGACCGGGCTCGGTATCAGGATCGGTTGTGTGTGGCCGGGCTACACGCCGACCTTTTGCAGTTGCTTCAGCGATGCCAGCGTGGTCTGAACCAGCCGGGCCTCACGCTTCTGCTGCTTGAGGCTGCGGATCAGCTCGTTGGCCTGGCTGACGGTCACGCGCAAGGCATCGCGGAACGCGATCGCCTGTTCGATGGGGGACGTCCGCTTGGACGCCGACGAACGCTTCGCTCTCGTGGCGGGCTTCTCGCCGATGGGCGGCGATTGGGGTACGGGTTCGGACACGGTGGTCTTCCTCCTTCGGGGTTGGGGATGCCCGCTCCCGTCGTCAGCCTGTCGCTGGATGGACGCGATGCGGATCAAGTCAGGGCTACTGGGGATAGGCGAGTCGGGGCTCAGGAGAGCCCAGACCAGTTGACGGTGGCCGTCGTCGCACAGGGCGGGCTGTTCACGGCCGTAGAAATGCACATCGCGGAAGCCAAGCCGCAGGGCACGCAGCAGGTACTCGCGGTTCGAGTTGACAGTGATCGCTTCGCCGTCGAGCCGCGAGTTGGACAACGCCAGCTCCGTCGCTCGCGACTGGTCGGCGGCCTTGCCGCGGATCAACACTTTGCCGTTCAGGTCCAGCGTGACCGGGCTGTTCGTGTCGTCTTCGCACGGCAGCCGCGGCAGGGCGTCGTTCAAGAAGTCGCCATCGCTGTCCGCGATGCGGAGATGCGAGGCAGCCGCAGCCGGATCGGCGATGTGCCGGCTGACATCCGGGAAGCGGGCATCCTTCTCCAGCTTCAGGCTGATCGCCCACGGTCCGACCTTGAACGTCACCCAGTCCTCGGTCTTGCCGACTTGGATCGGCTGATCCGCGGGCAACTCCCGGCAGCCGAAGACATCGGATGCCGGGACCAGCAGGTCGTCACTCCACGGGAACGTGAAGCCCGATTGCACCAGCGCCTGCTGGCCATTGGTGGCGACGATCTTGCCGGTGGTGCCGCACAACTGCACGCAGCTCAACGCGAAACGGTGCGGCTGCTGGTCGGTAGTGGACGCCGCTTCCTGCAACGCGGTCCACAGCGCTGGTTCGTTGTTGGCGAAGGTGTCCGGCAACGGTGGAAACGGCGGCAACGTGTCATCCGGTGCTGACGCAGCGAAATCCAAGACGACGGGGACCCGCTTGTCGGTCCATGACGCCGTGACCTTGTCGGGGACGGTGAAGTCCAACTGGACAGGATCGGGACGGCTGCCTTCGCAGGCGGCGAGCAGGTCCAGCGACACGAACGATTCGACAGGATCGCCCTGGTGGGCAGTCTGGTACTCGATGGCGGCGTTGTGGGACAAGCCGCGGATTCGCAGCGTGTCACCGGCGGTCAGAAACAAAACCTGCTGGCGGTAGCCACGGTATGCCTTGCCGATGCCGGCCCGGCGAAACACGGCTCGCAGTTGACGGGCCAAGGAACGAGTGATCGTGATCAAAGTGGAGACTCCTTGAGCTTGGACAAACGAGGTGATCAAGAAACGAAAGCAGGCCATCGGGGCACGTAGGTCCCGGTGGCCAAGGAGCGAAAACACGATCGACGGCGGGCGTCAACCAGCCGGGCAAAGCCAGTTGGCTTCCAGCCAGGCGACTTCGGCCTGCAACGCTTCACTGCGGCGAGTGTGTGGACCGAGCCGTGGACCAGAGACGGGCGCCATGTCTGCCCACCACTGGCCCTGATCGTCAGGTTCGACATGGGAGCCGCGAGCGATCGTGAGCTGCCCGAGCGTGTGCAGGTCGATGTCTTCGCCGTACACGCAGCGGATGGTGCCGTCTGCGGAAATAGCGAGCTGCATGATGATCACCCTCACTTGGGCCGGCGGAGGATGTTGCGACGGGGACGGTCCGTCAGCAGCGTGTCCAGCACGTTTTCGACCTGTGACAGCTGGGTCGCCACACGCTGCCGCACGCCCTGGCTGTCCCGCAACGACTGCGGCTCTACGCCGCGGACGATCTGTTGGCACTGGGCAACTAGTGCGTCGAGCTGGTCGTTTGACCGGACGTTCAGCTGCCGGAACCGCTGAAAGAACTCGGTCAGGTTGGTGACGGCCGAATCCCTGAACACCTTCGGGCGACTGTCGGCTTGACCGGTCAACCGCTCCGTCAGGTGCGAGACCAAGTCTTGCAGTTCTTCGATGAACGCCTGTTCGGCTAACTGCACTGCCTCATCGAATCGGGCCGACACCCGCTCACACTCCTGCCGATAGATGTCGGGGCTGAGCTGCTGCAAATACTCGGGCGGCTCCAATGCCGGATAGTCCCAGGCCACCTGGAACAAACCTAGCAAACTCGTTGGGTAGTCGGCGGGGTTGTACAACGATCCCAACCGGTCGCGGGCGGCCGACTTCAGGTCCGCGAAGTGCTGGTCAAGCTGCTGGACGGCCTCGTCGAGTTCCACCTTCAGGGATTCGATCTGGCCATTGAAGGTCTCGATCTTGTCTTGCCGGATCAGGCGGACGCCCGGTTCCGGGTACGGCAAGCTCATGCTCTTCCACAACGCGATGATGCGGCCCTTGATCGCCGTCACCGCCTTGAAGGCCGGGTGCGTGGTGTCCAGCAGCTTCTTGCCGGCCGACAGGAACGCACCCTCGGCCCCGAACGTGTCGGCGGCTTGGGATCTCTGTTCGGCGGTCAACGTCTTGCGGACGCCCAACCAGCTGAGCGACACGCGCACGGCGGCCATCGTCGTCCGCAGCCGTTGCGACGGCGAGGTCGAGGGACGAACGACGGGTTGTTCGAGTAGGGTGGTGGGCATGGACTGTGGTCTCCGTGAATGTTGAAAAATGCGAGTAGAACCCAGGAACTCCGGTGAAAACGGCTGTGCCTGCGTCCACGACTCAGTAAGGTGGCCGTTCCTTGTTCCTCCCTGTTGCGCCAAGTGGTAACATGGGGCAATCGTTTCTTTGGTCGTAAGCTCCGTACTGGCTCCGAGGACCCCCATGAACCAGCCGCTGATTGTCCGCTACACGTCAGATTGGCCTAGTCCGATTACGCCCATGGGTGAGCTAGTTTACGAAGGCCCTCGGCGGGATCGGATGATGATCGCACTGGCAGAGCAGCAGCTTGCAGCCCAGAAGGAGACCGCCCGTCAGATAACGCTTAGTCACCTGGCTGGGGCACAAGCCATCGTCGATGCGCTCGACGAGCAAACAAACACACTGGCCGCGGAGATTGAAGAACTGAAAGACAGGCTATTGGACGGTTTGTCCGAGGCCACAGAGAGGATTACGTACGCGGTCGATCGCCTTGGCGATCGCATCTGCGCCTCGTTCGACGAGATGCGTTGGCAGCTTGTCCAGCAGGGGAAGACACTTGATCAGATCCTGATGGCTCTGGTGGAGAGCAGAAACAACGAGGCCCAACAACTTGTGCGTCAAGGTGTACGCCTCTCTGCTAACGAAGAGTACGAAGAGGCGGAGCAGGTGTTCAAGGAGGCCCTGGAGAAAAACAGGACCGACTACCAAGTGCTAATGAACCTCGCCTTCATCGAAATCCACAAGGGCGACGCACCTGCCGCTTTCGATTACTTCAGAAAAGCCCTAACGCGGCCAGATCCGAGTTGCCTGGGCGCCGCTGCCAAGGCGCGTGCACTTTGGGCGATGGCGAGACTCCACTACGCGGAGGGCCAATACACGGAGGCCCTAAAGACAGCCAATCGGGCGCTGGCTCTGGAGGAAACGCCGACCGGCGATGCTTTGTTTACGGTGGGCGTCTACGCCGGCCGAGCTGGAGACGCCGACCTTTGCCTCAAGGCTATCCGAGATGCTATCGAGATAGACCCCTCGGTGTTTGCCAAAGCCGCCACAGCACCGAGTTTCGGCAAAATGCGAACCGAGGTCCTTCGTATGTTGGCCGAGATGGCCGGACCAGCTTACAAGGGAAAACGCGCTGTGGCGGACGCGCGAAAGGCCGTCGAGGAAGTCGCAAACGCGAAGCACGCGTCATCTTTTGGGCACCTTCTGGTTACCGTTGGACAGAAGATCGACCAATGCGACAGGCTGTTGGAGTCGGCTTCCTACACCAGTCCCTGTGATGTCTGCAATCCGTTGCGAGAAGTGTGTGAAGTGATCGCCGAGATTTCATCGCTTGAGCGGCTTTGCCAGGACGTCGCTCGGGCAAAGGACGAAGCGCGCCACAGAAAAGGGACACAAGCGGCGAAAGAGGCTGCGATTGAAAAAGTCATGGAACTGCACGACCGGATCGCTTGCCGTCTTTCGGAGATCGAACCCGGCCGGCCGGCCGTTCCAAACGGTTGCTCGCGCGAACCCGACCGGCGCACCGTTCCATACGGTTGCTGGCGCGAACCCGGCTGGCCCGCCGTTCCAAACGGTCGCTCGCGGCGTGCGACTGGCGAGATCCGCTACGATGACACTGCGAAGGCGAGTTTTGACGTGGTCTTGGTGGGTTTCGGGGGGGCGAAGCTTAACGTGGTCAAAGCGGTCAAGACCCTGACGGGCGTTTCACTCATGGATGCAAAGCACCTGGTCGAATCCACTCCGGCGACTATTTTGCAGGACGTTCCCAGGGAAATAGCGGAGAAGACTCGGAATGTACTCGTAGGGGTCGGCGCTACCGTGGAGCTGAGATAGTTGGCGTCTGACCGGCCGACGCACCGCTTGGTCCCGCTCCCGCAGCCACTCAGACACGTGCCGACCCATGGGAATGCCCCGGTCCAAGTCCGGGAACGGCTGAAGTTAGGGTGGAAATGACATCCAAGAATCGAGCACCGGCAGGCGATCCGTGATGGACCGTCTGCCGGCGTAGTGGTGATGGGCCAAGGCTACGTTCAGTTGTTCAGCGGATTGCGGCTGACCCTCCGGCGGGCCGTGGACTTGGCGCCGTTGCCCTGGTAGATGCCACCACGGTCGGCATCCAGGCACCGGCCGCTGGCCCAGCTTCGCAACCGCTCGACGGACTCGGCCGCTGTGACGGCGACCGGCACCACGTTCTGCGCAGCTTGGACCAACGGCACGTCGAGCAAGGCAGCCAAACGGACGCAGGCACGGATCTCGGCGCCAGACCACTGCTCGTCGTTGGGCAGCTTCTGGTCTCGGTCGATCTCGAACAGGTCCAAGTAGATGTTCCAGATCGCCTGCTTCTGCTCGCGGCCGGGGAAGTCCAGGAAGAAAATGGCGTCGAACCGTTCAGCGCGCGCGAACTCCGGCGGCAGCTTGGCCACGTCGTTGGCCGTGCAGACCACGAACACGTCGGACTCGTGATCGTTGAGCCAGCTCAGGAACGAGCCGAACATCCGCGACGACACGCCAGAGTCCGTCTGCCCGGAGTTGCCGACGCCCGAGAACGCCTTCTCGACCTCGTCGATCATGATTACACAGGGTGCCATCGCGTCGGCGATCTGCAACGCCTGGCGGGTCCGTTCTTCCGTCTGTCCGACAAGCGATCCCATCAGCGTGCCGACATCCAGCATCAGCACCGGACGGCCGGTTTCCCGGCCCAAACACTTGCAAAACTGGCTTTTCCCACAGCCGGGCGGCGATAGTAACAACACCCCGCGGGGCCGCTTCAGGGGGTTGCTGCGGCTCGGCTGCAACAAGGCCCGCTTCGTGAACGCCTTGAGCGACGCCAAGCCGCCGAGGCTGCTGAAGTCCTCGGTCCCACGATAGAGCTGCATCAGGCCGCTTTTCTTTAGCGTTTGCGTCTTCAAGTCCCAGACGGCATCGGGCACGATCCGGCCGTGCCGCACGAGGCTCAACGAAAACGCCGACTCGGCTTCGTACCGGGTGAGGCCGGCCGCCGCATCCAACAGCATGTCCAGCTCCGCAGCGTCCGGCAGTTCGCCGTCTTCGGTGGCGATGCCACGGGCGATGTCGTGAAGTTGCTCACGGGCGGGCAGGTCATGCTGCAACACGACGAACAGTTTCTCCAGCTCGACGGGCACCTGCACCACAGGGCTCAGGGCGATCACGAAGGTCCGGTTCGTCTTGCCGATGCTGATCTGCTGGGCCAGGGCCTGCACGACCTCGGCCGACTGCATGAAGCGGTGCGCGTTGACCATCACCAACAGCGCCGAGCTGTCGGCCGACGCCATCGCGTTCAGGGAACGGATCGCGGCCAGCGGATCATTGCCGCCGGCGTCGGCGGCCTGGCCGTTGGTCTGACCGGGCAGGTGCAATCCGCGTTCGACATCCCAGACAGCGAGCCGCCACTCGTTGTCGCGGCACATCTGGGCGATTTCGGTCAGAGCGTCGTCGTGTTCGTGCGACTGAACCCAAAGGCCGGTGAAGGCAGCGGAGACGTACTCCACCAGTTGGTTCTTGAGTGACATGCGCTAATCCTCACTATGGTAAGATTGATGGTTGACAGTGGCGGCCAGCACGGCCGCCCGACTTGATCAGAGAGATTCGATCCTGAGGGGAACGAGAGACATGTTCAAACTGCCCACCGTGACCGTCGCTGTGGCCGTATTGCTTCTGGTGACCTCCGGCTGCCGTCAGCCGGGCCAAGATGCCGCTTCGGTCTGGCAGCGCGTGTCAGAAGCGAACCTGACAAAAGGCCAAATGGCTCAGCGAGATAAAGCCCTGGCAGCTCGGGACGCGATGTTCACGTCCTTGAAAAGTCGCTTGATGGAGGTGGTTGGCTCCGAGGGGCCAGCGGCGGCGATTACCGTCTGTTCCCAGGAGGCACCTCAGATCGCCAAGCGGATCTCCCAAGAGCACGGGCTGACTATACGACGGACGTCATTTCGCCTGCGCAATCCCGCTAACTCGCCCCCGAAGTGGGCAGAGCAACTTGTGGCGGATCGCGCTGCCGAGCCCACGTACCTGACGCGGGACGGCCAGTTCGCAGCCCTGCTACCTATTCGACTCCAAGCCCAGTGCCTGATGTGCCACGGCTCCACGGACTCAATCCCGGACCCGGTGAAGGCGGCCCTTGCCAAGCAGTACCCAACGGATCAGGCCACCGGCTTTCAGGACGGTGACCTGCGAGGATGGTTCTGTGTTGAGGTACCCGCCGATGCCGGCTCGTAGCTGACACCGCATTGGATGTGGTGCGGTCTACTGACGCTGCTGGGCCTCCTGGTGGGCTTGGTGCTGCTGATGAAACTCGGCCGTGAGCCGCTCTTCCGTGCGTTGGCCCAGGGCCTGCTCAATGAACTTGCTGGCCTCCTTACAGGATGAGCCGGCGAAGCCTTTGGTGCTGACGGTGATTTCGCCCTTGGGGCTGACAATGATCTCGATGGTCTTGGTCATGTCGTGCCTCCCACGTTGATGGTTAGCTTGATCGACCCATCGGACAGCTTGGCTTCCGCGACCTGGATTCCCTTGCGGCGAGCTTCGGCCTTGGCGCGTTCGACGGCGTACGCCTGAAGGAACGCATCCAGCTGGCGCTGATCACCCCAATGACCACTGAAGTTATCGAACTCCAGCTGGCCGGTGTCGGTGTGGCACACGACCGGATAACGCCACTTGGGCAACTGTACGCCCAGGCCGGTGGCCGAGCTGGTGAACAATCGGTGGGTGCCCTGGACGGGCTGGGGCAGGCCCAGTCGCTGGCACGCGGCCCGCACGGCGGCCGGGTCACGAACCTGTGTGACGATGCTGACAATATGGGACAAGGTACTGCTCCTCTCGTAGTCTGAGTCTGTGGGTCATTTAGAACGGCGGGTCCGACTCGTCGTCGTTGTCGTGCGAGGCCGGCGGGCTGGCGTTGGCGTCGGCAGCTCGGCGATGTTCCAGGCCAGCCGGCCGCAGCAGCGGTGACGGCAACAGTCGCGGGGTGTCGCTGGCCAACTCGGCGATCAGCAGCTCCCCCAGTTCTTCGCCATCGCCACGACCGCGGTCGAGTCGATACAAGGCGTAGCCGGCCAGGGCGAGCGGCGTCAGGCACAGCAGCAGCATGCCGACGACATGTACGGCTTCGGCAACTACAGGATCACGTTGACGCTGGGCGGCGATCTCGCGACGCTCCTGCTCCAGGCCAGCACGTTCGCGGTCGATGCCGGACCGTTCGGCATGAAACTGCTCGCTCAGTTGCCGCTGGGCAGCGACCATTTCCTGCCGGGCCGCCGCGTCTTTTTCGACCAGAGCCTGGGCCGCCTCAGTGACACGCTGATTCTCCCGGATCACGGCTTCGCTCTGACGGGCGAGCAACTGGTTCTGTTCTCTCTGCGTGGCGACGCTTTGTTCGGCAAACCGGGCCAGCCGTTCGTCAGGATCGGAGCTACAACCGAGCGTCGCCGCGAGAACGAGGGCGGGCAGTATCCACGGGGTCCACGGGATCATTCGCATGAGCGTTACTCCAGAGTTGGAAGAACTTGACAAGCAGGGCCTGCAACGTGAGCCGCATCCGGCGTTCACGCAGCAGACCAACGGCCAGCACGGAAGCCAGGGCAGACACGGCGAAAACGATACATGCACTCAAGGGCAGCACTCCTTCCGGGAAAGTGGGGTGGGAGAAACCAAGAGAGCCCTGCGGACGCCGGTAAGCCCGGAGCCGCAGGACTGTGACAGTCGGGTCGTGTGCGGGGGTGGCAAGTCGTCGCCACCCCGCGGACACAGCCGATAGTCAGGCGTGGATCAGACGGTCGCCGGCTCGCCCTGGAAGTCTTGCCAAGCGTTTTGCAGCTCGCGACGCATCTGCGAAATCCGTCCGGGCGACACGTTGAATCGACGGGCAGCCCGCTTCGTGGTTTCGCCGGTCGCCAACGTCGCCGCGATCCGGCGTTTGCTGCGCGGCAGGCTGTCGAACCAGTCGGCGATGTCGATCCGACTCGCGGCGACTTCGGCCGGGCCGCTCCGGCGGTCCTCGACGACGACCTCTCGCCACTGCCCCTCCTCCTCGTCGAACCGGTCGAGCCGCTCAACGGCAAAGCCCTTGGCCCACTGGGCATACGGGCTGCTCACGTCCCGACAGTTCAACTTGGCCCCGACGCGGCGGCCGTCGCGAACCTGCTTGATGGCGTACTGGGCAAGCGGCGTCGCGTAGATGATGCTCTCCAGTCCTCGGTCCATCAGACGCACGAAAGCGACAAACGCGTTGGCGACCACTTCGGCGATCAACTCCTGGCGGCGCTCATGCCGTTCACTGCGGAAGGCGAAGCGGGCTTGCTCGCTGATGGCCGGCAACAGGGACAAGAAGTGCTCGCGGAGTCGGTCGGCGGCGATGTTGCGGCGGCGTTTCAGAGCGGGGGCGATCATCGGCAGTCTCCTTGCGGTTACAGACCGCCCCCGTGGGGGCGATCGTGTGGTGAAGAACACGAACACCCCGCACCGTGCGAGGCTGGAAGACGTACACCTCGGCTCGCGACGGCACACCAGCACGATTACTGGCGGCGGATAGCGAAAAACCCCGTGAACGTCCCTGAAAAGACGCTCACGGGGTTCCGAGGGCGGTGGAAGGCCAGTTGCGAGAGCTAACGCCATCCACCACTACAACATGCCAGGTTTTCGGCCCAAAATCAGGGTGGACGGCGGTTCACGGCGGTGGTGGATGGTCCTGGTTCGCGGCGAAAGTCGGACACGTTAGAATCCAGCATCGGCGGATACACCGAGGCTCGCGATGCGCATCTCCTTCGATCTCGACGACACCCTGATCTGCTACCAAGCCGGCGTTCCGCAGGAGCCGCGGCTGCGCTGGTTTCTTAGGCTGCTTGTAGACGACGAACCGCTACGGCTGGGCACACCGGAGCTGATGCGTCAACTCCGGCAACGCGGCTGGGAAGTTTGGGTGTACACCACATCCAACCGCCATCCCGGCGCCGTGAGACGCTGGTTTCGTTGGCACGGTGTGCGCATCGACGGGATGATCAATCAGGCCGAACATGACAGGCATCTGCGAAGGTCTCCGCAGGATCGGCCGCCCAGCAAGAACCCTGCGGCATTCGACATCGACCTGCACGTTGACGATTCGGACGGTGTACGGATGGAAGGCGAGCAGCATGGATTCCAGGTCCTGGTCGTGGCGCCTGACGACCGGGACTGGACGGCCAAAGTGATCGGCGCAGCCGACGAACTGGAACGACTTGGCGATGAGCATTGAAACGAGTATGCCGTACCGGCAAATCGACGGTAAATCCGTGGGTTACTGGAGAAGCGTTCGAGCCCCCGGACGTCTTCGAGGCTCGGCTGTGGTGCCCGTTGCCGGTGATCTAAGTCGAAAGTTCGGTAGCCGGCCGCTCCTTCTGGGGCGGCACCGAATGCTCGACGATACGTCAAAACTACGCCGTTTTCGAGGACTCAACCATATCCAGTCGGTGAACCGTCATACTCGAACAACGTGGTCGGGCTTGGTGGGTCCACTGCTGAACCAGCCGATCTCGTCCAAGTAGTCCGTGGCAATCTCGATGGCCTCGTCCTCCTCCACTGAATCCCGGCGTCCCTTGGTGTCCATCGTTGCGCCAATCACCGCCACGACCATTGGGTCCGATTCGCTCTCCCAGCCCACCAGCATCGCTCCAGGCCCGATGTCATCCCGCGAGTGATCCGGGCTCAGGGCGGTGTCCAGAACGTAGTTCACGTAGTTCAGCATCTCGTCCATCGTTCGATCTCCCTTAATCTGTCACCAGTGGCCTCGACCACTGCTGCCAATGTGTCTTCGATTTCCTCCAGGTCTACGGCGTAATGATCCATTAGCGGAAGACGATTCGCAAGACGGGCCACATGCTCGCGGGGCCGCCGTAAGGAAATCGGCCTCGGACATGGCGTCCGGCCCCTCTGATTGTTGTCAAGCTGATGTCCGCCCCGTGCCCCGCCTTAGTGCCACGGTGCTAAACTTCACGCACGGCGACCTGCTCAAAGACGGCCCGGCGAAGGACGTTCCAAGGGATCGAAAGCCGGCTGGTTCGTAAGCCATGCCGCGGAGTTTCTTCGGAGTCGGTGACGCACGATCTGAAGTGCTGCGGGCAGCTGCCGGTCCCCAACCACGGGCGAATCTTCCGGCAGTTTCGCAAGAATCTTCTGCGAGTTTTGACCAACCGTGTCACGCCGGTCACGAATGTAGTGGTGGCTCAGCAGGTCCTTCACGATTGTGTGCTGTCCGAGATGCGGGAGGACTGTCACGGCTCCAGGGGTGACCAATCACTTGGCTACCACGCTGCTCGCTCCCGCCCGCGCCACTAATGCCACCGTTTGCGAAAAGAGGTGCCGGGGCTGGACGTGATCTGACCAACCATCCTGGTACATTCACAGCGGGTCGTCGTGCGCAGTTGCCCCAGCCACCACGACCGGCCGGCTGTCGGGGGGTGCGACACCTTTTTTCTGGGGCGGGTAGTTACTTGTGCGTGCATGACTTGGTAAGTTCTGCATTAGCAGCGGCTATCCCCATCAAAAGGGCGGCAGTTATGAGCATCCGCGAAACCTACGTTCGGGTCCAAGAGGCAGCCAAAATCCTTGGCGTGGCCCCCAACACCGTGCGGGCGTGGGGCGCCGCTGGGAAGATCCCAGAGTTCCGGCATCCGGTCAACAAACACCGGCTGTACCGGCGCGATGATCTGGCGAACCTGCTCCAGTCGATTGAGAAGACACCCATCCCTGCTCCCAAACGCAAGCGATGAAACAGGAAGCACCATGAAGACCATCTTCGACGCATGCAAGCCCCGCCCGGAAGTGCTGACGGGCGAGTTGAAGGAACAGCAGTTCGCCGCCTCGTTGACCAAGGTCCTGCGAGGGACGGCCGATGCCGTGTACGGCGATGCCGAGACGTTTTTCGCCAATACCTACGCCACCAAAGGGCTGAAATCGTTGCTGCATGAGGCGTTGGGCCGCCTTTCCGGCAAGCGGCGGGACAGCGCTTCGGTGATCCGGCTGGAAACCAACTTCGGCGGCGGTAAGACGCACAACCTGATCGCTTTGTACCACGTCTGCGACGGTGAGGTGGACCCGAAAGTGGTCAAAGGCTTCGTCGGCAGGGATAGCTTGCCCAGCCGGCCGATCGAGAAGATCGCCGGCATCGTGGGTCCGGACGTCGGCGTGGCGGATGGCGTGGACCACGGCGACGTGCGCACGTACACCCTGTGGGGCGAACTGGCTTACCAGCTCGGCTTACGCACGGGCGGCGCCGAAGGCGGCAAGGCGGCCTACGAACTGGTCCGCAAGAGCGACGAGGGTCGCACGGCCCCCAGCACCCAGCCCTGGGAAAAGCTGATCGGCGACGATCCGGCCCTGATCATGATCGACGAGATCGGCCAGTACCTGCGGGTCAGCAGCGGCGCGCAGGTGGGCAAGACCACGCTGGCGGAACAGACCGTGGCGTTCCTGATGTCCCTGATGAAGTTCGCGTCCGAGAGCAAAGGGACCGTACTCGTCTACACACTGGCCGACTCGGGGGACGCCTTCGGCAAGGAGTCCGACCAGCTCCGCGAGGCCCTGGCCGAGTCCAAAAGCGTTTCCGCCCGCTCGGAACACGTCTTGACGCCCACGGCCGAGGACGAGATCAGCGCCGTCGTCAGCCACCGCATGTTTTCCGACATCGACAAGAAAGCGGCCAAGGAGGTCGCCGGCTGTTATGCCCAGTATTTCGGCCGCTTGGTCGGCCAAAGCGTCGATCTGCCGCAACGGGCGACTCGCTCCGACTACACCGACGATATCGCCAAGGATTACCCCTTCCACCCCGAGCTGCTGACCACGCTGAACCGCAAGACTTCGACGATTCCCAACTTCCAGCGGACCCGCGGCGTGTTGCGCATCTTGGCGCAGACGATCCGCAAGCTCTGGGAAGAGAAGCCCAAGGACTGCTTTCTGATCGCCCCGTTCTGCATGGACCTCGCCGATGATCGCACGGCCAACGATCTCACCAGCCGGCTGGATCGGCCGCAGTACAAGCAGGTCATCGAGGCGGACATCGCCAGCCCGCTGAAGGGCTCGCCCGCCCACGCTCAGGCTCTGGACGCAGACTACCTCGCGGCCGGTCGCCCGTCCTACGGCCAGCGGATCGCCACGACCGTCTTCCTGCACAGCTTGGTCCAAACCGGCCAGAGCGGCGCCGATCCGGCCGACTTGCGGCTGGCCGTCCTTCAGCCCGACGACGATCCGTCGCTTGTAGAAAAGGCGACACAGCGGCTGGTCGATTGCTGCTGGTACTTCGACTACGACGGCCACCGCTACCGCTTCAAGCCGGAGCCGGCGCCCCGCAAGATCATCGACGACGAAATGAGCATGGTCGGCAAGATCAAGGCCAAGACCGAGCTGGACGAGCGGATCAAGAAGGTCTGGAAGAAGGGCACGTTCGAGCCGGAATACTTCCCCGCCGAGGCCGCGGACCTGGACGACGACGCCCAGGCGCCCAAACTCGCGGTTGTCCACTACGACGCCGCCAACGTCAAAGCCACCGAGGCGGCCACGCCGCCCGACCTGGTCCTGAAGCTCTTCGAGCACAAGGGCAGCATGGAAGAGTACCGGACGTACAAGAATAATGTCTTGTTCCTGGTCGCCGACGCGGACCAGGTGTCGAACATGGTGGACGTGGCCCAGCGGTATCTGGCCGGCCAGCGGGTCGTCAACGATGCGGACCGCATGTCCGAGTTCACTCAGACGGTCGCCGAAAAGCTCACGCAGATGGCCGAAGCGTCGGAGTTGGAGCTGCGCGTGGCGATCACCCGCGGCTACCGTCACCTGTACTATCCTTCGGCCGACGCCTCCCGCAAGTCCGGCAACCTCGCCCATCAGCTCCTTCAGCCCGACGAGCAGGGGCAGATGGTCAAGGACCAGTCCGAGGTCGTGTTGAAGGTGCTCAAGGGCCTGGACAAAGTGCTCACCGCCGACGACAAGCCGCTGAACGCCCAGTACCTCAAGGCGAAGGCGTGGACGCAAAACGCCGTCTCGATCACGACGGAAGACCTGCGGCGGGCGTTCTGCCAGCGGCTGGGCCTGAAGATGCTGCTGGACATTAACCAGCTCAAGAAGACGATCAAGGAGGGCGTGCAGAAGGGCACGTGGGTCTATTACCTGGCGTCCGAGGGCATGGGCTACGGCTCCGTCTCGCCGACGCCCGTGGTCGAGATCAGCGACGAGGCCACGCTGTACACGCCCGAGGAAGCCAAGCGGGTCGGCATCAAGATCAAGGGCGAAGAGGAGATCGAGGAGACGTGCCCGGTCTGCAACAAGTCGCCCTGTGTCTGCGATGACGAAACCTGCCCCAAGTGCAAGCAGTCCCCGTGCGTCTGCAAGGTCAAGGTGAAGAAGGTCTCCAGCGAGGGGACGCCGGCGCAGGCGTTCCAGGCCATCGCCGACCAGTGCCACGACGGCGGCGTCAAGTCGCTCAGCCGGCTCTTCATCCGTATCGAGGGCATGGGCAAGGACGCCGCGAAGGACGTGCGGTCTTTGGGCCTGGCGATCCCGCAGATCGGCAAGGTGCACCTCCAGGTGGATCAGCGGATGGTGCTGGAGTTCGGCGGCGAGGAGAAGTTCAGCGTCGAGTTCCGGGGCTCGTGGGATCGCTACAAGCTGGTCAAGCAGGTCACCGATGCGCTCAGCCAGCAGGCGTCGAACGCCAGCGTTCGCATGGGTGTCAGGGCCGACTTCGAGGGCGGCCTGGCACCGGACAGCGATCAGTTCCAGACCATCCGTGACGTACTAGTGAACCTGGGCGTGGGCAAGGTCTTCGTGGACGGCCAGCCTGGGGCTACGGAAGGAGACGGCGATGAGTAGTAAGAAACCGTTTGAGCTGCGTGTGGAGTCAGGCCAGGCCACGGACTATGGCTTGGCCCTCTATCGCCTGCCTGCCCGCGGTGAAGACGCCGACGAAGGCGACGATGGCTGGCAGTTCGTCGTCAGGGTCGAAGGCGTCCCAATGCGGGCCGTGGTGGAGCAGGTCATGGCGACGATCAAGCAGGCCGGCTATCGGCCGACCGACCTCGCCCGCAGCCGCAAGGTCCCGTTTGCCCTGTCCGAGGAGCTGGGCGTCCGTCTGGGTCTGCTCATGCTGGCCGTCAAGCCGCTCCGCAAGACCTCACGCATGGCAGACGTATCGGAGCACATCCGCGGCATGACGGCCGAGGAAGCGTACTACTGGTTCAGCAAGGTGACCGACAACCGTCAAGGCCGGCGGGCGCAGAAGGCCCTGCGGATCTTGCTGGCGAAGGAGTGACATACCGAGGGCCAGATCGAGCCTATCGGCAAAGGGCGGGGAGTCAAATGGAAGCGAACGGATAATCGACAAGAAATGGGGTAATGAAACCCGCTCCATTACCTCATTTCTGCCTCTTTACGCTGTCTTGACGACATCTAGGGATCGACAACAACGAGATTCGGTTGAGCAAAAAGGACAACATGGCCAACATCTACGAGGAAAGAACCGAAGGGCTTTACCAGTTGCTGGATCGCGCCCGCACCGACGACGGCGCCACCGTCCTGATTCCGGATCTCCAACGGCCGTATGTGTGGACCCCGAACCAGGTGACGCTGCTCGTCGACTCGCTGATCCGCGGCTGGCCGTTCGGCACGTTGTTGATGTGGAAAGTCGGCCAGGGCGAACTTCAGAACATCCCGCATCGGCAGTTCTGGCGCGTTGTGGACCGTACGGCCGAGGGCAACGGTAGCGTCGTTGCCCGCAAAGATCCGCCTGCGTCCTACCACATGGTCTTGGACGGCCAACAACGGGTGCAGAGCCTCCTGCTCGCGCTGGGCGGCGATGCTTGGGGCTTCAAGCTGGAGGACCGCGACTGGGCGCAGGAGCTTCAGGACCGCCGCCTACGCGGGCGGCAAGGCAAGTACCGGCACTGGTCAAAGGCCGCCTTGTGCTTTGACCTGGACGGTTTCCTGACCGAATACACGGCGGGCGGCAACCTGTTGGCAGTCGATTTCCGCAACGTGTTGCGGTGGGCAATCACCGATCCCAGCGAAGGACAGTCAAAGTGGTCGAAGCCTGCCACCTACGAAGAACCGTTACCGCGCGCTTTCTCCGCCGAAAACAAAGGCCGTTTCATCCGACTGAGCCGGCTATGGGCCGCGGCGGCGCCGAACCCGAACATCAAGGAGGCCCAGTTCCGCGAATCTTTGAAGGAGCTGTTCGGCGTCGAGGGTGTGCCGGACCAGAAGGCCCAACAACTGCTGGTGCCGATGGGCGAACTGATGACGACGCTGCGGGACCTGAAGCTGAGCAAGGTCACCTACCTGGAACTTCTGGCGTTCGACAAACACATCTGGACGGAGGACTCGTACAACGACGCGATCGTCAACATCTTCACCCGACTGAACACCGCTGGCCGCACCCTCACCCGCGAAGAAATCACGCTGGCCTGGTTGAAGGTCGGTTGGGAGCCCGCGGCCACGGGCGGAAAGACCGCTGGCGAGTGCTTTCTGGAGTTGCTGGCAGAGTTGGCGGATCGTGGCCTGAACATCGAGATGGACAGCTTGGTGAACGCGGTGTCGTTCATCTGGTCAGTCTGCTGCAACCAGGGCCAGTTGCTGGCGAACCGTGATCTGCTCCGCGGTGCGACGATCCGCCCGATGGCGTCCGATCTGGCCCAGCGATGGATCAGCATCCGACGAGCCATGTTGACGGGGCTGGATGCCGTCAACGCTCGCCACCTCGAATACGGTCTAGGTGGGCACTACTCATCGTTGAACGCCTTGGCGGTTATCTGGGCCTGGCTGTATCTCGCGTTTGACTGGGAATCGCAGCACCCACTGACGGTGACCCAGCACGATGATTTCCAGAAGAAATGCGCAGCCACGCTGGACTCGGTACTTGATCGCTGGCTCATCTGCTCCCAGTGGGCCGGCCGTTGGGCAGGATCATCCAGCCCCGTCATCGCCGGTTACGCCAAGGCCCTCCACGAAGACTTCCTCGCCTGCGGAAGACTTGGCACCCTGGACGAGGTTCATAAGGCCCTGGCCGACAGATTCCAGGGCTTGGTCAAGGATCTGGAGACGGATGCAGCCAACTTCGTGACCACCTTGGCAGCCAGCTCCCGCGAGCGTGTCTCGGTTTACCGGACCGCGCTTTGGGTCTGGCATCGCCTTGATCCAACGCGCTGGGCGATGTCGTCCATCCCGTTGCGGTTGGGCAAGGCCAAGCCAGCTTTGGATGTGGACCACGCTGTCGCTTACGCCCTTTGGGGGAAGAAGCTGGACGCCGGACTGCCCACGGGAATCGACGACCGGAATGACGCGATCCCGTTGGTCAACTTGCTCGGCAACTGTTCACTGCTGGAAAAGGCGTTCAATGTCTCCAAGAGCGACAAGACGCTGCGGTCTTTCATGGAGCAGGTCCATGAGATCAAGGAAGGCAAGGTCGCTCTGGCGTCCTGGGTGGAGGCTTTGGGCTTGGTGGCTGCCTTGCTGGATGCCTCGACCGCCGCAACGGATACCGTCGTCGAAGCGATCAAGACGCGGGACACTGCCATCCGAGCCGAGTTGACGGAGTTTGTAAAGGGGCTGCGGCCTCGCGTTGATTTGTAGGGTCAGGATAATCGGGATCAGGTGATGACGATCAAGTCGCTGCTGTAGACGAAGTCAACTTAGAAGCGAGGTTAACGATGAAGAGCGAGACAGATCGGCCCAAGGTGTTGATCGAGCAGTGGCTCCCGATTGCCGAGATCGGGGCAGAGTGTATGCGGGAGCGGGGCGCCTCGTCCGCGTTGCCGCCGCTGTACTTTCTGCATGTCTGGTGGGCTCGACGACCGCTGACTGCCAGTCGCGCTGCGATCCTGGCTAGCCTGCTCCCAGCGTATCCGACTGAGCACGATGATGATATCCGTCCGTGGCCCCAGAAACTACTCAAACGCTTCCAGACATTCGACATGTACAAGAAGTGGTTCTCGGGGATTGTCGGTATTCACGGAAAACCGTCGGCCAGTCGCAGAATCATCGACTGGGCCAAGACACAAGGAATCAAGCTGACGCCGGCGATCATAGCCAGTCTGCCGAAGGAATGGAAAGAAGGGCTACCGAACGACATGGGGGTCAGCATCCCGTACGGTTACCCACGGGCGTTCACGTACAATCCGAACGACGATCAGCTCCGAACCCTTTACGATCTTCTTGAGTGGACCTGGGGAACTCGTGAAATCACGTTTTGCGATCCAATGTCCGGCGGCGGGAGCATACCGTTCGAGGCACTGCGTATCGGCTTGACGGTCCATGCCAACGAACTGAATCCTGTGGCGAGCGTCATCCTAAAGGCCACACTCGAGTACCCGGCCCGCTTCGGCTCGTCGCTAGCCGAAGACATCGTTCGGTATGGCAGAATGTGGTGTGACTTGGTCCGTCAGCGTCTTGAGCCCTTCTTCCCACTCACTAACAAGGACGAGACCATTTTCTGTTACGTTTGGGCACGAACTGTGCCATGTCCGGTGACAGGCAAGCCGATTCCGTTATCGCCGAACTGGTGGCTGAGGAAGAAAGCTGATGAACCCATCGCTGTAGAGCTGATCGCCGACGAAGAATCGGATCAATGCCGATTCCAGATTGTGCGAGGGAAGCGTGCGTGTGAAAAAATCCGACCTGACAAAGGCACTGTTAAACGCGGAACGGCGACTAGCCCGTGGACTGGAGATGCCCTCACCAACGCTATGATAAAGGCTCACGCGAAGGCTGGTCGCATGTCTGAGCAACTATACGCGGTGGCAATCAAGACCAGCAAAGGTCTTACATTTCGATCGCCGACAAAAGAGGAACAACATGCGTATTCGCGTGCGGCTAAATCGCTTCGAGACAAAAGGATGTCTTGGGCTGCCTCCGGGCTCGTTCCCGACGAGCCATTACCGATGGACACTGAGGCTTGGACTCACGGAAACACTCCCGCCCAGTATGATGCGACCAGCTTCGCTGATGTTTTTTCCCCGCGACAACTCTTGTCGCACTTAACGGCATTGGAGTCACTTGCCGAGGTGCAATCGTTGATTGCCCAGGAGCTTCCGGAAGCCCGCGGCCAAGCGGTAAGTGCGTACCTCGGGTTGGCATTTGACAAGTGCCTGGACTACAACTCACGGTTGATCAGATGGCACAGCGGCAGAGACGTTATTGTCAACACGTTTGCTCGCCACGACTTCGCTTTCAAGTGGAGCTTTGGAGAGTTCGACGCATCTAGGAACCTTCTGCCGTGGGCAGTGGAACAGGTTCGTGATGCATATCTTGGCATCTCGGCACTCGTCAGCTCGTCGCAAGCGACGTTATTTCAGGGAGCCACAGAGTCCTCCGTCCAGCGTCTGCGGATTACCAAAGGACCTGCGCAGCGGCTGTCTAATGCAGACGGGTCGGTTCGACTGATTACGGTTGATCCTCCGTACTATGACAATGTCAACTACGCTGAACTGTCAGACTTCTTCTACGTTTGGGGGCGGCGCAGCTTTCAAAGGCTATACCCTGATTTCTTCGCTGACAATCTTACCCCGAAGGACGAGGAAGCTGTTGCCAACCCTGCTCGGTTTGCTGAGTCAAAGAAGAAGCGAGACCTTGCCCGACAGGACTACGACAACAAGATGCTCGCCTGTTTCCGCGAGATGCGTCGGGTCTTAGCGGACGATGGCGTGCTGACGGTGATGTTTACCCACAAGCAGGTGGCTGCTTGGGATTCGCTCGGTGCGGCTCTGATCAAGGCCGGGTTCCGTATCGACGCATCGTGGCCAGTCGCTACTGAAAGCGACAAGAGCCTTCATCAGGCAAAGAAAAACGCCGCGGCTAGTACGATCCTTCTCGTATGTCGCAAGCGTGAAGACGCATCCGAGCCCGTTTGGTGGGACGATTTGAAGAGCAGAGTCCGTCAAGCCGCTCGGCAAAAGGCATCTGAGTACGAACAGCAGGGAATAAAAGGGGTTGACCTCTATATCAGCACGTTTGGTCCCGTGCTGTCAATCATCTCAGAAAGTTGGCCTGTGCTGACTAGCGAAACGGATTCAAAGACGGGCGATCCCCTACCGCTCAAGCCCGGCGATGCGCTCGATCTCGCGCGCGAAGAGGTGATCGATCTGCGAAAGCGGGGCCTACTGCTGGGGCGATCTGTTGTGTTTGATCCGGTGACTGACTGGTACTTGCTGGCCTGGGATGCCTTCCGTGCCCAACAGTTTCCTGCGGACGAAGCGCGGAGGCTCGCAATAGCCCTCGGTTTAGACATCGAGGAGGACCTGGTAAGGGACAAGCGGATCGTAACAAAGAAGTCGGCGAGCGTGGTACTCTGCCTTCCAGGCGACCGTCGCAAGAAGAACATGGTTGACCCTGATGTCAAGTCCTTCCCTCACCTGATCGACGCCCTACACACGGCGATGATGATCTATGACGAAGAGGGATCGAAGGCGTGCCAGGTCTTCGTCGATCGCCAGGGCCTGCGGACCGACAGCCGCACTAAGGCCCTGGTCCAGGCGATGATGGAAGCCATTCCCACGACACGCGACAAGGCCGGCAAGTTCCTCCGGCCCGAGATGACCACGCTGGACGCCCTGCGCATGCTGTTCTGGGATGACCTGCCGGCGCCCAAGGAAGAGGAGCCGCCCAAGCTGGACCCGCAGATGAAGCTGGCCGGCTTCGATGACGACGATGTCGAAGACGAGGAGGATGAAGTTGAGGACGAGGAGTAGCGGTTGCACAGTTGGCCGATGGACGATAGGTGGCAACAATGGCTGACCAAGAGAATGACCCGACAATGTTGCGTTTCGACGCCTCCAAGCCGGATGTATGCGACGTGGTGCGGCGAGCCTTCCTTAACCGTCTGCGAACGGAGCGGACGTGGAGCGAACTCGCCACCGCGACATCCAACGCTGGGTTCGTCAATGTCGTTGTTTTGGAGCGCGAGCAAGACGACTTCAAGCGGATCGTGGTGGACACGTACTGGACGTTGGTCGTGGAAGGCGTCATAGCCCCAGGAACAGGCAGCAATCTGGAGCCACCGTTCTTCCACCTCACCGAGTACGGCAAGAAGACCTTAGCCCAGCCGGATTTCCAGCCGCACGACTCATCCGAGTATCTCCGGCAGCTAGGGGCAAATGTCCCCTCACCCGACCCATCGGTCCTGGCTTACCTCAAGGAGTCGCTCGACTGTTACAGCCGCGGGACCATGGTGGCCTCCACAATGATGCTGGGCATCGCGGCCGAACGAGTGTTCCTGCTCGTGTGCGACTCACTGCTCGCCGCCCTGAGGGATTCGTCTGAGCAGACGGCCTTCCAGAAGAGGCTCGACGCAAACGCAATGAAGCCGAAGCTCGACTGGCTTGCCAACAAGTTCCAGCAGATCCAGACCCCAAGACGCCCCTCGGGCTGGCCGGAGGATGTGGACATCAAGATCCCGGGGATTTACAACCAAATCCGGTTTCATCGCAATGAACTGGGCCACCCGCGAGAGACGCCGCCAAGGGTGACTCGTGATGACGCCTACGGCTACCTCCGCCTTTTCCCCAGTTACTACGCCACCGCCGAGAAGGCGCGGGATTTCCTTTCGTCAAACAAAGTCTGAGACATGGCCACGTTACGCGACACCGCCTGGAAGATCAGCTACGGGCCGCAGGATGACCGGCTCAAGCAGTTCTTCATCCCTGCGCTGGCCGCCAGCGTCCGCTACGATCGGGCTGCCGGTTACTTCTCCAGCACCATGCTCGCGGTAGCTGCGGCCGGCGTGACCAAGCTGATTCTCAACGGCGGCAAGATGCGGCTCTTGTGCGGCGCTGACCTGTCCGAGGCCGACGTGGATGCCATCGGCCAGGGCCATGCCCTGTTGGAACAACGTCTGGCCGAACGCATGAAGATGCGGCTCGTGCTGCCCGAAAGCGACTACGTTGAAAACCGCCTGAAGGTTCTGGCATGGCTGATCGGCACTGGCCAGTTGGAGATCAAGGTAGTCCTGCCCACCGACGCCCAGGGCCGGCCGCTGCCGGCCAGCAAGGCCGACAGCTACTACCACCCCAAGGAAGGGCTGTTCGAGGACAAGGACGGGAACCAGATCGGTTTTTCGGGCAGCGTCAACGAGTCGGCGACGGCACTGGAGGACAACTACGAGTCCTTCATGGTCTTCAACTCCTGGGAGACTGCTCCGTACTTGGCCAACATCCGCGTCAAGTTCGACCGGCTGTGGAACAAGAAGGAAAAGGACTGGATCGCCTTGCCGATCCCCGAAGCGGTCAAACAGGAGCTGCTCAAGTTCCGGCCTTCGTCCCAGCCTGACTTTGAGTTCGGCGTTGACGACGAGGATACCGAGATCGAGGAGGAACATGACGACTACAAGGTGGCTGGGAACCAGCGTGAACGGATCGTCTTCCAGTTCCTGCGAGACGTTCCGTTCCTGTTGAACGCCGACCGACTGGGCATGGAGACGTGCACCGTCAATCCCTGGCCGCATCAGGTTCGGGTGTCGAATACGATCATCCGCCGATTCCCCGAACGGTTCATGCTTTGCGACGAGGTCGGGCTGGGGAAGACCATCGAGGCCGGCGTGGCGCTGCGTCAGCTCATCGTCTCGGGCGTGGCCAAGCGGGTGTTGATCCTGGTCCCCAAGAGCGTCCTGGTGCAGTGGCAGGAAGAACTGTACGAGAAGTTTGCCCTGAACATCCCGCGGTACGACGGCAGCACGTTCTGGGATGCCTTTGGGCGCGAGGTGCCCGGCAAGGATGACGGCAATCCGTGGGAAGCCCATCCCGTTTTCTTAGCCTCCAGCCACCTGGCGAAGCGTCGGGAACGGCAGGCACAGCTCCTGGAGGGCTGGGACTGGGATCTGGTGGTCGTGGACGAATCGCACCACGCCCGGCGCAAGGACTTCCTAAACAAGGACCTGTTCCGGCCCAATCGCCTGCTGGAGCTACTGGGCGGCACCGAGGGTCGGCCTGGCTTGGCTACCAAGACGCGGGGCTTGCTGTTGTTGACGGCCACGCCGATGCAGGTGGACCCCGTGGAGGTCTTCGACCTGTTGAAGCTCTTAGGTATGGGCGGCCGTTGGGGCGTCGAGGGCAGTTTCCTGCGATACTTCGAGGAACTGCGTCAGCCGTTCGAGGACATCGACTGGACGTTCGTGCTCGGGATGCTGGACGACTATTTCGTCACCGGCGGCCAGTGGGACGAACAGTTCTGTCGGGTTGCCGAGGGGCGCGTGGGATCGGTCACGTGGGATCAGCTTCGCCGGTTGCCCCGCTCCCGCAACGCCGAAGCCGTCATCCGGCAGCTCGACGGCCAGGCCCAAGGCGTGCTCCGTCAGCTCGCCGTCCGACACACACCGCTGCGGCGGCACGTCTTCCGCAACACGCGACCGCTGCTGCGCGAGTACCGGAAGCAGGGCCTGCTCAAGGAGAACGTCCCCGATCGGGAGCCACGGCCCGAATGGATCGAAATGAAGCCGGAGGAATGGGAGCTGTACGAGCGGATCGAGAAGTACATCCGCAACCACTACCAGAAATACGAGGCCGAGCGCCGCGGTCTGGGCTTCATCATGACCGTCTACCGCCGGCGTCTGACCAGCAGCTTCTACGCGATCCAGCAAAGCCTGGAACGCCGGCTGGCCTACCTGAAGGGTGCATCCCAGGCAGACCTGCTGACTGATGACGATCTGGACCAGGAAGACCTGGACGCGGACGTGAGCGAGGAGCTGTTGTTCGACACGGGGGATGAGGACCAGGACGACGCCTCCGTGCCCGCGTTGTTCCTGGGCGAGATCCAGTACGTCACCAGGTTCCTTGCCGATTTGCGGGCCCTGGGGACCGACAGCAAGTTCGAGCAGCTCGCGCGGGACCTGACCGACGTGCTCAAGCGTCGGGATTCCGTGATCGTGTTCACCCAGTACACGGACACGATGGATTACCTCCGAGACAAGCTCCGGCACGTCTACGGCGGCCAGGTGGCCTGCTACAGCGGCCGTGGCGGCGAGCGTTGGGATGGGCAGAACTGGGTGGGCACCAGCAAGGAGAACATCAAGACGGCCTTCCGCGAGCGGCAGGACATCAAGATCCTGCTTTGCACCGAGTCGGCCTCCGAGGGGTTGAATCTTCAGACCTGCGGGGTGCTGATAAACTACGAAATGCCGTGGAACCCGATGCGGGTGGAGCAGCGGATCGGCCGTATCGACCGCATCGGGCAAGTGTTCCAAAAGGTCTGGATTCGCAACTACTTCTACGACGGCACCGTCGAGGCCACGGTGTACCAGCGGCTCGACGAGCGGATCACGTCCTTCGAGAGCGTCGTGGGTGAGTTGCAGCCGATTCTCACCCAGGTTGCCAAGGTGATCGAGGCGGCGGCGATGGCCAACGACAAGCGGCGTGGTGAGTTGATCGCCAAGGAAATCGCCGAGATCAACCGCCGTGTCCAAGAGAAGGAAATCTCGGCGCTGAACTTGGACAAGCTGGTGGACGACACGGTCGAGGCCGCCAGCGACGAGCCGTCGCCGGTGACGCTGCCCGAGTTGGAGCGGTCGATCGTCGAGTCGGCGGCGATGCGGAGCCGCTTCGAGCCGCACCCGGAGATTCGCGGGGCGCACATGCTGGACTGGCACGGGGCCTGGGAGGCGGTGACCTTCAATCCCGACCTGTTCGACGAACACCCCAACACGCTGCGTCTGCTGACCTACGGCAGCGGCCTGCTGGAAGAGGTCCTTCAGGCCGTGGAACCGCCCACGGACTGCGCCGCCGCCGGCGCGTTAGTTCGGTGTTCGCAAGCAGCCCCTTGGCCCCTGGTAGGCTTCTACGGCGCCGGGGACGGCTCTCCGGTGCGGACCCTGACCGAGTTGCAGGAGATCATGGACAAGGGCTCGGCCGTCACATTGGACGACAGCCAGCAGCAGAGCATGGTGTCCACGTTCAACACGGCCGTCGTCCAGCTCATGGCGCGGGAGACGCAGGCGGCCGATTCACGCCGCAAGGCCCACATTTCCTCGCTGACCGAGGAGCTACGGCAGCTCCTCTCGCAAGCGGTGTACATCGAGCTGGCCCAGGCCGTCAACCGCGACCTGTTTGACACCGAGCAACTGCCCGTGGACTTCTCGGACCAGGCGTACGAGCGGCTGAAGCGGCACAAGTACCCTTTCGCCGGCGCCTTGAAGCAGATAAGCGGCCCCCTCCCGCGTCCCCATCCGGAGGACGATTTCTACCTGAAGATGAAGGCGTCCAAACGCGACGTCCTGACCCGCCGCTTCGACACCATCCGCACCAAGCTCGGCGAACGCCTGCACCAGCTCATGGCGGCGAAGGAAGCCGGGGAAAGGGGATCTGAATCTGCATCGCTACCGTCTGCCCCCATGATAGACTGCTACGCAGTATCAAAGCCGCATTGCCAAATCACCTGAGGAGACTGCCGGATGGCTGACGCCGAACTGACTCAGGCCGAAGCTGACGCCCTGATTGCGTTGGAGAAGGTCCGAGAGAACGATGACCGGTGCCGTTATCCCGGTCTGGGCGGGAGTTTCTGCGCCCCGCTCGTCTCCGTGGACAGGAAGGAGCACTTCCTGCTTGACGTGAGTAGGGGGAAGATCGACTTGCTGAAGGGCAAATACCAGCAGCGGGGCCGCCAAGTCATTGTGCTCGCGAGACTTGACTTTGGCGGAGCGCCGCATCGAAACCCGGACGGTGAAGAAATCGCGTGTCCGCACCTTCATCTCTATCGCTGCGGCTTTGGCGATAAATGGGCTGTGCCCGTGCCTTCAGATCGTTTCCCTGATACCTCGGACCTTTGGCGAACGCTCCAGGACTTCATGGCGTACTGCAACATCACCAAGCCGCCGAACATCGAGAGGGGGGTGTTCACGTGATAGAAGAAATCCAAGCGTTGCTCGACACGTACCTGGCCTGGCTCAGGGACAAGACGACGCTGCGACAAGTCGAAGAGTGGATCGAGATTACCACGCCTTATCTCGACCGGCACAACGACTACCTTCAGATTTACGCCAAGCGCGCGAATCGCGGCTACGTCCTGACCGACGACGGTTACACGATTGAAGATCTTGAGCAATCGGGCTGCAAGCTGGAGACTCAAAAGCGGCGGGACCTGTTGCGGCTGACGCTCAACGGATTCGGCGTACAGCTCAACGGCTCGTCGCTGGAGATTCACGCATCCCCGGAGAACTTCGCTCTCCGCAAGCACAATCTGATCCAGGCCATGCTCGCGATCAACGACATGTTTTACTTGGCTTCGCCCACGGTCGCGAGCGTCTTCTACGAGGATGTGGTCGCATGGCTGGACCTTCACGACATCCGATACACGTCCAGGGTCAAGTTCACGGGCAAGAGCGGCTACGATCATCTGTTCGATTTCGTGATCCCCAAGTCCAAGCGGCAACCCGAACGGATTATTCAGACCATGAACCGGCCAAATCGCGATACAGCCCAAGCTGTGGCGTTTGCATGGATCGACACACGGGAGGTTCGGCCACCCGATTCGAGGGCCTTGGCGCTGATTAACGATTCGGAGCAGGCCGTGTCGCCTGCCGTCCTCGACGCGCTGCAGAGTTATGAGGTCACGCCCGTCGCATGGAGTGACCGCGATGCGTTTCGAGAAGAACTTGCTGCTTGAGTGACGGGGGGGGGGGGGGGGGGGGGGGGGGGGGGGGGGGGGGGGGGGGGGGGGGG